>NZ_JAGFEV010000004.1:0-426293 GCF_039655985.1 Acinetobacter sp. BWR-L5 | reverse complement strand
CTGGCGACAATAGCAAGAGTGAACCACCTGATCCCTTCCCGAACTCAGAAGTGAAACCTCTTAGCGCTGATGGTAGTGTGGAGTTATCCATGTGAGAGTAAGTCATCGCCAGCTCATTAATTCAAAATCCCCCTAACTTAACGGTTAGGGGGATTTTTTTATGCTGAAAATATTAAATAATAAACGAATCAATCGTCTAATTGAGATTTAGGATAGGTTTCTACATACTGATTTACTTATTTATCGATCATGACATTTAATCTATCTAACATTTTTATTTTTAGATTTTTAAAAATATTGAATAGTCGATCAAATGTTCATAGTTTGTTAGCAATATCTTTAAATGGAATAATGAGTATGTCTAATAAAATTCAATTTCAACTGAAAAAACTTCCTTTAATTTCATGTGCGTTGTTGAGCTGTTTGGCTTTTGGGCAAGTACATGCTGTATCTAATGATCAGGTCAAACAACTGGTTGAATTAGAAAAAAAGAATTATTTAAATACTCTAGAGGCTTTAGTCAATATTGAGTCGGGGAGTAAAGATCTTGTCGGCGTGAATAAGATCGCTAAATATGTCGCCGAACAATTAAAAACGACAGGTGCTGAGGTCAGTATTGTAGAAGCTAAAGATATATATCGTATGGATGATACGCCCCAACAGACTGGTCCAATGGTAAAAGCTGTTTTAAAGGGTAAAGGCAGCAGTAAAATTATGCTAATTGCTCATATGGATACGGTGTATTTAACTGGAATGTTGAAAGACCAACCTTTTAAAATGGAAGGAGATAAAGTTTTTGGTCTTGGAATTTTAGATGATAAACAGGGAGTTGCTGCGATTATTCATACGCTTGATCTTTTGAAAAAGTTGAATTATCAAGATTATGGCGCGATCACAGTCTTACTTAACTCCGATGAGGAGATCAGTTCGCCAGGTTCACGCAAACTGATTACTGAAACTGCACAAGACCAAGATGTAGTTTTGTCATTTGAAGGTGGTGGTAAAGATGGCAGTTTACGATTAGCCACCAGTGGGATTGGTGCAGCATATTTAGAGGTTCACGGGAAATCTGCACATGCAGGGGTTAAGCCTGAAGCAGGCATAAATGCACTGACAGAATTATCACATCAAATCTTACAGTTACAAGATTTATCGAATCCTAAAACAGGGTTGAAATTAAACTGGACTGTAGCGAGTGCAGGTAAAGTGCGTAACGTGATTCCAGACCTTGCGACTGCACAAGCAGATGTTCGTGCCTTGCAAGTTAAAGATTTTCAGCAAGTGGAACGTGTATTACAGGAAAGGATTAAACGTAAAAAGTTAGCTGAGAGTGAAGTTAAGTTAAAGTTTGAAATGCGTCGGCCACCTTTAATGGCAAATCCACAAGCAAAAAAATTGGCTGAACAAGCACAGCTTATTTACAAAAATGATTTTAACTTACCAATGAAGGTCTTAGCTGAAGCAACAGGTGGTGGTACAGATGCCGCATTTGCTGGCTTAAATTCGAAAGCAGCGATTTTAGAAGGCATGGGCTTATCTGGTGATGGTGCGCATTCGAATAATGCTGAATATATTCTGGTCGAAAGTATTGTGCCGCGTTTATATTTAGCGACAAAGTTGATTATGGACTTATCGACCGCTCAAAAATAATAAAGTTAGTGTGAAAGAACTCAACTGATTTGAGTTTTTACATGATGAAAGATGGTGTTTATTTTTAGCAGCATCTTTCATCAATCTAAATATTAGAATCTTAAAAGGAAATGAGTGAGATCTTAAATAAAAATGCCATAAAGTGAGGGATATTCTGAGAGATCGGCATAGCTATAGTTGATGTTACTTTTTTCATTCTTTGCTGGATAATTCAGCTGAGTCAGTTGGGTCTCGATGTATTGCTTGCTGTCCCAAGTGATTGGGCATTGGTCTTTATTCTTTAAGGAATGAAGGGCCAGCTTTTGGCTCTTAGCTGCCGAATTGTTTCTTTTTAAATAAAAACTTCGAAATTATGTTTGCATAAAAAAATAAATGATAACGTGCTGTATATGATGCTTTTTTAACCAAGCAAGCTGAATGTAATTCATGGTAAAATGATCGGCTTTCATCTTTGATCTTTATTTGAGATCTTTCATCTGCCAGCCGAGAATTGCTAGCCATGTCTACTGCTTATACTATGCAGACCGCGCCTAAAGCGTTGTTTGATTACGACAAATATTGGGCGTCATGTTTTGAACCTGCGCCATTTTTGCCGATGTCGCGCGAGGAAATGGACCAACTCGGTTGGGATAGTTGTGACTTTATTTTGGTCTGTGGCGATGCGTATATCGACCATCCATCATTTTGTTCGGGCATTATTGGCCGTACGTTAGAAGCACAAGGTTTCCGTGTCGGGATTATTGCACAACCTGATTGGACTAATGTTGAAGCATTCCGCGTTTTGGGTAAGCCAAATATCGCTTGGGGTGTGACAGCTGGGAACATGGATTCGATGATCAACCGTTATACGGCTGATCGTAAAATTCGTTCTGATGATGCCTATTCGCCAGATAATTTACCTAATAAACGTCCTGACCGTGCAGCAACCGTATATTGCCAACGTGTACGTGAAGCATTTCCAGATGTACCTGTATTGTTAGGTGGAATTGAAGCGTCTTTACGTCGTATTGCGCATTATGATTATTGGTCAGATAAAGTCCGTCGTTCAGTGTTGATGGACTCAAAAGCCGATCTTTTGATGTATGGTAATGGTGAGCGTTCAATTACTGAAGTAATGCATCGCTTAGCCAAAGGCGAAAAAATTCACGAAATTACAGATGTTCGTGGCACGGCATTTATCGTGAATAAATTAAACCGTCCATCTAAAGCCAAGTTTGTGGAAATCGCATCGAATGATGTGGATGCCATTGGCCGTGTTGATCCGATCATCAATCCTTATGTGATGACTGAAGATTTAGATGGCTGTGAAATTGAAAAAGATAAGGGTAATTCTTTAACCCAATACCAAAATTTCCAAAAAGAAATTGTGACGAATCAAATTGTTCGTGAAGGGGATAAACTCGATCCTGATACACAAATTGTGCAATTACAGCCGTCTTCAAAGGCAATTAAACATAAATTACCGCCGCGTGAACTGGCTGTGATTCGTTTGCCTGCATTTGAAGCAGTGGCAGATGATCCCGTTTTATATGCACATGCCAACCGTATTTTGCACCTTGAAACCAATCCGGGAAATGCACGTGCTTTGGTACAAAAGCATGGCGAACGTGATGTTTGGTTAAATGCACCGCCAATTCCGTTAACTACGGAAGAAATGGACTATGTGTTTGATTTACCTTATGCACGTCTACCCCATCCTGTGTATGGGGATGCTCGTTTCCCAGCATTTGACATGATCAAGTTCTCTGTCAATATCATGCGTGGTTGTTTTGGGGGCTGTACCTTTTGTTCGATTACAGAACATGAAGGGCGTATTATTCAAAACCGTTCAGAAGAATCAATTTTACGTGAAGTTGAAAAGATTCGTGATACCGCACCAGGCTTTACTGGCATCATTTCTGACTTGGGTGGGCCTACAGCAAACATGTATCGTTTGCACTGTAAAGACCCTGAAATTGAAAAGAACTGTCGTAAACCATCATGTGTTTATCCGGGTGTTTGTCAAAATTTACATACCGATCATGCACCTTTAACGCAGCTATATCGTAAAGCACGCGCCATTAAAGGCATCAAAAAGATTCTGATTGGTTCGGGTCTGCGTTATGATCTAGCGGTGTTAAACCCTGAATATGTCAAGGAATTGGTACAGCATCATGTCGGTGGTTATTTAAAAATTGCGCCTGAACATACCGAAAAAGGTCCATTGTCTAAGATGATGAAACCGGGCATCGGGACCTATGATCGTTTCAAGCAAATGTTTGATCGTTTCAGTAAAGAGGCAGGTAAAGAGCAGTATTTAATTCCGTACTTTATTGCAGCACATCCAGGTACGACCGAATATGACATGATGAATTTGGCGATTTGGTTGAAGAAAAATGGTTTCCGTGCCGATCAGGTACAGACTTTCTATCCATCGCCAATGGCAACCGCGACCACCATGTATCACACGGGTAAAAACCCATTAGCCAAAGTGGCGCGATATACTGAAGATGTGGATATTGTGAAAGGTGAGAAGCGTCGTCGTCTGCATAAAGCCTTCTTGCGTTATCATGATCCAAACAACTGGCCATTATTACGTGAAGCTTTAAAAGAGATGGGCCGCCAAGACTTGATTGGTAACTCGAAACAGCATTTGATTCCAACCTATCAACCGCAAGGGACGGAAGGTCAGTATCAGTCTGCTCGGAAGAAAAACTCAACCGTGGATGGTGATTCGCAAAAACGTAATGGTGATAGTCGTAACCAACAAGCGAAAAATCAATCGCGTCCATCGAATACCAAAAAGCGTCCTGAGCGCGGTCAGATTTTAACGCAACATACAGGTTTACCACCGCGTGAAACAGGTGATGCCAAGAAGCCATTTGGACATTCAAAATCAAAACCGAAGTCTAAGTCACGTGCTTAATCGCAACTGAATATAAAAAAGGATGCTACGGCATCCTTTTTTAGGATCAATCTTTTTATTGCGTTAGAAAAATAGCTCAAAGATTGGCTTTTCTGCCATCCGTCGGGAAAATTGGGTCAATCCGAAGAATCATATTGCACGTGAATGAATCACTCTATTACAGTGTAGATAGGCTAAAGAGCCAAAATTTCATTCGGATTAAAACAAAACGTGTTACAACGAATGACATTGCAAAAAATTGTTTAGTTTTATCAGCGTTTGTTTGATTTTAGCTTGAGTTTTTTTATTGCGTGGTTTGGGTAAATGGTCAGTAGGTTATACTGATCGGATAAAAATCGGTGTGATACCGAAAATTATAATAAAGATGAAAAGGATACAAATATGACAACTTATATGGTAATTGGTAGCGTGTTGTTGATACTGGTCATGATTTTAGCGAGTAAAGCGTTGATCCCTAAGACCAAGCAGCAAGATAGTGCATTAAAACAACGTGCTATTTTTAGTATGCATGAGCAACTGACTTACACTCGTTTGAAAGAAATTTTACCGCATCATACTGTGCTGGCACATGTGTCTTATGATGCCTTACTAACTACAAAATTTTCGCGTACGCGAAACAAATACCGCAATTTGGTGGCCGATTTTGTCATTGTGGATAGTGCACAACAAGTTTTGGCAGTGGTTGCTTTAGAAGATCCGCTTTCACTGAAACGTCCACAAAAGGCACAGTTTCAGGATGCGATCCTCGATATGGCTGGTTATAAAGTGATTCGTTATGAAGAAGTGCCTGACTATCATCAGTTACGTGAAGATTTTTATGGCGATCTCTATGCTTCGTCGCGTTTGACTAAAGATACGCGTGTAGCCAAAAAATATGATTACTATAATGCAGCACAAACTCGAAAATTACGTCTGATCGGCTAACTGAATCTCAGCGCGTATCATAAAAACATGAAAACTCATGTTTTTATGATACGCGTATTTTTATGCAGGTTTCACTGCAACAACGGTTAACTCTACCAATACTCGTGGATCATAAAGTTTAGCTTCAACACAGGTACGGGGTAAGGCATCAATGTCTGCAACCCAAGCATCCCAAACTTCATTGAACGCTGCATAGTCATTTTCAATGTCTTTTAAATAAATCGTCACCGATAAAATATGACTTTTATCTGTGCCTGCATCAGCTAAAAATTGGTCAATCATGTCGAATGTTTGTTGGGTTTGACCTTTAATATCGAGATCAAAGTCAGACGCCAGTTGACCTGCCAAATGAACGAGGTTGCCAGCAATCGCAACTTCAGAAAAACGATTTGAGACATGCAAACGTTGAACCGTCATGATGTATGCATCCTGTATTATGAGTATAAAAATAGAACATAAAAATGTAGTTCAATAGCCTACCACAAACTCATGTATGACAGATGGCTATGATGTTGGCTTTCAATCAGGTGCAGAATTTTACAGCGTGAAGGATCCTATCTATTGTTATAAGCGCATGTGAACAGAGGATGGATTCGATATATCGACATGAATTACAAAAGATGAAGGAACGTAGTCAATAGGTAAATCTTATGCGGGCTTTATAAAAATATATTTTTGAATATTGGATTGTTTTGATGATAGAGCGCTGCTCTGTAATATGGGGAATACCATGATAAATATCAGAGATGTCCTGTAATCTTCGGATTTGATCGTCACGCCAATCACAGGACGTATGCTAAAAGTAAAGGTAAGTTTTAGCATCTCAGCGGTTACATGGATAAATGCAGCGCGTCATTAGATTACTCTAAAAACACAGTTTGTGAATGCTAAATTGCATTATTTTTGTTCTTTTGGTTAAAAAGTGACTGATTGAGCAATCAGTCAGACCATAAAGAGAGCTGGGGTAAAGGCTCTTGAGTCGAAAGTGCATAGACCCCAACACCGATCAGACGAAACTGTTTATCCGGTGTGATTTGCATTTCTTTGAGTAAGATATCTAAGGTCATTTGCAATTCAGTTTGATGCTTTAATGGCATTTTGAAGCTTTTACTGTGCTGTAGGGTTTGAAAGTTTTTCAGTTTCAGTTTGACGGTGACACCGCGGGCATACAGTTGCTTTTTCTCTAAGCTTTGCCAGACTTGTGCAATTAACTTGGGCCAAAATGGGAGACATTGTTCAATAGTTAAATCATCATCAAAAGTGGTTTCTTTTGAAATTTGCTGACGTTCTCGTTCCGCTTGTACAGGACGCTCATCAATCCCTTGTGCATATAGATAGAGCTGTTTGCCGTACTTGCCAAAATGATGAATCAAGATATTTTCATCCACATGCTGTAAATCACCTAAAGTTTCGAGTTTGAGCGCATGTAATTTTTCTTGCATGACTTTCCCCACTCCAGGGATTTTTTTAAGCGGCAAGTGCTGAATAAACTGCTGAACTTGTGAAGGTTTAATCACGCAGATACCATTGGGTTTATTCCAGTCCGAAGCAACTTTGGCTAGAAACTTATTCGGTGCTACACCCGCAGAGGCGGTCAATCCTGTGCTCTGAAAAATATCAGCACGGATGCGTTCAGCCACTTCTGTGGCGCTGGCCAGTTGTTGTAAATTTTCCGTCACATCTAAATAAGCTTCATCTAAGGAAAGCGGTTCAATGAGTGTGGTATAACGCTGAAAAATTGTATGAATTCGCTCTGAGACCGCACGATATTTAGAGAAATTAGGTTCAATCACCACCACTTGAGGGCAGCGTTTTTTGGCTTGAGTCATCGACATGGCAGAGCGGAGTCCGTAACTACGTGCAGGGTAGGATGCGGCAGCAATGACGGCACGAGGATGGTGTGAAGAAATCACTACAGGTAAATGCTTTAAGTCGGGACGATCAAGTAACTCCACCGAGGCATAGAAGGCATCCATGTCGATGTGAATGATTTTTCGCATGTTGAATTTTAATGTTGAAACCTAAGTCAGTATTGCACTATTTAGATCGATTGCGTAGTCCTGTATGCGGCATAAGCGACAGAATTTGACTTGGTATTTTTGTATTTGAACCTCAATGATGGGCTTGAAACTGCTTACTTGATTGGTAAGTTTTGTGGCAGTTGATAAAGCCCTTGGCGCTCTAAAAAGCTGATCCAATCTTGTTCTGAGCCGTGAAATACATTGAGATCCACCAAGGTTGGTATGCCTTTAATTTGACCTTGGCTGGTGTGTTGCCAAAAGGTCCATTTCGGATTGCCTTTGAGCTCAGGCTGGCCTTGATATTCACGAATCCAAAGGGGAGTTTGTTTAAATTCATCGACTAAAACAATATTATAAAATGTTTTAGAGGTATAAAAAATGGGTTGCAAGCCATAGTGTTGATAGAGTTGGTCGTGCATGACCTGAATTTCTTTGAGCAGCTGTTCTCTGGTATAGGTGTTGATACAGGTGCTGTCATATTCCAAATCAATCACAGGCGGCAAACTATCGGTTTTCTTCGGCACAGTTTCGATAAAGTTCTGCGCCTGAATCTGGCCATCACGGCATAAACGATAAAAATGGTAAGCCCCGACCAAAAAGCCTTGTTCACGGGCTTTGAGCCAATTGTCCTGAAATTTACGGTCTTTGAAATCGCCCCCTTCAGTGGCTTTTAAATAAACGAATTTAAACTCTTGGGGAGAAATGGATTGCCATTGGATGTCGCCCTGATGATGAGACACATCAAAGCCTTTTATTGGATACTCTTGGGCAGATGCGACATTGTTCTGCAAGAAAAAATAGGTAATCCCGAGTCCGACACATAGCATCACTACACAGGCAAGTATGTAATAGGGATATGAGGTTTTTGACGGCGTGGAAACTTTTTTTCTTGCGGACATGCTTTTGCAGGTATTGGTTTTTAGCTCATCATCATAGCTCGAATTTGTGGAACTGACCATGATGATTATGGTCAGTGAATGGCAGCATTTTGTATCTGTTATTCATCCACGGTATCTTTGGGGATGTGCCAGAAAATGGCTGCGGTAATCAGGTTAATACAGCCCAATACAATCAAGGTATTATGGAATGCCATGACGATGTGATCTGTGCCCAAATATGCCGTAAAGACATTGACCAAAGTACCTGCCAAAGCCACACCAATACTCATCGACACCATCATGATCATCGACAAGAAACTGTTGCCACTGCTGGCATCTTGTTGCGGTAAATCTTTCAGCGTGAGGGTATTCATAGACACAAATTGCAGGGAGTTCAGCATACCAAAAACAAAGAAATGCAGTGCGCGCAGCCAAGTTGGGGTATCTGCGGTATTGAGAGCAAAACTGGCGATACATGCGCCGACCAATAAGGTGTTAACCAAAAGCACGTGGCGATAACCAAAGCGCTGAATCAAGTGACGAATAATGGGTTTGGAGGCCAGTGAACCCAACACTGTTGGAATCATCAAAAGCCCCGTCACAAAGGGTTCAAAACCGAAAGCCACTTGTAACATGAGTGGCATCAAAAAAGGCATGGCATTGCCACCGAGGCGAGCAAAGAAGTTACCTAAAATACCCACGGCATAAATGCGGTTACGAAACAGTTTACTGCGAAATAGCGCATTTTGATGTGTATGTGCATGATAGGCATACCAAAGCGCAGTCACCAAGCTCAGTACAATCAGCCCCATACTCCACCATAAAGTCAGGTGCGGACTGGCAAAATTTTCAATCCCTAGAGATAGTCCTGCCATGGTGATTACCAACAGGATAAAACCCCAAAAGTCAAAACGCGGTACATTCTGCTCGGTGACATTCGGCATGGCTTTAAAGCTAATCAGGACCCCTAACAGCCCCATGGGGAGGTTAATCAGGAAAATCCAATGCCATGTACTGACTTCGACCAACCAGCCCCCGAGTGTTGGACCGATCAGTGGGCCAATCAGTCCCGCGAGACTCATCAAACTCATGGCCGATAAGAACTGCGTCCGCGGAATGACCTTGAGCATAGCTAAACGGCCAACAGGGAGCAATAATGCACCACCTATGCCTTGCAATACGCGATAGAACAATAACTCATTTAAGCTTTCAGAAAAGCCACAGCCCAGTGAGGCAAGAGTAAAAATGATAATGGCACTGAAATAGATATTGCGCACCCCAAAACGGTCGGCGAGCCAACCACTCAAGGGGATACAGGCAGCAACGGCAAGCACATAGGCCACCACCACGCTATGCATTTGCAGCGGGTCTTCATTCAAACTGGCTGCCATAGCCGGTAGAGCGGTATTCACAATGGTGGTATCTAAGCCTTGCATAAAAAAGCCAATCGAAACCAGAAGTACCAAAAGACGGTACTCAGGAGCGAGTGCTTGATGGGTCGGCGTTTGGTTCATAGATACAACAAAGTGAAATTTTTAAACAGTTTAGCTTAATTTAAGTTGGACTGTTGTTGCGAATGTGCATTTATCCCATGCCATCAAATTGACATCTCTACGTCATGTGTTTGCAACGCGTACGTCATACATTGGTTAAATTTGAACCGATATTTAGATCATGATGAATAAAACTTATAGTGCCGTTTTTTTAGCATGCATGGGGTTGGGCTTAGTAGGATGTAATGACAGTGATGATGCGCAAACCATCACATCACCGCCTGTGGTAGAGGAAGCCACGCCGAATAGTATTGAACTGGTTCATCTTGCAAGTTATGAGTCGGGAATATTTGGACAGAGTGCAGCTGAAATCCCCGCCTATGATGCTGCGAGTAAGCGTCTGTTCGTGGTGAATGCACAAAAAGGCATGGTCGATGTTTTAGATTTCTCCCAACCAGCGCAACCGACATATATCCAATCTTTGGATGCCAAAACTTATTTAGCCAATTCCGAAGTGAATAGTGTCGCGGTGCATAATGGCATCGTCGCGCTTGCGGTTCAGGCTGAGGATAAAACCCAAACCGGTATTGTGGCTTTCTTTAAAGCACAGGATCTCTCTTTTATCAGCCAAGTCAACGTGGGAGCTTTGCCAGATATGTTGACCTTTACGCCTGATGGTCGAAAAGTACTGGTAGCGAATGAAGCGGAACCGAATGAAGGGTATCAAGTCGATCCTGAAGGTTCGGTCAGCATTATTGATATTTCAGATATTCAAAAACCAACAGCAACTATTGCGGGCTTCCACGCATGGAATGACCGTAAACAAGACTTATTAGATATAGGCATTCGTATTTTTGGCCCAGACATCAGTCAATACCCAAATGTAGCGACCGCAGGTATTCAAACGACCACAGTTGCACAAGACCTAGAGCCTGAGTATATCGCAGTCAGTGCTGATGGTAAAAAAGCATGGGTTAGTTTGCAGGAAAATAATGCCATTGGGGTTCTAGACCTAGCAAAAAATCAATTTGTTGATCTTTTCCCGATGGGCTACAAGGACCATAGTTTGCCTGAAAATGCCTTGGATGGAAGTGACCGTGACTGTGCTATTGGTCAAGACTCTTTGGGGCGTAGTATTACAGAATGTGCAAAAGATGCCGGCATGATTAATATCAGCTCTTGGCCGGGTCTATATGGCATGTATATGCCCGATGCCATTGCACAATATCAAGCCAACGGCAAAACCTATTTGGTCACGGCCAATGAGGGGGATGCCCGTGAATGGCTAAGGGATGAAGCCAAATACTTTGAAGGCGGGGACTTAAATGCTGGTTATGCTGAAGAGATACGCATCAAACATTTGTTTAAAAAAGCAGGTTTTGACGCCAAAGGTGATTATGCCGCGCATTTACGTCAGCTTGCACCGGGCGTGAAAGGGGCAAAATTAAACCCCGAGGTGTTTAAGCCTTGTCAAACGGCTGATGCAACAGAAGTCTGCGCGGATAATTTAATTAAAGATTCACAAATTGGACGTTTGACCATTAGTTGGACGCAAGGTTATCAACAAGATCCACTAACAGGTCTGCCGAAGTTGGATGAAAATGGTCGTCTGACTTATGACAAATTATACGCCTATGGTGGTCGTTCGGTGAGTATTGTCGACCCTGAAACCAAGCAGATTGTGTGGGACTCGGGGAGTGAGTTTGAGCGAAAAATTGCGGAGTTGTTTCCACATCAATTTAATAGCAATCATGAAGCATTTAAATTTGATGACCGTAGTGACAATAAAGGTCCTGAACCTGAAGGCGTGACGTTGGGTAAAATTGGTGAAAAGACCTTTGCCTTTATTGGACTTGAGCGTGCCAGTGGCATCATGGTGTATGACATTAGCAACCCGAATCAGGCTAAATTTGTTCAGTATCTGAACCATCGCAACACCAATGAAACAGAAGTCACGAAGCAAGGTGACTTAGGCCCAGAAGGTTTGATTTTCATCGCGGCGAAGAATTCACCCAATGGTCACCCGCTGTTGGTGGTGGGAAATGAAGTCAGTGGTAGTACAGCGGTTTATGAAGTCAAACTCAATTAAAAAACTGAGTTTTGACTTTGAAAAAAGAGCACTACGGTGCTCTTTTTTTATGGCGCTACAAAAAATATATGACAGAGATGTCATGAAAATGAAATAAAACAGTCATAATCTTTGGCAAACGTCCAAGGGCACTGTCTTGGAATAAATTATTCAAAAGGTTGGTTTTATGACAATCGAAATTTTGATGGTGATAGGCTTCTGTTTAGCCGCTTATTCTATCGTCGGAAATGATGTGCCACAGACATTAGGTACGTTTATTTCATCCAATGCACACCGTCCATGGTGGGTGCTTTGGCTCTTTATCAGCAGCATTTTGGTTGTGGTGTTGATTTATGGTTGGTATGCATCCGGTGTGGGTGATGCATCATATGGCCGTTTAGAAACGATCCCTTTTCCTGAGGGTGGGGTCACGTGGCTATATATTGTGCCACCGATTTTACTGTTATTTTTAACCAAATACGGAATTCCCGTCAGTACCACTTTCTTAGTCTTAACCATTTTCTCGCCTGCAAGTTTAGGCTCGATGATGGTGAAATCGATGATGGGCTACGCGGTGGCCTTTGTGGTTGCGATTATTGTCTATCGTTTTGTAATGCGCCAAGTCGCGAAGTATTTTGCGAAAACCCGTAATCAAGAACCGTCGCATATTTGGATTGGGCTACAGTGGGTTTCTACGGCTTTTCTGTGGAGTCAGTGGCTGATTCAAGATTTGGCTAATATTTTTGTCTATGTACCCCGTCAAGTGCCGTTTTCATTTTTACTGTTTGCCATCACGGTCTTTGTGGTGTTGTTGGCGGTAATTTTGTACCAACGTGGTGGTGCGATTCAGAAGATTGTCGATACCAAAACAGGTGTTACTGATATTCGTGCAGCAACCATTATTGACTTTATGTATGCCCTCATTTTGTTGGTCTTCAAAGAGTGGAGTAATATTCCAATGAGTACCACATGGGTATTCTTAGGTTTACTTGCAGGTCGTGAGTTTGCAATGTCGATGATTTTTGATGAAGTGAACAAACATCGCACTTCGCGTAACGTCAGTAAAGATGCGATGAAATTGATGTTTGGCTTAGCCATGTCCGTGATTTTGGCGACCACACTGCCGTGGTTCTATAACTTTGTTACTCATTATGGGCAATAACCGTATATGTTAAAAAAGCGAGCTCTAGGCTCGCTTTTTTATGGCATTAAGAACAGGGTTTAAATGGCAAAGTGCGCTGGACTGCCGAGGTTGGCAATGGCTGAATAAATCTGTTCAGCATGGTTGCACACAATCAGTTTTGCGCGGTGCTGTGGCGGTAGAAAACCTTCTTCTACTGCATGATCCAACTGGGCAATCAGTGCGTCATAGAAACCATTGACGTTATAAATCATCATCGGTTTTTGATGTTGGTTCAGTTGTCCCCAGGTTGCCACTTCTAAAATTTCTTCAAAAGTGCCTAAACCGCCGGGTAGTGCGACAAAGGCGCTTGCGCGTTCGGCCATTAAGGCTTTGCGCTCATGCATGGTTTGTACAACATGTAATTCGGTCAGTTGGTGATGCGCAATTTCATAATCCAGCATAAATTCTGGAATGACGCCGACTGCTTCACCGCCGTGGCTAATCATGGCATCGGCCACTTGTCCCATGAGGCCAATACTGGCACCCCCATAAACCAGACCAAAACCCTGTTTAGCTAAACCTTGTGCCAGTGCAATCGCTTTTTCTTGATAAATCGGTTTATTACCTGAACGAGAACCGCAGTAAAGTGCGATCAGAGGTTGAGTGGTTTGAACATTTACTTCAGTGTTGAGAGAGGATATTTTTAATTCACTATTCATGGCGTATGTTTTTACCTTTTGCTTTATCTACTTTTTCTTTCTTAGTTTAAGCAAGAAATGTGACGGCAAGCTGTATTTAATCTAACAATCGGGTAATAATTTGTTAAATCTTTTAAAACAGTGCGCTTTTGAAAAAAAGATGAATTTCATGTAGATCTTGCCTATACTTATTTCCTGTTTTACAACACAAGAACGAACATGGGTAGTGGTAGTTGTCGCTCAAGACATCTTCAGTTTTCCGAAAAAAAATTACAGCCATTGGTGCTGAATCTTCCTTTTCATCCGCTTAAGTTGCGTTATGCACCGTATATTTCCCCTCGACAGGAGCAGATCACATGATATTTGAATGGATGTCTGATCCTTCTGCGTGGGTGGGGTTACTCACCTTAGTGGTGCTGGAAATCGTGCTGGGGATTGATAACTTGGTTTTTATTGCGATTTTGGCGGAGAAACTTCCACCAGAACAACGCAATACGGCCCGTGTTGTTGGTTTGATCCTTGCACTCTTAATGCGTTTGGTGCTGTTGGCCTCAATTGCTTGGGTGGTGACACTGACCGAGCCGCTGTTCCATATCTTCGATCATCCTTTCTCAGGACGGGATTTGATTCTTCTCTTTGGTGGGGTGTTCTTACTGTTTAAAGGCACCATGGAACTGCATGAACGTATTGACGCCAAAGTGGTTCAGAAAGAAGAAAGTCCAGCCAATGCTGTGTTTTGGATGGTGATCGTTCAGATTGTGGTTTTGGATGCTGTGTTTTCCTTAGACTCGGTGATTACCGCAGTCGGTATGGTTAAACATCTGTCTGTAATGATGATTGCGGTGGTTATCGCCGTGGGCATTATGCTGTGGGCATCGAAAGCCTTGATGGAATTTGTCAACAAACATCCAACCGTGGTGATTTTGTGTCTCGGCTTCTTGATGATGATCGGTTTCTCTTTGATTGTAGAAGGCTTTGGTTTCCATATTCCAAAAGGCTACTTATATGCCGCAATTGGTTTCTCGGTAATTGTTGAATTCATCAACCAAACTATGCGCCGTAATCAAGAAAAAATGGTCACCACCACAGATCTTCGCTATAAAACGGCATCTGCGGTGCTGCGAATGTTGGGCGGTAAAAGTAGTGATCATGCCTCTGAGCCTGAAGATGTCCTGGCAACTCGCGCTTATGCGGATGAAGTGTTTGATCCTGAAAATGGGGTCTATCATAGTGTCTTGGTGCAAGGGGTGCTGGGTTTGTCCGAGCGTCCTGTGAAGTCCGTGATGACACCCCGTCCAGAGTTGGAGTGGATTGATTTAGAGGATGAAGAAGCCTCAATCAAATCACAACTACTTAGCATTACGCATTCACGTTTAATCGTGGCACGGGGCGAATTAGACAACATCGCCGGTGTGGTGCTGACCCATAAAGTTTTGAATGAATATATTGAAACGGGTATCCTCGATTTTGATAAACATTTACGTGAACCTGTGATTGTGCATGAAAATGCGCAAGTCCTGATGGTGATGGAACAATTGCGTCAAGCACCGTTGCAAATGGCTTTGGTCTTGAACGAATACGGCTCGATTGAAGGGATTGCCACGCCGATTGACGTATTAGAGGCGATTGCAGGGGAGTTCCCCGATGAAGATGCTGAAGACAATGTGGCTGAAAGTTTAGAAGATGGTAGCCTGATGCTCGATGGCTCAACCGATATTCGCCATGTGTCGTTATTGTTGGATCGTGATTTGGTCGACGAGTCTGATCAGTACTCAACCTTGTCAGGCTATATCCTATTCCATTTAGGTCGTTTACCCGAAAATGGCTCTAGCCTTGAAGCAGATGGTTGTATTTTTGAAGTGGTGACGATGGATGGGCACAAAATTGAAAAAGTGCATGTGATTCCAAAGTCAGATCTGCACAAGGAATCCTCTTAAAACAAACCGTAATCTGGTTTGAACAGGTTAAAATAGCTCGCAATGTCGAGCTATTTTTTATGGAAAAATCATGAGTAATGTTGAGTGTCCGTGTGGACAGGGTGAATATAAGCAATGCTGTCAGCCATTGCACTTGGGACAAAGCCGTGCGCAGAGTGCTACTCAACTTATGCGCTCACGTTATAGTGCTTTTGCTAAACAACAAATTGATTACATTGTACAAACCACAGCGTTGGGGCAGCAACAGGCTCTAGATGTTGCAGCAATTGCAGAGTGGAGTCGAAGCAACCAATGGGTGAAGTTAGACGTCGTGCAGGCCAATGAAAAACTCGATAAAAACCATGCCATGGTCGAGTTCAAAGCCTATTATCATGATGGCACATCGCCACAGATACATCATGAAATTTCACATTTTGTGAAACATGCAGAGGCATGGTATTTTTTAGATCCAACCACTGAAATGCATATCACCATGAAACAAGCGTGCATCTGCGGTTCAGGGAAAAAATTTAAACAATGTTGTGCACAATTTTTATAATTTTAAGCAAATTTGGCTTAGAATAGCGCGCATCAATTAGCCTATATGGAATCCAGGCGATGTTACTCACTATTATTTATATTATAGCGATCACAGCAGAGGCAATGACAGGTGCACTGTCGGCGGGTCGGCGTAGTATGGATTGGTTTGGTGTGGTGATTATTGCTTGTGTCACAGCGCTGGGCGGCGGTTCTGTCCGCGATGTGTTATTGGGACATTATCCGCTGACTTGGGTCAAGCATCCTGAATATTTGATGCTGACCTGTTTTGCCGCTTTTATGACGATTTTGATTGCCAAGTGGATGCGCCATTTACGTAATATCTTCTTGGTGCTCGATGCTCTGGGCCTGATCGGTTTTACCATCATCGGCTGTCAAATTGCCTTAGAAATGGGACATGGTTTTGTGGTGTCTGCGGTCGCAGGAGTTCTGACAGGGGTATCGGGCGGTATCTTACGTGATATTTTGTGTAATGACGTCCCTTTGGTCTTCCGCCGTGAACTGTATGCCAGTATTTCTTTTGTCGCGGTGATTTTCTATTGGGGCTGCATTCAGCTCGGTTTATCACTTGAGCTGACTGTGATTTCGACTTTGATCTTTGGTTTTAGCTTACGTCTAATCGCGATTTACTTTGGCTTAGAAATGCCAAAATTCATTTATCAAGACGATGATGAGCAATCTGCTTCCTCGAAAGATGCCAGCTAAAATAGCAGTGATTTGACTGCCTTATTTGTATGAAAAAAGCACATAATGATAAAGCCTGTTGAGAAAGCAGCCTGCTATCTTTTCCCGCTTTAGAGGCCGAGCTATGGATTTAGTTTCTCGCATACAACGCTTACCGATCGGTAAATTTCACTACACCTTGTTGTGGGTCATTGGCTTGGGCTGGATGTTCGATGCCATGGACACGGGGCTGATTTCTTTTATTTTGGCAAAAATGGCCGAAGACTGGCACATGAGCCCAACCGAAAAAGGTTGGGTGGTCTCCATTGGCTTTGTCGGAATGGCGATTGGTGCAGTGTGTTCAGGGGGCTTGGCCGACCGCATCGGACGTAAAACAGTTTTTGCCGCGACCCTAGTGATTTACAGTTTAGCGACGGCAGCCTGTGCCTTTGCCCCGAACTTAACGTGGTTATTGGTGTTTCGTTTTATTGTGGGTTTAGGCTTAGGTGGACAGTTGCCAGTAGCGGTGACCTTGGTCAGTGAATACATTCCTGCGCAGGTGCGTGGGCGTTTTATCGTGCTGCTAGAAAGCTTTTGGGGCTTAGGTTGGCTTTGCGCTGCATTGGTGGCGTATTTTGTGATTCCAAAATTTGACTGGCATATGGCTTTCTTAATCGGTGGGATTCCTGCACTGTATGCCATTGTGATTTGGTTCAAAGTGCCTGAGTCAATTCCTTATCTCATCAACCGTGGCCGCATTGTGGAAGCGCATGCTTTAGTGCAGCAGATTGAACGTCAATGCGGTGTGGAAGTCGTTGAACATATCATCGTTAAACCGGTGGCAGAAAAAAAGACCGTGTCTTTTACCCAGCTCTGGTCGGGTGCATTTGCACGTAGAACCTTGATGTTATGGTTGATTTGGTTTGGCATTGTTTATTCGTATTATGGCATTTTTACATGGTTACCCAGTTTGCTGGTGAAGCAGGGGTATAGCATTGTTCAGTCTTTTGAATATGTACTGGTGATGATTTTGGCACAGCTTCCGGGCTACGTGGCCGCAGCATGGCTAGTCGAAAAGTTGGGGCGTAAAGCAACCTTGGCTGGTTTTATTGGCATGTGTGCAGTTTCCGCGTATTTCTTTGGTCAAGCTGACACTGTGAGCATGATCATGTTCTGGGGCTGTTTGATGTCATTCTTTAACCTTGGCGCATGGGGAGTGTTATATACCTATACCCCAGAGCAATATCCAACCAATATCCGGGCTTTTGGTTCGGGCTGGGCATCGGCCATTGGTCGTATGGGCGGCATTGTCGCACCGATGGTGGTGACGCATATGATGGTACAGAGCAATGGATTTAGTGCGATTTTCATGATGTTTACCGCGGTATTGCTTGCGGTGGCAGCGGTAATTTTGATTTTGGGTGAAGAGACCAAAGGCAAAACATTGGAAGAAATTGGACTGTAATTTAGTCCGTGCTGAAGATTGAGCGTCTGATGTGCTGAGACTCTCAGTCTTCAATACACTTCAACATAAAATCTAGATGATGGATCTGAAAAATAACCGATAACAAGATCCAACTCAGCAATAAAAAATTCAATCTGCTCGGCCAAAACGTAGCCTCTCAACGCTGCATTTTGGTAAACGCGGATCTTGCTAATGATGAGACCTTTAAATAATCACTGCTTGATTGATGTGATCTACCCAATTGGTTGTGTCGCATTTTGGGCGAGGATGCCCCGATTTTTTGTCGATCGTATCGATCAAGTTGAGAAGACTGAAGTTGCTTAACCATTTTCATTGATGAGCAGAGATGAACACAGGAACTGAACTTCAAAATAATTAGTTGCTCATTTTAAAAAAAATGGATAATTTTACGACACTAGGAACATCTAAAGACGCAATTTGTCGTAGTGGTGTACGCTTTCACTTGTATAGGCAGAGCCTGCGACATAGCATAAGAACTTAAACAAAAAACGATTAATTAGGATGACAGGTTGTTATGACGAACCTTGCGCATCAAGCGACAGAAAACCGTTCCGTAGCAGAATTTACTGAACAAGCATATCTCAATTACGCCATGTACGTGATCATGGATCGTGCCTTACCGCATATCAGCGATGGTTTAAAACCTGTACAACGCCGTATTGTGTATGCCATGAGCGAATTGGGGCTGAAACACAGCGGTAAACCCAAAAAATCTGCGCGTACCGTCGGCGATGTGCTCGGTAAGTATCACCCGCATGGTGATTCGGCCTGCTATGAAGCGATGGTGCTGATGGCGCAGCCTTTTAGTTATCGTTATCCATTTATTGAAGGTCAAGGTAACTGGGGTTCTCCCGATGATCCGAAATCGTTCGCGGCGATGCGTTATACCGAAGCCAAATTATCTCAGTATAGTGAAGTGCTTTTGTCTGAACTGGGACAGGGGACTTGTGACTGGCAGGATAACTTTGATGGTTCGATGAAAGAGCCAGTGACTTTACCTGCACGTATTCCGAATATTTTGTTAAATGGCACCACAGGCATTGCGGTCGGTATGGCTACGGACATTCCACCGCACAACCTGCGTGAAGTCGTGAAAGGCACCATTGCCTTAATTCGCAATCCAAATTTAAGCGATGAAAAAGTTGCAGAATATATTCCTGCACCCGATTTGCCGACCAAAGCAGAAATTATTACGCCACCTGAAGAGCTGTTAAAAATTCAAAGTACAGGGCGTGGTAGTTATCGTATGCGTTCGGTGTATCGCATCGAAAAAAATGAAATTGTGATCACGGACTTGCCTTATCAAGTGTCAGGCTCGAAAGTTATTTCGCAAATTGCAGATCAAATGCAGGCGAAAAAATTGCCTTTGGTGAGCGATGTACGAGATGAATCGGATCATCAAAACCCAACCCGTTTGGTAATCGTACTGCGCTCAAATCGGATTGATGCTGAAGCGGTAATGAGTCATCTTTTTGCCACCACTGACCTTGAGTCGAGTTATCGGGTCAATATGAACATGATTGGCGCGGATGGTCGTCCACAAGTGAAATCGATTCGTCGTATTTTGCTGGAGTGGATTGAAATTCGAAAGGAAACCGTTACCCGTCGGTTGCAATATCACCTGAATAAAATTGAAAAACGTTTACATATTTTGGGCGGTTTGATTATTGCCTATTTAAATATTGATGAAGTGATTCGTATTATTCGTGAAGAAGAACAGCCCAAAGCGGAGTTGATGTCACGTTTTAATATTGATGATATTCAGGCCGAAGCCATTTTAGAACTCAAGTTGCGTCATTTGGCCCGACTTGAAGAAATGGAAATGCGCCGTGAGCAAGAAGAGTTAGAGGCCAAAGCTGCACTGATTCGTGAACAGTTGGCTAATCCAGAGTCTTTAAAAGCTTTGATCATCAATGAACTCAAAGATGATGCGAAAAAATACGGCGATGACCGTCGTTCACCAATCGTGCATCGTGCAGAAGCGACGGCGATGAGTGAGCAAGATTTCATGCCTGCTGATCCTGTGACCGTGGTCTTGTCTGAAGCGGGGTGGATTCGTTCAGCCAAAGGTCATGAAGTTGATGCTGAAAACTTGAACTTCCGTGCAGGCGATCAATACCTCAGTCATGCGCAAGGCAAATCTAATCAGCGCGTGTATGTGCTGGATGAGTCAGGGCGTAGTTATGCACTAGCCATTAATAGCCTACCGTCCGCACGTGGTCTGGGAGAACCGTTGAGTTCAAAATTGTCCCCAGCCAGTGGTATCGGTTTTAAACAAGTCTTTATTGCTGATGATGAAACCGAAGTCGTGGCGCTGAGCAGTAAAGGATATGGTTTTAAAACACAGGCAAAACAGTTAGATACCAATGCAAAAGCAGGTAAAGCCTTCCTGACTTTACCTGAAAAAGCCACAGTTATGCCGTTAACCAGTGTTGATCAGGCCACCCATTTGGCGTTATTGACCTCAACGGGTCGTTTGTTGATTTTAGAGTTGTCAGAGTTGCCTGTTTTGAATAAAGGTAAAGGTAATAAATTGATACAACTTGAAGAGAAAGATCAAATTGTATTCATGACAAGATTAACGCTAGATGAAATACTGCAAGTCGTTGCAGGACAGCAGCAATTAAAATTGAAGGGTGATGACTTGCAAAAATACATAGGCAAAAGAGCATCAAAAGGGCAGTTATTACCACGTGGTTATCAAAAAGCAAATAAACTGTTAGTTCAGAGATAAAACTAGCATCCATCGATCAAAATACGTTATATATGGTATGTATGCGGGAAATGGATGCAGTATTAAGCAACACAAGTTAAATAAAGAGCGCTTAATATTGAGAACAATAGTTGAAATTTAAGGATTACTGATAGGAGAATCGGGCGATATGGAAAAAATTTGGTTCGCAGAATACCAAAAAACGGGGATTCCAGAGACTGTAGAATTGCCACCAGAAAACACGTCATTAGTAGATGTTTTTGAACGAAATTTCCAAAAATTTGGCTCTCGTGATGCTTTTATCTTTATGGATAAAGTGCTCACTTTTAGTGAGTTAGAAGAAGCGAGCCGTAAATTTGCAACGTATTTACAAAGTTTGGGTCTAGCAAAAGGCTCACGTGTCGCTGTAATGATGCCGAACGTTCTTCAGTATCCTATCGTTGCTTTGGGTGTATTCCGTGCAGGTTTAGTACTGGTTAACGTCAATCCACTGTATACCGCGCGCGAACTTGAACATCAGTTAAATGACTCGGGTTCAGAAGTTTTAGTGATCATCGAAAACTTTGCCTCTGTTTATCAAGCGATTAATGGTAAAACGCCAGTTAAACATGTTGTGATTGCCTCTGTAGGTGACATGTTAGGTGCATTAAAAGGCACACTGGTGAACTTTGTATTACGTTCAGTACGTAAGCAAATTCCAGCATGGAATATTCCTGGCCATATTCGCTTTAATGCGGCAATGTCGAAAGTTAGTGCGAGTAACTATAAGCGCCCGAACTTAACGTTAAGTGACACAGCAGTGCTTCAGTACACTGGCGGCACTACAGGGGTATCAAAAGGTGCAGAACTGACGCATCGCAACCTTGTGGCGAACATGTTGCAGTGTGACGGTATTTTCCAAAGTAAATTTGGTGCACAAGATGGTCAACCTGATGACCGCATTTTCTGTGCATTACCGCTATATCATATTTTTGCGTTCATGGTCTGTGCGATGTACGGTATGTACAAAGGCCAAGCCAACGTTTTGATTCCAAACCCGCGTGACTTACCTGCGGTGATGAAAGAATTACGTAAATATCAACCGTCATTCTTCCCAGCAGTGAATACGCTATTCAATGCTTTAGTGAACAATGAAGAGTTTAAGCAACTCGACCACAGCAAATTGAAAATGGCGATGGGTGGTGGTATGGCTGTGCTTCCTTCTACAGCAGAAGCGTGGAAGCGAATTACTGGAACCAACATCATTGAAGGTTATGGCCTATCCGAAACTTCACCTGTGGCAACGGCAAATCCGCCAGCGTCAGAAGAGTTCAGTGGCACGATTGGTATTCCATTGCCATTAACTGAAGTTGCAATTTTGGATGATGACGGCAAGGAAGTTGCACTGGGTGAACAAGGTGAGATTTCAATCCGTGGCCCACAAGTAATGCGTGGCTATTGGAACCGTGCAGATGAAACAGCTAAAGTGATGACTGAAGATGGTTTCTTCCGTACGGGTGACATTGGTGTCATGGACCCTCGCGGCTATGTGAAAATTGTAGACCGTAAGAAAGACATGATTTTGGTGTCAGGCTTTAACGTTTACCCTTCAGAAATCGAAGAAGTGGTTTCTAAGCATCCTAAAGTATTGGAAGTAGCTGCCATTGGTGTACCTGATGAAAAATCAGGTGAAGTACCAAAACTGTTTGTGGTGAAGAAAGATCCATCTTTAACTACAGAAGAAGTCTTGGCCTTTGCGAAAGAGAACTTAACGGGTTACAAACGTCCGCGTTATGTTGAATTCTTGGATGAGTTACCGAAATCAAACGTAGGTAAAATCCTACGTAAAGATTTACGTAAAACAGCTTAAGTTCAAATAAAAAAAGCGCCGTCAGGCGCTTTTTTTTCATGTTCACATTTAATTTTTCATTAACCAGCGGTCGATATAGGGACGGCCAATGCCCAAAATGCCAACAAAGGTCAGCATCGTACCGCACTGACGACTAAAGGCTGGGAAAGCAAAACTACCAAAACTCAGAACATTATCGATCAGACAATAGACGGTCACTGCAAGCAACCAAGACCATAGGTTTTGACGTTTAATCCCGACCATCCAAAATGCAATGATCAGCATGACCAGTGTGCCAAGAGTCGAACCAATATTCATATTGGCACAAATGACCGCCAATAAAAATGCAGTAACGGGAAGCACAATCTTTAAAACACGATCCACTTGGCGTTGATGTTGACGCTGAATTTCGAGCACGTCGAACATTTCTTTTTGATCAGGGCTAGCCATGCAGGAGTCTCATCGGGAAATTATAAAAACACTATAATTTAACCAAATTTATCCTCGGAATGCCATGCTATGATAGCCTTTGAAATGATCTTGATGAGAAAAAACCAATGCAAAGCATTAGCGGGATTATTTATCTCATTTTAATTGCTTGTTTACTGCCTTACGTATTTACAATCATTGCTAAAAAAACAGCAGGATTTCGCGCCAAAGATAATCAACATCCGCGTGAATTTCTCGCCAAAACGACTGGTCTGGCTGCACGTGCCAATGCGGCACAGCAAAATAGTTTTGAGAGTTTACCGTTATTTATTGCCGCTATCTTAATGGCTGAATATATGGTGATTCCGCAAGTGGTCACCATGACGTTTGGTATTGCCTATCTTGTCTTTCGTGTGGTGTATGGCATTTGCTATTTGGCCAATTGGTCGACGCTTCGATCGATCGTTTGGCTGTTGTCACTGCTTTGCCCAATTTGTTTATTATTGTTGGTCATTCGACTGACGATGGGCTAAGTGCGAAACATACATATTTTCACCCAGTGGATGTATAATCGCAGAAATATTTTTTTCTCAAAAACCGTTATAATCGATGCGGTTTTTAAAAGATTTAACTTGTTAAAGAGTGATGTTATGAGCTACAGCAATATCCCTGCGGGTAAAGATGCACCGAACGATATCTACGTGATCATCGAAATTCCTGCAAATGCAGCACCAATCAAATATGAAATTGATAAAGATTCGGATGCACTTTTTGTAGATCGTTTCATGGGGACAGCAATGTTCTACCCAGCGAACTATGGTTATGTACCAAACACCTTGTCTGAAGATGGTGACCCATTAGATGTACTTGTTGTAACGCCACATCCAGTTGAACCAGGCTCAGTAATTCGTTGCCGTCCTGTGGGTAAATTGAACATGGAAGATGACGGTGGTATCGATGCGAAATTAATCGCAGTTCCACATGACAAGTTAACGCCAATTTATAAAGACGTGAAAGAATATACCGATCTTCCACCTTTACTCATTCAACAAGTTGAACACTTCTTCGCTCACTATAAAGACTTAGAGCCAGGGAAGTGGGTTAAATTAACAGGTTGGGAAGGTTCTGAAGTTGCTAAGCAAGAAGTGCTTAAAGCAATCGAAGCAGCAAAATAATCCTGTCTGTGAAGCCTTGATTGAACTGTGTTTGATTGTAGGCTTCAATAAAAAAACCTGCACAATGTGCAGGTTTTTTTATTAGATTAGCTTTTCCGTAGAAATTAGAAGAATTTCACAGGAATGTCTAACCAAATACGCCATTCGTTGGTGTCTGGCATGTAGTAATCGTTTGCGTAAGCATCATCATTACGATAGTGAGAGTAACGTAAACGTAAGCTTGCATCTTTAGCAAAACCAGATTGAACTGTATATTTCACTTGGTTAAAGAGTTCGCTTTCTTTCGCGTTGTCATCAGTTGCTGTATCAATATCCCAACCATAAACATATGCAGTCGTCCAGCTTAGACCAGGAACGCCGTAACCTGCAAAATCTAGGCTATATTGAACTTGCACAGACTTCTCACCACGACCGTTAAAGTCTGAAAGGTAAGAGTTTGGTAGATAAATACTTTGGAAACCGTCGGCATTTTCACCGTATGCATAGCCTGTGTTACCAGTGCTTTGTTGGTAAGCAAGCATAACATTGTGTGCATCTTGGTTATATGTACCAGACAATGCCCAAATATTGTTACTGCGGTCAGATGAAGTGCTAGGTAACGTAGAAGATAATGTGCTCGCGCCTTTATCCCATTCAGTGTGATAGCCACTGAAGTCATAGGTCAAAGAGCTGTTGTTTGCCAAAGCTTGCTTATAGTTGGCATTCACATAGTGACGATCTAATGTATCTTTGCTGTCTAAGCCAAAGTAAGATGCATTGAATGCATCATTAAACTTATATTTTGCACCCCAAACCACAGCACGGTCTAAATGGTTACCATCAGTATTGATTTGGTGTGACATTTGGTCTTTAGTAAATTTACCCGCTGTTAATTCAAGACCATTAATCTCACGACTTGTAGCCAAAACACCTTCAAAGTATTCAGGCACTAAACGTGTTGTGTTACTTGCTAGTACTGGTAAGTCTAGAACGTGTGTACCGTAACGTACTTCAGTATTTGAAATACGTGCTTTTACGATACCGCCACCACGTGTCCAGTAGTCATACGCATCTTTTGTGCCATCAGCATTGTTTTGCGGATGTGTTGGGATCATTTGGTTGTCAGTGTGACCATTTTTCCCCAATTTAAATGATGTATCGCCAATAATGCCGACACCAAAGCCAACGATACCTTGAGTATAACCAGACTCAATTTTAACCATTGCGGTTTGAGCTGCTGAACTTGTATCAGCTGCACCATTTTTCTTGTCACGGGTTAAATAACCTGTACGGAATAGCACTGATCCTTCAGCGTCTTCAACGAAACCTTTAGATTCACTTTGCTCACTCGCAAAAGCTGTTGATATCAGTGCAGTTTGTACTAAAACTGCTAATGCTAATTTTTTTGTGTTTTGCATTGGGGAGCGAACCTTATACAAATTGGATGGAAAGAGAACAGCAATTGTATAAGTAATCGCTGAAAAATTGTCATTTTTATTTAACATATTCAACTAAAGTAATGCATTTTTTTGTAAGTGATATGTTTGAAATATTTTAATTTTGGTTAAAATATTTGGTTTGCTAAAATAAATCTTTATAAAACATTGAATTATTTTTCTCTTCTTAATTCTGTTTTTTGCTATGTATTGCAGAATATAATATATAGACTGTGAGGTCATTTTAGCTTATGAATCAAAGTGTTCAGTCATTTCTAATCTTTTGGAATCAGCTCAAAATCACCCATAGCTAGATTGGCAAACGATGAATTACACAGCAGTTACCTAAGTAAAATTGACCCATTGTTAAAAAATGGCTTTAAAATTTATGGGTATGGAATCAGTAAATGATTCATGTCTAAAGAGATTTTGAGAGCTTAAATGCATAAAAATTCACATAAAACTGCACTATTTTTAATTTTTTTCACTGGCAGTGTGTCGGTCAACGCAAGCGAGCCCCAGCAACAAAGCTCAAAAGGTGTGCTCAGTGGAAGCCTTGCTGTGCTCAGTCAGTATATCTATCGTGGGGGGATTGAAAATGACCAGCCTACCTTGCAAGCAGGGCTTGAATATGAACATGCATCGGGTCTATATGCCGGTTATTGGGTTTCCACACTGAATTATGATGCAGCGGATATCAGCAAAGATCACGGTGTTGAGCATGACTTTTATATGGGTTATGCAGGCACACTCAGTCCAGATGTAAGCTACCGCTCGCATATTGTGAC
The DNA here is from genome assembly GCF_039655985.1 of Acinetobacter sp. BWR-L5. Lineage (NCBI taxonomy): Bacteria > Pseudomonadati > Pseudomonadota > Gammaproteobacteria > Moraxellales > Moraxellaceae > Acinetobacter > Acinetobacter sp. BWR-L5. The sequence continues at coordinate 399,562 of NZ_JAGFEV010000004.1, read as the reverse complement.
TTATTTATATAATGATGGCGGCTCGGTCTATAGTGAGGATCGCACAGAACGCCGAAGTACAACTGGAGCGGAATTTGTAAATAGTCTGAGCTATAAAGACTTTGATGTAGGCGTCACGGTGGCTTTAGTGGATGTGAGCTATGCCAACGCGGGCGATACTTATTTAAGCCTTGCACATCATTATGCCTTTCCACAAAACTTTCAATTCAATAGTTCAATTGGTGCATCGATTTATCGTCAGCATGATGATGCCATACTCACTACAGAGAAGAACTTTACTGTTAATGAAGTTCGCTTAGGCCTGAGTAGGCCCTTTGCAGAGACAGGGATCGAGATGTCTGCGGATTATATTTATGGTGTGCATAATCGTATGGGCGAGGATTTAGAAGACCATCTGGTGCTAGGTTTAACTTACAACTTTTAAATGTTACAGATATAAAAAGTGCATCCAGATCGGTTGGGGATGCACTTTTTTTATGCACTTAAAAACGTACGTTCCAAAGATGAGTCTCAAAATAGCGCATATTGTAAACAATTATGTTTGCTTGATGGGCTTGGCTTCAATTCACCGCGAAGATGTTTAACGATCAAGCTGAGGGTGAGCTCAATTTTTTATATTTTATATAATTTTAACAAAAACAATAATTTATGATTATTTTGTAAAAGGCGTATCTGATGTTGAGTTGAATGTGGCATAGCTATTGCTACTACCTACATGAGTTTATCGAAATAACCAAAAAAACGTCGGATACGATGTGGGGGAATCAAACAATGAAATTTGCACTTAAAGCATTATCTTTAGCTGTGGTGGCTTCAGCTTCTACATTCACTTTCGCAGATGACGAGCCAGCATTACCGTTTGGTTTCTCTTTTAGCGGAAGTGCTGCTGTAACAACCGACTATCGTTTCCGTGGTTTAACTCAAACCCAAAATGATCCAGCGGTACAAGCGGGTTTTACTTTGGCACATGACTCAGGCTTGTATTTAGGTCTTTGGGGTTCAAATGTTGATTTTGGTGAAGGTTCACCGAGCTTAGAGCTCGATCCATCGATTGGTTTTGCAACAACATTAGAAAGCTTTGCCAGCAAGCCAGTGCTTGATGTGGGTATGGTGTACTACAACTATCCAAGTGCAGATGATCTGAACTGGTTAGAGTTTTATGGCAAATTAACCTTTGCGAGTGTCTTCACTGAAGGGGACAGCCTACTGACTAATGTAAACTATACCAATGACTATGTTGCAGCAGATACAGACAGCTGGAACATCAATGCTGGTTATGCAATTCCATTTGGTTCAACGGGCTTTGGTGGTGTCGCGAATGTGGGTTATACCGTGGTCAGTGATGAAGATAAATATTCATTTGGTGATGATGACAATTATGTCGATTGGAAAGTGGGTGTGACCTATGCATTCCAGTCTATTCCTGGTGCAACAGCAGAATTGGCAGCAGTAGGAACAAATATCGATACTGATAATCTGGATCATGTGACAGCACGTGGTGTAGAAACAGGTGCAGTATTTACTTTAACTAAAACGTTCTAAGTTTTCGCATCTTCAAACCCCCTCTAGTCCTAAGGACTAGAGGGGGTTTTCTATGTGGAATTTAGCGATTTTTAGGCATTTTGCTGTCGGTAGGAGAGAGCTTCAGTCAAATGTCCTGTTTGGATGTGCTCTGACTGGGCCAAATCCGCAATGGTTCTGGCCACTCTTAAAATCCGATGATAACCCCGAGCAGACAAATTTAAACGCTGCTGTGCTTTTTCAAAGATTAAAGCCGCTTGTCCATCTAGTGGTGCGAACTGTTCGAGTTGTTTGGGTGATAATGCCATATTGAGACAAGCTTGGCGCTGCATTTGCCATTGATAAGCTTGAATCACACGTTCACGTACAGTTGCTGAGTCTTCCACAGCTTGTGTATCTTGCAATTCAGAAGCATGCAAGGGTGGTACATCAATATGTAAATCAATTCGATCCAGCAAAGGCCCGGAAATACGGTTTTGGTAGCGCTTAATCGCCTCGGCTGAGCACTGGCAACGGCTATCTTGATTAAAAGCATAACCACAGGGACACGGATTCATTGCAGCAATCAGTTGGAAATTGGCAGGAAAGGTGATCTGCCGTGAAGCACGTGAAATCACAATCTCTTTGGCTTCAATCGGCTGTCTTAAAACCTCTAAAACTTTGCGGTCAAACTCTGGTAGTTCATCTAAAAACAGCACGCCTTTATGTGCCAAAGTAATTTCACCAGGTTTGGGTTGTGACCCGCCACCGACTAAGGCAACCGCAGAAGCTGTATGGTGTGGTGCACGAAATGGCCGCTGTCCAAAAGGATGTTGATGATTGGCCACCGAGTAAATACTTGCCACTTCTAAATTCTCTTGCGTGTTCAAGGGCGGTAAAATACTGGCTAAACGTGAAGCCAATAGGGTTTTCCCTGTCCCTGGCGGTCCTTTAAATAGCAAAGAATGACCACCTGCCGCCGCAATCTCTAAGGCACGTCTCGGACGCAGTTGACCTTTAACATCGGCCAAATCAAATTTGTAGTGCTGTGAGGCTTTTAGCGCCGTGGGTTGAAACTGTTGGATGAGATGGTTTTGCGACAGATGCTCACAGACTTGTTTTAAATGTTGCGCTGCAAATACTTGAAAGTTCGGCAGTTGAGAGGCTTCTTGCGCATTGGCCTCCGGTAAAATCAGTTGATGTCCAGCTTGCTGGCAGGCAATCGCAATACTTAAAGTACCTGAAATCGGTCGCAGTTGCCCATCAAGTGCCAATTCACCTATAAATTCAAAATTTTCAGTTCCTTGTTCGGGGAGCTGACCAGAGGCAATTAAAATACCCAGTGCAATAGGCAAATCCAACCGTGAGCTGTCTTTGGGCAGATCTGCAGGTGCAAGGTTGATGGTGAGGCGTTTAGTCGGAAACTGAAAGCCACTATTGATAATGGCGGAGCGTACCCGATCTTTGCTTTCCCGAACGGCTGCTTCAGGAAGCCCCACAATGGTTAAAGAGGGTAGTCCTTGGCTCAGATGAACTTCAACTTCAACCGAAGGTGCGTGTAAACCGAGCAAAGCTCGAGTGTAAATTTTGGCAAAAGACATCTTTTGTTCCATTATAGTGCATTATTTTAATTCGTTATGCGTCTTTTGTTGCACCAAACAGGTGCTCATTTTTTGTTCTGAATGCGTAACTCTAAAGCTTCCACTTGTTTCAATAAATCATTTAAACGCAAATTGGCATTATTCAGTGCAGTACGTTGACGTTCAATTTCATCTTTGGAAACCAAATCCATCTTGGTGACTGCTTCATTGAGCAGTGCGCGTAAATTATGTTCTAAGTCTTGTTTAGGTTGTTCGACTTGTTCCAGTATGGCTTGTAATAAAGTTTCAATCATTTCTATATCCAACAGTTGGAGAAGTGACAGCAGTGTACCATTGCTGCTTCTGACTCTATAGCCTTTCAGATGAAATATGATTTCATCGATTGTAAAAAAATCATAAATCTTCGACTAAAAAACCTGAATTTTGAAGCTCAAAACGCATTTAAATGTATAGAATAGGGTATAAAGAAAACTCATGTCAGACTTTCTTTTCCCCCCAACCTAAGAATTTTTGGCATGAAATTTGAACATAAAACCTTACTGGTGAAATAAGCCGAAGGAAAACAAACATGAAGCTCGTAACTGCAATTGTAAAACCGTTTAAATTGGATGATGTGCGTGAAGCACTGTCTGAAATTGGTGTTCAAGGAATCACGGTAACTGAAGTCAAAGGCTTTGGTCGTCAAAAAGGTCATACTGAACTTTATCGTGGCGCTGAATATGTTGTTGATTTTTTACCAAAAGTAAAAATCGAAATCGCGATCAGTGATGAAATGGTCGACGCGGTGATTGAGTCAATCACACGTGTGGCTAGTACAGGAAAAATTGGCGACGGTAAAATTTTCGTCACGAATTTAGAGCAAGTCATCCGAATCCGTACAGGTGAAACAGGTGCCGATGCCGTTTAATTTGGCATGAAGTTTGCTGAGTAACACATAACTCGCACAAATTAGGTTGGGGGATACGAATGAAAAAGATGCTATTCGCGCTGAGCTTATCTGGCGCACTTTTAGGTGGTTCTGTTGCTTGGGCTGAAGAAGCAGCAACAGCGCCAACGCCATCAGAACAAGTCACAGTGGTTGAAACAACGGATGTGGCTGCTCCAGCGGTTGAAGCCGTTGCTGCTCCAGTAGAAGCACCCGCACCTGCAGAAGAAGAACCAACATTAGACACAGGTGATACGGCGTGGATTTTAGTTTCCACAGCACTGGTTTTATTAATGACCATTCCAGGTTTAGCGTTATTCTACGGCGGCATGGTTCGTAAGAAAAACGTCTTAAGCACAATGGCACATAGCTTTGTTGCTGCGGCAGTAGTGAGTATTGCATGGGTTATCATTGGTTATACATTGGCCTTTGGTGAGGGCAATGCCTTTATCGGTGGCTTAGATAAGTTCATGCTGACTGGGATTACCACAGACGCACTCACAGGGACGATTCCTGAAGTTCTATTCGTTATTTTCCAAATGACCTTTGCCATCATTACCGTTGCCATTATTAGTGGTTCAATTGCAGAACGGATGAAATTCGGCGCATTTATCGCTTTCATCTCGATTTGGGTAGTCGTGGTTTATGCACCAATTACTCACTGGGTATGGGGCGGTGGCTGGTTAGCAAATGATGGTGCACTCGACTTTGCTGGCGGTACCGTTGTACACATCAACTCAGGTGTGGCAGGTTTGGTTGCTGCATATATGCTCGGCAAACGTATGGGCTTAGGCCGTGAATCAATGGCTCCACACAACTTGGCATTAACCGTTGTGGGTGCAAGCTTACTGTGGGTCGGTTGGTTTGGTTTCAATGGTGGTTCTGCATTGGGTGCAAACGGCTCAGCAGGTTATGCATTGCTCGTGACTCAAGTAGCAGCAGCAGCAGCGGCAATCTCTTGGTTAATTACTGAAAAAGTTGCACGTGGTAAAGGCTCAGTACTCGGTGCTGCATCTGGTGCGGTTGCTGGTCTGGTAGTGATTACACCAGCAGCAGGCTTTGTGACTGTCGGCGGTGCACTGGCGATGGGTTTAATCGGTGGTGTGGTGTGCTTCTGGGGTATCAGTGCATTGAAACGTGCTTTAAAAGCCGATGACTCTTTAGATGCGTTTGGTTTACACGGCGTGGGTGGTATTGTCGGTGCAATCTTAACAGCATTCTTTGCAAGCGATTTCATCATGGGTGACAAAGCACCAAGTGATGTGATGTATCAACTTTGGGTTCAAGTTGAAGGGGTATTGGCAACGATCGCATACTCAGCAGTATTAACCTTCATTATCTTAAAAGTGATTGATCTGGTGATTGGAATTCGCGTTGAATCTGATGATGAACGTATGGGTCTAGACTTGAGCCAACACGGCGAACGCGTGGACTAATCAATAGAATAATAAATCAACAGTATAATCAATATATTGTGTGAAACAGCCCGAAAGGGCTGTTTTTTTTCTATATCTAGCGTAAAACTCTACAAAACAGCGAATTTTTGCTACACTCTAAAACCATTCAAATTTGTTCAATTTAACCACTATGCATTGTCCATTTTGCAACGCCGAAGACAGTAAAGTGATCGACTCACGTTTGGCCGCTGAAGGTTGTCAAATTCGTCGTCGTCGTGAATGTATTAGTTGTGGTGAACGATTCACAACCTTTGAAAGTTATGAAGTGGTCATGCCTCGTGTGATCAAGTCGGATGGCAAAAGTGAACCTTTTGATGAAGCAAAATTGCGTCGTTCCTTGATGCATGCTTTACAAAAACGTCCCGTGACGCAAGAGCAAATTGAAACCGTCTTGAGCGATATTCAGCTACAAATCCGCCGTTTAGGTGAGCGTGATGTGAAATCACGCACCATTGGTGAAATTGTCATGCAATCTTTATTTTCGTTAGATCATGTTGCGTATGTGCGTTTTGCATCGGTCTATCAAGACTTTCAAGATGTCGACGCCTTTCGCCACCAAATTGAACAAATGCAACAACGTGAACATTAAGCGAGTTGGCATCCATGTCTGAATTACAGTCTAATGCTTTACATGCTGACCAAGCTTGGATGAAACAAGCGATTGCTTTAGCACTGCAAGGTCAATACAGCACCAAGCCAAATCCAAATGTAGGCTGTGTCATTGTCAAAGATGGGCTGTTGCTGGGGACAGGTTATCACCCTAAAGCGGGTCAGCCACATGCAGAAGTTTTTGCGATGCGCGAAGCGGGCGAACAGACCCAAGGCGCAACGGCTTATGTCACTTTAGAACCTTGTGCACATTATGGGCGTACACCGCCGTGTGCCAAAGGTTTGGTCGAGGCAGGTGTGGCGCGCGTTGTGATTGCCTGTCCAGACCCCAACCCCTTGGTGGGTGGTAAAGGGGTACAAATTTTAAAAGAAGCAGGCATTGAGGTCGATGTCGGTATTTGTCAAACCGAAGCACATCAGTTGAATGCTGGTTTTTTAAAAGCTATGGCTACTGGCATGCCTTATGTGCGTTTAAAAGTTGCCTCTAGTTTAGATGGTCGAACGGCGATGGCTTCGGGCGAGTCGAAATGGATTACAGGCCCAGACGCACGTTTAGATGTTCAGCATTTTCGTGCCATTTCTGGCGTCGTGATCACGGGGATTGAAACCGTATTGGCCGATGATCCTCAGCTCAATGTTAGACAGCTTCAGGGTGTTGCGGATCTGACAACGGTTGTACAACCGAAACGTCTGGTGTTAGACCGTCAAGGCCGCTTGCCGCTGACGGCCCAAATTTTACAGCAGCCTGATACCGTGATGGTGATGGGGCCTTATCGGCAAGCATTGGCCGATGTAGGCGTGATACAGTTTGCTGTACAGCCTTTAGATCAGTTATTAAAGCAGTTGGTTCAATCGCATCAGATTTACGATGTCATGGTTGAAGCAGGTGCAACGTTATCGACGGCTTTTTTACAAGAGAAGTTGGTCGATGAAATGATTAGTTATGTAGCACCGACCTTATTGGGTCAGTCTGCACGTGCAATGTTCAATGCTGAGTTTTCTCAGATGGCAGAGCAACTCCGCTTTAAGCTTATGGATGTCACACAATTGGGTGATGATGTGCGCTTAACGCTTATCCCTTCTCAAGAGTCATTATGAGTTCAGAGTCTACGGTTTATCATAAACGTCGTCACGCGGCACGTACCACCGATGAATATCTCTTTCATCAACTTGTTCCTTATTTGGGGAATAAGCGCCGTCTGTTGCATCTGATTTTAGAGGCGCTTGAGAGTACAGGGACTTTAAACCGTGCAGATGGTCGTGCGCCTATTTTTGCCGACTTCTTTGCGGGTTCGGGCGTGGTCTCGCGTTTGGCGCGTCAAAATGGTTATCGCGTGATTGCCAACGACTGGGAACCGTATAGCCATGCGCTGAACCATGCCATTTTGGCTTGTACCGAAGCGCCTGCATTTAAAGAGTTGGGTGGTTATCAAAAAGCCATTGATTATTTAAACCGATTGCCTGAAGTTAAGGGCTGGGTAACGCATAATCTGTGCCCGCGAAATGATGAAATCTATGATCCAAGCCGAGATCGTTTGTTCTTTAAGCGTCGCAACGGCATGCGCATTGATGCGATTCGTCAGCAAATTGCCACATGGCAGGCACAAGGGGCAATCGATGATGTGGAGATGTCTGCTTTACTGGCACCGCTGCTGTATTCAGCCAGTTTTGTCAGCAATACTTCCGGCGTCTTTAAAAGCTTCCACCACGGTTGGGGCGGTAAAACCCAAACAGCGCTAGAGCGGATTGAATCCTTGTTGTGGTTGACTCCAAGTCGTTTTAGTGAAGTGGGTGATAATAAACAAAAGAACCCGATGGCTGAAATGTGGTGTGTCGATGCGCAGCATTTGGCAAACCAAATGAGTAGTTTTGAGGTCGATGTGGCCTATCTAGATCCACCCTATAACCAACATGCTTACAGCAGTAACTATCATGTCTTAAATGCTTTAACGCTATGGGATCAGGTGGATTTGCCGACACCAGACACCAAAGGTTTTAAAAGCGGAATTGACCGTGCGTGGCGCAAAGAGCGCCCGAGTCCTTATAACTCGTCAAAGTACGCCAAAGAGGCATATGAAAAATTACTGTCCACCATCAATGCACGTTACATTCTGACCAGTTATTCAACCGATGGTAATATTGAAGCAGGGGACTTGCTCAAAGCCAATTTGGAGCGAGGTCGCGTGACTTTATTAACGCAGGATGTACCGCGTTATCGCGTGAGTAAGCAGCGTCAGTCTGAGCGTGCGCGTGTGTTAGAGTTTATTGTGATCACCGATACCCATGCCAAGTCAGGTCCGCCAATTCGTCAACTGCTTGGGCAGTTGTACCATTATGCCGAATTGGGCGGGGTCGATACATCTGGGGTCACGACACAGTTGGCGCTGTGGTAAAAATATAGAGGTAGAAATCAGAAATGTTTACAGGGATCATCGAAAGTCTAGGCACAGTTGAAAGCGTACAAAATGTCGGTGGCGATGTGCGTTTGCGCATTGGTACGGATCTGGATATGTCAGATGTACATTTGGGTGACTCGATTGCCACCAATGGCATTTGCCTCACAGTGATTGACTGGGGTGAGCACTGGTATGCTGCCGATGTCTCACGTGAAAGTTTGAACCGAACCACACTGACCCACTGGAAAGTTGGACAACGTGTCAATGTGGAAAAGGCGATGTTGCCCACCACACGTTTTGGTGGACACATTGTGTCAGGTCATGTCGATGCTGTGGGTGAAATCACGGTTGTGCGTGAAGATGCGCGTTCGCTTTATTTTGAAGTGACTGCGCCAGCTGAGATTGCACGTTACTTGGCAGAAAAAGGCTCGATTACGGTCGATGGGATCAGTTTAACCATTAATCATTTGCGTGGGCGTATTTTAAGCCTCAATTTAATTCCGCATACGGCTGAACGAACCAACATTGGAACGTGGAAGGCTGGCAGTCAAGTGAACCTTGAAGTGGATGTGTTAGCACGCTACATTGAACGTCTGATGATGGGTGACAAAGCTGCGGAAACTCCCTCACAATCTAAAATTAGTTTAGACTTTTTGGCACAAAATGGTTTCTTGAAATAGAAAAATCGTTTAGATTGCAGCAAGAATAGACAAAAGATGAGCTCCCTATTTGCCCAAAATGAGGGAGTTTTTCTTTTGAAATGAATAGGTAAGCAATTGAGTATGATGAAAGATAGTACGCAGTTCATTGCACGGATAGGTGACAATGATTGATTTTTTTCTCCATCTAGAACAATTATTGCCCGTACTGCTTGCAGAATACGGCCTTTGGATTTATGCGATTCTTTTTCTGATTATTTTTGCAGAAACGGGCTTCGTTTTTATGTTCTTTTTGCCGGGTGACAGTTTACTGATTGCCATTGGTGCCTTATGTTCCAGCTCGGATTTAATCCATATCCATACCATGGGTATTTTGATGATGATTGCTGCGGTGTTGGGTTATATCGTCAATTATTATACCGGTCAGAAGCTGGGCTTTAAATTTGCCCATCAGCATTCGCGTTGGCTGAAACCCGAATATATGATGAAGACCAATCAATATTTCTTAAAGCATGGCGGTAAAACCATTTTAGTGGCACGTTTTATTCCTTTTGTACGTTCTTTCGCGCCTTTTGCTGCGGGCGCAGGGCATATGAGCTTGGCGACTTTTATGTGGTACAACGTGACCGGTGGCCTGATTTGGATTGGTAGTTTGTTGGCGATTGGTTATGGTGTGGGCAATACCTTATCGTTTATGGTTGATGTGTTGGTTTGAGATCGAGACAGACCACATCAGCCGAGAAAAAACAAGGGTGCATAAAAAAACTCACCGAAGTGAGTCTGAGTGGAAACCAAGGCCTGTTAGGCAGAGTTGGATACCACTTCATCAGAAAAGTCTGAATTTTTCAAAATATAGTCAATTTCTTCTTGAGCCGCGGCTTGTAGCTTACTGCGATAGCTGGCGACGGACTCTTCAATTAAGGTTTCCGCTTCAAGCTCTAAACGTAAACGCACACTTTCTAACTCAGACAAAATTTGTGAATCATCAATACCAAATTTACCTTTGGCATAGTCCAGAGCTTGTTCAGGTGTTTTCTCGTAGCGTGCGGTGTAGCTCGAAATTTCCTGATCGACACTTTGACGCATCACATTTAAAGCTTGGGTTTGCTCATTGAACTGACGGATCTCATCTTCTTTGAGGCTATCCGCATAAGCTTCCTGCGCTGCGCGTTTGTCTGCCAGTGATTTTTCCAACGCTTGTTGTTTACGAATTCGTGCTTCTTCAATCAGCTGTGCTTTCAGATCGGCATACGCTTGTTCAATTCTTTGGGTAGAGACGGCTTGAGCGCGTTGGTCTTGTTCAATCCAACTGTGTAAACCTGTTTCAGGTTTGAGTACATCGCAGACGCGACTCAGGTCATCAATAAAGGCCTGACGAACAGCATCAGGTACATTTAACCAGCGCTGTTTAAAATCTGGACCAACATTCAATGCCACTAAGCATCTCCTTATTTAGACGGGGGAATCATTTAAAGCTTGAAGGTTCGAGCTTCAACCCCGAGACGTCTATATTGTTTAAATTTTTCACGACCTTGTTGTTTGGCCGATTCGTTATTTTCAATAATTTCTATAATGTGGCTAAATTTTTCGAACTGTTCAAGAGCTTGATCGTTAAAATTGAACACAATCCAATCGGATTGCTCAGGCAGTTGGGCTGAGATACAAATGCGCGCATCGATTTGATCAATGCCATGCGGAATAAAGCTCGTGTCATCAAAACTCCACAAACGTTCATCCAATTGCTGTTGTAGTTCAGGGTCGCTTGCATACAGCCAGATTCGCTCTGGCTGACGCAAGATTTTACGACATAAACGACAAGCACTTTCGACTTGTCGTTCAGGACTTTGTTCAAATAGATAAAAGCTAATATTAGCCATTAGACTGCGCACGATGAGCTAAGAATTGCATCAATAAGGGTACTGGGCGACCGGTTGCCCCTTTATTGGCACCCGAGTTCCATGCTGTACCTGCGATGTCCAAATGCGCCCAGCGGTAATCACGGGTGAAACGTTGCAAGAAGCACGCTGCAGTTACAGCACCAGCTTTAGGCCCGCCAATATTGGCAATATCGGCAAATGGAGAGTCTAGCTGTTCTTGATAGTCATCAATCACAGGCATGCGCCAGACGCGGTCAAAGCTATTTTGACCTGCTTCAGATAGTTCGGCCGCAAGTTTGTCATCTGGGGTAAACATACCTGTTAAGACTGAACCGAGTGCCACGACACAGGCGCCCGTTAAGGTTGCAATATCAATGACCAGTTCAGGGTTAAAGCGTTTTACATAGGTCAATGTGTCGCACAGCACCAAACGACCTTCTGCATCGGTATTTAAAATTTCAACGGTTTGACCGCTCATGGTGCTCACGATGTCACCCGGACGTGTAGCTTTGCCTGAAGGCATATTTTCAGCTGCCGCAATCGTACCTACGACATGAATGGCTAAACGTGATTCACATAGAGCACGGAGTGTCCCTAGAACGGATGCTGCACCACACATGTCATATTTCATTTCATCCATACCAGCGCCCGGTTTCAATGAAATGCCACCTGTATCAAAGGTGATTCCTTTACCGACCAAGACCACTGGGGCTTCAGTACGTTCAGCTTGATACTCAAGGGTAATGATACGACCTGGGCGGTCTGAACCTTTGCTCACCGCAAGGAAGGAATGCATGCCCAGATCAGCCATTTGTTGCTCATCAAGGACATTAACACGGAGTAGGTCAGGATATTGGGCTGCCAGTTCTAAGGCTTGCTCTGCCAAATATTCAGGGAAGCAGATATTGCCCGGACGGTTGCCTAAGTCACGTGCAAAGCTTTGACCTGACTGCACAGCTTCAATCAGTTTAAGTTGTGCAGCATTCAGCGGCGACTCAGCGGCAATCAGGCTGATCTGTTCAAGCGCGTTGTCGGCTTTTTTCGATTTGAATTCATCAAAAGCATATGCCGCTTGCGTCAAACTGAGGGCAAATAAATAATGGAGTTCAGCTGGAAGAGCTGAAAGGTCAAGACTGATGTGTTTGAATTTTTTTTGTGAAGCTTTGATAATGGTTTGAGCAATTTTCACCAGCTTTGCTGCTTGTAATTCAGCGGCTTTACCCACCCCGATCAAGGCTGCATTGGGGCTTGCTGGAATTTGACCAATGAGGCTCAAAGTTTCATTGAATGCGGCTTTAAACTGAGTCGCTTCAATTAAGTTGTTTAAATCATTAATTTGATAAGCATTTGCAAGGTGTTGCGTGTTTTCAGAATCTACTAATATCAACAAAAATTGGCTAGACGTATTCTCTGTGAATGACGTATTAATAGAGAGTTTCATAAGTTTTATTTAAGCCTTATAAAGTTTGAAAATGATTAAACCACTGAAACATTAACATGAATAGAGTTGCAAAGTGCAACAAGAGTACAGGTTTTATATTTTCACTATTCGGGTAAACTAGCGCTAGTTTTTATTCACCTATTTTTGGAAGAATTAATTTGATTATTCGGCGTTATCTGGTCAAACAAGTGGTGTCGACATCCTTGGTTGTGATCGCCTTATTGACCTTGATCATGATGGGCGGTCGTTTGATCAAGTATTTTGGCGTAGCCGCGCAGGGTCGCTTAGATGCAGGTATTTTATTTAGCATTATTGGCTATCGTTTGCCTGAATTTTTAACACTGATTCTTCCTCTAGGCTTTTTTATTGGGCTGATGCTGGTTTTTGGTCGTCTGTATGTCGATCATGAAATGGCAGTACTCAATGGCAGTGGCGTCAGTCGTAATCAATTGGGGCGACTGCTGATTCCTATGACCGTGGTGTTTCTTGCTGTTCAAGCCGTGCTGATGCTTTGGATGGCGCCGTGGGGTGTTCGTCAGTTTGAGCAGCTCACCACCAGTCAGGCGGTGCGTACTGGTTTTGATTTGGTTCGACCCAAAGAGTTTATTTCATCGGGGCCTTATACCATTTATGCGGGTGACTTATCCGAAGACCGTAAGAACCTCAAAGATATCTTCTTCTATCAACGCGCTGAAGCAGAAGGTAAGCCTGATGTGATGATTTTGGCCAAAGAAGCCACGCGGGTTGAAATTGAAAATGATCCCGCCAATGTGGTGGATTTGGTGCAAGGTCGCCGTTATGAAATTTATCCGGGACAGCCGCGTTATAGCCAAGCCGAGTTTCAGTCTTATCGCCTACGTTTAGAAAATGATAAAGAAGCGAAGTTTGAAAGTGCCGATGTTGAAGCACTGTCCACCATGAAACTTTGGGATAATCGTCATGATCCTGTCGTGGCGAGTGAGTTGGGCTGGCGTATTTTTGTACCGTTTGCCATTGTAGTGGCGTTGCTCCTCGCTGTGGCTTTATCTGAAGTGAGTCCACGCCAAGGACGTTACTTAAAGCTGTTCCCTGCATTGCTTATTTTTGCCAGTTTAATCGTGGCGCTGATGGCCATTAAAACCCGAGTCAGTAAAGAAGAAATGGGGATTTGGGCTTATCCAATGATCTTGGTGATCTATGCGATAGCAGCGGCTTTGTTTTCGCGTAAACAAAAGCTGGCCCCGAAAATTAAGAAAACATTACAACGAGCGGGGTCTTAATCATGTTCGCACGTCGTATAGTCGCAAAACATGTGACCAAAACCACCGCGATGGCGATGCTGGGTGCTACCGCTATTTTATCGGTCTTGCAAATTCTGTTTACCTATTTGGGTGAGCTAGGCTCCCTGAAAGAAGGTTATGGTGCTTGGGATGCTTTACGTTATGTACTGTGGGGAGCACCGCAATATCTCTATGAGATTCTACCGATTGCCGCGTTAATTGGCTCGGTATTGGGCCTCGGCACTTTGGCTTCAAACAGTGAGCTGATTGTGATGCGCTCGGTGGGGGTGAGTCTTTGGCGGATTGTTGGTTGGGTGATTCGTTCGGCTTTAATTTTGGTGGTACTGTCATTCGCTTTAAGTGAATGGGTGATTCCTTATACCAATGAGCAAGCCAAAGGTGTGAAAAGCCATCGAACTGCGGCTGAACTTGGTGAAGTACGTGGTTACTGGACACGAGAAGGGCAGCGTTTTATTTATGTCGATTATGCCAACTCTCAAGGTCAGCTGAAAAATGTGCAAGTGGTCGACTTTGATAATAATGCTCGTTTGAAAGGCGTTTTAAATGCTGAGCAAGGTCAGTTTGTGCAAGATGGTCATTGGATTTTAGAAAATACGGCCCAAGTTGATTTGCTGCCGACAGGCAATGCTACGGCACAAAAGGCCGCTGAAACGCCTTTGGCACTGGCACTGCAGCCGAAATATGTGCACATGGTGACGATTGACCCTGAAGACCTTTCACCGAGTCAATTGGTCAGTTTCATGAGCTATATGCATGAATACAGCCAAGTGCCTAAAACTTATCAGTTGGCTTTTTGGCAGAAAGTGGCCTCTCCATTTGCCTTAATTGCTTTGGTGTTGATTGCTTGTTCCTTTATTTTTGGCCCACTGCGCCAACAATCGATGGGCTTTCGTTTGGTGATTGCACTGTTTACAGGCCTAGGTTTCTTTTACCTACAAGACTTCTTGGGTTATGCAAGTTTGGTGTATTCACCTTCACCCGCATGGTTTGTTTTTGTGCCGATTTTACTGATGTTTGTCGCAGGTGGTTATTTGTTACAACGTGCACGATAACTGTACGATATTGAAGAAAACAATGCGGATGATGGTGTTAAACCATCATGCCTGCATAGAGTCTTGACCGAAAATTCGGTAAGATAGAGCGATGAATTTGTAGACAAAAAAGAGTGCTTATTATGGCGGATGCAACTGCTGGCAAAATCCCTCACGTACTGGTCATTATGGATGGTGTGGGACACCGTGAAGCGATTGAAGACAATGCTTTTTTAGCAGCGAATCGACCGAATTTAACAGCGATTGAAGCAAAGCATCCGCATAGCTTAATTTCAGGTTCTGGTGAAGACGTGGGTCTGCCAGATGGCCAAATGGGCAACTCTGAAGTGGGCCACATGAACTTGGGTGCAGGGCGTGTGCTCTATCAAGACTTTACCCGAATCACCAAAGACATTCGTACGGGTGCTTTTTTCGAGCATGAAGTTTTGGTTGATGCTGTTGAAAAAGCCAAAGCAGCGGGTGGTGCGTTGCACATTATGGGGCTATTGTCTGAAGGTGGGGTGCATTCACACGAAGATCATATTGTTGCCATGGCTGAACTTGCTTTAAAACGCGGTGCAACCGTGTATCTCCATGCTTTCTTAGATGGTCGTGATACCCCGCCGCGCAGCGCACAGCCCTCTTTAGAAAAATTAGATGCATTGTTTGCTCAATATCCAAATCAAGGTCGTATTGTGAGTCTGATTGGTCGTTATTTTGCGATGGATCGAGATAACCGTTGGGACCGTGTGGAACAAGCCTATCGTTTACTCACTGAGTCTGAAGCAACACGTACTGCAGCTACAGCAGTTGAAGGTTTAGCCTTGGCGTATGCCGCAGATGAGTCTGATGAATTTGTCAAAGCAACACGCATTGGCGATGCCGTGAAAGTTCAAGATGGTGATAGCATCGTCTTTATGAATTTCCGTGCGGATCGTGCGCGTGAAATTACCAAAGCATTTGTTGAAAAAGATTTTGCAGGCTTTGAGCGTAAAGTCGTACCAAACTTATCTAAGTTTGTGATGTTGACACGCTACCAAGCCAGTATTGATGCACCTGTGGCGTATATGCCTGAAGCATTAAAAAACTCGATTGGTGAATATCTTTCAGACCTTGGTAAAACCCAATTGCGTATTGCTGAAACTGAGAAATATGCACATGTGACATTCTTCTTCAGTGGTGGTCGTGAAGATGAATATCCAGGTGAAAAACGTATTTTGATTCCGTCACCGAATGTGGCTACTTATGACCTCAAGCCAGAAATGAGCGCATATGAAGTAACCGATGAATTGGTGGCTGCGATTAACTCAGGCGAGTTTGATCTATTGGTGGTGAATTATGCCAACGGCGATATGGTTGGTCATACGGGCGTGTTTAATGCTGCAGTGAAAGCAGTGGAAGCTGTTGATTTATGCTTAGGCCGTGTCTATGAAGCGGTGATGGCACAAAAAGGCCATATGTTAATTACGGCTGACCATGGTAATGTTGAACAAATGCAGGATTATCACAGTGGTCAGGTGCATACCCAGCATACGACAGAATTGGTGCCTTTTATCTATGTCGGCCCAACTCAAGCAACCATTGCTGAGGGTGGCGTACTGGCTGATGTCGCACCAACCTTGTTAAGCTTGATGCATCTTCCTGTTCCAGCAGACATGCAAGGTCGTAACTTAATTACATTAGACGTATAAATCAATTTGGGTGGGTAAATGGCAAAAGCATCGTGGACTTCAATAGGTGTAGTGATTGCTTTAGGTCTGAGTCTGATCCACCCGATGGGTGCTGTTGCAAAAACAGCCGCAGCACCCGCTTTTGATGATGAACTGGAACAAGGTTATGTTGAGGTTCCGATTGAATCAATTCAACAATTTGTACAAATCTACGGTTTAGTCAAAGACAATTATGTGGCTGAACGTAGTGATGAAGCACTGTTTCAACAGGCCATTAAAGGTTTAGTCAGTGGCTTAGACCGTTATTCTCGCTATTTATCTCCTCAAGAATATAAACAACTGGTGCAATATACTGAAGGGGATTTGGCTTCAGTTGACTTCAGTTTAGAGTTCGATTCCCGTTTACAACAATGGCTGATTCGTGGATTAAAGCCTGACTCAGATTCCAGCAAACTGGGCTTAAAAAATGGGATCTCTGTTTTTAAAGTGGATGATCAAGAGCTACGCAAGCTCAACCATGCTCAAGTCAACGAATTACTCAGTGGGGCGATTGGTAGTACCATCAGCCTACAGTTAAAAGCCAATTCAACGCCGATCAATTTAGTTCGAACCAAAAAGGTTGAAACCGATATTCAGGCACAACTGTTGAATAACCAAGTTTTGGTGCTCAAGGTGCGGGTGTTCCAACAGGATACGGCCAATGAAATTCAGCAACTGATTGAAGAACATCAGTCTTCGCGTTTAAAAGCGGTCTTGATTGACCTCAGAAATAATCCCGGGGGGTTGTTGTCTGCCGCAGTTGAATCTGCCGATTTATTCTTAAACCAAGGGGTGATTGTTTCAACCCAAAGTCGTTCCGAAGGGGATCAACAGTTCCAAGCTTTACCAAGCCTAGAGTTTCAAAACTTAAAAGTGGGGATTCTGATTAATGACCGTTCTGCATCGGCCGCGGAGGTGTTTACCGCTGCGCTGAAGGAGCATGGACGGGCGTGGGTGATTGGTGAAAAAAGTTATGGTAAGGGCGTGGTACAAAAACTATTTCCGTTATCGAATGGCGCAGCTCTGCAAATGACCGTATCGCATTATTACACCCCAAGTGGTCGGATGATTGAAGGGGTAGGGATTGCGCCAAATCAGGTGTATCCAATGCCACATGAACTCAAAGATGAAAGTTATGTTGAACATGTGGCAGAGATTCTAATTAACCGTCGTTAAGTCTCTAAACGGAATCGTCTTCGCCATCTAGCCCGAATTTCTTCAAGCGATAACGTAAAGAACGAAAAGACATGCCGAGCTTTTTAGCCGCTAGGGTTCGGTTCCAGTGGGTGAGATTGAGCGCATTCATCAAAATTTCTTTTTCAATTTTTTCTAAATACAGCTCTAACCCCTCTTCGGGTAATTTACGCGAAGGCACATGACTGAGTTGATCATTGCCAACAGTACCTTGTTGCGTGGCATTGGCATAGTTGGTCTGAGCAATGGGTCGCAGTGGGGCTGTTTGCAAGTGCGGTAAGTCGATACTGCTTTCATCACTTAAAGTGATGGCACGTTCCATCATATTGCGTAGTTCACGCACATTGCCTGGATAATATTGGGCCAATAAAAACTCACGTGCACGTTCACTCAGTGGTTTGACTGGGATGTCCCATTCTTGGCAGATTTTTTGAATGAAATGTTGTGCCAAAAGAATAATGTCATTGCCACGCTCACGTAGGGCAGGCAGCACAATGTCCATGACATGGATGCGGAAGTATAAATCCTGACGGAACTTGCCTTGTTGCACCAGTGCTTCTAAGTCTTGATGGCTGGCACTAATCACACGGAAATCGACATCAATTTCGGTATCACTCCCAATGGGACGAATACGTTTTTCTTGTACCGCACGTAAGAGTTTGACTTGCATGGTTAGTGGCAGTTCTGCAATTTCATCTAAAAATAAACTGCCGCCATGCGCAGACAGAATCAGCCCTTGTTTGTCTTGAGTCGCCCCTGTAAAGCTACCCTTACGGTGTCCAAACAATTCACTTTCCATCAGTTCAGCCGGTATCGCACCGCAGTTAATGGCAATAAATGGCCCTTCATTACGATTGCTCAGGCGATGTACCAGATTCGCCACCACTTCTTTGCCAGTGCCTGATTCACCCGTAATAAAGACAGGGGCTTGCGAGCGTGCAATTTTCTTTAAGGTGATGCGTAGCTGTTGAATAGGAAGGGACTGACCAATCAACAGACGATGTTCAAGCGTATCTTCTTGGATATGCAGCTGACTGATGGGCTGATTAAAGGCTTTTTGTAAAAGTTGCTCTAAATGTTTTTGGTTGATTGGTTTACTGACAAAATCAAAAGCACCGGCTTTAAGTGCTGCAATCGCAATATCCATGTTGCCGTAAGCTGTCAGCACCGCAACAGGTAAATTAGGATAATTTTGAGCAATAAAATCGACCAAGCTCAGGCCATTACCATCGGGTAAATTCAGATCGGTTAGACAGGCATCATATTGATGCGTTTTCAGGGCTTGAACCGCCTCTTGTAAGCGATAGGCAATATGTGTATCAATCCCCATCCGACTTAAAGACATTTGCATCAGTGTACATAAGTCTTGTTCGTCATCCACCAATAAAACAAGTGGTTTTTTTTCCACGATTAACCCCAAAAATTACACGTCATTGTTTATACGGGGGCATTCAATCCGAAAGCATGCCCCTATTTTTTGTTCTACATAGTATAGCTTAGCTTGGTTGGCTTCGCAGAAACTATGGGATAAATATAATCCTAACCCAGTTCCATTGATGGAGGTACTAAAAAACGGTTGAAACAGGGCGGTTTGATCCTGTTTGGCGACCCCATCACCAAAATCACGGACTTCAATGTGGACGAGGTTTTTATAGCTATAGACACGAATTTGAATGTGATCGGCTTCATCTGCATTATGCCGAATGGCATTTCGAATCAGGTTGATCAGCACTTGTCTCAGTTGTTGTTCATCAAACTGAATCTGAGCTTGATCGGAAATGCGGTAATCAATTTGATCTTTGACATCGAGCAAATCTTCTACGATAAAACGTTCTAAAAAAGCGGCGACATCAATCAAGGTCGGATAGGTTTCTTTACTGCGTGCCATGCTCAGTGTATCGCCAATAATTTTATCAATCCGTGAGGCTTGTTTGGTAATCATGTTCTGCAACAGTTCTTGTTGTGGATCATTGGTTTGCATTAGTTCATTAGCTTGTGTGATGGCTGCCAGTGGGTTGCGAATTTCATGTGCAATGCTGGCAGAAAGTTGACCCAGTGCAGCCAGCTTGAGTTGTTGTACACGTTGATTAATTTTTTGTGCATCTTGCAGCACGAATAAGGTCAGTGTCTGATTCGGGACTTGAAGTTTTTGAATTTCGATCTGAATCTGAAAGCGACTCAGTTGCGATGTAAATTGGAATTTTTCCCCATTTTTCAGTTGGTCGAATTTGAGGAGTTCAAATAAATCAGGCTGTGCCTTATATAAAGGATATTTGTCATAGGCATAAATCGGGGAGATGCCCAATAATGCACATGCGGCAGGATTACTTAGCACCATGTGGCAGTTTTCATCGAGCACCAAATAGCCGAGCTCGGTTTGCTCTAAAATATAACGGTTAATGTTTTGCAGTTGATCCAATTCTTGGGATTGATAGAAGTTTAAGTTTTCAAGGACTTGAAAACGTCGTACTGCAATTTGTCCAGACCCATAAACCACAAAGAACAAAAAGGCGAGCACGGCACTGTTGCCAATGGTATTCAGTGAACTAATTGAAAATAGTGTTCCAATAAAGTGTTGATAAACCAGTGTAATTACAGCAATCAAGGTAATGATGAGAGCTTTTTGTTTATCGACCAATACACAAGCGGCAAAGATCGTGATCACAAACAATAAGCTTAACTGTAAGTTCGGACCATCGGTGGCAAAAGTGAGTAAACTGAGGCTAATGACATCGACGATAAACAACAAGGTGAGCTGAAGTGGTATGCGCTTGCGCACATGCTTGAGGCTCAATAGCTGAAAGGCACTGATAAAAATAAAGCCAATCAGCACAGAACGATACAATACTGGATATTGATAATTTGAAAACAGCTGCTCATAGGTCAGTAGATAAACCAACAACAAACAACAGCCAATAAACAGTCGATAAGACGCATACCAAACACCTAGACGGTATTGATTTAACTGAATATTGGTTGAGTATTGCAGCATGCGGGTGTTAGTCAGCTTGCATCAGGGTTTAATTAAACCATAGCGAATAGCAAGGTGAGTCAGCTTCACATCACTGTCGATGTTGAGCTTTTCAAAAATTCGGTAACGATAAGTATTGACCGTTTTTACGCTGACAAAAAGCTTGTCAGAAATTTCCTGTGCACTAATGCAATTCACGACCATCATCGCCACCTGCATTTCACGTTCAGACAGAGCATCAAAAGGCGAGGTTTGTGTATCCGATAGATAAGAACTGGCCAGTTGTTCAGCAATATCAGCGCTGAAATATTTGCCGCCTTGCATCACTTTATTAATCGCACGTACCATTTCGGTCACAGGTGCACCTTTGGTAATGTAGCCTTTGGCGCCAGCCTTGAGTAACAGGGAAGGATAAGGTTCTTCAGCTAGACCACTGACCGCCAGTACTTTGGTCTCGGGTGCAGTTTGTAGTAAGCGGCGTGTGGTTTCAACGCCACCAATCCCTGGCATATTGACATCTAACAGAACTACATTCGGGTGATGTTGACGGACGAGGTTAATTGCTTCTTCACCAGATTCAGCTTGGCCAATGACTTGAACATCGGCATGGTCCTCGAGCATTCGACAAATCCCTGTACGTACTAACTCATGGTCATCTACCACTAAAACTGTGATCACCTAGCTCTTCCTCACTATAAAAACCATATTTTTTGTTACATAAAGCAAAATAAGCTTGCAATGAAACGACAAAATTAGCAATCCTATTCTTAGGCTTATTTGAAAAGATATGCACGCTGTTGACGGCAATGCTGTTCGCATTGTGTACAAATGTAAGGCATATTGGCGTGAATACGCAAATGTATCTTATGGGTTATGAAGTTGAGTGAAGAAAAGTGAAAAAATCAAATAAATTTTTAATGCATCTATTGGGATGGTCGATTGCAACGACGGTCAGTACCCATAGCTTTGCAGACTTGGTGATGAATCCGGGCTCGGGCCCTAGCCAAGCAAGCATGAGCTGGTCTGCAGCAGATGCAGAACAGCTTCTGAATGATGATCTAATGGAAGATCCTGAAGAGTACGCTCCTCAGGGTTCAACAAAAGTCACCACCAGTATTCGCAGTTCTAACGGTGTGGTGACGAACAATAGTACCTCAAAAACGGTACAAATTTTCGATACCTCCAAATATTCAAACCAACCTAGTGTCAATGCTCGTGCAGCACTGGTGATGGATGGCAATACAGGTGAAGTGCTTTACAGTAAAAACAGTAATACCGCGCTGCCGATTGCCTCGATTACTAAGCTGATGACGGCGGTGGTGATTTCAGATGCGCGTTTAAATATGTCTGAAAACATTACTTTACAGCAAGCGGACTTTTCGTGTTCGGGTTGTAAAAGTTCAAGCTCGTCCCTGCGTGCAGGGGACAGTATGAACCGTGCAGAGGCCTTGTTATTTGCATTAATGAAGTCAGAAAACCCAGCAGCATCAGCGCTTGCACGGACGTATCCGGGTGGTCGCTCAGCCTTTGTTTCGGCGATGAATGCCAAAGCAAAATCTTTGGGTATGAATTCAACCCATTATATGGAATCGACTGGTCTGCATCCAGGCAATGTCGCTTCAGCACGTGACTTGGGTATTTTGGTCAATGCTGCGTCTCAGTATGGTCTGATTCGTCAGTTCTCAACCACAGCAAGCTATGACTTTAACTTGGGCTATCGTGTATTGAAATCAAACAATACCAATGCCTTGGTTCGTAATGGTGGTTGGAATATTAATATTTCAAAAACAGGTTTCATTAATGAAGCCGGTCGCTGTGTGGTGATGCATACCACTTTAAATAACCGTCCAGCAGTGGTGGTGTTATTGGGCGCGGACTCATCTGCAGCACGTACCAATGATGCAACGCGCCTAATGAACTGGGCAAGCCAATTACCAAAACGTATTTAACCCGACTTTGTTTTTGTTCACTCAACAACAAAAATTGAGTCATAAAAAAAGCCCTGCATATGCAGGGCTTTTTTTGTCTTCTCTCAATTACATGTTTGAAAGAATGGAATCGCGAACTTGTTCTAAAGTTGCATCGATTGACAGCATGACCGCATCAGAACATTGTTTGATCGCAGTATCAGGGTCTTTCAGACCATTACCTGTCACGGTACAGACAATCACAGAACCTTCCGCAATTTTTCCAGCTTTGATGTCACGGATTGCACCGCCAATCGACGCTGCAGAAGCAGGTTCTACAAAGACACCTTCATACATTGAAAGCAAACGTTGTGCTTCTAAGATTTCAGCATCAGTCAGTTCATCGAACCAACCTTGAGAGTCACGAACCACTGCTTTAGCATGGTTCCAGCTTTGTGGATTACCAATACGGATTGCCGTTGCAACTGTTTCAGGGTTCTCAACGGGTGCACCACGTAAGAATGGCGCAGCACCTGCTGCTTGGTAACCAACCATGGTTGGTAAGCCTTCAGGTTTAGGACCTGTGAATTGATCTGTTTCAGCGTCGTAAATCACTTGCTCAAATTGATCTGCCGGTTGGTTGGCAACGGCTTCGGTATAACCCATCCAGTGTGCAGTAATGTTCCCTGCGTTACCCACTGGTAAGCAGTGGTAATCTGGTGCACGGCCTAACTCATCTACGATTTCGTAAGCAATGGTTTTTTGACCTTGCAAACGGTACGGGTTGATTGAGTTTACGATCGTTACAGGGGCTTTATCGGCAATTTCTTTAACCAGACGCATACCGTCATCGAAGTTACCACGGATTTGCATGGTGATGGCACCATACATCATTGCTTGCGCCATTTTACCCATGGCAATTTTGCCTTCTGGGATTAACACAAACGCTTTGATGCCTGCGCGCGCTGCATAAGCCGCAGCCGCAGCTGAGGTATTACCTGTAGAGGCACAGATAATCGCTTTTGAGCCTTCTTCAACGGCTTTAGTGACTGCCATGGTCATACCACGGTCTTTAAATGAACCAGTCGGGTTTAAGCCCTCGTACTTCACATAAATTTCAACATTTTTGCCAATTAAACGTGGAATGTTCTCGAGTTTAATCAGTGGCGTATTACCTTCACCTAAAGAAATAGCGCGAGTAGTTGCAGACACTGGTAAACGGTCGCGATAACGGTCAACTAAACCAGTATAACGATTGGCATTCGACATGATGATGTTCCAATTGTGTGTAGAGCTTGGTGAGGAAGAGAAGAGCGTTCTTTTCCTCAACCCGATTAATTATCAAGCGATTCTAAACGAATTCGCACGATTTCGCCATGAATGACGGGTAAGGCTTGAATTTGGGCAAGTGCCTCGTCCATTTTTGATTCAATGACTGGATCAGTCAAAATCACGATTGGAATAAGGTCTTTTAAACGCGGTTGCTGCATGATGGCATCAATACTGATGCCTGCACGACTGAGAATCGTGGTCACATCTGCCAAGACGCCCGTTTGATCTTCTGCATTAATCCGGATGTAATAACCGGTGGTCATTTCTTCACGGCTTAAAATGGGCACATTGGTTAGTGCTTCGAAGGCCAATTGTGGAATTGTACCAGCACCATCTTCGGTAT
Organism: Acinetobacter sp. BWR-L5; assembly: GCF_039655985.1. Taxonomy (NCBI): domain Bacteria; kingdom Pseudomonadati; phylum Pseudomonadota; class Gammaproteobacteria; order Moraxellales; family Moraxellaceae; genus Acinetobacter; species Acinetobacter sp. BWR-L5. Next base: position 375,330 of record NZ_JAGFEV010000004.1, on the reverse strand, counting down.
AAGAGATATCACGAACGATATCAATGACATCTGCAACGACTGCAGACGCGGTTGGACCTGCACCTGCGCCTGCGCCATAGTACAAAGTTGGGCCGACAGCATGTGCTTGTACCAAGACGGCATTTTTAACGCCGTTGACATTGGCAATCAGTTCTTCCGCAGGGATCAAGGTTGGGTGAACACGAAGTTCGATGCCATTCGCTGCGCGACGCGCAATCCCCAAGTGCTTAATACGGAAACCCAGCTCTTCAGCATACTTCACGTCTTGCGCTGTGATTTTACTGATGCCTTCGGTATAGACTTTGTCAAACTGTAGCGGAATACCAAAAGCACACGATGCTAAAATCGTGAGTTTATGTGCAGCATCAATGCCTTCGACATCAAAAGTTGGATCAGCTTCGGCATAACCGAGTTCTTGTGCTTCTTTTAATACGTCTGCAAAGGCACGACCTTTTTCACGCATTTCAGTCAAGATAAAGTTGCCTGTACCATTGATGATACCCGCCAACCAATTAATCTTGTTTGCCGCTAGGCCTTCACGCATCACTTTAATGATGGGAATACCCCCTGCAACCGCAGCTTCATAGGCGATTTGCACGGCATTGTCATCCGCCAGTTTGAACAGCTCATTACCATGTTCTGCAAGTAAAGCTTTGTTCGCGGTGACCACTTGTTTACCATGTAAAATGGCTTCTTTAATCACTTCATATGCAGGGTGGATGCCACCCATTACTTCAACCACAACATCGACATCAGGCTGACGCACAATGTCGAGTAAGTCAGCACTTTGCTTGACCTCATCGCCTAAATCTAAGTCTGGACGAGGGCGGCGTGTGCCGACATAGGTAATTTGAATTTCACGACCGGTGCGACGTTTAATCTCAGCAGCATTTTCTTTTAGTAGTTTAAGGGCACCACCACCCACAGTACCAAGACCGAGGATTGCCAGACGAACTGGTTTCACGTCACACTCCAATTTACTTATATATTGAACCAAGCCTAGATCATAGCTAAAAAAACTGTGAGACTCTAGGAAAGAAATCATTTTATGTTCAACTATAAATATTAGTTAAATAACAAATAAAAATTAGTTATTTAAGGCGATTTAATAATTCACTTGGGGCCAAATAACCACCGAGATATTCACCATCTTCATTATAGATCGCAGGTGTACCATTTACGCCCATGTTCAGACCCAATTGGTATTGATCTCGCACTGGATTTTTACAGGTCGCCGGTGGAAGTTGAGCACCTGAAATTGCTTGATCAAAGGCAGCTTGACGGTCTGCACTACACCACACACTTTCCATGGCTGGCATGAACTGTTCACCACGCGGCCATGCAATGTAACGTACTTCAATGCCTTGGGCCGTGATTTCAGGGATATGCTCGTGCAGTTTATGGCAGTAAGGACAGCTGGCATCAGTAAAGACATAAACCACATGTTTGGTCTTGCCTTTGGCTTTATAAACCAGAAGATCTTCAGTTTTCAGTCCAGCTAGAAGTTTTTTGTTGGCTTCAGCTTGCAGGTTGTCGCTGACGTTGTGGAGGGTTTTATCGCCCAAGCGAATCACATCACCTTGGATAATATATTTACCATCTGCCGTGGTATAAACCGAGCTCATCCCTTCAAGATTGACCCAAAATAAGTTTGGCACTTCAGTGGTTTTGATATCGATGATTTTGGCATTGATATTGGCTGTTTTGAAATGCTTTTGAAGAGTGTCAATTAAACGTTGCTTTGCATTACGTTCCGTCAAAGTTGACGCTTCACCTGTGGCTGGCGCGCTTGCCGTTAAAGAGTCTTGTTTTTTTTCTTCAGTGTTATTTGAACATGCTGTAAATAGAACACTTGAAGCAATGGCACAGGCAATGAACAGTGGTTTACGGGTAAATAACATAGATAACCCTTTTTCTTTTGACTTTATAAAAACAGAGCGCCAAGCATAGCAAAAAAAGTACAGGACTCGGTAATACTTCGTAGTCTTCGTGCTAAAAACAGCCTTAAGTTATGGATGATCAAGACCTTAAGCCCTTGGGTGATGGCTGGCATGTAGTTGTTGCATACGCACTTGTGCGACATGGGTGTAAATTTGTGTCGTGGACAGATCACTATGTCCCAATAACATTTGTACTACACGCAAGTCGGCGCCGTGATTGAGTAAATGCGTTGCAAAAGCGTGTCGTAAGGTATGTGGAGACAGTTCAGCCTGAATTCCTGCTTGTAAGGCATAGCGTTTAATGGCGTACCAAAAGTTTTGCCGACTCATAATGCCGCCATGTTGAGTTAAAAATAGATAGTCAGTTGCAGATTTATATAATTGCGGACGGGATTCAATTAAGTATTTTTCGACCCATTCCACTGCGATTTGCCCCAAAGGTACCAGTCTTTCTTTATTGCCTTTACCCGTAATTCTTAAATAGCCTTGTTTTAAATTGATTAAGTCTAACCGTAAGTTTAGTAGCTCAGATACACGCAGTCCACAGGCATATAAGACTTCAAACATGGCACGATCACGGAGTCCGAGAGCGGTTTCAATATCTGGAGCTTGAATTAAGGCATCCACGTCTTGCTCAGACAAATCTTTAGGCAGTGCGCGGCCAATTTTGGGTGTTTTATGTAGCGCGACAGGGTTGTCTGAACGCAGTTTTTGTTCCCGTAGAAATTTAAAAAAAGAACGCAGAGCAGACAGACAGCGCGCAATGGAGCGCGGGCTTTTGCCTTGCTTGGTGAGGGTCAGCAGAACATCGGCGACATCATCACTGCTCCATTCAGGCATGCTCACCCGACTACACTCGCTGCACTGCAATAAGTCAGAGAGATAAGCATTTCGGGTGTGTGGGCTGACGGTTTGTGCAATGAGATAATCTTTAAAGCCGTGTAAAAAACTGAGCTGAGTTGGGATTTGAACAGGCGCAGGCACACGCGGTTTTTTATTTAACATAAAGCTCTCAAGCACATCATCACGGAAAGACAAAAACAAGGAATAGGGGGTTTATTCAATGTAGTGTAATCATTCTCGCTTGTCGATGTGTTATAACAGATGCGAATCATTATCGAATCTGATTTGGTAATTATTCTCATTTGTTTGTATACTGTTCAAAATATTAAAGGGTTGGATGCGGTGCGTTTATCTGATTTAAAAGTCAAACAAACTGCCATCATTAACAAAGTGAATCATACTTTGGATGGCGAAGCTCAGACTGATTTGGTGGCTAGTCGTCTTGAAACATTAGGCTTTGTCGCAGGTACAAAAGTACAGGTGATTACCAAAGGTGTTTTTGGTGGCGATCCAATTTTAATCCAAGTGGGTTTTACACGTTTCGCCTTAAGAAAAGTTGAAGCTGAAAAAATTGAAATTCAAGTCGAAGGAGCACCTAGATGAGTGATGCCTTGCGTGTTGCCCTTGTAGGTAATCCAAACTGCGGTAAAACTTCGTTATTTAACCATCTCACTGGAACACGCCAAAAAGTAGGTAACTATGCGGGTGTAACGGTTGAGCGTAAAGTTGGTCAATTTACTCTTCCTTCAGGTCAAGCAGTTCGCGTGCTGGATTTGCCAGGGACGTATAGCTTAGATGCGACCAGTCCTGATGAAATGATTACCCGCGACGTGGTGATGGGGAAAATTGCAGACGAAGGTCAGCAAGATGCTTTCTTATGTGTGGTTGATGCAACCAACCTCAAACTTCACCTCGGTTTAGTGATTGAACTGATTGCATTGGGCCGTCCAATGTTAATCGTTTTAAATATGATGGATGAAGCACGCCGCCGTGGCATGCAAATCAATACCCAAAAGCTTTCTGAGCGCTTGGGTGTGCCGATCGTTGAAACCGTTGCGGTGCGTAACTCGGGTATTGAAAGCCTGCTCAGCGCTTTAGAGCAGGGCAAATATGCCGTGCCTTATACCGAGTTGACGGGTCTAAAAGGCGACACTGCACATGAGAAAGTCGAAAATTTATTACATGATGCCGTGCAATACGTCGATGAAGAAGACAAGCGAACTGATTTTCTGGATAAAATTTTCCTACATCCAGTTTTGGGTTTAGTTAGCCTTGCAGTCATGATGTTTATTGTCTTCCAAGCCGTTTTTGCTTGGGCAGCGCCGTTTATGGATGGGATTGAAACCTTCTTTGGCTGGCTGGGTGAAACCATCGGTGGGTCTATTAGCCACCCTTTACTTAACAGTTTGGTGGTAGACGGGATTATTGCGGGTGCGGGCGGTGTCGTGGTGTTCTTGCCGCAGATTTTAATTTTGTTCTTCTTTATCTTGGTATTGGAAGAGTCGGGTTATTTACCGCGCGCCGCATTTTTGCTGGATAAGCTGATGTTTAAAGCAGGTCTTTCTGGGCGTGCCTTTATTCCATTGTTGTCTAGCTTTGCCTGCGCAATTCCGGGCATCATGGCATCGCGTACCATTAGTGATCCGCGTGACCGTTTGACTACGATTTTTGTGGCACCGTTAATGACGTGTTCTGCACGTTTACCTGTATATGCCTTGTTAATTGCTGCTTTTATTCCTGAACAAACTGTTTGGGGGATCTTCAATCTGCAAGGTTTGGTGTTGTTTGCTTTATATATGGCCGGGATTGTGAGTGCACTGTGTGTATCTTTCGTTCTGAAATTCTTCCATAAAGACAAGTCACAACATATGTTGATGATGGAGTTGCCAAGCTATCGTTTTCCTGACTTAAAGAATATTTGGATTGGTTTACTTGACCGTGCCAAGATCTTCTTGCGTCGCGTGGGTGGCATCATTTTCGCGTTGTCTATTTTGCTGTGGTTCTTATGTACCTTCCCGCAAGCCCCTGAAGGCGCGACTTTACCTGAAATTGATTATTCATTTGCCGGTATGCTCGGTCATTTACTGCAACCAATTTTTGCACCGCTGGGCTTCAACTGGCAGATTTGTATTGCCTTGATTCCAGCCATGGCCGCTCGTGAAGTGGTGGTGGCAGCTTTAGGTACGGTATATGCCTTATCCGCTGTTGATGAAGATGCCATGTCACAAGGTTTGGCTTCACTGATCAGTAGTGGCGGTGAGCTCGGCTGGTCGGTGGCGACTGGTCTGTCTTTATTGGTGTGGTTTATTTATGCACCGCACTGTTTGGCGACTTTGGCGACGGTCAAACGTGAAACAGGTTCATGGAAAACCGTGAGTTTTATGACCATTTACTTGTTTGGTTTGGCTTATTTAATGTCATTCCTGACCTATCAAATTGCAACGCACTATTTGGGCTAATCGGCGTAAATAGGCGAGGAGATTGAGATGATTGAAATTCTAATTGTTGCTGCTCTAGTGATCTGGAGTGCAGTGGTGGTATTTAAGAAAGTATTTCCTAAGACATCGGGTTCAGTTTTCATGTCCTTGTCCACGCTGTGTGAGGCTCGCGGTTGGACTCGTTTGGCGACGTGGTTAAGGCCGTCAATGGCTGGCGGGTGTGGCGGAAACTGTGCCTGCCCAGCAACAGAAGACAGCAATGCGAAAAAGCCTGAAGTTCAAGCGGTGAAGTGGAAATAAAACAATTTTTGTTCACAAATAAAAAAGCCGTCCAAGAGGGACGGCTTTTTTACGCACTGACACAAAAAAAGTGCAGGAAAGTCAAAACAGAAAAAGCATTCAAAACAGCAAAGTGCTAACATTTCCGCAGATAAATCTCAGACCAAGCATGGGGCGAAAATGTTAATACAACGTGGTGGACTTAAGGTCGTTGCAGGGCTCGGCATTTCTGGTGTTGCAGCGGTCAATTTTTTACATAACCAAGGCTACCGCGTTGCAGTAACGGACTCTCGATCGACCCCGCCCGGTCATGACCAAATTCCAGCAGAGGTACAAACCAGTTTTGGTCAGTTTGACGCAGAACTGTTGTTGTCTGCTGAAGAAATCGTTATTAGCCCTGGGCTCGATCCGAAACTACCTGAAATTCAAGCTGCGATTGCCAAAGGCATTCCCGTTGTGAGTGAAATTCAGATTTTACGCCGTGCAACTGACAAGCCAATCATGGCCATTACTGGGTCTAATGCAAAAAGTACTGTGACGACCTTGATTGGTCTGATGGCTGAACATGCAGGCGTGAAAGTCGCGGTAGGCGGTAACCTTGGTCGCCCAGCCTTGGACCTAACCAAAGATCAGCCAGATTTATACATTTTAGAACTATCTAGCTTTCAGTTAGAAACCACTTCAAATTTACAAGCTGAAGTTGCGGTGGTGCTGAATATGAGTGAAGACCATCTTGACCGTCATGGCGATATGATGGGCTATCACACCGCGAAGCATCGCATTTTCCAAGGCGTGAAAAAAGTCGTTCATAACCGTGATGACTCACTTACTCGTCCTTTGGTCCCTGATGCTACGCCAATGCAAAGCTTTGGTTTAAATGCGCCTGATATGAATCAGTACGGTGTATTAAGAGATGACGACGGTACGATCTGGTTGGCTCGTGGTCGCACACGTTTATTGAACAGTGCAGAGATGTATATTCAAGGCACACACAATGTGGCCAATGCTTTGGCCTGTTTGGCTTTGGGTGAGGCAATCAACTTGCCACTGGAGTCTATGTTGGAAACGTTGAAAAGCTTTAAAGGCTTAGAACATCGCTGTGAGTTTGTGAAAGAAGTTGAGGGTGTCCGTTACTATAATGACTCTAAGGGTACCAACGTCGGCGCAACACTGGCTGCGATTGATGGTCTAGGCGCTGCGATTGAAGCCAAAGGTGGTAAGGTCGCGATCATTTTAGGTGGTCAAGGCAAAGGGCAAGACTTTAGCGCTTTACGTGAGGCTTTGAGCAAATACGTGAAAGTGGCGGTATTGATTGGTGAAGATGCGGCGTTGATTGAACAAGCTGTGGCAGGAACAACGACCTTGCTGCATGCTGAGACTTTAGAGCAGGCGGTTGCACTTTGCCAAGCCCATACCCAAGCCCATGATGTCGTGTTATTGTCACCTGCATGTGCAAGTTTTGATATGTTCAGTGGTTACCCACAGCGCGGACATCAGTTTGTCGCTTGTGTGCAAGAACTCCACTAAAAATAATAAGGAAATTGAGATGGCTGAGTTTGCTCAGACAACGATCAATAAAATTAACCAGTTTTATAGCCGTTGGGCGCCGCGTGTACCCAGCGAAGTGACACCACGTAATGTGTTGATCTTCTGCGTCATTGCGTTGTTGTGTTTAGGTTCGATCATGGTCGCATCTGCGTCTATGCCTTATGCTGAACGCCTTCATGAGAATTCATTTCACTATGTCCTTCGTCACGGCATTTCAATTGCCGTGGCTGGCGTTTTGGCCTATGCGGTATACCGAGTTCCGCTCAATGTTTGGTTCAATAATACCTTTCCGCTGTGGATTTTGACTATCTTACTGCTGGCTGCCGTGCTTGTTGTCGGGACAGAGGTCAATGGTTCGACCCGCTGGATTCGTGTTGCGGGCTTTACGTTACAGGCTTCTGAGGTCGCCAAAGTAATGATGGCGATCTTCACAGCGGACTATGTGGTACGCCGTGCCGAAGAAGTAAGAAATAACATCAAAGGTTTGATCCGTCTCGGCATCATTATGCTTTTGACGGTGGGTTTGATTATTGCGGAGCCCGACTTGGGTGCAACCGTGGTGATTAGTTTGATGATGCTCGGTATCTTCTTCCTTGCTGGCGCGCCGTTGATTCAGTTTGGTATGGCTTTTGGTGCAATTTTTGCGGCCTTTGTCTTTCTGATTGTATTTGAGCCTTACCGTTTTGAACGTCTAATGTCTTTCTCAAACCCTTGGGAAGATCCGCTAGGCACTGGTTACCAGCTTTCCAATGCCTTGATGGCCTTTGGGCGTGGTGAATGGTTTGGTGTAGGACTTGGCCACAGTGTACAGAAAATGGCCTACTTGCCTGAAGCGCATACCGACTTCATGTTGGCCATTTTAGGCGAAGAGTTTGGCTTTTTCGGGATCACTACGGTCTTAATTCTGTCCTTTACCATGTTGCTGTGCTGTATCAAAGTCGGTCATCGTGCCTTGAAAAATCAGTACTTGCGTGCGGGTTATTTGGCTTATGGGGTATCGATTATTTTCTTACTGCAAATTTTGGTAAACGCAGGTATGAATATGGGGATGCTGCCAACCAAAGGTCTGACGCTACCTTTCATTAGTTATGGCGGTTCATCACTGATTATGTGCGCAGTGATGATCAGTTTGATTTTGAAAATTGATGCAACAACACAAAGTGCCAATCCAACCAAAGAAGAATCCAGCTTCTAAGCGGGTTGTTCTTTCATGACGCTTTCCGCAGACTAAACGTACTTTTCGTTTTATGCGGATAGCGTTTGAGCCCTTCCTAAATTTTTGAATTTCTTTCAATTACAAACGTTGCGCGCTATATCTAGAGTTGAGTTTCTGTCGCAATCGTTTTGCTATAAATAGATACCATGCAGGGTAGTACGGTGCGGAATCAGTGAAACATCCCATTGTGCGATGGCTTGTTGTAACATTCGTTCAGGGTGGTCTAGTTCGACAACTGGCTGATTTAAAGCGCGTATTGCTTGAGCGAGTAGTGTGGGGGCTTGGTTAAGATCCAGTGCCTGTGCCATATTTTGTTTAGACAACTTTTGCCCTTGATCATTCATGGCTAAAGGCAGGTGCATATAGCTAAGACGTGGGTAATCTAGTAGTTGACCTAAATAAATTTGGCGCTCGGTATTATCCAATAGATCTGCACCACGAACCACATGGGTGATGCCTTGTAGGTAGTCATCTACCACGACCGCTAATTGATAGTTGATAATGCCATCCCGGCGTTTCAGTACAAAGTCACCGAGCTCATGTGCCAGTTGTGAGCAGTGTCTGCCTTGCAGAGCATCATCAAAACAAATCTCGACATCTTCCACTTTGACGCGAATGGCTTGTTGCTCAAAAGGCAGAGCAAGGTCACGGCAGGTGCCTGCATAAATGTGGTTAGAACCGAGCATTTTGCGGGTGCACTGACAAGCATAGACCAGTTTGAGTTGATGCAGTTGTTGAATCACGTCTTCATATAGGTCGAGACGATCTTTTTGGAAAATGATCTCCGCATCGGGCTGAAAGCCGAAAGCCTCGATACAACGCAAGATATGGCTTTCACTGCCAGGGTAAATACGCGGGATGTCGGTATCTTCGATACGAACCAACCATGAGCCTTGATGTGCTTTTGCTTCACAGTAACTGGCAACGGCGGTGATGAGTGAACCAAAATGCAAAGGGCCGGTTGGCGATGGCGCAAACCGACCCACATAAGCCATCCTGTTGTCCCCCTCCTTATGTAAAGGAGGGGTTGGGGGAGGATTATTGAATAACATGATTAACCGTTATTTTGCTTCTCTTTGATTTCTGCCAGTGTTTTGCAGTCAATACATAAAGTCGCAGTTGGACGAGCCTCTAAACGGCGCAGACCAATTTCGATACCACAGGTTTCACAGAAACCATAGTCATCGTTTTTAATCGCTTCAATTGATTGTTCGATTTTGCGGATGAGCTTACGTTCACGGTCACGTGTACGTAGTTCAATTGCAAACTCTTCTTCTTGTGTCGCGCGGTCATTCACATCAGGCAAAGCGGTGTTTTCGTCTTGCATGGTGTTGAGTGTGCGGTCAACTTCTGACATCAACTCTGCTTTCCATGCCAACAAAATTTGGCGGAAGTGCTCAAGCTGACCTTCAGACATGTATTCTTCATTTTTTTTCGGCTGATAAGGTTCAATACCAAATAAGCTTGCAGTAGAACCACCGTCAGTCGCTTTAGGCTTAGTTTTGCGCACACGTTTTGTAGATTTTTCATCTACAACATCAGTTTGTTCGTCTAAGACAGTATTTTGGTTGTCATTCGCCATTTAGGGCAATCCTCATCATATACGTATCTTTAATACGCAAAAAATATGGTGATATGCAAGTGTTTTTATCCACCCTCGAGGAGATTCACCCTCGGGGGTCGTCATCATATAGACTTTTTAAGTATTTTGATAGTCTTTGATGTTTGGATTAAATTGATCACTTTTTCGTAAGAGCAACTAAGGTAATTGAAAACGATAAAAATGAAAAGTTAATAACCTGAAATTTCAACATTTATTTTTTGCTGTGCATGTAAGACACGTTCTACGTGGGTTTCATGGCTGCCATCTGCGTTTAATTGTAAAATACGATAACCTGGTGCTTGCTCATCTAAGGCGAAATGATCGCTTAAAGGCTTAAATTGGACACTGGTAGACGGCGTCGAGTAAAACTGAATACCATGCCATTCACGCCATGATTCTTGATGGACATGTCCCGACAGCACAATTTTGACATTGTGGTATTTCGCAAGAACCGCAGTGAGGTCTTGGGTGTTCTTGAGTTTATGTTGATCAATCCATTTTGACTGCATTTCAAAAGGATGATGATGACAGGCAATCACAATGTGTTGCAGGGCAAATTCTTGTAGGATTTGTTCCAGTTGGTTCAATTGTGCTTCATCGACCCAGCCATCGATTTTACCTTTGACAGCACTATTAAGTAAAACCACGCTCCAAGGGCCGAAGTGAATCACATGAACTTTGTTTTGCTGCTGATGAAAAGGGAAGTGTTCGGCATTGTCATGATTGCCCGGAACCTGATAAAACGGCGTCTTTAAACTCTGCATAAAGTCTAAATAGCGTTGATAGGTTCGAGGCACAGGTACTTGTGCCAAGTCACCTGTATGGACGATGGCATTCAGCTGTGGGTGACGCTCAACAATATGTTGCATCACATGATGAAAGCTTTGCTCTGGATTCATACGTACAAACTCCAGATGATCTTGATCCATCAAGTGCGTATCTGAAATTTGGATAATGGTCCAATTTTTCTCATTATTTAAAGTCATGCCTGACCCCTTAGACATTCCTTGTCGTTTTAATCTGTTGTTGTAGCCATTGCAAGGCCATTATGACAGGCGCATTTCTGAGCCGACCATTGGAAAGTAATGTATCGATCTGCGCATAATCAATCAGGTGTAATAAAATATTTTCACCTTCATCGGGCATACCAAATACGCCACCTTGTTCGGGTAAATTGGCCGCAGCACTATACAGATGAAACAGTTCCGCACAGGCACCTGCTGAAGGATAAAAGCTAAACAGATGTTGTAAGTGTTCAATCTGACAGCCTGATTCTTCTAATGCTTCACGGCGAATACAGCTTTCAGGTGATTCATCACCATCGAGTACTCCCGCAATAATCTCCAGCTGCCAAGCTGAATCTTGATCATCCATAGCACCAATACGAAACTGTTCAATCAAGGCAAATTTTTGTTGTGCATCATCATAAATTAAGACACCCGCCGCTTCAGGGCGCTGAATAAGCTCACGTGAAATCACAGCGGTGTACTCAGCTTGATTAAACAGGCGATGACGTAAATTTACTTTTTCTACTTGAACAAAACTCTGAAAAACAAAGGCTCTGTCTACAATTTGGACATCTTCACGGTGATATGTAGCTTGCTTAATTATGTTCATAAAGCGCAATCAGGATGAAATTTATCATTTCATCCTAACTGAGAATCGCATGATTACAAAAGGTTTTTTATCAGCTTACACTTTTTGGTACAAGTTTTGTCCGCTTGCATGGAATTGTTTTTTCATGCTATCGAGACCGGTTTCGACCTCTTCTTGCTGAATTTTATTCAGTGCAGCGTTTTGCTGGTTTTGTGCATAATCACGCACGTTTTGTGTGATTTTCATCGAGCAAAACTTGGGACCGCACATCGAACAGAAGTGCGCAGACTTGTGCGCTTCCTTCGGCATGGTTTCATCATGCATGCTACGCGCCGTGTCTGGATCAAGGCTGAGATTAAACTGATCTTCCCAGCGGAATTCAAAACGTGCTTTAGACAGAGCATTGTCACGAACTTGCGCACCCGGATGACCTTTGGCCAAATCTGCCGCATGTGCTGCAATTTTATAGGTGATGATGCCATCTTTGACGTCTTTTTTGTTCGGCAGGCCCAAGTGTTCTTTTGGCGTGACATAGCACAACATGGCAGTCCCATACCAACCAATCATCGCCGCACCAATCGCAGAAGTAATATGGTCATAACCCGGTGCAATATCGGTGGTTAATGGCCCTAAAGTGTAGAAGGGCGCTTCTTGGCAGACTTCAAGTTGTAGATCCATATTTTCTTTGATCATATGCATAGGCACATGCCCTGGACCTTCAATCATCACTTGCACATCATGTTTCCATGCACGATGGGTCAACTCACCTAAAGTGCGTAATTCAGAGAACTGTGCTTCGTCATTGGCATCTTGGATACACCCTGGACGTAGGCCATCGCCGAGGCTGAATGACACATCATAGGCTTTCATGATTTCGCAGATTTCATCGAAATGCGTATAGAGGAAGTTTTCTTGATGATGGGCCAAACACCACTGTGCCATAATCGAACCACCACGAGACACAATACCGGTGAGGCGATTCGCCGTCATTGGAACATAACGTAATAAGACACCTGCATGAATGGTGAAGTAATCTACGCCTTGCTCCGCTTGCTCGATCAGCGTGTCTTTGAAGATTTCCCACGTCAGGTCTTCCGCCACCCCATCAACTTTTTCTAAAGCTTGATAGATCGGTACCGTACCAATCGGAACAGGTGAGTTACGAATAATCCATTCTCGGGTTTCATGGATGTTCTTTCCTGTGGAGAGGTCCATGATGGTGTCTGCACCCCAACGGGTTGCCCACGTCATTTTTGCGACTTCTTCATCGATTGAAGAACCGAGAGCCGAGTTGCCAATATTGGCATTGATTTTCACCAAGAAGTTTCGGCCAATGATCATCGGTTCGATTTCAGGGTGGTTAATATTGGCAGGGATAATCGCCCGCCCTTCAGCCACTTCTTTGCGCACAAATTCAGGCGTGATTTCCATCAAGTTATGCGCACCAAAGTTTTGCCCCGCGTGCTGACGTGCATCGACCCCTTCACGTTGACGCTGATTTTCACGAATAGCGATGTATTCCATCTCAGGAGTGATGATGCCTTGTTTGGCATAATGCATCTGCGTGACATTGAGGCCTGCTTTGGCACGACGTGGTTTTTGAATATGGGCAAAACGAATATCAGCGGTACGAATATCCCGTAAACGCTCTTGACCAAAGCGTGAACTGAGGCTGTCTAACATTTCGGTATCGTTGCGCTCTTCAATCCAATTTTCGCGGACATTAGGTAGACCTTTGTTCAGATCAATACTGACATTGGTGTCGGTATACACACCAGAGGTGTCATACACCATCACTGGTGGATTGTACTCACCGCCTAAGCCTGTTGGGGTTTCGGTCAGTTCAATCTCACGCATGGGAACTTGAATGTCTGGGCGCGAACCTTGGATATAGACTTTTTTAGAGGCAGGCAAGATACGGGTCAGATCTTTGGCATCTTGTTCATGTTGTGCTGAAATTTCAGCGGAAAGATTCGTTAACTGGTTCATTGCAATGATCCTTATGAATGACATCAACGAATCAAGCACGACCAAAAACGATGGCAATTGAAGCTACTTCTGTGTGTTGTTGATTTGGTGATACAAATGCAACGGATGTATTTCTACTGGAAATAGTTCAATGAAAGGCGTTCAGTTTTTAGATGGCTTGATTCCTACGCAGGTCTTAACCTGATCAGGTTCAACGGTACTCAGCTTCAAAACTTTATTGAAAAGTCTTAGCTGATCTCAGCGAGCAATTACTCGCGCTCCGTCAAGCGATGCATCATCTTAACATGCACTGTTGTTAAAAACAGCGATCTTTTTATTCAAAGTGTGAAGGGATATCTGTTCAACGTTCTAAGCAAATGGCATCGCTTAAGCAGTCTTTGCCTTGATCGGGTTGGACCATACGTAGTTGAATAAAATGCGCCAATTGTCTTTGTAATAGTTGATCTGCACCGAGGCGCTGCGCATGAGCGGAAGCAGGCAAGATGATTTGAGCCGCTCTTTGTTCAGGGCTGAGCGCCACGAACTTTAAAAATAAGCGCGCTTGATCTGTCACAATTGAATTTTTCAGTTCAGCGAGGCGTTTAATTTCTTCCAAATAGTTGCTTTGCACGGTATAGCCATCGTAAACGCGTTGAGTATCGAGTCCGATAAACAAGAGGGTGCAGTATAGATTCAATAGATGACGTGCATCTTGGTGGTAGCTACTTTTCGGATATTGCTGTAAATAGCTTTCCCAATACAGCGCACGATCCGCAATTTCTTTGGCGTCAATTTTGACCTGACTACCAATCACGGCAGGGTATTGATTTTGTGTTGCCAGATGTTCAATAAACTCTTGCTCTGCGACAGGGAGATAAGGCGCAAAAATTTTGGCTAAATATTCAGGGCTACGGCGGTAATGCACTTGTCCTTCGCCTGCATCAAACAGCTCGACATAAGACTGCCCTTGGTGTTTGATTAGGTATTGGTCGCGAATGGTGAGTTGCTCAAAAAGACTTTGTTGAATGGTCGGATGTTGAGCCATTTCTAGGGCATAGCTTTCAAAAGCGCGCTGCTGTTGCGGCGTACGTTCAACCGATAAAAAGTCATGGTACATTTTATTGGATAAACCCAATAAATGCTTTTGTTGTTGAAAGCCGAGTAAAGGTAAACACAGCTTAAGATCTTGATTGATTTGCTCTAGAGCAAAAGTCGTACGTTGTGCATCTATTTCCGACATGTTTTTATCAATTTTTTGGCACAAATCGGTTAAGTCCAAGGTTTGAGTCGAAGATGCTTCTATTTGTGCGGGCTCTTGAAAGCTGACAGGTTCAGGTTTCTGACAGGCAGCCAACAGCGCACACATAAAAATCAGTGCGTAAGGTTTAAGCGAAAATAAAGAAGAATGATTCACAGCGACTCGATCAAAAAACTCAGTTCAGCGACAACACAGTAGAGAAACTCCTTTTCTCCGTGGCTCATTTTATAGGGGGAATGGAATTTTTAATGTGTAGTATTGTGAATGAGTTTGTTGAACGGGCTATGACACTATTCAATATTTACTTCATAATGAACAGATTAGTGCGCGCTATTGTAACCAGTGCAATAAAAAATATACGAAAATAATGACAACTCGTTTTAGTATAGCGTTGCTTAGAACGAGGCCAGTGAGGCGGAAAGGTGGACCAAAAACAATGAAGATTAAATGTGTTCTGGCCAGCTGTGTGTTGTTTTTCGCGCCGTGGAGTCATGCCTTGGATTTGGTCGACGCATTACAACGCGCCAAAGTCAATGATCCTAACTGGCAAGCCAATTTACTCCAATATGAAGCAGATCAACTCAATTTAGGCATTGCTCAAGGTAACTTACTACCTACTATTAGTCTGTCTGGCAATGTGACTCGAAAAAATCAACCCATTGGGCAGGTGAGTTCGGTTCTTTCCATGCCCGATACGACCACCACCAAACAAGTGGCGATTACGGCGCGCCAACCCCTTTTTCGTTGGGATGCGTGGGAAGGGTTGAAACAAGTCAAGACCTCCCTCAGTTTAAGTGAAGTCAATTTACAGCTACAGCGTCAGCAGCACATTTTAGAGGTGACGGAAGCCTATTTTAATGTACTGCGCCAACAAAGTTTAACCGCAGCCAATTTACAAGAAGAACAAGCCTTACTTGAACAACTGAATATGATGAATGCCAAACTCAGAGAGGGTTTGGTAGCAAAAAGTGATGTGAGTGAAGCTAATGCACAGTACCAAAGCGCACAAGCTAACCGCATTGCGACGCATGTACAACTGGTCTTGGCGCAGGAACAACTGGCGCAAATGATCGGGCCTTATCAAGAAAACTTGGCAGTGTTGCGAGAAGACTTTCAGTTTCAAAAGCCTTATCCAGCAGAGCTTTCGGCATGGACTAATTTGGCTCTCGCACAGAACTTAGGCATTCAGCAGGCACGCTTGCAACAGCGCTATGCTGAAGATCAAAAACGGGTTGAACAAGCTGCGTTGTATCCGCAAATTGAAGCTGTGGGAAGCTATGGTTATAGTGAGCAGACTCCTGAGAATATTATGTCGGCCAAAGGCAACTTTGATCAGATTGGTATTGAGATGAATTGGAATGTCTATACGGGGGGGCGAACCAAGAAGTCGATTCAAAAAGCTGCCGTCAACGTCAAAAAATCTGAAGCCGAATTGGATGCTGCCATCCGTAAAGCCAACACCGAGGTGAAAAAGTCTTATTTGCAAGTGGAAACAGACCAAGCCAAGTTGCAAGCACGTAAAGCTGCTATGGAGTCATCCAGCCTCGTCTCTCGTGCCTCCCAAGCGCAGTATCAAGAGGGCTTAAAAACCATGGTCGATGTTTTACTGGCACAGCGCAATGCCTTTTCGGCCAAGCAAGATTATGTCAATACCAAGTATGACTACTTGATCAATGTCTTGCATTTAAAGGCATCTGTGGGTAAGTTGACTGAACAAGATATTCAAGAAATGAATGCATGGTTGGTGGACAAAGCACGCTTATAAAAGGGTCTTGTCATCAAATCTTCACAATTGCTATGCTTTAATATCGCTCAATCTTTAGTCCCTCATGATGTTGCTGTGGAGTGCGTCCTTTGCCAAATAGTCCTGTTTTAAACCATCACATTTCTTCGCAGTTCAATGAAGATTTGCAGGATGTGAACACTAAATTTATGACCATGGGTGGTTTGGTAGAGCAACAAGTGGCAAATGCAATTCATGCGCTACTCGACACCGATGCCAACTTAGCGGTCGATGTTCAGTTTAAAGACAATGCGGTGAATCAGCTCGAACGTGAAATTGATGAAGCTTTGACCTTGATTTTGGCGCGTCGTCATCCTGCTGCGATTGATTTGCGTATGGTGATTGCGATGTCGAAAGCCAATACCGACCTAGAGCGTATTGGTGATGAAGCTGCGAAAATTGCTCGTATTGCGCAAAGCTTATGTGAAGATGGTGAATCCCCTCGCGGTTATATGGAAACGCGTCATATTGGTAACCAAGTCCGTGTCATGATTCATGATGCCCTAGATGCTTTTGCACGTTTAGATGCAGAACAAGCGCTACGTGTGATGATGGCCGATGCTGATATTGACCGTGAATATCAGTCTGCAACACGTACTTTGATGACTTATATGATTGAAGACCCGCGTCATATTGCCCGTGTGATTAATGTGATGTGGGTATTACGTTCATTAGAGCGTATTGGCGACCATGCACGGAATATCTCTGAGCAAGTGATTTACATGGTGAAAGGTTTGGATGTACGTCATACCAGTTTTGAAGAAGTTGAAAAACATATCCAAAAATAAAAAAAGCGAAACTTATTTTTCAAGCACAACTTCGGTTGTGCTTTTTAATGGTTGCTTAATTTTCGGATAAAAAAAATCTCAGACTTTGGGGGAAATCTGAGACTAAAATCGGGGATATTTATCGTTATCGATAAGAGGTTTCCCTCTATCCTTGAATGCCATTATAGGAAAGATGTTTTTCTGCGTCATGTAGGTTCTTGTAGTGTAATGTTGAGTTTTGCAATGGTTGTGTAGCGCTATGTTTACACTTAATTATTTAGATACAAATAACGGCTTTATAACGTCATTGGGTCATCAATATGTCATCTATTTGGGGGGTGGTCATCCCTGTGCTTGGATAGAACATTGTACGAATAAAAATGAAAAGCCCCGATGTCGGGGCTTTTCAAATGTGAAACTGTGTGCTTCGCTTAGTTTAGATAATTTTCAGAGTAATACTCTATTGGTCACGCCAAGCATAGCTTTTCATCTTGCAGCGTGGCGGAGCAGTGCTCCGCTTTATCACGCCTCAGGCTTTAAGCCTTCTGCTTTTTCTAAGCTTTCATCATTGTTAAAGAACTTCTCACGTTGTTCTTCAAGAAACTTTTTCGCATCAGGTTCAAACACATTTAGGCGTTTTTCATTGATTAAAGTGGTTTGGTGCTTTAACCATTCTCCCCAAGCTTGCTTGGAGATGCTTTCAAAAAGTTCTTGGCCTTTTGCACCAGGAAACGGTGCAAAGTCTAAACCTTCCATTTCTGTTTGATATTTACGGCAAAAAACTTGTCGAGTCATATCTAGACGTCCTTATTGAGCATAAAGTTTTTCTAAACGCGCATGGGCACGTTCAATTGCAGCTTCTACTTGCGCAGGTGCAGTTCCACCAATGTGGTTACGTGCATTGACTGACGCTTCAAGGGTTAGTGCTTTTTCAAATACATCCGCTTGAATTAAGTCAGAGAACTGTTGAAGTTGTTCAAGAGTCAATTCAGAAAGATCTTTTGACTCTTGAACACCTAAAGCAACGGCTTTACCCACAATTTCATGTGCATCACGGAAAGCTACGCCATTTTTTACAAGGTAATCAGCCAAGTCGGTTGCGGTTGAGAAACCACGCAGCGCTGCTTCACGCATGATTTCAATGTTTGGCACCAAAGCAGGAATCATGTCTGCAAAAGCCATGAGCGATCCACGCACGGTATCAATCGCATCAAACAACGGTTCTTTGTCTTCTTGGTTGTCTTTGTTATACGCCAACGGTTGACCTTTCATCAGTGTTAACAAGCTCATCAGGTCGCCATAGACACGGCCTGTTTTACCGCGCACTAACTCTGGAACATCTGGATTTTTCTTTTGTGGCATGATTGAAGAGCCAGTACAGAAACGGTCTGGAATGTTTACAAACTTAAACTGTGCAGATGTCCAAAGAATCAGTTCTTCTGACATGCGTGATAAGTGCATCATGATCAGAGACGCCGCAGCATTGAATTCAATACCAAAGTCACGGTCAGATACTGCATCGAGCGAGTTTTCAGAAACCGCTTCAAAACCCAGTAACTCTGCTGTAAATGCGCGGTCGATTGGGTAAGTGGTACCCGCAAGTGCTGCTGAACCTAAAGGCATACGGTTAGTACGTTTACGACAGTCAATGAGACGTTCAGAGTCACGTACTAACATTTCAAACCATGCCAACAGATGGTGACCAAAAGTCACGGGCTGTGCCGTTTGTAAGTGGGTGAAGCCCGGCATAATGGTATGTGTGTTCTGCGCAGCAATACTCAAAATACCTTTTTGTAATTTTTTCAGTAATTCTAAAATGGCATCGATCTCATCGCGGACATAGAGGCGAATGTCGGTTGCCACTTGGTCATTACGGCTACGACCGGTGTGGAGCTTTTTACCTGTGATGCCAATCCGTTGAGTCAAACGTGACTCAATGTTCATGTGCACATCTTCTAGGTCAATACGCCATTCGAACTGACCCGCTTCGATTTCAGCTTGAATGGTGTTTAAGCCATTAATGATGTCATCGCGTTCTTGTTCAGTCAGAACGCCAACTTTTGCAAGCATGGTCGCATGAGCAATAGAACCTGCAATATCTTGTTTATAAAAGCGTTGGTCAAATTGTACAGATGCTGTAAATTCAGCAACAAAGGCATCAGTAGCTTCAGAGAAACGACCGCCCCACATACCCGAAGTTTGGGCTTGTGACGGATTTGAGGAATTAGAAGATGTGGTCATGTCGGCTCAATAAGATAAAAAGCGGTAGAACTCGCATGAGTATAACAAATTCAAGACAACTTGCCGAAGTTCAAGATGCGCAAAGTTTAACTTCCAGTATGGTTAAGCCAAATATCTCTTATTTATTTAGCAAAATCGTGCAATGGCCGCATTTGTTGGAATTATTTGTTGGGGGAAATTTGTTGGCCATGCTGTTGGCTTTGGCCGAGGCACAGTCTTGGTCAAACTTGGTGTTTGAGCATGTGCTGGGCTATATGCTTTACATTAATTGGGTTTTACTGTCTTTTGCTGCGCTAATGCAATATGGACAAAAAAAGTTGCAGAATTTGGGTCTGGGTATGACTTTATTGTCAGGCTTTTTTCTATTGCAGATCATTGTGTTGGTGACCACGCTCAGCCTTAATATACTGATCTTCTTTGGAGCTAATTTTAGTTTCAAAGGTTTGACTTCAGTCATCTTATGGAATGATGTGGCTTTGCATTTGGGTTATGGCTTGTTGTTAGGCAGCTTTTGTTTTCGTTATTTGTACCTAAGAGAGCAATGGTTTAGGCAGCAAAACAGTGAGCTGAATGCACGGGTACAGGCGATGCAAGCCCGTATCCACCCGCATTTTTTGTTTAATAGTTTAAATAATGTGATTAGCTTGATCGCGATTGATCCAGATAAAGCCGAACAGATGTTGCTCAATCTATCGCGTCTGTTTAGAGCCAGTTTCCAAGAACTCAAACTGGTCAAGCTCAGTGATGAAATTGAGTTGTGTCAGCGTTATTTGGCGATTGAGCAAATTCGTTTGGGAGATCGTTTACAGGTTGAATGGAAAATCGAGCATGCCGAATTGTGTAAGCAGGTACAAATTCCACTCTTAACTTTACAACCTTTACTTGAAAATAGTATTTTTCATGGTGTTGAAAAATTTTTAACTAAGAGTACGATAAGTGTACTGATTGAAATATTGCAAAATCAAGTTAATATCGTCATAACCAACCCATTTACAAAGGAAACAATTCATAAACGACAAGGACATGGTATTGCCATTGAAAATGTGAAGCAGCGTCTAGAAGCATATTTTGGGCGAACTGTGAGCTTTCAAACCTATGCAGGGGAGGGAATGTATACCACTGTTGTGCAGTATCAATATAAATAAGCCGCAGTGAACCTATAAAAATAAACAAGGTGACTGTTGGGGAGGAGATAAATGGACATCCTAATTTGTGATGATGAGCCTTTAGCAATCGAACGTTTGTCTAGATTGGTGAGTCAGCTCGGACATCAAGTGGTGGCAACAGCCTCACATGGTCAACAAGCAATTGAATTAACTCAACAATATGAACCAGATGTGGTGCTTTTAGATATTCAAATGCCAGAAATGGATGGGTTGACCTGTGCGCATTATTTGCGACAGCTTGAACCGATGCCTGCTTTGGTGTTTTGTACGGCTTATGATGAACATGCGCTCGATGCATTTAAGTCACATGCAGAAGGTTATTTATTAAAACCAGTGATGCAACAGGAATTGCAACAGGTGCTTGGTCACCTCACTAAATTAACCCAAGCTCAAATGAGCGAGATAAAACAAAAAGAAAATATGGACGAATTTAACGTAAAGCGACATCAAATCGCAGCGAAAACCTATCGTGGTGTGGAATTGGTGCCCATTGAAAATATTTATTATTTTTTGGCGGATCAAAAATATGTCACGGTACGCCACAAAAACGGCAGTGTCTTAATTGATGAAACCTTAAAAGACTTAGAGCATGAGTTTGGGGAGGCCTTTATTCGTATTCACCGTAATGCCTTGGTTTCAGTTCACTTTTTAGAAGGGCTTGAAGTGGTCAACTCTGGGCAGTATCAAGTGCGTTGCCGTGAGTTAGATGAGCGTCTAGCGGTGAGTCGACGGCATTTACCAGGTTTGCGTGAGCGCTTACATAAGCTTTAGCACACCAATTTAATGACTCTGCTGCTGATGAGACGGGGCGCTTTGGGCTGAATACATTTCCAATGGGGGAAATTCAGTTTAAGATAGTTTCATTCTTATTGGCACATACTAAAATTTATGAAAACCCTAAAGATCGCTACTCGACAAAGCCCGCTTGCTCTTTGGCAAGCTGAACATATTCGTGCTCGTTTAGAAGCACTGCATGCGGGGCTCACAGTAGAGTTGGTGACTTTTGTTACCCAAGGGGACAAAATTTTAGATACACCATTGGCAAAAATTGGTGGCAAAGGTTTATTTGTCAAAGAGCTTGAAGCAGCGTTATTGGATGGTCGTGCCGATTTGGCGGTGCATTCGATGAAAGATGTTCCAATGGCTTTGCCTGAGGGTTTATCGCTGGCCGTCATTTGTGAGCGTGAAGATCCTTTAGATGCTTTTGTGTCGAATAGTTACGCGAGTTTTGATGCATTGCCACAAGGAGCAAAGGTCGGCACTTCGAGTTTGCGCCGTAAATGCCAAATTTTAAAACAACGACCCGACCTAGAGATTATCGATTTACGTGGCAACGTGGGAACGCGTTTATCTAAATTGGATGCGGGTCAGTACGATGCCATTATTTTGGCCAGTGCGGGATTAAAACGCTTGGGGTTGGCAGAACGTATCCGTCATACCATTCGACCTGAGTTGAGTTTACCTGCCGTGGGTCAGGGCGCTTTAGGGTTAGAGTGCCGTGCAAATGATCAAGCGGTATTGGATTTGATCCATCCTTTACTGCATGTAGAAACCGATACCTGTGTTCGCGCTGAACGTGCTTTCAATGCTTATCTTGAAGGTGGATGTCAGGTACCCATTGCAGGCTATGCCACTTTAGCAGACAACCGTATTCAGCTCGAAGGGCGTGTGGGGAGTGTCGATGGGCAAACGCTACTCAAAGCACAAGTGGCGGGTGATGCCGCTGAAGCCGAACATTTGGGGGTTGTCCTTGCACAAGAGTTATTGGCTCAAGGTGCAGGTGATTTACTCAAAGCCTTTTATCACTAATATGTCTTAACGATGCTGTTTATTAATACGCGCCCTGTTGATCGCGCGGCAAGCCTCACGATGGCACTAGAGCAACAGGCTGTTGAGGTCTATCCATTGCCGTTACTGGAGTTGTTGCCTAGAGCATGGGATCATGATCTGGCACGCTTGTATCGACAGTTAGCGCACACCCAAGTGATTGTGGTGGTCAGCCCCAGTGCTGTGCAGTTTGGTATGGCACATTTGCTGCAAAACGGTTTAACGGTGTCCGATTTACAGCATATTCAATGGATTGCGGTTGGACAAAAAACAGCGCAGGCTTTGGCTGAATATGGTGTGGACAGTGTGGTGCCTGAGGTGGAAACCTCTGAAGGGATGTTACAACTGCCTGTTTTGCAGAACTTAGCCAGTGATGCAAGTATTGCATTTTGGCGAGGAGAAGGTGGGCGTCAGTTTATGATGGACACCTTAATGCAACACGGGCGTCATATACTGAACTTTGTTTTGTATGAGCGCCATTGTCCAAATGAAACGATGCAGCAACAGGCTGAACTAATTCAATGTTTATCAGAACATAATCACTACGTCGCACTGATCAGCAGTGAGGCCAGTTGGCTGAATTGGTTAGCGCTGCTGGACACAAATATTCAGCTCCTGCAAAAAGGACACTTTTTGGTGTTGGGTGAGCGTTTGGCACAGATCTTGAAACAGTATCAACAGCAAATGCATGTGCCGTTTAAAATGAGTGTACTGAAAGATTTAAAGACAGCCGCGATTGTACAGTTGTTACAAAGTGAGCAAGGGAACGCATGAAGAAGATTCTTATCATTGTATTGATGGCTGCATTGGCGTGGATTGCGAAGCTAAGTTATGACGTGTGGGGGCTGAGTACACAGCAAGCCACGTTGCTCAATGAAATGCACCAAATCGAACAGCGCAGCGCCAATTTGAACGATCAAGTCGTGGCTATGCAGCGTCAAAAAGAAACGTTGAAACAAGACCCAACAGCAGCGAATGCGACGATTAGCCAACCTGCCGAATTGGTGGTTGAAGGCATTGATCCAATTTTGTTTATTAAGCAACAGCTGGACTTGGTTGAGTTTGCCTTAAAGCAACAGCAGTATGTGGTGGCCACTGATAAGCTGGCCTTTTTAGATATGCAGCTGGAAAAATATAACTTGGCTGTGGCGTTGAAGCAAAGTTTGCATCAGGTCATAGCGCGAGATATGCAAACCATTCAGAAGTTTGTGGCTGAGCGCAATGAGCAGCAAGCGCTGATTAACCGCCAGCTGCAACAGATTGATCAGGCTTTAAGTCGAGAAATACAACAACCTCAGTTAAACACCACGCGCGATACGTCCGAATCCTTTTGGAAGCAATGGTTGAGGCTCGAACCTGCGCAAGCACCTGCAACAGCGTTAATGCAACGACAAATCGTGCTTAAAGAAGCTCAGTTACGTTTACTGTTGGCACGCCAAGCCTTAGCTGCAGGGCAATATACCGAATATCAAAAAGACTTAACCGAAGTGATGCTGTTGATCCAACAACTTCCAGACCCTAAAGCCAAAGAGCTGTTGAAACAACTGAATAAGCTGAAAACATTGGTGGTTGTCCCAACGCCTATTTTAAGTACGCGTGCGTTGTTGGGGTAATGGAATGAAACAAATACTGATTGCTTATGGTTTGGTGAGTTTAATTGCAATTGCTGCGTTGAGTGTCTTGAGTTATGGGCATGGTGCAGGTTATGTCTACGTGTTTTGGCATGACTGGCAGTTACAAACCAATCTCTGGATCGTATTTATTGCGCTAGCGTTGCTCAGTTTTAGCTTGCATTTGGTTTGGTTGGGGCTAAAGCGTTATCTCAGTCGAGAAAAACGCAAAGCGGAAACCGTTTTTGATTTTAAAAGTTTGCATCCTTATGAACAACTGGCTGTGATTTGGTTGTTGGATGCAGGCCGAGATCAACAAGCCTTTATTCAAAATGCCTTCACGCAGTCGGGCTTGCTCAAAAGTATTATCGATGCACGTTTATATTTGATGCAGGAGCAGTTCCCTGAAGCCTTAAGCGCCTTGAGCCAAAGCAATGCCATGGCCTTTGAGTTGGCTGAACTGCAACGTATTGAACTGTTTTTAGCACAAGAAGATGCAGAACAAGCTTTAACTCATCTAGAGTTTCTCAATCAACATGAACTGTCACCTTGGCTTAAAGATGTGCAAACCGCTTATGAAGCGTGTTTAAAAGAGCTATGGGGGCGTTTTGCGATTCAGTTTCCATGGCTTTATTTACGCTCAACGCAATATGGTCATTTAGATCAAGATGTGAAAAAAGCATGGCTGAAGCGTTTGTTGATAAAATTTGATCAAGCTAATTATGAAAATTTAGAGGATTTAAAACAACGTTATTTGGACTTGTCTGATCAGATTTTCAGCCGCAGTTATGATGTTCAACTGCTGTGGCTTAAGTTATTAGCACGTATGCCAGACATGAGTGAACAGCACGAACACTTGTCGATTTATTTGCTCAATCAGCAGTTTAATTCGGAAGTATTTTATTTGTGGTTCCAGCAGCAACTTTTGAAACAGCAACCCGATTATGTGGACTTGCAGCAACACATTGAAGCATGGGAGGCGAAGTATACGAGTGTGCCGGTTTTGAGTTTTGCCAAGTGGCATATTTATACTGCTTTAGGCATGCAAGAGCAGGCAGATGCGTTATTAAGTTTATATCCAGATAATGTATTAATGAACTATTTAAGAATCAAATCGACTTTAAATGGTGATGAAGATTTAATTAAACAGTTAAATTTAATTTTTGAAAATAATGCAAATTTTGTAGAAATGAAAATATAGGTGCATAATGCAGAGCGTTTTAGATTACCCATTGGTTTATACTCAACACGTGGCTTGGGGAGATATGGATGCCTTTGGTCATGTTAATAATGTCATGTATTATCGTTATGTTGAAAGTGCGCGTTTGGCTTATATTGAACATACGGGTATTTTATCTGCTGATGTGCTAACTGTTGTTGCATCAAATCAGTGCAAATATTTAAAACCAGTATTTTATCCAGACCAATTAAAAATTAGTGCACGTATTGAAGAACTCAGAAATAGTGCATTTCGTATGCACTATTTATTATGGAGTGAACAGCAACAAGCATTCGTTGCGGAAGCAGAAGCGGTCATTGTTTGTGTCGATAAAACCAATATGCAGAAAACATTAATTCCTGAACTGGTGCGTCAAAAACTCAAAGAATTTGAGTTAACGGTCGGTCATCAAATATAAATATCTTTTTATTTATTTTAAAAGTCGCTAGACTATATAAATACTGTCTAAGTATTGTTGTTTAAGTCATGGATGAGTTGAGTCTTTGGTCTAATCAAAATATTATTAAATAGACTCAGTAAATAAAATGTTGGTTAATGGAGTTAATGTAATGCCAGATATTAGTAATTTATCCGTAGAAGAGTTAAAGCGTCTACAAATCGAAGCGGAAGCTTTAATTGCATCTAAAAAAGATCAAGCAATTGAAGATGCTTATACCCAAATTAACGCGATTGCGGAAAATGTAGGCTTAAGCATTGAACAAATTTTAGAGTTTGGCGCGACTAAGCGTAAAAAAGGCACACGTAAGTCGGTTGAACCGCGTTACCGTAACAAAGGCAATGCTGCTGAGACATGGACTGGTCGTGGTAAGCAACCACGTTGGTTAGTGGCTCAGTTAGAAAAAGGTGCGAAGCTTGAAGATTTTCTAATCTAAGTCATCACCTTGTCACAGATGTGACATAAGCTTAAAAAACCAAGCATCATCTGCTTGGTTTTTTTTATAGTTAAAGTTTGGTGTTGTTGTAAAATTATGCATAATGTCTATCAAAGAAAGACAAGAAATGAAGCAAGGAAGAATAATTGAAAGTTCGTGGTGGGAGAATCACAAAACCTAAATACATCACGTGGTGGATGTTTGCAGTCGTTGCCTTTTTAATTTTTGTTTTGCTGCAAATTCCTGCGGCATGGCTCATTGCAAAATTTTATAAAAACAACCAAGTTTTACATAACGTCAGCGGTAATATTTGGCATGGACAGGCCGATTGGCAAACTGGAAAATTGCGTGGAACTGTGCTTTGGACCACCCGACCTTTAGATTTACTGCTCCTTCGTGCAGGAGCCAATCTCGAAATTTATAGTGCCAATACCAAGCTTGAAGGCGTT
Organism: Acinetobacter sp. BWR-L5; assembly: GCF_039655985.1. NCBI lineage: Bacteria > Pseudomonadati > Pseudomonadota > Gammaproteobacteria > Moraxellales > Moraxellaceae > Acinetobacter > Acinetobacter sp. BWR-L5. The sequence continues at coordinate 348,686 of NZ_JAGFEV010000004.1, read as the reverse complement.
TTGGCCTATGGGTTTGGAAAAAAAATAATGGTGCGTGATTTAAACGGACAAATTGCACCCGAAACGTTAAAGTCGTTGGCCAATTGGCAATGGCCGAGTAATGCAATTCAGTTACAAGAAATTGATTTTAATTATAAAAAAGAGCAGGGATTTGACCAAGTAGATGGGGGAATACAATGGGCAGGCGGCGAACTCATGTATATCTTTGCGCAGCGCCCACAACAAATGCAGATTCCATCGTTGGCGGGTCGTTTGTCGCAGGAGCAAAATAAGCTGATGGTCGATTTACGCGATCAACGACAACAGAAACTGATGAACCTGACCATCGACCCAAGTCTGATGCTAGATGTGCAATTAACCCAGCGTCTCATGTTGAATGTCCCGTCATATCAAGGCAAAGCAGGCCTAGATAGTTATGTGGTGAGTTCACGTCAGCCTTTACTTAGTGGGGGCTTTTAATGGGTTTTGATCTGCAAAAATTACCAGAAGTGAATCTCAAACAGTTTGAACGTATAGCGCCACTGTGCTTAATGCTTTTGATCTTGGCACTATGCTGGAAGTTGGCTGGCTTATTTTGGCTTTGGGTAGCGCCACCACAAGTCATGCAAATGCCACGCGTTGAATTGGGTTCACAGCAACCACAAGTTCCGAATATTACCAATTTTGCGTTATTTGCAGAGCAAAGTAAGAATCCTGCAGATGATCAGCTCAATTTACAGCTACAAGGGGTGGTGGTTGGGCAACCTAGTCAGTTCTCATCGGCTGTGATTAAGGCAAATAATGTGGCAGAGCGTTATCGAGTGGGGGAAAACATCGAAGGCAGCGCTTATTATTTGGCAGAGGTGTATTGGGATCGCGCGATTCTCAAAAATAACAGTGGGCAAACCCGAGAATTGTTTTTTCAAGGGATTGATAATTTAGATCAGCAAATTGTGCCCCCATCAACAGCACCCGTTGCAGCGCCTGCTGTGAGTCAAGAGCAGCAAGCATTAGGCCAAGCAGTACAGAACTTACAACAAGATCGTGAGCAATATTTAAAAGATTTGGGTGTAAATACCAATAATACAGGGCAAGGTTATCAAGTCACTGAGCAAACACCAGCTGCACTGCGAAGCCGTTTAGGCTTGCAGGCAGGGGATCAGATTATGTCTTTAAATGGTCAAACGATCGGACAGGGACAAAACGACGCGCAGTTGTTAGAACGTGCGCGCCGTGAAGGACAAGTAAAAATAGAAGTGAAACGTGGTGATCGTATCATTACGGTACAACAGAATTTTCAGTGATCGAACATCACCAATATTAGTTAGGAATGACTTGGATTTATGGCTTTATTGAATCACCGCCCTGTTTGGGCACTGACAATCGCAGCGCCTTTGCTTGCTATGGTGAGTACAGCCAGCTATGCACAAACATGGAAAATTAATCTGCGTGATGCGGACTTAACTGCATTTATTAATGAAGTTGCGGATATCACTGGGAAAAACTTTGCAGTTGATCCACGGGTACGCGGCAATGTCACGGTGATTTCAAACAAAGCGTTGAATAAGCAAGAAGTCTACGACTTGTTCTTAGGGGTCTTGAATGTCAATGGTGTGGTCGCGATTCCTTCTGGACGGACCATTAAAATTGTGCCTGACAGTAATGTCAAAAGCTCAGGCATTCCCTATGATGTTCGTCATCGTGCCACAGGCGATCAGGTTGTGACGCGGGTGATTTGGCTGGAAAACACCAATGCCAATGACTTGATTCCTGCACTGCGTCCATTGATGCCGCAGTTTGCGCATTTATCTGCGGTGAATGGCACCAATGCACTGATTGTGTCAGATCGCGCCAGCAATATTTATCAGCTTGAGACCATCATCCGTAACTTGGATGGGACGGGACAAAATGATATCGAAGCGGTGTCGTTGCAGTCGAGTCAGGCTGAAGAAATGATTGGGTTACTAGAAAGTATGAGCGGAACGGGCTCGATCAAAGATTTAAAAGGTTCCAGAATACGAATTATTGCAGATAATCGAACCAATCGGATTATTCTAAAAGGAGATACCGCGACGCGTAAACGTATTCGCCAAATGATCGAGATGCTGGATGTACCTGCTGCGGAGCGTCTAGGCGGATTGAAAGTGTTCCGCTTAAAATATGCCAGCGCCAAAAGTTTATCCGAAATTTTACAAGGTTTGGTCTCAGGGCAGGCTGTTAATTCTAGCCAGTCTAATGACAGTAATAACAATAGTAATTCCAGCTATAACCAAAATAATAGTTCGAGCGAAGGTTCATCGTCTCAGATTTCCACGCCAAGTATTAACTTAAATAGCCAGTCCAATCGCAATCAGAACAACATCACCAGCTTTAACAGTAACGGGGTCAGTATTATTGCCGATAGTTCGCAAAATGCATTGGTGGTCAAAGCAGACCCTCAGTTGATGCGTGAAATTGAGTCTGCTATTCAACAGTTGGATACCCGTCGTCAGCAAGTCCTGATCGAGGCGACTATTCTCGAGGTGGAAGGTAACGATGCCGACCAACTGGGCGTGCAATGGGCGATGGGTGATTTAAGTAGTGGTGTTGGGATTATCAATTTTGACAATATTGGTTCGAGTCTCAAAAGTATTGCTGCAAACTATTTAACGGGGGGGGGTGCGGGGGCTGCAAGTGCAATTGGCGCGGGTGGTTCGTTAATCCTTGGGGATTATAAAGAAGGCAGTGATGGCTCGCGTCAGTTATATGGCGCGATGATCCAAGCATTAAAAAGTAATACCAAGTCGAATTTGCTGTCTACCCCATCGATTGTCACCATGGACAATGAAGAAGCCTATATTGTCGTGGGTGAAAATGTGCCGTTTGTAACAGGCTCAGTTTCTACCACCTCTTCAGGTACAGCCAATCCCTACACCACCATTGAACGTAAAGATGTGGGTGTAACGCTTAAGGTGGTGCCGCATATTGGTGAAGGGGGCACCATCCGCTTAGAGATTGAACAAGAAGTTTCGGATGTCAAAACCAATAAAGGTGAAGCGCAGGATTTGGTCACCAGTAAACGTGCGATTAAAACCTCGGTCTTGGCTGAACATGGCAATACCATCGTTTTAGGCGGCTTGATTTCAGATAATACCTCTTATTCACGCCAATCGATCCCAGGTCTTGGTGCAATACCCGGATTGGGACGTTTGTTCCGCTCAGATGGTAAGTCAGATCAGAAACGCAATTTGCTGGTTTTCATTCATCCGACGATTGTGGGGGATGGGGAGTCTGCACGTCGCCTTTCTCAGCAGCGTTACAGTCAGCTTTATAGTTTGCAGTTGGCCATGGATAAAGATGGTAGCTTTGCTAAGTTGCCTGAAAATGTCGATGATGTCTTCCAACAGCGTTTGCCTGTGACATCAACCAAACCGACCTTGCCACAATCGTATCAACAGGTGCCAAGCAGTCCAACCTCAACGCAACCGATGGTTGAAACAACACCTGTGGCTATTGAGCCTGCGATTCGTAAACAGCCGATTGCTAATGTTCCTAAAAATACCACCTCGCGTCAGCTATACCCAAGGGTTTATCCCCAGATTGGCTTGAACCTAATGGAAAATGTTCAAGGTGCTCGCGTGGCACACATGGCTCAGGCGGTATCGACAAGCTATTCCATCCCTGAGCGATATACTGAGAATGTCTCGATAGGTTCAGCCTAGCTGTCCAGCCATTCATCTGTGAGGGAAGGTGAAATGGTAAAGAATATTCTCTGTGTTATCATAAATCAGCACATAGAGAGATAAGTCATGACTTGGAAAATACAAGCAATTACTGGCGAATTAACGGGTCAGGAAATTAGCATTGACCGTGATATGTTGGTCGGTCGTCATCAAACAGCGGATATTGTATTACAACAATCTGAAATTTCGCGTAAACATGCGGCCTTTTTACTGAAAGAACAGGCTTTGTGGCTACAAGACTTGGGTTCTTCAAATGGCACGTATGTGAATGATGTGCAAATTGCGGCAGAAACGTTGTTGAAGCAGGGTGATATCGTCCAGTTTGCAAGCTTAAAATTTTCGGTCTTTGAGCCTGCGAAAGCGTTAGAAGACGTGGTGGAATCGGTAGAGGCGGCAACTTTGGGTGCAGCTGTGGTTGAAGCGCCGATTAGCCAGCCATCAGAAGCGGTAGCTGCTTCAGAAACGGCCCAAGCGGAAGTGAGTGCTGATGCGCCTGTTGTTGAGCCAGTACAGCCGAAAACGGCAGCACAGCATATGAACGATCAGGGCATGCCTGAGCTAAAAGAACGCGATGGTAATGTGAGTTTAACGCGTGACGGTATGCCGCAAAATGTCGGTATTCCGAAACCCGCTCCTATTCCTGCAGGGGTGGATTTGACTGCGCCTAGCGTGCCTCAGGTTGAGAACAACGAGGCTCCAAAAGTACAGGTTGAACAAGAGGCTGAAACTCAGAAAAATGCCTCGCTGGGGTTAATCTCGATTATTGTCTTGATTATTTTAGCGATTATTGCTTGGCTGATGTTCAAATAAAACGCAGATCACACTACAATCAAGGCATGCACAAGCATGCCTTGATTGTTTTTGGGCAGTACACGATAAAATTGGGTGAGGGTGAATGAATATTGCAAATGTGGCACAGCGAGAGGTTTTACTTTTCGATCTAGATGGAACCTTGGTGGATTCAGCAACAGATTTACATCGTGCCATGAATATGAGCCTGAATGCTTTACAACTGCCTACTGTTACTGAGGCGCAGGTGAGGGTCTGGGTTGGTAAGGGAACAGCGCTGTTTTGTCAAAGTACCTTGCAGCATTTAACGGGTAAAGTTGATCCTGCCCAGCAACAACAATTGTTGGATACGTTTTTAAAAATTTATAATGCCGACCCATGTGTGGAAACTCAGCCTTTCGATGGCATTCTTGAGTTTTTAGAATGGGGCTTGGCGCAAAAGAAAACCATGATTTGCGTGACCAATAAACCTGAAGCGCCTGCACGTGCTATTGTCGATCATTTAGGTATGAATCATTATTTTGCGGATGTCATCGGCGGCGATCGTTTCGAAGAGCGTAAGCCGCATCCACGTCAATTGTTACACTGTGTTGAGCAATATGCGCAAAGCAAAGATCAGGTCTTAATGATTGGGGACTCATCCAATGATGTTGAGGCTGCACGCCGTGCGGGTATTGATTGTGTTGTGGTCAACTATGGCTATAATCATGGTGAAAATATTTTAGACTGTCAGCCACAGCAAGTGGTGGATAATCTGTGTGAACTGATCGGGTAACTTTGCAAACGAAGGAATAAACATGAGTAAACATATGACTTTTCGATGGCGAAACTCCAAGCACTAATTTTAAAAACTGATCACGCCATATTGAAAAAATAGAGAACACTCATGACAACGCAAACTCAATTCGATCAACTCAAAACAGCGGGTTATAACCTGATTCCTGTCTATCGTCAGCGCTTAGCCGATACTGAGACACCATTGTCCGTCTTTGCGCGCCTAAAAGAGCATAAGCAAGCCTATTTGTTTGAATCTGTGGAAGGTGGGGAGAATTGGGCACGCTATTCTATTATTGGTTTAGGTGAATCTACCGTGTTCTCATGCAACGCGGGTGAGCTAACCATTCAACAAGCCGACGGCACCATAGAAAAACAACCTTGTACAGATCCGTTTCAATTCATCCGGGATTTTCAGTCGCGGTATAAAGTACCTACTCAAGCTGATTTACCTGCTCTGCCAAGCTTTACAGGGGGCTTGGTGGGCTACTTTGGTTATGATGCGGTACGTTATATTGAACCGCGTTTAAACAACGCGCCAGAAGCAGATCCAGTGGGTTTGCCTGATATTTGGATGATGCTGTCTAAAACAGTGATTGTGTTTGATAACTTAAAAGATACGCTATTCCTGATCGTGCATGCCGATGTGGTTGACGCGGATGCATATAACCAAGCCCAGCAGCAACTGGATGCATTGGAAGATTTACTCGCAACGCCAATTAGTCTAAAAGCCACGCCGCATACTGCACCGCATTTTGAGTCACTCACGGGCAAAGCAAAATTCTTAGAATCGATTGAAACGGTGAAAGAATACATCCGTGCGGGCGATGTGATGCAGGTGGTACCAGGGCATCGCATGGTCTCTGACTTTGATGGTGAGCCTTTACAAGTCTATCGTGCGCTACGTCATTTGAACCCATCGCCTTATTTGTTCTTGGTACAAGGGCAAACTTTGGAAAATAATCAGCCTTTTCATATTGTCGGTTCTTCCCCTGAAATTTTATCTCGCCTTGAAAATGGGATTGCAACCGTACGTCCGCTGGCAGGAACACGTCCACGTGGTAAAACCAAAGAAGAAGATTTAGCGCTTGAACAAGACTTGCTGTCGGATGAAAAAGAGATTGCTGAACATTTAATGCTGATTGACTTGGGTCGAAATGATGTCGGTCGTGTCTCGAAAATTGGCAAAGTGCAAGTGACTGATCAAATGGTGATCGAACGTTATTCGCATGTCATGCATATTGTTTCCAATGTGCAAGGTGAAGTTCGTGATGATGTGGATGCCTTGGATGTTTTTAAAGCAACTTTCCCTGCAGGCACACTTTCAGGTGCGCCAAAAATCCGTGCGATGGAAATTATTGACCAAGTTGAGCCCGTAAAACGTGGAATTTTTGGTGGTGCTGTTGGTTATTTAGGCTGGCATGGCGAAATGGACATGTCGATTGCAATTCGTACCTGCGTTATTCGTGAAAATAAGGTGTATGTTCAGGCAGGAGCGGGGCTTGTTTATGACTCAAATCCTGAATCTGAGTGGAATGAAACCCAAATAAAAGCTCGCGCAGTGATCAAAGCGGTTGAATTATCGTCAAACGGATTGATTTTGTGAGTTTTTGACGTTTTTTTTGAAAAAAACACTTGCAAGGATTTTGAGTTTTGCTAAACTGCACACCGTTCCGATACGAAACGTACGAAACACTAAGAAACGCCGGCATAGCTCAGTTGGTAGAGCAACTGACTTGTAATCAGTAGGTCCACAGTTCGAATCCGTGTGCCGGCACCATCTTAGAAAGTTGAGTAGGTTGAGTAAAGAGCGACACTGAAGTAAGTGTAAAATGGTGAGGTTCCCGAGCGGTCAAAGGGGGCGGACTGTAACTCCGCTACGAAAGTTTCGAAGGTTCGAATCCTTCCCTCACCACCAATTTTAAGACTTCAAGAAAGTGGTCTTTGTACCAACATCGTGCGGGAGTAGCTCAGTTGGTAGAGCGGTAGCCTTCCAAGCTACATGTCGCGAGTTCGACCCTCGTCTCCCGCTCCATTTGAAGTTTTATATTTGCTCTTATAGCTCAGTGGTAGAGCACTCCCTTGGTAAGGGAGAGGTCTCGAGTTCAAATCTCGATAAGAGCTCCAGATTACAGTTTAGTAGAATTTCTACAAATTTTTTAAAGAAGCAGGCTTATTAGTCTGCTTTTCAAGTATTTGGTGTTTGATTTTTTAGGCGATGTGTCGATACTGAGTTGTTTATACCTGTGTTCGACGTAAACGAGGAAGATGAACATGGCTAAGGCTAAGTTTGAACGTAATAAGCCACACGTTAACGTGGGCACAATCGGTCACGTTGACCATGGTAAAACAACTTTAACAGCTGCAATTGCAACTGTATGTGCGAAGAAATTCGGTGGCGAAGCGAAAGACTACGCTGCAATTGACTCTGCACCAGAAGAAAAAGCACGTGGTATTACAATTAATACTTCACACGTAGAATACGATTCTCCAACTCGTCACTACGCACACGTAGACTGCCCGGGCCACGCCGATTATGTTAAAAACATGATTACTGGTGCTGCTCAGATGGACGGCGCGATCCTTGTATGTGCTGCGACTGATGGTCCAATGCCACAGACTCGTGAACACATCCTTCTTTCTCGTCAGGTTGGTGTACCTTACATTCTTGTATTCCTTAACAAGTGTGACCTTGTTGATGATGAAGAACTTCTTGAATTAGTAGAAATGGAAGTTCGTGAACTTCTTTCTACTTATGACTTCCCAGGTGATGACACTCCAGTTATCCGTGGTTCAGCTCTTCTTGCACTTAACGGTGACGCTGGTCAGTATGGCGAAGAAGCAGTTGTTGCGCTTGTTGACGCACTTGATACTTACATTCCAGAGCCAGTACGTGCAATCGACCAAGCATTCTTAATGCCAATCGAAGACGTATTCTCTATTTCTGGTCGTGGTACAGTAGTAACTGGCCGTGTAGAAACTGGTATTGTGAAAGTAGGCGAAGAAGTTGAAATCGTTGGTATCAAAGATACAGTTAAAACAACTGTAACTGGCGTAGAAATGTTCCGTAAACTTCTAGACGAAGGTCGTGCGGGCGAGAACTGTGGTGTTCTTCTACGTGGTACTAAACGTGAAGACGTACAACGTGGTCAAGTACTTGCTAAACCAGGTGCAATCAAGCCGCACACTAAATTTGATGCAGAAGTATACGTACTTTCTAAAGAAGAAGGTGGTCGTCACACTCCATTCCTTAACGGTTACCGTCCACAGTTCTACTTCCGTACAACTGACGTAACTGGCGCGATCAAATTGCAAGATGGCGTTGAAATGGTTATGCCTGGTGACAACGTAGAAATGTCAGTAGAATTAATCCACCCAATCGCAATGGACCCAGGTCTACGTTTTGCGATCCGTGAAGGTGGCCGTACAGTTGGTGCTGGTGTAGTTGCTAAAGTAACTGCATAATTATAAAATAAAATTACAAATTGGGGTTTCGACTCCAATTTGTTTTGCAGGTCAGTAGTTCAATTGGTAGAGCGTCGGTCTCCAAAACCGAATGTTGGGGGTTCGAGTCCCTCCTGGCCTGCCAACTTTTTTATAAAAGACGCTTGATGTCGGCAAAACTGGTCATATAATAAGTCGCGAAACCTACGACGAGTACAAAAATGTCGAATGAAAAATTACGCGACGCACAAAGCGACGCGGCAATCCCTCAAAGAAATAATTCTGCTGAAGTAGTTAAATCTGGTTCTCCCCTAGACGTCGTCTTATGGATTATCGCATTGATTTTATTAATTGGTGCGACCATGGTGAATCAACACCTACCAGCGTATTGGGCACCAGCCAACGATATCTGGGTGCGCGTTGGGGTAATTTTGGCTTGTATCATCGTGGCATTCGGTTTATTATACGCCACCCATCAAGGCAAAGGCTTTGCTCGTTTGTTGAAAGACTCACGAATTGAGCTGCGTCGAGTGACTTGGCCAACGAAGCAAGAGACCATGACCACATCTTGGCAGGTGCTTGCGGTTGTAGTTGTTGCATCCATTTTATTATGGTGTTTTGACTACATTTTGGGCTGGTTAATGAAGTTTATTATCGGGTAAGAGAGCTATGAAACGTTGGTACATTATTCATGCCTATTCAGGTTATGAAAAACAAGTGATGCGTTCACTTAATGATCGAATCCAGCGTAGCGCTGTAGCCGATAGCTTTGGTGAAGTCCTTGTTCCTACCGAAGAAGTGGTAGAAATGAAGGATGGTAAGAAACGTAAATCTGAGCGTAAGTTCTTTCCAGGCTATGTATTGGTCGAAATGGAAATGAATGATGAAACTTGGCACATTGTTAAAGAATGTCCAAAAGTTTTAGGTTTTATTGGTGGTACGGCTGAGAAACCGGCGCCAATTACCCAACGTGAAGCAGATGCGATTCTTGCTCGTGTACGCAATACTGGTGAAGCACCACGTCCGAAGACGATGTTTGAACCAGGCGAAGAATTACTCGTAATTGACGGTCCATTCACAGACTTTAAAGGTGTGGTGGAAGAAGTTCTATACGAAAAGTCACGTTTAACGTTGACCATTAATGTATTTAATCGACCAACTCAGGTTGAGCTGGAATTTCGCCAAGTCGAAAAATCAGTTTAATTGGATGTGGTTGAAAAACGCCTGGCTTATTGATAAGTCAGGCATTGTTGTTGTAACGGTATCGTTACTTAGAAATTGGGGAGCCTTCATCGGCGTTTGTACCCAGAGGTAATTTGAAATGGCTAAGAAGATTGACGGCTATATCAAGCTGCAAGTTCCAGCTGGTAAAGCGAATCCATCTCCACCGATTGGTCCTGCATTGGGTCAACGTGGTGTTAACATCATGGCATTCTGTAAAGAATTCAATGCTGCGACACAAAAACTTGAAGTTGGTTTACCAATTCCAGTCGTGATCACTGTGTACAACGACAAGTCGTTCACATTCATCATGAAAACTCCTCCTGCATCTATTCTTCTTAAGAAAGCTGCTGGTATCCAAAAGGGTTCTGCTGTACCTAACAAAACTAAAGTTGGTAAGTTGACTCGTGCTCAATTGGAAGAAATCGCGACTACTAAAGAACCAGATTTAACTGGTGCTGATTTAGACGCACGTGTTCGTACCATCGCTGGTTCTGCACGTTCTATGGGCTTGGAAGTGGAGCTATAAGACATGGCAAAGTTAACTAAACGTCAAAAAGCCATTGCTGCTGCTATTGAAGCAAACAAAGTTTACACTTTAGAAGAAGCCGTAGCTGTTCTTGCTGGTCTTCCTGCTGCGAAATTCAAAGAATCTTTGGATGTTGCGGTAAACCTAGGTGTTGACCCTCGTAAATCTGACCAAGTTGTTCGTGGCGCGACTACACTTCCTGCAGGTACTGGTAAAACTGTACGTGTAGCTGTGTTTGCTCAAGGCGCTGCTGCTGAAGCTGCTAAAGCTGAAGGCGCGGACGTGGTTGGTTTTGATGACCTTGCTGAAAGCATCCAAGCGGGTAACCTTGACTTTGATGTAGTGATTGCTGCTCCTGATGCAATGCGCGTTGTGGGTAAGTTGGGTACGATTCTTGGTCCACGTGGCTTAATGCCAAACCCTAAAGTGGGTACTGTAACTCCTGACGTAGCTGGTGCAGTTAAAAATGCAAAAGCTGGTCAAGCACGTTACCGTGTAGACAAAGCGGGTATTATCCACGCTGCGATCGGTCAAGTAGATTTCTCTGCTGAAGCTGTTCGTCAAAACGTTGAAACTTTGATTGCAGACTTGAAAAAGTTAAAGCCTGCGACATCTAAAGGTGTATACATCAAAAAGATCACTTTGAGCTCAACTATGGGTCCAGGTCTTGTTGTTGATGTAAACAACGTTTCTAACTAAGTTTAACTTAGACAGAATTTTAAAGCCCTGAGTAATATTTGAAGCACTGCTTCAAATATTACGCAAGAGAAACCGGTTTCGGACTACTTGCAAACTTAGGCAAACTTTGAATTGGTAAATGTAGATTTATCAGCGTCAAAGACCTCAGGCGAGAGTAATTTCGATTACTTTCTTAATTTCCCAGCCTGAGTAGACGCGGTGGTGTGATTTGTTCATCCTCCGCGTGTAAGTTCAGTGATGAACTTGCGAATTGGGAGTGTACTTCGCGTAAGTACATAAATCACCGTTAGGAGGTTTTACAATGGCTCTTCTTATCGAAGGCAAAAAACAGATCGTTGCTGAAGTAACTGAAGTTGCTTCTACTGCGTTTGCTGCTGTTGTTGCTGACTACCAAGGTTTAACTGTTGAGCAATTAACTGCTCTTCGTGTTGAAGCTCGTAAGTTAGGTGTTGCTACACGTGTTGTACGTAATACTTTGGCTAAACGCGCTCTTCAAGATACTCCATTCAATATCTTGAACGACAACCTTGTTGGCCCAACAATTTTAGCTTTCTCAACTTCTGCAGATGATATGGGTGCTGCGGCACGCTTATTCGAAGAATTTGCGAAAACTAACAAAGCATTTGAACTTAAAGCTGCTGCATTTGAAGGCAAACTTTATCAAGGCGCAGAAGTTAGCGTTATCGCGAATCTTCCAAACCAAGAGAAAGCGCTTACTATGCTTGCAAATGTTCTTCAAGCTCCTATTTCGAAATTGGGTCGCTTACTTACAGCGCTTCAAGAGAAAAACGAGTCAGAAGCTGCATAAGCTCAAACTTAAACACACATCATTCAATACCCATTTGGAGTTACTCTCATGGCTTTAACAAACGAAGAAATCTTAAACGCAGTTGCTGAAAAAACTGTTCTTGAACTTGTTGAACTTATTTCTGCTTTCGAAGAAAAATTCAACGTATCTGCTGCTGCTGTAGCTGTAGCTGCAGGTCCTGCTGCTGCTGCTGCTGAAGAGCAATCAGAATTCAACGTTGAGTTGACTTCTTTCGGCGCGAACAAAGTAGCTGTGATTAAAGCAGTTCGTGAAATCACTGGTCTTGGCTTGAAAGAAGCTAAAGACATGGTTGAAGGCGCTCCTTCAGTTCTTAAAGAAGCAGTTTCTAAAGAAGAAGCTGAAGAACTTAAGAAAAAACTTGAAGAAACTGGTGCTACTATTACTATTAAGTAATGTTACCAGGGGGGGAATATTAATTTCACCCCAAAAATTGGCTGATGGCTCTTGGGTCATCAGCCTTTTTGCGTTACAATAATCGGCTCGATTTTTGTTTGCTTGGTGGAAAATCCATCAAATTAAAATAAAGAAAAGAATCAAACGCTTACCAATATTTTTCAAATTTAAAAATATTGGTAAGCGTTTCAATACCACTGAAAATTGCAGCATTTGTAAAAAGTGGTGGCCATATCGGCCTGCGTAATTCCTTCTGAGCCCGTTCTGCAGGCGGGCTCGGTTTACTTTCCGAGGACTCCAGATGGCATACTCATATACCGAAAAGAAACGGATCCGTAAGAATTTTGGTAAATTGCCTAGTGTTATGGATGCTCCGTACTTGCTCGCGATTCAAGTCGACTCGTACAGAACATTTTTACAAGATGGCAAATCACCAAAAAACCGCGAAGATATCGGTCTGCAAGCCGCGTTTCGTTCAGTTTTTCCTATAGAAAGTTATTCTGGCAATGCTGCTTTAGAATTTGTTGAGTATAGTCTTGGTAAGCCTGAGTTTGATGTACGCGAATGTATTCTTCGTGGGTCAACTTATGCAGCACCAATGCGCGTAAAAATTCGTTTGATCTTAAAAGATCGCGAAACTAAATCAATTAAAGACGTGCGCGAGCAAGAAGTGTACATGGGTGAAATGCCACTCATGACCGATAACGGTACATTCGTTATTAATGGTACTGAGCGTGTAATCGTATCTCAATTACACCGTTCACCGGGCGTGTTCTTTGACCACGATAAAGGCAAAACTCACTCTAGTGGTAAAGTGCTTTATTCTGCGCGTATTATTCCTTACCGTGGTTCATGGTTAGACTTCGAATTTGACGCAAAAGACCTTGTATTTGTGCGTATTGACCGTCGTCGCAAATTACTCGCGACTGTGGTTCTTCGTGCTTTGGGTTATAACAATGCGCAAATCTTAGACTTGTTCTATGAAAAAGTGCCTGTATACCTAGACATGGGTAGCTACCAGATTGACCTTGTTCCAGAACGCTTGCGTGGCGAAATGGCACAATTTGACATCGTAGACAATGATGGCAAAACCATTGTGGAGCAAGGCAAGCGTATCAATGCGCGTCATGTGCGTCAAATGGAAGCTGCTGGCCTAGAAAAGCTTTCTGTGCCTGATGAGTACTTATACGAGCGTATTACTGCAGAAGACATCCCTCTTAAAGATGGTGATGTGATTGCAGCAAATACCTTACTCAGCCATGAAGTGATGGTGAAATTGGCTGAAGGTGGTGTTAAACAATTTAACATTCTATTCACCAATGACATCGACCGTGGTTCATTCGTTGCAGATACTTTACGTGCCGACACCACGACAGGCCGTGAAGAAGCATTGGTAGAAATCTACAAAGTAATGCGTCCAGGTGAGCCACCAACGAAAGAAGCGGCTGAAAACTTATTCAATAACTTGTTCTTCTCTTCAGAGCGTTATGACCTCTCTCCAGTGGGTCGTATGAAGTTCAACCGTCGTTTGGGTCGTCCTTACGAAGTGGGTACCGATCAGAAGTCTCGTGAAGTTGAAGGCATTTTGTCGAACGAAGATATCACTGATGTACTCAAAACATTGGTTGAAATCCGTAACGGTAAAGGTGAAGTCGATGATATCGACCACTTGGGTAACCGTCGCGTGCGTTCAGTAGGTGAAATGACTGAAAACCAATTCCGTGTTGGTCTAGTTCGTGTAGAACGTGCTGTTAAAGAACGTTTAAGCCAAGCTGAAACAGATAACTTGTCTCCGCAAGATTTGATCAATGCGAAACCAGTGGCTGCTGCAATCAAAGAGTTCTTTGGTTCAAGCCAATTATCTCAGTTCATGGACCAAAACAACCCATTGTCTGAGATTACGCACAAACGTCGTGTATCGGCGCTTGGTCCTGGTGGTTTGACACGTGAGCGTGCGGGCTTTGAGGTACGTGACGTACACCAAACTCACTATGGCCGTGTATGTCCAATTGAAACGCCTGAAGGTCCAAACATTGGTTTGATCAACTCGCTTTCTGTTTATGCGAAATGTAACAATTTCGGTTTCTTAGAAACTCCATACCGTAAAGTGGTTGATGGTCGTGTAACGGATGAAGTTGAGTATTTATCTGCAATTGAAGAAGTAGGTACTGTGATTGCACAGGCCGATTCTGGCGTAGATAAAGACGGTAACTTAACAGAAGAATTTGTTTCTGTACGTCACCAAGGTGATTTCGTACGTATGCCGCCTGAAAAAGTGACGCATATGGACGTTTCTGCACAGCAGGTTGTTTCTGTTGCTGCATCACTAATTCCATTCCTTGAACACGATGACGCCAACCGTGCATTGATGGGTTCAAACATGCAGCGTCAAGCTGTGCCTACATTGATTGCTGACAAACCGCTTGTAGGTACAGGCATGGAAGCAAATGTAGCGCATGACTCTGGTGTGTGTGTGATTGCGGGTCGTGGTGGTCGTATCGAGTTTGTCGATGCTTCACGTGTCGTGATTCGTGTCAACGAAGACGAAATGGTTGCAGGCGAGGCAGGTGTAGATATCTATAACCTGATCAAATATACACGTTCGAACCAAAACACTTGTATTAACCAAAAAGTTCTTGTGAAACTTGGTGATAAAGTCGGTCGTGGTGATGTATTGGCTGACGGTCCATCAACAGATGGCGGTGAGCTTGCACTCGGTCAAAACATGCGCGTTGCGTTCATGACGTGGAATGGTTACAACTATGAAGACTCGATCTTACTTTCAGAGCGCGTACTTCAAGAAGACCGTTTAACGTCAATTCACATTCAAGAATTGTCGTGTGTTGCTCGTGATACGAAGTTAGGCGCAGAAGAAATTACTGCGGATATTCCTAACGTAGGTGAAGCTGCACTGTCTAAGCTTGATGAATCAGGTATCGTATATATCGGTGCTGAAGTGACTGCGGGCGATATCCTTGTAGGTAAAGTAACGCCTAAAGGTGAAACGCAGTTAACACCAGAAGAAAAATTGCTTCGTGCAATCTTCGGTGAAAAAGCAGCTGACGTAAAAGACTCATCTTTACGTGTTCCATCGGGTACGAAAGGTACAGTCATTGACGTTCAAGTGTTTACACGCGATGGTCTTGAAAAAGACGAACGTGCGCAAGCAATTGAAAAAGCTCAGCTTGATTCATACCGTAAAGACTTGAAAGAAGAATACAAAATCTTCGAAGAAGCAGCACGTGAACGTATTGTTCGTTTGTTGACAGGTCAAGAGTCTAACGGTGGTGGTACAACAAAGCGTGGCGATAAGCTTTCTGCAGAGGTATTGTCTGGTTTAGAGTTGGTTGATTTACTTGAAATCCAACCAACAGATGAAGCTATTGCAGAGCGTTTAACTCAAATTCAAGTGTTCTTGAAAGAGAAGAGCTTTGAAATTGATGAGAAATTTGCAGAGAAAAAACGCAAACTTTCTACAGGTGATGAATTAACAACAGGTGTATTGAAAGTTGTTAAGGTTTACTTGGCTGTTAAACGTCGCATCCAACCGGGTGATAAGATGGCGGGTCGTCACGGTAACAAGGGTGTTGTTTCTAACATCTTACCTGTTGAAGACATGCCGCACGATGCTAATGGTGTTCCAGTCGACATCGTATTGAACCCACTGGGTGTACCGTCACGTATGAACGTGGGTCAGATTCTAGAGACTCACTTAGGTATGGCAGCGAAAGGTCTTGGCGAAGAAATCGACAAGATGTTAAAAGCACAACGTACTGTACTTGAGCTTCGTGGCTTCTTAGACAAAATTTATAACAAAGTTGGTGGCGAGCAAGAAGATCTTGATAGCTTAACTGATGATGAAATTTTGGTGCTTTCAGGTAACTTGCGTGCGGGTGTTCCACTTGCAACGCCAGTATTCGATGGTGCTGAAGAATCACAAATTAAAGACTTGTTAGAGCTTGCGAACATTTCACGTACTGGTCAAACAGTATTGTATGATGGTCGTACAGGTGAGCAGTTTGACCGTCCTGTAACTGTAGGTTACATGTACATGTTGAAACTGAACCACTTGGTAGACGACAAGATGCACGCGCGTTCTACTGGTTCTTACTCATTAGTAACTCAACAGCCGCTTGGTGGTAAAGCACAATTCGGTGGTCAGCGTTTCGGTGAGATGGAAGTCTGGGCGCTTGAAGCATATGGCGCAGCTTACACGCTTCAAGAAATGCTTACTGTTAAGTCGGATGACGTTGAAGGTCGTACCCGTATCTATAAGAACATTGTAGATGGTAACCATTATATGGACCCAGGTATGCCTGAATCGTTCAACGTATTGACCAAAGAGATCCGTTCTTTAGGTATCAACATTGAACTGAAAAATGGTGACTAAGTTTCTCCATTGAATCTCCCCAACCTCTCTTGTTCAAAGAGAGGCTTCCTCGAAAGGGAAGCGGGGAGATTTCTCAGTTAAAAAACAATATTTGTGACCCAGTTGTGTAGTGAAAGTCTCCACAACACACGGAGAAAAAAATTGAAAGACTTGCTCGATATCATGCGCAAAAAGACGGATTCAGACGGTCATGCTCCAGTTGAGTTTGATCGCATCCGTATTGGTCTTGCGTCACCAGAAATGATTAAGTCATGGTCTCATGGTGAAGTTAAAAAGCCTGAAACCATTAACTATCGTACGTTCAAACCAGAACGTGATGGTTTATTCTGTGCCAAAATTTTTGGTCCAGTCAAAGATTACGAATGCTTGTGTGGTAAATACAAGCGTATGAAATACAAAGGCGTCATTTGTGAAAAATGTGGCGTTGAAGTAACAACTGCGAAAGTTCGTCGTGAGCGTATGGGTCACATCGAGCTGGCGTCTCCAGTTGCACATATTTGGTTCTTAAAATCACTTCCGAGCCGTATCGGTCTATTATTAGACATGACTTTACGTGATATCGAACGTGTATTGTATTTCGAATCTTACGTAGTAACTGACCCAGGTATGACTCCATTTGAGAAATACCAACTTTTAAACGATGAAGAATACTTCAACGCTTTAGAAGAACACGGTGATGAATTCACTGCGAAAATGGGTGCAGAAGCTGTTCAAGACTTGTTAAAAGACATCGATCTTGAAAACGAAATTTCACGTTTACGTGAAGAAATTCCAAACACAACGTCTGAGACGAAGCTTAAAAAAGCGTCTAAGCGTTTGAAGTTGATGGAAGCGTTTAAAGAGTCAAACAACAAGCCAGAATGGATGGTGATGAATGTACTTCCAGTACTTCCACCAGATCTTCGTCCGTTAGTACCACTTGAAGGTGGTCGTTTCGCGACTTCTGATTTGAACGACCTTTACCGTCGTGTGATCAACCGTAACAACCGTTTGAAGCGTCTTCTTGACCTTGCAGCACCAGACATTATCGTACGTAACGAAAAACGTATGTTACAAGAGTCTGTAGATGCATTGTTAGACAACGGTCGTCGTGGTCGTGCAATCACGGGTTCGAACAAGCGTCCTCTTAAATCTTTGGCTGACATGATCAAAGGTAAACAAGGTCGTTTCCGTCAAAACTTACTTGGTAAGCGTGTTGACTATTCAGGTCGTTCGGTAATTACTGTAGGTCCTACTTTACGTCTGCACCAATGTGGTCTTCCGAAGAAGATGGCACTTGAATTATTCAAGCCATTCATTTTCGCGAAGCTACAAGCATCTGGTCAAGCAACAACCATTAAAGCTGCGAAGAAAATGGTTGAGCGCGAAACTCCAGAAGTTTGGGACGTTCTTGCTCACGTGATTCGTCAACACCCTGTGATGTTGAACCGTGCGCCTACACTTCACCGTTTGGGTCTTCAAGCATTTGAACCGATCCTGATTGAAGGTAAAGCGATCCGTCTTCACCCACTCGTTTGTGCTGCGTTTAACGCCGACTTCGACGGTGACCAAATGGCGGTACACGTACCATTAACACTTGAAGCGCAGTTAGAAGCGCGTGCGTTAATGATGTCGACCAACAACATCTTGTCTCCAGCGAACGGTGAGCCAATCATCGTACCGTCTCAGGACGTTGTCTTAGGCTTGTATTACATCACTCGTGATGCGATCAATGCCAAAGGTGAAGGCATGGTGTTTGCAGATACTCACGAAGTTAACCGTGCACTTGCAACAGGTCAGGTAAATTTACACGCTCGCGTAAAAGCACGTGTACACCAGACTGTGATTGATGAAAATGGTAACCGTGAACAGCAAACAATTGTTGTGGATACAACACCAGGTCGCTGCTTACTTTGGGAAGTTGTGCCAGAAGGTATGGATTTCCAACAAATCAACGTTGAGATGACCAAGAAAAACATCTCTAAATTGATTAACTCTTGCTACCGTAAATTAGGTCTTAAAGATACCGTGATCTTTGCTGACCAATTGATGTACTTAGGTTTCCGTCAAGCGACACGTTCAGGCGTATCGGTAGGTATGGAAGACATGGTGATTCCACCTGCGAAGTACTCAATTATTGAAAAAGCAGAAGTTGAAGTTCGTGAAATTGAGCAACAGTTCGAACAAGGTTTCGTAACTGCTGGCGAACGTTACAACAAAGTTGTCGATATTTGGGCACGTACCAATGACCAAGTAGCGAAAGCGATGATGGACAACTTGTCTTTTACCACTGTTAAAAACAAACAGGGTGAAGATGAGAAGCAAAAATCATTCAACTCGATCTATATGATGTCTGACTCAGGTGCCCGTGGTTCGGCAGCTCAGATTCGTCAGTTAGCGGGTATGCGTGGTTTGATGGCGAAACCAGATGGTTCGATCATTGAAACCCCAATTAAAGCGAACTTCCGTGAAGGTTTGACAGTACTTCAGTACTTCATTTCAACACACGGTGCACGTAAAGGTTTGGCCGATACAGCACTGAAAACAGCAAACTCTGGTTACTTGACACGTCGTCTTGTAGACGTAGCGCAAGACTTGGTAATTACTGAGCCTGACTGTGGTACTTTGGGCGGTCTTGTAATGACTCCGTTCATTCAAGGCGGTGACGTGATCGAGAACTTAGGTACTCGAGTACTTGGCCGTGTTGTTGCTGAAGATGTGAAGAAAGCAGGTTCTGACGACGTTATCCTGCCTCGTAACACTTTGATTGATGAGAAACTTGCAAACTTCCTAGAAGAGCAAGGTGTCGATGAAGTTAAAGTACGTTCAGTGGTTGCGTGTGAATCTACATTCGGTGTATGTGCGAAATGTTATGGTCGTGACCTTGCACGTGGTCATCAGGTGAACCCTGGTGAGTCTGTGGGTGTTATGGCTGCACAATCGATTGGTGAGCCAGGTACACAGTTAACAATGCGTACCTTCCACGTAGGTGGTGCTGCAAGCCGAACTTCTGCTGCAAACAGCGTACAAGTACGTAACAAAGGTACTGTACGTTTCCACAATGTGAAAACAGTACAACATGCCAAAGGTCACTTGGTATCGACTTCTCGTTCAGGCGAAATCGGTATTGCGGATGATTTAGGTCGTGAGCGTGAGCGTTATAAACTGCCATATGGTGCGTCTATCTTGTTGAAAGATGGCGAAGCTGTAGAAGCTGGCGGTATCGTGGCGACTTGGGATCCGCACACCCACCCACTTGTAACAGAAGTTGCAGGTAAAGTACGTTTCAGCCAAATCGCTGATGGCGTCACTGTTACCTCGAAAACTGATGATGCAACAGGTATGACGACGATTGAAATCTTACCTGTGACTGCACGTCCTGCATCTGGTAAAGATTTACGTCCTGCGGTTGTTCTTGATACGACGGATGGTGGTGAGCAGTTCTACTTCCTACCACAAAACACGATTCTTTCTGTCCGTGATGGTGAAACAATTGGTGTGGGTGACGTTATTGGTCGTGTACCTCAAGAAACTTCACGTACGCGTGACATTACCGGTGGTCTACCGCGTGTAGCTGACTTGTTCGAAGCACGTAAACCGAAAGAGCATGCAATTCTTGCTGAAATTTCAGGTGTTGTGAGCTTTGGTAAAGAGACTAAAGGTAAGAACCGTTTAGTAATTACTCCAGATGATGGTTCTGAGATTTACGAAGAACTGATTCCAAAATGGCGTACCATGAACGTGTTCGAAGGCGAACATGTGAACCGTGGTGAGACTGTTTCTGACGGTCCACAGAACCCACATGACATCTTACGCTTGAAAGGCGAAGTTGCGCTGACCAACTACATCGTGAACGAAGTTCAAGACGTTTACCGTCTGCAAGGTGTAAAAATCAACGACAAGCACATTGAAGTGATCGTACGTCAAATGTTGCGTAAAGTTGATATCACTGATGGCGGTGATACAAGCTTCATCAAAGGCGAGCAAGTGGATTACATCCGCGTGATGCAAGAGAACCAAGCTGTTCTTGCGCAAAACAAGTTCCCAGCGAAGTTTGAACGTCAATTGATGGGTATTACCAAAGCGTCGCTTTCTACTGACTCGTTTATCTCTGCTGCATCGTTCCAGGAAACAACACGTGTGTTAACTGAAGCGGCTGTAACAGGTAAAGAAGATGATTTACGTGGCTTGAAAGAGAACGTAGTTGTAGGTCGTTTGATTCCTGCAGGTACTGGTCTTGCGTATCACTTAGAACGTCGTCGTCAAGAAGCTGAAGCTGCAGAGCATGAGCTTGTAAATGACTTCTCTGATGTTGATCAAGCATTAAGCCAAGCATTTAGCGATGAGTTTAACGGTCTGTAATTAGCCCTTTAAATGCATGAAAAAGCCACCTTCGGGTGGCTTTTTTTTGTCCTTTTGTTACAGAAGCGGTTTTAAGCTTTTATAAATTTCACATTTTTCCTATAGTAAAAATATAAGTACACAAATCTCCTTACTTCATTAACGATTAAAAAATAGAGGTGGTTACACATGAAATTGACATCGAAACTATTGGGCTTAAGCATCTTCGCATTTGTGAGCCAAACGATGGCAGCACCGATGCCAAATACCATCACCGTGGAGGATAAGGCGGTTGTACCGATTGTCAAAACACAGATTATTCGCAGTGTCGCGGGTCAAGAGCCTGTGCGAACGACCGAAGCGACTATTTTTGAAGTGAAAAATGGTGGTAAAGATATCGTGGCGCGTGAAGTGGTTCTCGAGGAAAATGCCAGCCAATTTTCAGATAAAAAAATGTCGGCACCGATGGTGCAAAAGGGTAGCGTGATTGTTCCGACATCCAAAGTTGAAGTGAAATCGACCTTGAGTCAAGGTGGTGTAGTCCTTGCAGAAGGTAAGCAAGTTGACGCACAAGGGGTTGAGTTTAAGAAAGGGCAGGAACCCGTACGTAAGGAGCTGAAACTGGATCAAGTGAAAGACCCGAACAGTCAAGAAAGTGTGACGCGTGCGGTGCTCCAAGAAAATGGCACCACCACCAAAGATGTGGTTGTGGTGAAAGAGCCTGAATAAGCTTGAATTGAATGCGGTATGAGGCCCTCTAAGGAGGGCTTCTTGCTTACAAATTTTCAGCAATAGCAGCTGTAACCGTAACATTTCACGGGTTTTAAGTTCATACTGATCTTTTATGCTGTAAGAAATAGCCAATAAGGACAAATCTCATGAAAAAATATATGAGCATTATTGCAGTGGCATCTCTTTCGACGATGCTGTTGGCAGGTTGTGAAAATATGAGCGCTTCTGAGCAACGTATTGGGACAGCGGCTTTAGGCGGTGCAGTAGGTGGTGCTGCGGGGAATAGCCTCGGTGGCGGTGTAGGTGCAGCCGTTGGTGGTGGTGCTGGTGCGGCTGTGGGCAGTAAAGCCCAAGGTGGATCAAACCGTAATGCAACCTACAGTGGTGTTGGCGGTGCGATTGGTTCAGCAGTGGGTAAAAGCGTGTTTGGTGGTAATACTGGCGCTGCCATTGGTGGTGCCATCGGCGGTGGCGCAGGCGCAGCAATTGAAGAACGTAAATAATGTCTTAAGTTCAAATTTCCAAAAAAAAGCACTTCATGGAAGTGCTTTTTTTATAGCTGTGCCGGTTTAGGTTTTTTACGACGGATATATAAAGTCTTTTCCACTGCTGCAATTCGAATGCCAGCTTCATCGTAAATATTTAAGGTATAAATACGATGTACGGGGGCATAGTTGTCGGCCAGTTGTTTCACAGTCGCGATTTCTTGGGCATCGAGGTGAAAGTCTGCATAGACTGTACTTCGCCCTGGGCTGAGAAATTGGATAGAGGCGGCTTTGTCCCAGACAATATACTTATTGCCTAAGTGGTGCATCAGTAGGGTCATATAAAACGGGTCGACCATTGCATATAAGCTCCCGCCAAAATGGACGCCGACAATGTTTCGGTTTTGTCGAGTGAGGGGCATTTTGACGCGAATGTGGTAGTGTTTAAGGTCAAATTTTTCAATTTGAATCCCTGCACCTTTAAAGGGGGCAAAATGATTGAGAAAGTATTTCGCGACAATCGGTTGTGTCACAAGTTTTTTTAAAATGCTCATTTCGGTCAATGGTATCTGATGAACTTCTATCCATACTAGAGAAGATCAAATCAATTGGCATTGATCGTTTTGCCACTAAAGTATAAAAAACAGTCAATAACAATAAGGAGCTGAATATGGAGCAGCAAAGTTACTGGGTACAAACTACAGATCAGCAAAGACTTTATGTGAAAACATGGGGCAATGCGAACAATCCTGTGCTGGTCTTGGTGCATGGCTATCCAGATAATCAAGAGGTCTGGGAGCCTGTGATTGGGCATCTGGTGCAAGAGTATTATATTGTGACCTATGACGTTCGTGGTGCAGGTATGTCGAGTATACCGCGTCATATAAGAGCCTATGCCTTGCCTCAGCTATCGCTAGATTTGGAAAGTGTGGTGAATAGTGTGATCCCACAGCGTAGCTTTCATCTGGTTGCGCATGACTGGGGGTCGATTCAGTCATGGGAGTCCGCGACTGAGCCAAAATTTAGAGAGCGTATGCTGTCATTTACCACCATTTCAGGCCCATGTTTAGACCATGCCGCATTTTGGATGCGTGAACAGTTCAAACAACACAAGCCTCAATTTTTTAAGCAGTTAACGAAGTCTTGGTACATTGCGGCCTTTCAGTTGCCTTTTTTAGCACCAACCGTATGGCAGTTTTTTAGTCCTGAGCATTGGGGCAAAGTTTTATCGCGTTTAGAAGGACGCTCAGACTTACCGCTGAATCATCACATTGCTGCCGATGGTAAACACGGGGTTGCGCTTTACCGAGCTAACTTTATTCCACGCCTGACGAAACCTCGGGAACGCTTTGCAATTTGTCCCGTACTAGCGATTGTGTTGGAGCAAGATCAGTTTGTGAGTCCAGCGTTAATCGATGAAATGCCGAAGTGGGTCGAGGATTTTCAACGGGTGAATATAAATGCCAACCACTGGGCAATCTTGAGCCAGCCTGAGGTAGTTGCTAAAGAAATCAAAAGGTTTGTTCAAAACTGGCGTTGTGTTGAAGCCAGCTGAAATGATCTGTGAAAGAGAAAGGCGCTAGCGACCTGTAAGGGCAGAATTTTTTGGTTATTTTCTGATAAAATGCGCCTTTCTTCCAAGTCACTCTTTTCACTATGTTCGCAATTCTTGCCGCTATTGGGGTCATGTTTGGACTTTCATTAGCTCGTGTGCCTGTAGTATTTGCATTAATTATTGGTGCTGTCACAGGCGGTTTATTGGCTGGTTTAGGGCTACACGGTACCCTCGAAGCATTTAATAATGGGCTTGGGGGCGGCGCAAAAATTGCGTTGGCTTACGGGGTCTTAGGTGCATTTGCTTTGGCTTTGGCACGCTCAGGTTTACCTGACTTGTTGGCCTATAAGCTTATTAAAACATTGAAAGGTTCGAGCAATGAAAAGGCACAAAATCGGGTTAAATATCTGATTTTTATAACCGTCGCGTTAGCAGCCATTTGTTCACAAAACGTCATTCCTGTGCATATTGCGTTTATTCCAGTCCTGATTCCTCCTTTATTAAGTGTGTTTAACCATCTTCAGTTAGACCGTCGACTAATTGCTTGTGTTCTAACCTTTGGCTTGGTTGCCACTTATATGTTGGTACCATTTGGATTTGGTGCGATTTTCCTGAATGACATCTTAGGTCAAAATATTAATACTTTTGGGCAACCCTACGGCTTTAAAATCAACTATGCCGATATTCCTTCAGCAATGGCTATTCCTGTTTCTGGTATGTTTGTCGGTTTATTGGTTGCTGTATTCTTTAGTTACCGTAAGAAACGTGTATACGAAGAAGTACATGTGGAACCAGTGCAGCAAAGTATTTCTTCTGAACTTGATATCACGGGTGAGAAGTCTAAGCCCGAAATTTCAAAGTTTACGTTATCTATGGCCCTTATTGCGGTAGTGGCAACGCTTTGGGTACAAATTGCATCAGATTCCATGATTTTAGCGGGTCTGGTTGGTGTTGCAATTTTGAGCTGTGCGGGCATTTTTAAATGGAAAGAAGCAGATGATGTGATTATTAGCGGTATGCGAATGATGGCATTAGTTGGTTTCATTATGATTGCAGCACAAGGTTTTGCATCTGTTATTTCTGCGACCAATCAAGTGCCAGCATTGGTAGAAGCATCAGTGCAATGGATTGGTTCTAGCCAAGGACTCGCTGCATTTTGGATGCTATTGATTGGCTTACTGATTACTTTAGGAATCGGTTCTTCGTTCTCTACCATTCCAATTTTAGCAATTATTTATGTGCCTTTGTGTATCCAGTTTGGTTTCAGTCCAGCGGCAACCATTGCGATTATTGGTACGGCTGCGGCACTCGGTGATGCGGGTTCTCCAGCTTCTGACTCCACTTTGGGACCGACTTCGGGTTTGAATATGGATGGTCAGCATGATCACATGAAAGACAGTGTGATCCCGACCTTTATTCACTTTAATATTCCACTCATGATTTTCGGTTGGATTGCGGCCATGGTGTTGTAATTAAAAATCCAATGATTATAAAAAGGCGATTTTAAATCGCCTTTTTATTATTTATTCAGATTAAAATAATCGGGTTTATAATGTTAATTCGGATTAAAAAGGTTGGAATTAAAATATATTTATTTTGATTTAATGTTATTAATTTAAAACCAACTAAAACAGTGTATTTAATATTTAAATCAATTTAAAACAATTACTTAAAAATAGCATTTAAAATACATTATTATTATAATTGCATATTAATTACACTCTTGCTTATGATGAGTTAATGTTAATTTTTATATTAATTATTTTACAAACAGAGGTTGTTTGAAATGTTGAAGCAAATTGCTCTAATTACATTAATGGGTCTTTCTGCATCTGCTGCAATGGCAGGTCAATGGCAAGTCAAAGTCGGTGGATCTGCAATTGCGCCAACGCAGGACACGAAAATTGCGAATGGTACATTAACGGTTGAAGCAGATAGCGAACTCGCGTTTACGCCATCGGTTGAATATTTCTTTAATGACAATATTTCTGCAGAGCTGCTATTGGCGACGCCAATTAGCCATGACGTGACAGTAAATGGTAGCAATGCTGTAAAACTTAAGCATTTGCCGCCAACAGTGACTGCAAAATATAACTTTAAAAATTCAACAGGTTTCACGCCTTATATTGGTGTCGGTGCAACAGCATTTATTGCTTGGGATGAAGAAACTTCAGGTGTACTCGCAGGCACTAAAGTTAAAGTCAAAGACGACTACGGCTATGCTGCACAACTTGGTTTTAATTACCAACCTGCTGATGCGAAAAACTGGGGTGTGTTTGTCGATGTTCGCTATGCGGACTTAAACCCAAAAGTTGAAACTGTGGTTGAAAACTTTAAATTAGATATCGATCCAGTGATTTATACCCTCGGTTATAGCTACAAATTTTAATAATCAAAAGTAGCTTTTTTAAGAACCTCATCAATGATGGGGTTTTTTTATGCAAAGACTAAAGTTGAATAGTGGTCAATGCTGAAATAAATCACGATGATTCAGTATTAAAAGAAAATCATCTATAGAATGGATAGAAACAGAATAAGAGAGTTATAAAAATGAAATCTATGCTCGGGATCGGTTTAGTCTGTGGTTTGGCGTGGAGCATGCATGCTCAAGCGGCCAGTTTTAATTGTGATAAAGCGAAAACGACGACGGAGCACGCGATCTGTGAACATCGCCAAATCAATGACGCCGATGTGAAAATGGCCACCACTTATACCATTTTAAAACGCCTTGTTCCGATGGGGACGCGTGGCATGATTCAGGATGAGCAAGTGAAATGGTTGAGTCTCCGTGACCGTTGTGGTGCTTCACAAAGTTGCCTCATGGATGTGTATAAAATGCGCCAGCAGCAGTTAGAACTACATCTAGATCGTATTTACCGTCAGGGCCCATTTTAAAAAAAGGACAAAAAAACTTGCGATTGCTATTGAAAAACGTACCGCTCACTCCAATTCATTAAGCATTCTCTATAAGACTTAATACATTAAGGAGCGATTGATGAGCGAGAAAAACGCACATAAACATAGTTTCCAAGCTGAAGTGGCTCAGCTATTACATTTAGTGACGCACTCACTGTATTCAAATCCTGACATTTTCCTACGTGAATTGATCTCAAATGCGTCCGATGCCTGCGATAAACTGCGTTTTGAAGGCATTAATCATCCTGAATATTATGAAAATGACCCAGACTTACATGTGCGCGTCAGCTTTGATGAAGCCAATCAAACACTGACTATTTCAGATAATGGGATTGGTTTAACTGAACAAGAAGCGATTGATCACTTAGGGACGATTGCTAAGTCTGGAACCAAGGACTTTATGTCTAAGCTCACAGGTGACCAGAAATCAGATGCACAACTGATTGGTCAGTTTGGTGTCGGTTTTTACTCAGGCTTTATTGTGGCTGACAAAATTACCGTAGAATCACGCCGTGCAGGTGTGGATGCTGATCAGGCGGTACGTTGGGTCAGTGCGGGCACGGGTGAGTTCGAAGTCGAGCAGATCCACAAAGACAGCCGTGGTACCGATATTATTTTACATTTACGTGAAGATGCGTTGGACTATTTACAATCGCATAAAGTGAAGCAAATTATTAATAAATACTCGGATCACATTAGCCTGCCGATTGAGATGCAAAAAGAGGTTTGGCAGCAAGAAGAAGCGGTTGAAGGTGAAGAACCAAAACCGGGTCAGTATGTGAAAACGGGTGAGTGGGAAGCGATTAACTCAGCTAGCGCGCTGTGGACACGTAATAAAAATGAAGTGACCGAAGAGCAGTACGTCGAGTTTTATAAGAATCTCAGCCATGATTTTGAAGCCCCTCTGGCATGGGCACATAACCGTGTTGAAGGCAGTACCGAATATACGCAGTTGTTGTATGTACCGAGTAAAGCTGCTGCGAATATCTTTACCCGTGAAGCCAAAGCCGGAATTAAGCTCTATGTAAAACGGGTCTTCATTATGGATGACGCGGATAACTTGATTCCAAATTATTTACGCTTTGTTCAAGGGGTGGTCGATAGTGCCGATTTACCACTGAATGTCAGTCGTGAGCTGTTACAAGAAAGCCGCGATGTGAAAACCATTCGTGAAGGGAATGCACGCCGTGTATTGACCATGCTGGATGCTTTAGCCAAATCGGAAGATGAAAAAGATCAAGAGAAGTTCAAGACCTTCTACCGTGAATTTGGTTCAGTGTTGAAAGAAGGTCTGGGCGAAGACTTGGGTAACCGTGAGCGTATTTTAAAACTTTTACGCTTCTCAACTTCAAACAATGATGCGGTGAGCACTTCTTTGCAGGACTATAAAGCGCGTATGCCTGAGGGGCAAAAAGCGATTTACTATGTGACTGCAGACAGTCTCAATGCTGCGAAGAACTCGCCACAACTTGAGCTGTTTAAGAAAAAAGGAATTGAAGTCTTACTCATGGCAGACCGTGTCGATGAATGGGCAATGGAATTTGTACATGAGTTTGATGGCACACCAATGCAAAACGTGGCCAAAGGTGCAGTCGACTTAGGTGATTTACAAGATGCCGAAGAGAAGAAAGCACTTGAAGCAGCCGCAGAGCAGTTTAAACCTGTGGTTGAAAAACTGTCTGACTCATTGAAAGCCAAGACCAAAGAAGTACGTGTGACCACACGTTTGGTGGATTCACCTGCATGCTTGGTGACAGGTGAGGGAGAGCTTTCACCACAATTGATTCGTATGCTGCAACAAGCGGGTCAGGCTGTACCTGAAAGCAAGCCAATTTTGGAAATTAACCCAGAGCATCCATTGGTGAGAAAATTAGAAAATTCGGCACAGTTTGATGACTTGGCCAATGTAATTTTTGACCAAGCGGTGATTGCTGAAGGCGGCTTACCTGATGATCCTGCCGAATATATCAAACGGATTAACAGCTTATTGCTTCAATAAGCTATTAAATGTTTAAAAAAAGCCTATCGCCAAGATAGGCTTTTTTATGTCAACCCATTGGGTCAAGCACCTTAATATCTGTTGAACGCATCGATTAAATCGGTGGAAAAGAACTTAATGTGGATATCCGTGGATAAGTGAGAACTTATCCACAGTTCAGCTTAAAGATTCACCATGGCCTTAAAATAAAGCTTCAAAACGCACCAAGGCACTGACGTAGTGGCTGCGGTCTTCACGGTGATCGTTAAAATAATTTAAATCGCCTTGGATATAAAACCACTCGCGTAAGAAGGGTTGACGCCATGAGACAAAAGGCCCCCAACGGTTCAAACGCAGGTCGTCGTTGTTGTAGAAACCGCCAGTGTAAATGCCGTAGTTAAAACGATTGCCATGAAAGAATTGGTGTTGTCTAAAGCTATAGTTATCCCAGAGCAGATCATCATCTTGATCGTCTGCATAGGTCAGGCTGAACTGATTGGATAAAAAGGCTTGATTGGGGCGTGCATGGGTCAGCTCTAGGTTGGTACGTAAATAATTTTCACTGTCGATACCATAACGATAAATCTGTTCAGCATAAGCGCGAAAATCATTGTCGAGTTTCCATTCTCTCGATAACTCGATCCGCGCATAAATATCATCCCCTGAACGTACACCCAAGTCGAAATCGGTTTCAAAAGGCAGACGATCTGACAGTTGAGACCATCTTAAAGCCAGTGAGCTATTGGCATCACGGGTTTGGCGGCGGTCAAATGTTTTATCGTTATTCGCACTTGGTGGATTTTCATTGGTAATCGCGACATTGTTTTGTAGTTCGTTATCTAAAGAATCATCCCCAAACACGACACTGAGTTTATGTTCTAAGGTTGGAAGTTTGACTCGACCCCGAATACGTGGTTTTAAATCATATTCATCATGTTTATTCCAGCGGTTATCGACCAAGACCCGTAAGGTGGCTGTAGCCGGTTTTTTAGGATCGGTTTCACCAAACCAATTGTCCATTTTGGCGGCTGTTCGGTCTGCCCAGTTTCGAACTTCTTTTTGCTGGCGGTCGACCCACGTGCGTTCTTCAGTGAGGTCTGTCGTGGGCACAATCAGCTCGTTCGATTCTTCAGGTAGAACGGTTGGAAGTGAGTCGATCCACTGCGGAATTTGGTATAAAAGTCCATTACCTTTGGGGGGAGATGCGATTTTGTCAATTTCAGCCACGTCGTGAGGTGGCACAAAATGTTGTGTGCTGTTGGTATTGCTTTCCGCCCAAGCCACGTTGACGTATGCACCTAAACTTAGGCAGAAAAATAAAGAGATAGATCCCACATGTTGAGTTCTTAGCATGCTTTCGTACTTTATTGTTCTTCGATGTTTTAGTGTTGTAAATTTCACATAAGAACACAAGTAGAAAATACAAAACTCTACAACTCGCTACTCAGTTGTTTTTGAATAGAATCAAATAATTGAAACACAGTAATAGGTTCAGGCAAAGTAGAAATGGTATTTTGAATCAGCTGCCAGCTGACGCCGTGCTGTCGGTCTAAGACCAAGCATGGATAGGCGATCTCAGTACGTGAGAGTTCAACCCGCTTTTGGCCATGAATCACTCGAATTTTTTGTCGCTCTTTTAACACTAAAATGGGGGTATTTACGTCTGCGGAGCTTTCTTCAAACTGGATGAATTTACGGCTATTGAGTAGATCGGCCAGAATAAAGGGGTGATAGTCCTCAATATGCCATACCAGTTTGGCTTGTTGGGTATACAACTGAAAAATCGAAAACAGATCCTGCATGTGATCCTGTAGCTGGTTCCATTCAATTTCGCGGAGGGCTGCGAGTTGATGCTGACCACTCTGGGCAAATTGTTGGCTCAGCCGAATGGCTTCCGTAGGACTCTCAGCACCGAATAGAGCCAGATATCTAATAAACCTTCCGTGCTGATTAGTCTGTTCTGCCAAATAGATGGGATAGTCCAAGCAGTGATCGAGTTGGTCGCTGTGGATCAGAAACTCGATATTTTGATTGATCTCAATGTGCCCTGAAATGTCGAGGCCATACAGCTTAGGGTCTAAATTTGGTTGATGCAACGTGTGCAATTGCGCTTGATATTGCCCCAAATGAATCTGTGTGGGCAGTATAGGTTGCGGCGCAGCAAGTGCCATTGTTTCTGAGTTGTCTGTATGGCTGTCCTGCACAGCAGGGCATGGTGCTGTCGTCTCACTTTCAAGTGGATTTTGATGATGAGGTACAAATGAAATGTCTGTGAGTTGTGGTTCAGCTAAGATCGATCGCCTTTGGAGAAAGTCCTGAATGGCAAGTGTTGAAATAGATGCACTTGGCTTAAGGTCAAATCGAATGGGTGCAACGGCATCGATTATAGGCTCTTCCTGAGGTGGATATAGCTCATCACTTAAAAGAGGTAGATTGCTGAGAATCGAATAATTTTTTAGTAACACTTCGGGTTGAAGATCTAAATCTGTTTGTACAATATCGACCTGATTTTCAGGTTCCTTATCTCGTTTGATACTTGGCTCAATAGCATTAATAGAGATCACTTCTTCTCCAGTGCTTTGTTTAAAAGAGCTGAGTTCCGTTTCTTCAATTTGAGTTGCATTTGGGCTGCTGTCAAATGTAGGTTGTATTTCAGTTTCGACTTGAAGCTCTGCTTCAACCTTAGATAAAACTAGACCAGAATCTGGGCTGACTTCGGTGAGCAATGACTCAGAATCTTGGGGCTGTTTAGCCAATGTATCATCACCTATAGCAATGTTTAAAAGCTCAATACCCGTGAGAACAAAAGCATTGCTAACCACATTGTCCTGTGCCTGCCCGATGGCAGTTTTTTCATCCAATATTGTTGCAACAGGGATGATAAACTGATTTTTTGCAACTTCTGCAACTTCTGCAACTTCTGCAACTTCTGCAACTTCTGCAACTTCTGCAACTTCTGCAACTTCTTCGGATATTTCTGGTGTTGTAATAAAAGGTACGTTCTCGGGCTGTTGAGCGCTTTGTACATGGCTCAAAAACCATTGGTAAGCGTGTTCAAACTTTAAGTGCCATGGGCTGCTATACAGTGTAGGTGGGGTGCTTTGAAAAGCAATTTGCCAACCTAAACCTGATTTATATAAAACACCCCATGCGAAAGCCGCCTGCTGTTTTAAGGCATCGGTTAAAGCAGACTCATATTGAAATAGTCCAATATAGGCATGCTGGTAGGGGCTTTGCTGTATCCAGCGTTCAGCCGCCGCTTGAGGCTGAGTCAATGCCTTATACGCTTCGAGTTGTTTTTGAAAAATGGGTTCATCACAGAGTGCAAAGATTTCACGAATGCGTTTTTTCGAGCGCGCAATTTCAAAAAAAGACAGAGGTTGATGTTCCAAACCATCAATCAATTGATGTAGTTCTTTGATCAGCAGTGCTTTTTCGATTGCTTTCATGCGCTGAACTCTAAAGTTGTTTTTGTGCTTGTTCCAAGTAGCTTGCTAAAACCATATTGATGGCCAGTTCAAGTAATTTATATTCGGCTGAAGTCGGTTGCGTATACTGCTGTGCAAACGCAATCAATTGATCAAGGTCAATGGCTTGGGGTGTAATACGACCTTGGATGAGGGCTTGTAAATTTTGCATAGGCATGTGCTATTGAGTGCATTTAATTTATTGGTTTTGGAATTCGGACTTCTTGTTTGATCATAATTAGAAAAGAATAAATAGGCAAAAATTATTCTGCTCTCGATACGAGAAAAGGGTGGTGAAAAATGTAGATAATTTCGATTTCAGCACAGATTGAATTAAATATTTTTGCCCTAGAGGGTTCATAGTTGAAATTTTTTGTCAGTTCTTTGCAATTTTGGGCAAAAAAATAGGCAATCAATATTGCCTATTTTTGACCAAGTCAGCGCAAATTACGCTTCTTGATGTGGTGCAGCCGCAAGAGCATCAGCCGTTGCCGTTTGAGTATCTGCTGGTTTTTTTACAGGAAAATCTGGAACAAAAACAACTTGTGCAGAAACAGTTGCAGAAAGAGCCATTACAGCGACAGCCAAAGCATATTTAACAGCGTTCATGATATTTCCTCTAAAAAGGAGGTCTCACTAAGGAGACTGGGAGTTTTAAAAAGATAAATTTCGCATGAATAATATCAAAAAATGATCGATTTAAGCGCTGGTTTAGACCAGTAAAAGATGAATGGTGAGTTCATTTGTTGTTAAAAAACAATAAATTAGAATAAATACTCTAGTCTATTGTAGAGTTTTTACTTCAGGGCTAAGCTATTTGAATTTAAAGTGAAAATTTAGATTTTCAAGTTTGAAAGGAAGCTTGAAAGTAGGTCTTTTTTGTCTGAAATGAGACCTGAAAAAGGACGTAGAGTTACATGATTAGTTGTTTAAATATTCACCATTTTGAAGTCTTTTGATTGTGCATACTGTGTAAGTTTTTGCTGTGGAATGTTTAAGTCATCTATTTTTGATTAAAAATTCATCTAAGATGAACAGGCAAAACAACAATAGCTGAGGACAAGTAGATGGCCATTGCAAAAGTGGTAGAAGTCAATTCAAGCAGTGCGAAAAGTTTTGAAGATGCGATTCAGACAGGCATCGCAAAAGTCACCGAGACGGTGAAGAATGTTCAAGGTGCTTGGATCAATGAACAAAAAGTGGTGATTAAGGATAATCAAATTGTAGAATATCGAGTTAATCTTAAAATTAGTTTCTTGGTCGATTAAACACAAGTCCATTTTTTTATAACCTATAAAAAATCCCCGCAGATCGGGGATTTTCTTATCTATGGATAGGGCTCAGTTAAGCTCTGAATCCAGTATCCTTATGATTGTTTCGGTGTTTCACAAGACTCATCTGAACACTGTGCCGCATTATTTTCTTCTGCTGGCATTTGTGCTTTTTCAAGGACTTGTAAGAATACTTCACGCGGCTGCGCACCCGCTAAAGCCACACGTTGATCGAAAACAAAGAAAGGCACGCCTGTTACTTTCAGTTGTTCACGTGCCACTTCTTGGTCAAACTTCACGAAATCTGCGTATTCGTCAGAATCCAGCACATCATCTACTTCAACTGGGTTTAAACCAATACGAGAGGCCACATCTTCAATGGTTTCACGTTCACCAATCGGTAAGCCTTGCGTCATATAACTAAAGAAAAAGGCTTCTTTAGCTTCATTGCCTAAACCGTGGCTTTGAGCAAGGTGGATAATACGATGTGCATTGAAACTGTTGCCTGAGTTGGCATTTTCCCAGTTAAATTCAATGCCTTCTTCCGCAGCCATTTTGGCAATATTACGTTGCATCTCTTCAACTTCAGCCACTGTGCGGCCATATTTTAGTGCGAGACGTTCTGAGTTTGAAATTTCTTGGCGTACTGGTGCATCTGGATCCAGTTCAAAACTGTGCCAGTGCACTTCCAATTCCACACCAGCTTGTTCAGCCGCCGCTTCTAAACGTTTTTTGCCAATATAACAAAAAGGACAAACAACATCTGACCAAATATCTACACGCATGCGATTTCTCAAAAATAGTAAAAAGAGCAATTAAGGAAATGATGGGGATGAGTTATAAAATTTAAAGCAGGCCCATTAAAAAAAGCGGTTTCGCTATGGATTCAATCAGTTGAATCTTCTGGGCTTGACCGCTTATCTGACAACTACGCAACACAAAGATCGAAAAATATACAATAGGGTGAAGACGCTCAG
Source organism: Acinetobacter sp. BWR-L5 (assembly GCF_039655985.1). Lineage (NCBI taxonomy): Bacteria > Pseudomonadati > Pseudomonadota > Gammaproteobacteria > Moraxellales > Moraxellaceae > Acinetobacter > Acinetobacter sp. BWR-L5. The sequence goes on along the minus strand of NZ_JAGFEV010000004.1, from coordinate 314,216 downwards.
TTTGAGCATGTCTTTTATATCTCTTATTGTTTGGGATTGTTTTATGAAATTTTTAAATTCTCTTCCCGTTTTTTGTTACGCTCTTCTTTTTATGCCGACTTTGTTGCAAGCCAATGGTGAGATTGTAAGTCTACCGACTTTTAAAACCATGGCGGAATCAGAGCTACGTGCTGAAACGGGCGTGATTCCTTATCAACAGGATGAAAATATTCGTAAAGCCTTGCAGCACCGTATCGTTCAGTTGCAGGATGATGCACAGTCTTTTGTGGTCGATCCGACTATCACTCAAAACATCGATATTTTGCCCCCTGCGGTCACCGCAGATCTAAATTCTGTGCCACCTTTGTTACGTGAGCATGTCTTGAACATTGCCGCTGGTTTGCAGTCGTCTAATCCAACTGAAGGTTTGTATATCATGTTGCAGCCGTTTGGCATTGACCGTAATGCGACCAATGTACAAATTGCCCGTGAACAAATTTCGATTGGGCAGATTGATCGGAATTTTATACAAGGGATTCAACAGAATAGCCAGCAACCAAGAATAGCTCCAGCGAAATAATACTTCCTAATTCTATCGCCAGTACATTCCTCATCAACTTGGGGAAGGTACGGTCTTAGCATCCTCAAAGATCGATAACATGTTGAAATATTGATCATGTGCCTTTATTTGCTATGATGAAAAAAAGTGAAGAGGAAGCTGAACATGCGACGTATCGTGTTGATTTTAGTTCTTGCGACCAGTGCCGTTTTTGGTTGGATGTTTTATCAGTATTCTCAGCAACAAAAAGAGCAGCAGCAGCTACAAAGCTATGAAACGGTGCTGTATGAAAAGACCGAACAAATCTACAAACAAGCTCAAGATTGGACCACACCGATTCAAGTCGATGTAAAAGACCCACGTTTGACAGGTGACTATCAAATTATGGCGGAGTTTGTGCTCAGTCATATGCTGCAAAATGCCGAAGCGCGTAATCAATATCTGCGAGATTTAAAAGCCTTAAATTGGGATCAATTTTTAAATATCGACCGATTAAGCAAAGACAAAAAGAACAATTATGCTGAAACGGAGCAAATGCTGAAAGACGTACATGCCGTTGTTGAGAGCTATGCACAGCAGGTTGAACAACGTCAAAAAGATGCCATTGCTCAGGCCAAAGATTTAGCAATATCTTCGCGGTTCCGCCATCAACTGACTGACAGCATGAAAGCCAGTGAAAAAAGCCATGAAGCTACCCGCCTGTTTAGTCTTGAACAGCAGAATTTAGCCAAAGCGGATCAAATTTTCTTGGTGCTGAAAAATAACCAATGGGAAAAGAAAAATAACACCTTTATGTTTTATGAAGATGCACCACTACAGCAGTTTAATGCGCTGTATAAAGAGATTTTGGCATTGAATAGCCAAATGCAGCAGGTCGAAAAACAGACCCAAAAAGAGGTGGAACAGAAGTTATAACACCGTGCAAAGATGACAGTCTTGTAAGCGGACTGTCATCTGTTGTTCAAAATTGGCTGCTAGAGTAAAAGCATCACAACGATGACGACTTTTCAGTGCAGGCAGGTGAGTCATGAGAACCATACACGTTTTTGATGATATTCAGCATGTGTATAGTGAGTTTGTAGAAAATAAAAACTATCCAAAATTAGAACGTTTAAGCAACTGGGGGAAGAATCGTTTTTTCTTCAACCAATATTTCAAAATGATCGAAGACTGGCACCACACCGAACAAATCGTGATTCAGTTTAACCAACAGTATTTCAGTCTAGATACGGGCAGCGCGCCTGACTTTATGGACAAAGAAAAGTATATGGCTTGGTTGATGGGCGAACTCTTAATTTAAATCTTTCACAAAACAGCACAGCGCCTGATTCGTTCTAGGCGCTGTGCTTTTATTGTCTTAATCAAAAATTTTATCGGCCGCTTGGAAGGGTAGACTGACCACATCAATTGCGACGGCAAAAGGCAGTAACACTAATTTTTCAAAAGGATTCATACCCGACTTCGATTTATAACTTTCCTCTTGATGGGTATAAATGCTCACCTGATAAGGTTTACTCAAGGCTTTTAACGAGGCTAAATTGTTCGCCGCAGGATAGACTACACCTGCCAGTTTGATCTCGAAACAGAAACGCTGTGCAAACATGCGTTCATCACTGGAACTTGAACATTCCTTCGCGCCATTTTCAATAAAAAATTCCAGATCTTTCTTACTGATGTCTTCTTTGAGCTTCACATAAGACAGTGGCAGTGTCCCTGTAAAATGACCATCATTCTTTTCTGAGTAGAAGCTCAGTTCTCGGGTCACTTGAATATTTTTCGGTTCCAGTTTCCCAATCAAGCTGACAAATTGAGGTCCACCTTGGGTAAGGACATAACTTTTTTGTTGCCCCGCAATCACTAAACTATGCGCAGGTAAATTCGGCAGAGGCTGAGCAGGTTTGCCAAAAGCCACCACTTGGTCTTCAATCAAGGTGACTTTGTTGGTACGGGTATAGGTTTTATTGTCTTTGGTCATCAGGGTTTTTGTGGCACAGCCTGTGAATAATGTCCCCATGACGCCTAAGCAAATGATGGTTTTTAAAGGTGATGCAAACATCGATAGACTCCGAATCATTTGAAATATAGCTAAGCTGAATTTTTATTGTCTTTAAGCCTATCATTAAAATGTTCAAAAAGTCGTCAAAGCTCAAAAGTTTAAAGTCATGAAAGCTCTATGAGCCGCTCAATACAGGGGGGCGACAGATTTTATTTCTTATCCATCTGCGGTTTCTAGACAACGAATGAATGTTCATTTGAGTAGGAACTGGATATGATCATGTAAGAGCTTGATAAAAAGTATGGACTAGCGAATACGTCATAACAAGGGTGGGAATCGGCTGATGCAAGACTTGATTTGTTATAAAGAACTGCCTGTGTGGACTGCGCAGACCATTCCGCAAGGGTTTAAAAATCAACACAATACCAAAGCAGGCACGTGGGCAAAGCTAAAGATTTATCAAGGTGAGCTGAGTTTTGCTTTTCTAGATGAGGCAGGTCAAGTGCAATCTGAACATCTGTTTACCCCTGAGCAACAGCCACCGTTTATTGAACCGCAAGCATGGCACAAAATTGTTTCGACCAGTGACGATATAGAGTGTCAACTACAGTTTTACTGTACTCCGCAGGATTATTTTAATAAGAAATATCAGCTTTCACCTACGCACTCAGAAATTTTGGCGGCTACGCCGTATTTACACGGTGGTCGGGCTTTGGATGTCGGCTGTGGACAAGGGCGTAACAGTCTGTATTTAAATCAGCAGGGCTTTGAGGTGGATGCTTGGGATGTGAATCCGCAAAGTTTGCAAAAACTACAGCAGATTATAGATGCCGAAGGTATTCAAAAGATTCATCTGCAACAGCGTGACCTCAATGCTGACCCAAGCATTACAGGTACATACGACTTTATTTGCTGTACGGTGGTGATGATGTTCTTGCAAGCGCCAACGGTGAAACCATTGATTGCGCAGATGCAGCAAGCTACCAAAGTGAACGGGTTGAACTTGATCATCTGTGCGATGGATACCGATGATATTCCTGTACAGCCTGACTTTCCATTTGCGTTTAAAGCCGGAGAGTTAAGTGCGCTATACGATGGCTGGAACATTGTGAAATACAATGAAAATGTTGGGGAGCTGCATCGGGTCGATAAGCAGGGCAATCGGATTAAGCAGCATTTTGCGACGTTGTTGGCGCAGCGGGTTTTATAATTGTATGACTAGGTTAGTTATTTTTTTAAATTTTTAGCTATTTGATAGAAGCTAAAACAAAGATATCTAAATTTACCTAAATATATTTTGTTGCCTAATGGTTTAATAATTCTGTGAAAGAAGATAAATTTTCCGTACTCACTTTTAGATTCTATCCCATCATTTGAAATATTGAAGATCTTTCCATCAATTTTTTCATCGAGTAGATGTGATGAATAAAGATATTCAATTCCAGGGTAATGCCCTATGAGCTGAACCAAATACAGGTTTTTATACACATGTGCAGTTCTTATAGTGTTTTTTAATATTTTTTTTCTTTGTAATCTTTGGAATTTTTATTTGCACAATTAAAAACATTATTTCCAGCTGGATCATTGTCTACAAAAATAATTGTTGGATATCTTGGGATATCTACTGACTTATATATTTCTAAATAAATTTTAATAAAATGACATAAATCACCAGTACCTCCTGAAATTTTCAAAGGTTGGGAAAATGATTTTAAATGTTTTTCAAAGCTAATTAATTCAAAATTATCTTTTTTAAATAGTGTCGTATTTCTTAAGTAGTTGTAAATGTGTTGTGGGTCAGTTTTTCCCTCACAGATAATTTTAATTTTGGAGTGATGTACAAAATGAATGTGAAATAATAGCTCTATGTATGATTTACTAAAACCTTTTAAATTTTTGTAAATTTGTAATGGTTCTAAATCTTTATCAATTGCGTTAGTGTGGGAATAGTCAAGTTGCTTAATATTTTTAATATGATTCGCTATTCCAATTAATGATTTTTCACTAAAATCAATACCCAAGGAATGATAGGCAGATCTTTCATATAGCCCTGATTTACAATATTTATCTATCATTGCTCTTGTGTATTTATAATAGTTTTTATTAATGTTTGCCTTTTTATTAACTGTTAAGCCAGTAACTTGTTGCCTTTGGTATTGATCTCTAATTATAATTTTATTTTTGTTTATTTTAAATTGACATGAATTTATAGTGTTTATAAGAGTTTTATTTAGAGTCCATATATTTCCATTTTTTTGAACAATATCTTGTGGAATTGAATTTGTAGTAAACGAAAAAGTTAGATCGTCAGAATATCTTGAGTAAATAAATTTTTTTCTTTTGGAAAGTTTGAATAAACGTTCATCTAAGATAGTACCTAAAAAGTTTGATATTATAGGTGAACAAGGACTACCTTGTGGAAGATAGCTATCACTTGTATTAGGATCTCTATAACAAGCGATCTGAGCGATAGCAATACAAATATCATAATTTATTTTTAAGTTTTTGTTCTTATGAAAAAAACCTACAATTCGACTAAATGTTATGTTTGTAAAAAAATTTTCTAAATCTATATTGATGACTAATTTTGATTTTGTATGTAATTTTGCATTTTCATGAAAACCATATTTTTTTCGGAATCTTTTCGGTAACTATAACAAAGCTGAGTTTTTCGAAAGTTTATTTCATCAAATATATCATTTAATAACAAAGCTAATTTTTGCTGTATAAATTTTAATTGTTTATTTGGTGCTAAAATTTCTCTAGGGGAACCATTCTTTTTATATATAATTGCCTTCTTATAATTGTTATGAATTGGCTGAGAGTATAGTGTGAAACAGAGTAATTTATAATCAAGAATTAGTAAATTAGCTAAATCCTGTCTATTTTGGCATTGTTTTAATAGTTGTAAATTTGAAGACATATTAATAAGCTATCTGTGAAAACTCTTATGGCGTATAACCTAAGCAATCTCCAAGAAAAGAAGAAAGCCTCAAATAAGTATAAAAAATTTCTATTAAGAAAATATCTAAGAAGATAATAAATTTTAGCTCATTACCTGACCCTTAGAAATCAGATTGCGAAACACAATCCATGAATCTATTCATAGATAGCTTATTGAAAATAATATAAAAAATCCTCGCATAAAGCGAGGATTTTTTTTATATCTTAGTGTTTAATTAAACACGTTCGATAATGGTCGCGATACCTTGACCCAAACCGATACACATCGTCGCAAGACCGATTTGCGTATCTTGTTGTTCCATCACGTTCAACAACGTCGTTGTAATACGTGAACCAGAACAACCCAATGGGTGACCCAGTGCAATCGCACCACCATTTAAGTTAATGATGTCTTGCTTCTCATAAACACCTAAGCCTTTCATCACTGATAAGCCTTGAGCAGCAAATGCTTCGTTTAACTCGATGGTTTGGATATCCGCCATCGTTAAGCCAGCACGTTTAAGCGCTTTTTGAGTTGCAGGTACTGGACCATAACCCATGATTGCAGCATCACAGCCTGCAACCGCCATAGAGCGAATCACAGCACGTGGCTTAAGACCTAAAGCTTGAGCACGTTCAGCAGACATCAACAACATTGCAGATGCACCATCAGACAACGCTGAAGAAGTCGCAGCTGTTACTGTACCGCCTTTCGGGTCAAATACAGGACGTAAACCTTTGAATGCTTCAAGGTTTGCATCTGGACGAATCACTTCGTCGATATCGCAAAGGATTTTGAAGCCATTGGCATCATGACCTTCAACACCCACGATTTCATTTTTGAAACGACCTTCTTGTGTTGCAGCCCAAGCGCGGCGGTGAGACTCAACACCGAACGCATCTTGTTCTTCACGCGTAATGCCGTTCATACGACCTAACATTTCAGCCGTTAAGCCCATCATGTTAGACGCTTTTGCATAGTGCTTAGATGCTTCTGGGTTGAGGTCGATGCCGTGCATCATCCCAACGTGACCCATGTGCTCTACACCACCGATGATGAAGATATCACCTTGGTTGGTTGCAATCTGTGCAGCAGCCGTGTGCAGCGCTTGCATAGATGAACCACAAAGACGGTTAACCGTTTGACCTGCCACAGTTTTTGGAAGGTCAGCCAATAAACCAATGTTACGGCCAATGTTCATACCTTGTTCTAGAGTCTGGTTTACACAGCCCCAGATTAGGTCTTCAACTTCATTGGTGTCAAACTGGTTACGAGCAACTAAAGCACGAACCAATTCAGCCGATAAGCTGTCAGCACGTACATTGCGGAACATACCGTTTTTGGTTTTACCCATTGCTGAACGTACGCCATCAACGATGACAACGTCACGTGGATTTAAAGTAGCCATTCACGTTGCTCCTTAACCGTAGAATTTTTTGTTGTTAGCAGCCATGTCACGCAACATTTGTGGCGCTTCATAAGCCTTACCTAAGTGTGCGTATTTGTCGCAAAGTGCAACGTATTCAGCAACACCTGTTTGGTCGATGTAACGGCATGGACCACCACGGAATGGAGGGAAACCTACACCCATAATCATCGCCATGTCTGCTTCAGAAGCAGTCGCAACGATGTTGTCTTCTAGGCAACGAACAGTTTCGTTACAGAAAGCCAGCATCATACGGTCAATGATTTCTTGAGCATCAAACTCGCGTTTTTCTGCAGTTGCCACAGTAGCCACAAGTTCATACGCAGTTGGATCAACCACTTTGGCTTTTTTGCCCTTACGGTCAAGTTCGTATTTGTAGAAACCAACGTCGTTCTTTTGACCCAAACGTTTGTTTTCGTACATGGTTAAAGTCGCGCCTTTGAAATCTGGCTTCATACGGTCAGGGAAACCTTCAGCCATGACTTCTGCACCGTGAACACCCGTGTCGATACCCACCACGTCGATCAAGTAAGCAGGACCCATAGGCCAGCCGAATTTCTCCATCACTTTGTCGACTTGTTGGAAGTCAGCACCGTCTTTCAATAGAAGGTCAAATGCACCGAAGTAAGGGAACAAGACGCGGTTTACAAGGAAACCTGGGCAGTCGTTCACTACGATTGGTGTTTTACCCATTTTCTGAGCAAGAACAACCGTGGTCGCAATCGCTTCAGCCGAAGTCTTCTCACCACGGATCACTTCTACCAATGGCATCATGTGTACTGGGTTAAAGAAGTGCATACCGACAAAGTTTTCAGGACGTTGTAGGTTTTCAGCTAAACGTGTGATTGAAATTGTTGAAGTATTTGAAGCAATGATCGTGTTATCACGAACATTCTTCTCAGTTTCAGCAAGTACAATGCCTTTTACTTTTGGATTTTCAGTTACTGCTTCAATCACGATGTCCACTTCTTTAAACTCGTCATAGCTTAAAGTTGGACGGATGCGCGCAAGCGTTTCACCCATTTGAGCAGGTTTCATCTTCTTACGTTCAACTTGTTTGGTCAGTAAGCCATTGGCTTCTTTCATACCCAAAGCAAGTTGCGGGTTACCAATGTCTTTCATGATGATTGGTGTGCCTTTGCTTGCCGCTTGGTAAGCAATACCACCACCCATGATACCCGCGCCTAATACAGCCGCTTGGTTGACAGGGTGCGCACCTTTTTCATATTTCTTCGAAGTTTTCTTCACCACTTGGTCATTGATGAATAGACCAATTAACGCATTTGCTTGTGGTGTAATGGCTGCTTTTGCAAAACCAGCCGCTTCAGCTTGAAGTGCTTCATTACGTGGAAGGCTTGCACCTGCTTGTAATGAGTCAAGAAGAAGTTTAGGCGCAGGGTATTGCGCAGGATTTGCTTTTGCAAGTACCGCACCTTTTGCCGAGTTGAACGCCATCATTTGTTCGATTGGGTTCAATTTAACTGGGTCAAGTTTTTCTTGGCGTTTTGCTTTCCAGTCTACACGGCCAGCAAGGGCTTGTTTAACCAAGTCAATTGCCGCGTCTTGTAGTTTATCCGCAGCAACAACCGCATCAACCGCACCGTCTTTCAGTGCTGCAGCTGGTTTTTTAGGATTAGCCATCGCCATCCATTCAACTGCATTGTCGATACCAATTAGACGGCTTAAACGAACCGTACCACCGAAACCAGGGAAGATGCCCAGTTTGATTTCAGGAAGACCGACTTGAGCCGCTTCTGACATCACACGATAGTCACACACGAGGCACATTTCAAAGCCGCCGCCCAATGCCATACCATTGATCGCTGCAACTTTAGGAATCTCTAAATCTTCAAACGCGTTGAAGATGTCGTGAACAGGCAATGCCCAATCCACAATCGCTTGTTCGCCTTGAGCGAAGTTTGCACCAAATTCAGTAATATCTGCGCCAACGATAAATGTAGATTTAGCCGAAGTAACGATTAAGCCTTTGATGTCACCGTTTGCTTTAACAGCGTCAATTGCAGCTTTAAAATCTTCAATCGTTGCACGGTTAAATTTGTTGACCGACTCACCTTGTAAGTCAAAGCGGAATTCTGCAATTCCGTCCGAAAGCATTTGGACGGTAATGGCATTGCCAGCGTGGATCATGCCTGATCTCCTTTATTTTGGAGGACTTCTAAGTTGATGTTGTGAAGCGAGTACGTCATTCCTACGTACATCTATGCTCCGCCAATCTTACGATAACTATATCGAAAAAGAACATAACAAGTTGTATCAAGCCGTGACGCAAGGGTCATCTATTTTTATTCAATTATTTCGTGTGCTTGCGTGATGTATTTTTGAATGATGCGGCCTAAATAGAGTGAAGTTTTTGTTTCATTTAGGATTTTTTATGGATGAGTGCTCAAAAAATGATTAGACAGCGCCCTTATGTTTCAAGTCAACCTTTGCGCCGATTTTGGCAATTTAGTCAATGCTGCACTTGCAGGTAAACCCAAACAGAATGAAAACTTGTGATGAAAAGCTGGAAATAGGACGTACTTTGCAGCCTATGTTACAATTTGCAGTCTAGACCGAATACCGGTCTTTTTCTGTTATTTCGTTTTTCTTTGGTTTCCAGGTTTTCATATGATTAAGTGGATCATTCTGGCGATTTTTATTCTTTCTGCACTTTATATTCAGCAACGTGGGAAGGTTCGTCACTCGTTTTATCGTCAATTTTTCGATCATTCAACGATTCTTGCACCGATTAACTATCTCATGTACATGTTTTCAAAGGTGCCGAATCAGCCGTATATCGACACTCAGCATTTTCAAGACTTAAAAGTGTTGGATGAAAACTGGGAAATGATTCGTGATGAAGCAAAAGCTTTATATGAAAAAGGCGGAATTAAAGCATCGAGCAGTTATGATGATTTGGGGTTTAACTCCTTTTTCAAAACAGGATGGAAGCGTTTTTATCTGAAATGGTATGACTCTGCGCATCCTTCAGCCGCTGAACTTTGTCCAAAAACGACGGCATTGCTGAAAACCTTGCCGACCATTAAAGCTGCGATGTTTACCGAACTGGCACCAGACAGCCGTTTGGTTCGTCACCGTGACCCTTATGCGGGTTCATTGCGTTATCACTTGGGGCTGATCACACCGAACGATGACCGCTGCTTTATTGATGTGGATGGTCAGCGCTATTCATGGCGCGATGGTCAAAGTGTGGTCTTTGATGAAACCTATATTCACTATGCAGAAAATAAGACCGATCAAAACCGCATTATTTTCTTTGCCGATGTCGAGCGTCCATTAAAGACACGCTTTATGGAGCGTTTCAATCACTGGTTTGGTAAAAAAGTGATGACCGCTGCTAGCTCTCCAAATGAAGCAGGGGACCAAACGGGTGGACTGAATAAAGTCTTTGGTTATGTCTATCAAGTGCGGATCAAAGCCAAAGCTTTGAAGAAAACCAACCGTCAACTGTACTACTTCTTAAAGTGGTTCCTGATGCTCGGAATTTTCTTCCTGATCTTTGTTCGACCTTATGTGTTTTAAAGTACATTAAACGCCCTGAGTGGCGTTTTTTTATTTGGGCAGAAAAGGGGAAGCCTATCTGCCCTTTTGATTTTTCTATTTATTTCAAGGCTTACAGTGGATTCGAACCACGCATGGCTTTATGCTTTATCCAGTTAAAACTAAAAACAACATGAGCGCGTATCTGTGTCATTTTTAAGATCGCAACTTATAACTTAGATAAAGCATGAGGTTTCAAGGTGCAAAAGTTTCGTTCTAAGATGGACTGGTGGTTTTTGGGGTTTATTATTGCCATGTCAGGCCTGTTAGCCCAATTGATTTTGACCACCTATGGCAAAGGCATTTTGATGCAAAATCTTTTGTTCGTTGTGGTCTATGCTTTGACTATTGTTTTACTGTGGTGGCCGCTGTGGAGTACCCGCTATGTGGTCGATCAGGAGCAACTGACAATTCGCAGTCTCTGTTTTAAATGGATCATTCCCTTGACTGCGATACAGTCTGTTTCTGAAACAGATAATTCCATCAGTTCACCAGCCTTGTCCTTAGATCGTCTAAAGATTGAATACTTAAAAGAGGGCCAAACCAAAACCATTTTGGTGTCACCGAAAGATAAAGTAGCGTTTAAAGCTGCGTTAAAATTGTCATAAATACAGTCTTAGGCAAGTTGTATGCTTTACGGGCCTAAGCGAGTGAAAGCCTTGCTCAAATATGCCGTGAAGACTAAAGTAAAATAAACTTGAGTTCTGTTCATCCCACAAACCTCCACATGCAAAACGTCTACTTGCCGTTGAAGGATATTCTTATGAAGTCGTATCAATTCAGTCCGACACAAATTCAAACTTTAGTGCCGCATATGGGAAGTTGTATCGCTTCAGATATGATTACGGTGCAAGGCCTAAAAGTGGCCTACATGTACCGTGAAGAAGCACAATCTAGTGAGGAAAGTGGTTGGGTGTTTTTATCGGGTGAAGAAGGGGATGACTATATTGAAGACCCTGAAAATTTAGGCCTTTATGAGGTCAATGTGATTGCCAACTATGATGCGGACATCATTGCTCACTTAAATGCGCCTGCGGGAAGTCACTTTGCCCGCAATGAACAAGGTGTGTTTGAACGGATCGATTTTGAAGAGATGGATCTGGAATAAGCCTTCAATCTCAGTATCAATGTCTTTTGCCAGCCAGACTGGTTGAACGCACTAGCAATGAGCTTGAAATGCGTCAGACCTGCCCAATCTAAAAGACAGATCAAAGGCTAAGCCTGCACAGAACAGTTGACGGCGAGCCGAGAAAATTAGGGAACCCTGTGAACGAAAACGCGCGAGAACATATCGAAAAAATTTTAGCCAATATGACCACACTGCCGGGCGTTTATCGCATGCTCGGCAAAGACGGTGAACTGCTGTATGTGGGCAAAGCGAAAAATTTAAAAAATCGTGTTTCCAGTTATTTTGTCAAAACCATTGAGCACCCGAAGACGCAGGCTTTGGTGGCGCGTATTTATGACATCGAAACCTTAGTCGTTCGTTCCGAAACTGAAGCGCTGCTGCTTGAACAAAACCTGATTAAGCTGCACCGTCCACCCTATAACATCATGCTCAGGGACGATAAATCCTATGTGTATATCTTTGTCTCTGCCGACAAACCTTATCCACGGATTGCATCAGGTCGGGGCAAAGGCAAACACCAAGTTGGGAAGTTTTTTGGACCGTATCCGAGTGCTTATAATGCACGGGATACTTTGTTGGTTTTGCAAAAACTGTTTAATGTTCGCCAGTGTGAAAATAGCTATTTTTCACAGCGTAAGCGTCCTTGTTTGCAGTATCAAATCAAGCGTTGTTCAGCACCGTGTGTAGGACTTATTAGCCCTGAAGAGTATAAAAATGATGTCGATAACTCGATTCGTTTTTTACAAGGGGACACCAAAGAGCTGAATCAAGAACTGATTGCGAAAATGGAGCAAGCGGCCGAAGCCTTAGAATTTGAAAAAGCGGTGTTTTACCGTGACCGTATGGCACTGTTACGGGATGTCCAGTCTCAACAAGCTATTTATAAGCTCAAAGGTGAAGCCGATATTTTAGCGATTGCCTATCAGGCGGGGGTGACCTGTGTGCAGATTATGCATGTGCGCAACGGGAAAATGCTCGGAGGAAAAAGTTATTTTCCAGATATGCTCGGAGAGGGTTTGGGGCAAATGCTGGCTGACTTCATAGCGAACTTTTATTTCCAAGTGGCAGATGAAGTACCCAGTGAGGTGATTGTAAATGTCGAATTGCCCGATCGAAAAGAACTGGAACAAGCGTTACAACAACAGTTTGATAAGAAAGTACAGATTAAACATAGCGTGCGTGAGACACGTGCAGAGTGGTTAGAGCTGGCACAGATGAATGTGCAGCATGCGATCAAAGGGCAATTGGCCAATCACTTTGAACTGAATGAGCGTTTCCATCAACTTGAACAAGTGGTGGGGCGTCCGATTGATCGGATCGAATGTTTTGACATCTCACATACCATGGGCGAAGAAACCGTGGCTTCGTGTGTGGTGTTCGACAGTGGCGGCATTCGTAAGCGCGATTATCGTCAGTTTTCAATTCAAGACATTACCGCGGGTGATGACTATGCCGCAATGCGTCAAGCGCTGACCCGTCGTTACAAAAAAGCCATGCTGCCTGATTTATTGCTGATTGATGGTGGCAAAGGGCAGTTGCATATGGCGATGGACGTCATGCAAGAGCTGGGTTTAGAGGCCTTTATGGTTGGGGTGTCAAAAGGTGAAGGGCGTAAACCGGGCCTTGAAACCCTACACTTTACCGATGGAACTAAAATTCAGTTGCCTGAAGACCATAAAGCATTGCATTTGATTCAACAGGTACGTGATGAGGCGCATCGCTTTGCGATTACTAAACATCGAGCTAAACGTGATAAAAAGCGGGGTTCATCGATTTTGGAAGTGATTCCGGGGTTGGGGCCGAAACGCCGCCGCGATTTATTGACGCACTTTGGTGGGATTCAAGGGGTGTTGAAAGCCTCCGAAAAAGACTTAACCCTAGTCCCCGGTTTGGGTGAAGTGATGGCCCGTACTATTTATAAAGTCTTGCATGAATAGAACCGCACCTACTGCGATGGCAAAAGTGCTCATTGACGCATGGGTCATTGATCATTCACATTGGTTGAATTGTGTTGTAAAGATATAGACGGAATTTAAAACAAGGATGCCACATGTCACTTCAACACAGTTATCAAGCTTTAGCAGAACAAGAATGGATTGATATTCCTACAGGTTGGTTACAAGGACGCACGATCTATGGGGGACTAGTCGCAGGTTTAATGATGCAAAAAGCATTGTTGACTCTTGCCGATGACACGAAGCATTTACTCAGTTGTAGCGTGACTTTTGTTGGCCCAGTACAACAGGCCAAAGTTCGTTTAACCAGCGAGATTCTACGTCAAGGCAAATCGGTGACGACCTTGGAAGTACGTTTATGGCAAGATGATGCAGTTCAAAGCATTTTGGTGGCAAGCTTCGGGACACAGCGTGAATCGAGTATCCATGTGCATCAAGAACCTGTAGCACCAGCGTTTCCATCGGTTGATGGTCTGACAACAGCGCCGCATCATCCGCTTGCGCCTGAGTGCTTTAAGCAGCTAGATATGGTTTGGGTGACAGGGCAGTATCCATGTACAGCCAGCCCAAAGCCTGACTTTTCTGGCTGGTATCGCTTTAATCCAGACTTACATGAAAATCGAGACATGACTGTAGCCGACCTTATGGTGTCGATGGACATTTGGCCACCAGGGGTGCTACCGATGTTTAAAAGTATGGCACCTGCCAGTTCGCTAACATGGCATTTGACCTATGTGCATCCACTGAAAAATCAGTTACACGATTGGATGAAGTACCATGTTGAAACGCAATATGCTGCGGATGGATATTCTACCGAAGCCGCCTATTTGTGGGATGATCAGAATCGTTTAATTGCAATTTCACGTCAAACAGTTACCGTGTTTGCCTAGTGACACCTTAGGTCAATTCGTATAAAGTGGGCGCTATTAACGATGGATTAAACCTCAAAAAAGTGTGCATTTTCATCGTACATGAGGGAAACAACTGGCGGTGTTTATGACTACAGGTCGCATCCTGAATATTCCTAATATCTTGACCTTGGCGCGTATTGCCTTAATTCCGGTCTTTTTGTTGGTGGCCTATTGGCCCCCTGTAATGGGTATCGCTGAACAAGCGGTAAGTATGTCTCGTCATATTTTGTTGACGTCTATTTTTGTCGTTGCAGCGGTGACAGATTGGTTCGATGGTTATTTGGCGCGGACTTTAAATCAGACCTCTGCATTTGGGCGTTTCTTAGACCCTGTTGCGGATAAATTGATGGTGGCAGCAGCACTGATCGTGTTGGTGCAGTGGAAACCAGAAATTTCGATGGCATTTGCGGCGATTGTAATTATTTCCCGTGAAATTACGGTGTCAGCACTGCGTGAATGGATGGCAGAGTTAGGTGCACGTACCAATGTAGCCGTGTCTACGGTTGGGAAATATAAAACCGCTTTTCAAATGATTGCAATTACCGTGTTCTTACTGAATTGGCAGCCGCTTGAAATGTTGGCTTATGCATTGTTGTATACCGCAGTAATTTTGACTTTGTGGTCGATGTTTATTTATCTCAAAGCAGCTTGGCCGTATTTAAAACAGCCTTGATTGTTAGATTTTTAAAAAGCTCCTGCGGGAGCTTTTTTTGTACCTGAGATACATTAGCTATGCGTTTCTTCCTCAGTATCATCTTCAAAAGTCTTGGCAATTTTTTCAATATTGAGGCTCTTGGCCATGGCATCGAAAATTTCCTTATAGACGCCATCCTGACGGTACAGCGCTTCATGTTCCCCATGTTCAGCAATACAGCCTTCCTTCATGACATAGGTATAATCGGCATCGATAATTTGCGACAGACTATGCGAAATAATAATCACCGTTCGCCCTTGTTTAATCTCATCGAGGTTCTGTTTAATTTGCTCGCTAGCAATGGCATCGAGGCTGGCGGTTGGTTCATCGAGAAAAATAATCGGTGGGTTCTTGAGGAACATCCGTGCCAGCGCAATGCGTTGTTGTTGCCCGCCTGAAAGCATCAGTGCATCGGATTGGTAAGCTGCGGGGAGCTGCAAAATTTGTTCATGAATAGAGGCTTTTTCTGCGGCAGCATAGACCTCTTCATCACTGGCATTGATTTTTCCATAGCGAATATTGTCTAAAATACTGCCTTGGAAAATGTGATTTTTCTGTAAGACGAGGCCAATGTGATCGCGTAAATAGGCGGTGTCGATGTCTTGTAAATCAATTCCATCGAGCTCAATTTTTCCTGCATCAGGCTGATAAAATTTATCTAATAGGCTAATTAAAGTGGATTTTCCTGCACCAGATAAGCCCACCAAAGCCGTGATTTTGTTGGGTCGAATTTCCATGTCGATTTGTTTTAATGCGTGATGACCATTGGGGTAGAAAAAATCGACATTCTTTAAGGTGAATTTACCCTGAATTGTGGGTTTGAGCGCACCACTTTGCTCGATTTCATCATCTGCTTCTAAAATTTTAAAAAAGCTTTCCGCGTAAATCATTGCATCATTGACTTCATCATAAATACGGTGCAATGAACGAATTGGCGCAGAGACATTATTAAACAGCAAAATATGAAACATGATCATGCCAATGCTCATTTGTCCATCGAGTACAAAGTACGCCGTGAGGATGATGATCAGCACAATCCCGATTTGTTCAATAAAGGTCTTTAAGCCATCAAATAAAAAGCTGAGTTGACGCGTTTGCATCTGGTTATCGGTCAGTGCTTTTTGTAGTTTCAGTTGTTTAGTCGATTCAATGGACTCTCGGTTAAAGGACTTAATCACGCTAATCGACTGGATAATACTGAGAATGCCTTGGCTCTTTTTTTCACGGCCATCACGCAGGTTGCGCCGCCATCCGCCCAGTTTCTTAGCTTGTTGGAAGGTCAGCCAAAAGTAAATTGGGATAATACTGGTCGCCACCAAACCGACGTAGAAGTTGGCATAGTACATCAGCCCCAGTGCCACTGCTAAAAAGTGGCAAAATATCGATAAAAAAGATTTGTACCAGACGGGTCAGTGAACCAATGCCACGGTCAATTCGCGTTTGTAGCTTACCCGCTTGGTTTTGATCGGCATTAAAAAAAGCCAAACGGTAGCTAAGGAATTTTTCGATAATACTTTGCGCCAAGTCTTGTGATACCAGAATGCGGAGCTTTTCCCCATAAAACTTTTGACCAAACTGCACCAAGGCACTGATGATTTCTTTACTGAGTAAAATCATAGAAATGGTGATCAAAATATGGAGGCCTTCGGTCAGTCCTTGGCCTTGTTCGACCAGACGGTTGATACTATCGACGGCGTATTGCAAAGTTAGAGCATTGACCTGCGCGGTGAAGGAGCCAATCAGCGTCAGGATCAAGGTCGCAATCACCAATATCCGATAGGGACGGACAAAGGGGCGAAGCTTTTGAAACAACTGCCAAAGGTTCATACATGCTTCTTTTTATTGTGAAAGTTCACATGAGTGTATGCATAAGGATGCTAGGCGACAAGCTGTGACTTTGTTTTGATTTGTGTCGCTCTGAATTCAGTTAAACTGTTTGCAGAGGAGGAAAAGTCATGACCTTAGATCTGTTTAGTCCTGAACCGCAAGCAAACTTGCTCCCATTCGATGGGCAGGTGCAGGACTTGGGTTTGATTTTAACTGCGGAGCAAAGTGCGAAATATTTGGATTATTTTTTAGCACATTTGACATGGCAACCTGACGAAGTCGTACTGTATGGCAAACGTTATGTCACGGAACGAAAAGTGGTGTGGTATGGCGATGCCGAGTACCAATATCACTATTCGGGTAGCGCTAAGCAAGCACTGTTATGGAATCCCGCTTTGTTTCGTTTAAAACACCATATTGAGCAATTGGTGGGACATCCATTTAACTCGTGCCTAGCCAATTTATATGAAAATGGCAGCCAAGCCGTGGGCTGGCATAGTGATGATGAGCCTTCACTACGTTCACCGCAGCAAGAAAATGTGGTGATTGCCTCACTCAGTTTTGGTGCAACCCGTAAGTTTTGCTTTAAGCACAAGTTTAAACAGGAAAAAATCGAGCTGATGTTGCATAGTGGGCAATTGATCGTGATGCGTGGACAGACCCAGCGCTACTGGAAACATGCTTTGATGAAATCCAACAAAATCACTGAGCCGCGTCTGAATTTAACCTTTCGCTATTTCTATCCAACGCTTCAACGCTAAGTATAATTAAGCTTCAATATTATGCAGCAGATGGCATTTCTGTTCGATCTGTAAGGCACTATGTCTTAATATTTCGACCATTTTTTTCAAATCGACAAATTCAAACCGGTTTTTCGAAGCCAATAAGGTCAGTGCCAACGGTGTATCTTTGGGTGAAAATTTGACTGGTACAGACAGACTGGCAAGGTTGGGGTCAAACTCGCCATTGGAAAAATAATAGCCCTGTTTCTTAATGGCTTTCATTTTCTGTAAAAATTCATCTTGGCTCGCAGCAAAATTGACCTCGGCCAGCTGAGCCGAAAATTTTTGATAATATTCAATAATTTTAGCTTTGCTGAGCTGTGAAATCACCACTTTAGGCGATGAACCCAAATACACGGGACGTGGGCAACCACGCCCATAAGAAAATAACTCAAGGTCTTTAAAGACTTCACCATATAGGTCAATACAGTGTTCTGCGTTGAGCTGGGTGAGGATACAGCAAAACTCCGTTCGCTCAACGATGTCTTGCATAAAAGGAATGCTGATTTGTAAGAGTGGGTCTGTCGTTCGAGAGATATAGTCCAACACAGCAATTTGAGAGCCTAAAGTATAGTCGCCGCTGGTTCCGCTTAAGCGCTGTAAAAGTCCTGCGGATACCAATTCCTTTAAATAACGATAACTGGTGGGCTGTGAGAGTCCCAGTTCGGCACTGATGATATCGACATTGATAATCGGGCGTGACACAGAAAAGAGGTCTAAGACAGTGAGAATTTTACCGAAACTTGAAAGTGCCATAAGAACCTACTTAGTCAAAATAAATGCCATTTGAACGACAGTTACTATATAACAAAAACCCTAGACTCGACATGGCTTTCGTTCTGGACGCATGGCTTTCGTGGACTTTTATCAGCATTTGCAACGCAATAAAAAGGGTGAAATATGATCTTAAAAATATGTAAATTATCATATTGAGATATTTTTATTGACAAAAAACTATATTTTTGGAAAAATTATCATTACAAATATCTTTTAATGAATAATACTTTTGTTATTTATTGAGCTATTTTCTTTCCTTTCAACATGGCGCTGTCTTTGACCATGTCAGTAAAAGACTTCATTTATTGAATTATTTTTTCATCCGTCTTCGCATGAGGTGAGGACGAAGTGATGCTGTTTGTCTGAGCAATGCTGTGTTGAAGAGTTGTTTAAATGTTGTCATTCAGCG
Source organism: Acinetobacter sp. BWR-L5 (assembly GCF_039655985.1). Lineage (NCBI taxonomy): Bacteria > Pseudomonadati > Pseudomonadota > Gammaproteobacteria > Moraxellales > Moraxellaceae > Acinetobacter > Acinetobacter sp. BWR-L5. The sequence goes on along the minus strand of NZ_JAGFEV010000004.1, from coordinate 295,267 downwards.
CATTTAGAGATGAATTTATGTTCCTCACCAAACAGTTACTCGCATTCCGTCCAAATAAATTGGACTGGATTTTTGCGACGAAAACCTTTTTGGCAGGCATGCTTTCACTTTATGTCGCATTTTCTTTAGATTTGGCTTATCCCATTTGGGCGATTGGAACGGTCTTCGTCATCGCAAACCCATATGCGGGTATGACCTCCTCAAAAAGTCTTTATCGGGTGTTGGGAACGTTGTTGGGAGCAATCGTTTCGATTGCAGTCACGCCAAACCTGATCAACACTCCAGAATTGTTCACATTATTTTTAGCCACATGGGTCGGGTTTTGTCTATATTTTTCATTGTTGGATCGGACGCCGCGTAGCTATATTTTTATGTTGGCGGGTTATACCACGGTCATTATTTGCTACAACATTGTCTATAACATTGAAACCACTTCCATGTTTGATATGGCGATTGGTCGCTGTATTGAAATCACAGTGGGAGTACTGTGTAGTGCAGTGGTGAATGCGGTACTGTTTCCCATGCATATTGGTCCCGTAGTCAAAACCCGTGTTTCACAGACTTTTCAAGACACCCGAGCGGTTTTTGATCAGATCCTGACAGATGATGTTAAGGCCATTAATTACAGCACTACGCTTAGTCATATCACGCGGGATATTGCCGATATTCATGTGATGGCCGTGCACTTGAGCTATGAAAAATCGACCTTGCAGGGCATGACCAAACCGCTCCAAGAAATGCTGCATCAACTCAGTATGTTGGTGACAAACTTGGTGGCCATGGCCGAGCGAATTCAGCAGTTAGATCACATTGACGCATGCTACCGTCCAGCTTTAGAAAAGGCGCATGCAGAGATTGTAAAATTTTTACAAAGTGATCAGGTCATTTTAGAGCAGGACTTAAACCAGCTACCTGAGCAGTTTGAGTCGAGTTTTCAAGCCGTGTTTGACAGTGCCTTGCCACAGCAGCAAGTCATGTTGGCCAGTTTAAAAATGGATGTGCGTCATTTCACCCAAAATATACGTGCCATTAAGTTGATTTGGCAGCGTATCCAACAGGGGGATGACAGCTTACCCGCAATCGTGACCCCAATTAGTACAAACTATCCCAACTTACATCGAGATCATGGCGTAGCCGTGCGTGGCGGCATTTCGGCTTTTATTGTGGTGCTTGTGGCGACTGGCTTTTGGATTATCAGTGGTTGGAAAGCGGGTTTTATGATGGCAGAGATGGCCGCTATTTGTGCCTGTATTCTGACCAGTATGGACAATCCTGTTCCTGCCTTAAAAATCTTTATCCGTGCCAGTCTATATGCGGCGATTATTGTCTTTATTTATGCTTATGGCATCTTCCCACACATCAGCGCTTTTTGGATGTTGGCTGTGGTGTTGGCCCCTTTTTGTATGTACTGTCTGATGCTGTTTTTACACCCACCACTCACAGGTTTGGCGCTCCCTTTGATAATGGGTGTGGTCATGGGCTTAAACCTGCAAAACCGTTATCACCTTGACCAAGTGATGTTTTTTGATGCATCGATTGGGACGGTGCTTGGCCCCATCATTTCTGTCTATGTGATTCACTTGGTGCGTGCGATGTCGCCAGACATTACCGCCAAGCGAATCCTGTCTTTACATTATAAAGCGATACGACAAGCGCTTTACTTGCCTTATGGGGTGGAATTTAGAGTGCATTTGCGCAGTATGTTGGATCGGATAGGCGTACTGAATACCAAATTGGTACAGTCCGATCGTTTGAAGCAAAAAATCAATTTGGCCCTGATTGAATCCAGTGCGGTGATTGATTTAACTCGGGTGCAAGAACTGATTGAAAAAATGCCTGTGCAGGCCTCTATCACGCTGCATCTACAAGAACTACAAAGCCAAATGGATGCTTATTTCTACGCTAAAGAATTAGACCATAGCGACCTACAGGTCAGACAACACATTTTGGACAAAATTCAGATCATTCAGGCCGAGCTTATACAACTGCAAGACCTAAGCATTGCTCGGCGTTTGCAAGTTTCACTGAATAATATTCAAAGCAGTCTTTGTCATGCGACATGGGATGAAATGTCTCAAGTCCGTTTGTTGGGAGCATAACGATGGGCGAACTTAATATCTATGGTGTGTATGTGCCAGTTTTGGTCATTCAGGCGGTATTGGCCTACATCGTATTACGGTTACTCATGCGGGTGACCGATCCTTGGGTCGACAAAGGCTGGATTTTTTTACCCAGTATTTTTTATTTATGCCTCTACATTACAGTGCTTGGCATGGTCCATTGGGGTTTTATCGTGAGCTTTGCCTAAGCGCACATCTGATTGAAATGAATGAGGTAAAAGAAATGGCATCCTTTGATTGGCGTAAACTGAGCCGTCCCATCACTTTAGTGCTGATTGCGGGTATCGCGATCGCGGTACTCGTGCATCTTTGGCATTATTATAATGCTGAACCGTGGACACGTGATGGGCGGGTTCGTGGCGATGTGATTCAAGTCTCTTCCGATGTTTCAGGCTTAGTCACTGAAGTTTTAGTGCACGATAATCAAAGCGTCAAACAAGGGCAGGTGCTGTTTAAAATTGATGTGGCGCGTCAGGCGCTTGATGTGGAACAAGCCAAATCAGACTTGGCTAAAGCCAAAGCTAGTTTGGCCGCCGCCGAAGCGGAGCTGTTTCAAAGCAAGGCCAATTTGACCAAATCACAAGCCAATAGTCACTTGGCCGATAAAAATGCAGAACGCTATGCCAATTTGATGGATGGTGCTATATCAAAGCAAGAGCAAGATCAGATGTTTGCCGTACGAGATCAATCACATGCCGAACATGAACAAATGCAAGCGGCGATTCAGCAGGCCAAAGCCAATATTGCGCAGCAACAGGCGTTAATCGATGTAGCCACCAGTCATTTACATTTGGCTGAATTAAACTTGAACCGCTCCGAAGTCCTAGCACCAGCCGATGGCACACTGTCTAATTTTGAGATGAAAGCAGGAAATTATGTCAAAGTGGGGCAGGCGGTAGCGGCGCTATTAGATCGCTCGCAGCTTTATGTGGTCGGTTATTTTGAAGAAACCAAGCTAAATAAAATTTATCTCGGTGCGCCTGCGACTGTACAGTTGATGGGCGACTCAAACATCTTAAAAGGGCATGTGCAGGGGATTGCTTCAGGCATTGAAGATCGTGAACGAACCACAAGTACAGGTTTATTGGCCAATGTAAACCCAACTTTTAGTTGGGTACGTTTAGCGCAGCGCGTTCCTGTGAAAATTGCACTGGATGATATTCCGAAAAATGAATTGGCATTTGTCGCGGGGCGAACCGTGACAGTACATATTACCGAGTCACAGCACTAAATTGGCCTCTGCTCATTTCAAAAAAAGCATCCTCATCGGATGCTTTTTTTAGAACGCTATTTGATGTGTTGAGGTACAACTCCAATCATAAAACCCATGTCATCTGTTTTAAGGAAGTCTTGGTTAAGGTGTAAGGCCTTCAGGATCGCGATACCAACTTTCAATAAACAATGTTGCGGCAAGGCTATCAGCAGAAAGTTTTTTACCTCGGCCTTGCGCATGGTAATGGCTCAGCTCATCACGGGCTGCACGAGTACTTAAGCGTTCATCCACCATCCATGTTTCAATATTGGTTTGATGACGTAAACGACGTGCGAACTTACGTGCTCGAGCAGATAATTCCGACTCGCTATCATCCATATTGAGTGGTAAACCGACTAAAAATACATTGGGTTGATATTGCTTAATAATTTTATGCAGTTCATCCCAATTAGGAATGCCATCTTTCATTGGAAACAAAGCCAAAGGTGTTGCACTTTCAATCAGTGCTTGACCGACTGCCATGCCCATTTTTTGTGTACCAAAATCAAATGCCATAATCATTTGGGGCGTGTTTAAATCAGGCATGTCCAATCTCAGAAGACAACCATGTTCGATCCAGTCCGAGCTTTTTATAGGCAGCATCCCAACGGTCGTCATAAGGAATATTAAAAATCAAATCCATATCAGCATCGCAGACTAACCAATCACCACGAGACAGTTCATCTTCCAGTTGATTTTTGGTCCAACTGGCATAGCCCAAAGCAATTTGATAGCGACCCACACCTTCATTATGCGCAATCGCATCTAAAATATCTTTAGACGTGGTGATACAGATATTTTCCCCCACCGCAATGGAAGAGTGCCATGTCGGCTGGCCCGTATGTAAGACAAAGCCAGCTTCTGGACGCAAAGGCCCACCTTGGAGAACATCGTGTGGTCGGACGTGATCGGCTTCAATTTCAAGATCATTGAGCAGTTCTTTGACTGAAAGCCCTGAAGGGCGGTTGATGATGATGCCTTGAGCACCTTCCTCATCGTGTCGGGCCAAATAAATCACGGTATGGGCAAAGACTTCATCTGCCATATCGGGTGGGGCAATGAGACAGCGATGCGTCAGATATTGTTTGCTCACCTAAAGGCTTCTCCTTGAAATTAAAATGCTTCTAGTCAAATGTTGTTATCTACCACGTTACTAGACTAATGCACTTTCTCCAAATCTTTTTTTGTGATCCAGTCTACATAAATTAGGCGGATTGAAACTTCAACTGACGTAATTGCTTGGCATGTTGTAGTGTAGTGTCATTGATTTCAACGCCGCCTGTCATGCGTGCGAGCTCATCGATACGCTCATCTTCTTCTAAGTTTAAAATGGTGCTACTGGCAGGATCGGTCTGACGTTTTTTCACCAACAAGTGCTGGTCAGACTGTGCTGCAACTTGAGCTTGGTGGGTAATACACAGAATTTGCACATGCGAACCCAAGTCGGCCAAGAGACGACCGACAATTTCGGCTGTGCCACCACTAATACCGACGTCAATTTCATCGAAGACTAAAACTTCAGCTTCGGTTTTTTCAGCATTCATCACTTGCATCACCAATGCGATACGTGACAACTCTCCCCCTGAGGCAACTTTGGCCAAAGGTTGCGGTGGGATACCTTTGTTGGCGGTGAACAGTAATTGGATAAAACTTAGACCTTCACTAGAAACCTGCTCCATTGGTTCAAACTTAAACTCAAAGTGCGCTTCAGGCAGAGCCAATTGTTTGACCTGTTCGGTTAAATGTTTCGCCAATGGTGCGGCTGCATCGCGACGAATTTGGTCAAGGTGCTGGGCTTTATTTAATAGGTCCTGATGCGAGACTTCAACTTGCTCAGCTAGTGTTTCTGGATCTTCTAATAAATGGAGCTGTGCCAGTTCAGATTGCCATTGTTCATGTGCTTGTTTTAAGTGTTCTGGCTGCGTGCGGTACTTACGGGCAAAACGGTGGAACATCTCAAGCTGGGTGTTCAACTCTTCCATACGTTCTGGGTCATAACTTTGACGGTCAATAAACTGACGGAGATTAGCCGTGGCATCGTCAAGCTCACTTTGTGCATTCAGCAAAGAAGTATGAATCTCAGCCAACTGTTCACTGCGTCCTGCATGTGATTCTAAGCGGCGAATAATACTGGAAATTTCTTGATTAATATTTTGTTCAGCATCATCTAAGGCCGTAACGGCATAACTACAGTCCTGCATGATATTTTCATGATGGGATAAGCGGTCGAACTCTTGTTCAATCTCTTTATAGTCGATTTGCACCACATCTTCGAGTTCTTCTAATTGTAAACTCAAAGTATCCATACGTTGTTTACGCGTGGCTTGAGCATCCAATGCGGCTTGGTGCTGACGAATGTCTTTTTGCCATGTGCTATAGGCTTCACGCACAGCTTGCGCTTCTGGGTAGAAGTTATGATAGAGGTCTAACCAGCGTCTTGGATATGGCGGCTCTAGTAGTTGTTGTTGACTGTGTTGACTATACAGCTGTACCAGCAAACGCCCGATTTCTTTCAATTCAGCTAAGCTGCTCGGACGACCATTAATCCATGCTTTGCTGCGGCCAGTGGCAAAAATAACCCGTCTTAGATGAATTTCTCCTGACTCATCATCTAACTCATGTGCCTTTAACCATACGGCTTCAGGGCTATGCTCTTGATAGCTGAAAATAGCCGTGACATCGGCTTTGTCTGAACCGAAACGGACATAGTTGGTATCGGTACGTTCACCCAGACAGGCGGACAGTGCATCTAGCAATAATGATTTGCCTGCACCTGTTTCCCCGGTCAGGACATTAAAACCTTGATCGATATCAAGTGCTAAGTGATCGGCTAAAGCAAAATTAATTAAAGTTAAATGTGTCAGCATAAACGCATCCGAGCTGCGAAAAGTTTTAGTTTAAGATAGTGAAGTTTTATTCAGCCGACAAGACGGCAACGCTATTCGTTTTGTGCAAAGTCGGCTTATTTTAGCGTGAATCTGAAAGTCGACCTAGCAGATTTTTTAAATCCGACTGTTATAGCAAACACAGCACAAACTTGTGGGTATGCGGTGTATACAGAAAGAGCACGACTCAGTGAACGGATCGCATTGGCAAAAAACACGCCAAAATGGGCTGGAAATTGAGGCAATTGTACGATGGTCGGACTTTAACAAAATATTGATTGAGGGGAATAAAACATCGATTGATTAGTTAATCGCACATCTTTAAACTAGCGAATCAATACGAATATAAATGCGCATTATCTGGAGTGTACGCATGTCAACTCAGTTCGACCATGTCTCTGTCATAAAAAAATCCAATGTTTATTTTGGCGGTTTATGCATCAGTCATACTGTGCAATTTGAAGATGGCACCAAAAAAACGTTAGGGGTTATTCTTCCGACAGAGCAAGCTTTGACGTTTGAAACACATGTGGCAGAGCGTATGGAAATTATTTCAGGCGAATGTCGTGTACAAATTGCTGACAGCGAAGAGAGCGAATTGTTCCGCGCAGGTCAGTCTTTTTATGTGCCTGGCAATAGTCGTTTTAAAATTGAAACTGACGAAGTGTTGGACTACGTGTGCCATTTAGAAGGTTAAGCTTTCAACTGATACTCGCCAAGTAATTTCAAGCGAAATCGGTTAAACTATCCGTTGCACAGCAATCCTGTAAAGTCAGCTTTACAGGATTTTTATTTTTGGCACATCGTGTCGATGGTCATTTATCTTTTAGAGGTCCTACATGGCTAAACCTGAATATTTCTATGGCGTTCATTCGGTGGAGTCATTGTTGGAACTTGAACCTGAGCGCGTACTGACGCTTTTTACCTTAAAAGGGCGCGACGACCAGCGTTTAAAGCGTGTACTTGAGTTGGCTGAACCGTTTGGTATTAGCGTACAACAAACCGGTCGTGATCGATTAGAAAAAATGGCGGGCTTGCCATTTCACCAAGGGGTTGTGGCTGCGGTCCGTCCTAATCCAGTTTTCAATGAAAAAGATTTAGAAGCCTTACTGAAACAATCGCCAAATTGTTTATTGCTGGGTTTAGATCAAGTCACCGATCCGCATAACCTAGGCGCATGTATCCGTACCGCGGCTGCAATGGGTGTCGAAGCTGTAATTGTGCCTCGTGATCGTTCTGCAAGTTTGACCCCGACCGCGCGCAAAGTTGCGGCAGGTGGTGCTGAAAAAGTTAAATTTATCCAAGTGACCAATTTGGCTCGGACTTTAGCGCAAATTAAAGATGAGTTTAATGTGCGTGTGGTCGGTACCATGTTGGATGAAAAAGCCTTGCCGCTACAACAGTTCGATTTTACTGGAACGGCTGTATGTGTGGTGATGGGTGCTGAAGATACTGGTCTGCGTCCAATTACCCAGTCTCAATGCGATCAAACGGTTTATATTCCGATGGCAGGCAATCTACAAAGTTTGAATGTCAGTGTAGCAACGGGTATGGCTTTGTATGAAGCATGCCGTCAACGTAATGTCTAAGATTTTTTAATTCCCAATTTAATTTAAGCTCAATGATGACCCCTCAAAAACAAGGCTATGTATTTATTGCCATCACCATGTGTATTTGGGGGGGATTTACCTTAACTGCGCGGCTCAGTGCCAATTGGGGTATTGGTGCGTGGGATATTACCGCCTTACGCTTTCTCTTGGCGTTTTGCATCTTAATGCCAATCTTGATCTATAAAAAAGATACCGCCTTTTTGTGGAAGAAAGAGCCTTTTATTTTGGCGATGATTGGTGGGGTGTGTTACTGCATCACCGCTTATAGCGCTTTTCATTATGTGCCTGCGGCACATGCTGCAATCTTTCTCAATGGCTGTATTCCGCTTTGCACGGCTGTCGCAGCTTATCTTTTATTTCGACAACCATTTGATCGGCATACTTGGCTCAGCCTCAGTATTATGTTGCTGGCACTGGCGGCCATGAGTGGGCTGATGTATCAAGAAACAGGTATCGCCTTTAGTTTAGGTGATGGCTTGTTTTTCCTCAGTGCCGTGCTGTGGGGAACATTTACCGTTTTATTAAGACAATGGAAACTGTCGGCATGGCACTCCATGGCAGGTGTTGCGATTTGGGCTGCGATTATTTTTGTGCCGATTTATATTTTATTTCTACCCAAAACCCTAGCGCATGTGCAACCTGTGCAATTGATTGCTCAGGTTGTATTTCATGGCGTGTTCGTAGTCATCGTGGCGACCCTCACTTATGTGGAAGCGATTAAGCGTTTGGGGGCATTTAAAACAGGCAGTATTGTGACTTTGGCGCCTTTTATTGCTGCGATTATTGCGGTTCCTTTGCTCAATGAGCCTTTGAGTGTTGCGATTTTATGTGGTCTTCTGGGAATGGGGATCGGGGCCTTGCAGCCATGGCGTTGGATACGGCAGGACAGTTTGAAAGCCCAACTCGCACAACAAAAAAAGCAGTCATAATTGACTGCTTTTTTTTAGACTTCTGAATGGGCCAAATACTTTAAATGCAACGGTCTGAGCTGTGCGTATAAGTGTTCCAAGTGTCCATCATTTACCACAATATCATCGGCCAACGCTTGTTTTTGTTCACGGGACATTTGCGCTTTAATGATGGTTTGAATTTGCTCAATGGTTTGATGGTCGCGCTGCGAAGCACGAAGAATCTGGATATCAATTGAAGCATCGATCAGAAGTGTATGTTGTGTTAGTTCATGCTGATTGGTTTCAAAAAGTAGCGGTGAAACCAAAATCGCATAAGGGCTGGTCGCAGCTTGTAATTGTTGCATGATGGACTGACGAATTGCAGGGTGGGTGATCTTTTCCAATTGCTTACGGGCAGACGGGTCCTGAAAAATGTGTTCACGTAAAGCGCGTCGATTCAGTTCGCCATTGTCCAGTAAGACCCACTCGCCGAAGCTGCTTCGAATTTGCTGAAGTGCGGGTTGCCCTACAGCAACAATCTCTCGAGCAACCACGTCAGCATCAACTACCTGTATGCCTTGTTGTTCAAACCAGTGGCTTGCAGCAGATTTTCCACTGCCAATCCCGCCTGTCAGACCTAAAATAAATGACATATTATTTTAATTGCCTAAGTATATTTTCATAATTTGCTCACCCCACAAAAAGGCAATCCATCCTGCGATGGCAATATACGGACCAAAAGCAAAAGGCTGATTTTCTTTGCGCACTTTGAGCAGGATGATGCCGATAATGGCACCTACAAAAGAGGAAAGTAGCACAATCAGCGGCAGTAGCAAAGGGCCCATCCATGCGCCTAAAGCTGCAAGTAGCTTAAAGTCACCATAACCCATACCTTCCTTGCCTGTGATGAGCTTAAACAGATAGTACACGATCCATAAGCATAAAAAGCCAATGATATAACCCCAAATGGCCGCTGTCGGTGTGGTGTAAATCGCATAACTATTGACCCCTAAACCCAGAGCTGCAAGGGTGAGGGTATAGCGATCAGGTAAAAGTTGAGTGTCAAAATCAATAAAAGTTAAGGCGATTAAAATGTAAGTGAGTACGAGACCAAACAACATTTGGATTGTTGGGCCAAAGGCAGCAACCACGACCAATGCACAAATTACGGTCAGGAGTTCAATCGCAGGGTAGCGAATGCTGATCGGATTATGGCAAGTGCCACACTTTCCTCGTAGCAGTAACCAACTCATCACAGGGACATTTTGATACCAGTGTATGGCACTTTTGCATTTGGGGCAGGTCGAAGTAGGCTTGCTCAACGAGAGTTTCGTTTCATCAATAATCGGCTGTTCAGGATGAAGCAGAAGTTGGCAGTCGGTGCGCCATTCTTGTTCCATCATTTTTGGCGTGCGATAGATCACCACATTCAGAAAACTACCGATGCACAAACTAAAAACTCCAACGGCGAAATAAAGCGCCATTGGAGTATTGATCAGATAGGAAATTATTTCTTGCATTAAACCACAGAACCCATTTGGAAGATTGGTAGATACATGGCAATCACTAGGCCACCCACAAGTACACCCAAGACCGCCATGATCAGAGGTTCCATCATTGCCGTTAAGCCATCCACCGCATTATCGACTTCATTTTCATAGTGGGTTGCAACTTTATCCAGCATGGCATCGAGCGCACCAGATTCTTCACCAATCGCTACCATTTGTACTGCCATTGATGGAAATTTATTGGTGGCACGCATCGCGAATTGAAGTTGTTGCCCTGTTGCGACATCTTCACGGATCTTCATCACAGCTTCTTCATAGACCACATTGTTGGTTGCACCCGCGGTAGATTCGAGAGCATCAATTAAGGGTACACCCGCAGCAAAGGTGGTAGACAGGGTGCGGCTATAGCGCGCGATAATCGCTTTATAGACTAAATCACCAAAAATCGGGGCTTTCAGTGCGGCTTTATCCAGCATGTCACGAAACTTTTTACTGCGTTTTTTGGTTTCGAGTAATGCGGTAATTACCACACCAACGACAATAATCAAAATGAACCAGTATTTCTGCATCCATTCAGACATATTTACCACCATTTGGGTGAATGCAGGTAAATCCGCACCAAAGGAACTGAATAAATCTTGGAAAACAGGGACAACTTTGACCATCAAAATAATAGTTACGATCACCGCAACCACAACTACGGTTGCTGGGTATTTCATGGCTTTTTTAATTTTTTGTTTTAGTAATTCACTTTTTTCTTTATAGACCGCTACACGGTCCAGCATGGTCTCAAGTGCACCCGATTGTTCGCCTGATTCAACCAATGAACAGAATAAGTTGTCGAAATATTGTGGATATTTTCTGAGTGCTCCAGCAAAGGTATTACCACCTTCCACTTCGCCTTTAATGCCCAGTACGACTTCACGCATAGACGGGTTTTCTAAACCTTCAGCCACAATTTCGAAACCTTGTACTAGTGGTACACCCGCTTTCATCATGGTTGCGAGCTGTCGAGTGAAAATCGTGATGTCCAGTGTCGTCACTTTTTTCTTCATTATGCCTTCAAGAATATTCTTTTTCTTTTCTCGAATACTCTTGATGGTAATCCCTTGTTTGCGCAAAGTAACTTTGGCGAGGGCAAGATTACGTGCAGGCAATTCCCCTTTAATTTTTGCCCCTTTACGATCAATCCCTTCATAATTGAAGGTTGGCATCATCTGTGCTTTTTTGACAGCCATGCATTTATCCTTATTCTTTCAATATTTCAACTATTCGCTGGTTACACGATTCACTTCTTGTAAGGAAGTGACCCCCTGCATAACCTTGAGTAAACCTGAACGACGTAAATTGTTAAATCCTAATTTTGCAGATGCTTCAGCAATCTGCAACGCATTGCCATCTTCCATAATAATTTTTGAAATTTCTGGCGTGACTTTCATGACTTCATAAATACCAACACGCCCTTTATAACCTTCACGGCACTCAGTACACCCCACCGGTTGATAAACTTTGAAGTCTGGATCTTGGATATCTGTTGAAGTAAAGCCCATTTCGAGCAAGCTTTGTTCGGGAATATCAACAGCGGTTTTGCATTGGTTACATAAGCGGCGCGCTAAACGTTGTGCAATCACCAAATTGACCGAGGTTGCAATGTTAAAAGAGGGAACCCCCATATTGCGTAAGCGTGTCAGGGTTTCAGGTGCACTATTGGTGTGGAGTGTCGACATGACCATGTGACCTGTCTGTGCAGCTTTAATTGCGATTTCAGCCGTTTCAAGGTCGCGAATCTCACCGACCATCACAATATCAGGGTCCTGACGTAAGAAGGACTTTAGTGCAGCAGAAAAGGTGAGGCCGACTTTATTGTTTACATTGACCTGATTAATACCTTCTAAGTTAATTTCAACAGGGTCTTCCGCTGTTGAGATATTAGTGTCTTCTTTATTTAGAATATTCAAACCTGTATACAACGACACCGTTTTACCTGAACCTGTCGGGCCAGTAATTAACAACATGCCTTGCGGTTTGTCTAAAGCCTGCATAAACAGGTCTTTTTGATCTGGTTCATAACCTAAAGCATCGATCCCTAGCATAGCACTAGATGGATCGAGAATACGCAGAACCAATTTTTCACCAAATAAGGTTGGAAGTGAGTTGACACGGAAGTCAATGGCTTTACTTTTTGACAGCTTTAATTTAATACGACCATCTTGCGGGACGCGCTTTTCAGAGATGTCCATTTGTGACATAACTTTTAAACGTGAAGCAAGACGAGTCGCCAGTTGTAGTGGTGGGCTGGCAATGTGACGCAGAACCCCATCTACACGATAACGGACACGGTAAGATTTCTCATAAGGCTCAAAGTGTAAATCTGATGCGCCCATACGAATCGCATCGATCAGTAATTTATTGATGTATTTGACGATCGGTGCTTCATCGCCTTGAGGTGAATCGTCTTCTTCGTCATTGGAGTTCTGAGGGTCTTGTTCTAAGTCTAAATCAATATCTTCATCAGAAAATTCAAAGCTATCGGCCTGCGCAAAATTTTGTTCGATCAGTTTTTCAAGCTGGGGATGTTCAACAATAATTGCTTCAATATTCATTTTAGAATTGAAGCGAATTGCGTCCATCGCATCCATGTTGGTTGGATTGCTGGTAGCGATATAGAGGATATTGCCACGACGGTAAATCGGCAACACACGATGCTTGGTGATAAGTTTGTCTTCGACCAGATCCCGTAGAATTTGTACAGAATCATAGACACTTAAGTCAAAAACGGGCTCGCCAAATTCTAAAGAAATCGTCTCAGCGATCATTTGTGGAGAGAGTTTATGATTTTCAATCAGGTAAGGGACGATGTCTTGCTGAGCCTTTTTTGCAGAGAGCATTGCCTGCTGCATATTTTCAGCAGTCACGCGTCCGTCTTCGACTAAGCGTCGAATGAAGCCTGTGAACTTAGGCAAACCATTTGATACTGACATTCCCCAGATCCTTAACTTCTCAATTGTTTATAATTGGTATCGTAAAATTATACTTTTGTTGCACAAAAATACCATATCTGAAAGTGTTGTCACCACCTTAATATCGATTAAAAGCATGAACTGGTCGTAATAGCAGGCGGTTTTTTTACAAAAAGATGTCTTTATTTTCATTCGTATTATTTTGATTGCCGAAGAAATTCTAGAAGAAAACTATCTTTGAAAAATAAATACCGTGTAGAATGAGGCCGTTTTAATGAACTGTTTTGAATAGGGTGCTGTATGTCGGGTTCGACGATTAAGCCATGGGTTGTCGGCAATTGGAAGATGAACCCAATGCAGGCAGATGCCAAGCAATTGCTTCAAGAATTTAAACAGCTCTTGCAAGAGAATGAAATAGCAGAAGAAAAATGTAACATTGGGCTTGCGCCTGTGACGCTGGCTTTGACTTCAATGCAGACTGAATTGGCGAATGCTGCACGTGCAGTTTTTACTGTAGCGCAGGATGTTTCGCGTTTTGGCAACATGGGTGCATATACCGGTGAGGTGAGTGCAGAGCTGCTTAAAGATAGTCAAATTGAATATGTTTTAATTGGTCACTCAGAACGTCGTGAATATTTTGCTGAAAGCGCAGCAATTTTAAATGCGAAAGCTCAAAATGCCTTAAATGCGGGTTTAAAAGTCATTTACTGTGTCGGTGAAAGCTTAGAACAGCGTGAATCTGGTCAGGCAGAAGTAGTGGTTTTACAACAAATTTGCGACTTAGCCAGTGTGGTAAAGGCAGAGCAGTGGCCTCATATTGTGATTGCCTACGAGCCAATTTGGGCCATTGGTACAGGAAAAACTGCTTCACCAGAAGACGCGCAAACCATGCATGCTAAAATCCGTGAAGGCCTCACGCAAATTACCAGTCATGGCGCGAACATGGCCATTTTATATGGTGGTAGTGTAAAAGCTGAAAATGCAGTAGAGTTAGCGGCCTGTCCAGATATCAATGGTGCACTCGTCGGTGGGGCATCTTTAAATGCAACGTCGTTTTATAAAATTGTCGAAGCATTTGCAAATACAAAATAATTAGGAGTTCAGCATGCAAACTTTTGTGCTGGTAGTACATATTATCTTAGCTGTGTTGATGATCGTGCTGATTTTGGTCCAGCATGGTAAAGGTGCAGATGCTGGCGCTTCGTTTGGTGGTGGCGGTGCTGCAACTGTATTTGGTGCATCAGGTTCAGGTAATTTCTTGACCCGATTGACTGCGGTTTTGACGGCCTTGTTTTTTATCACCAGTTTGTCACTTGCTGTGTTTGCCAAAAAGCAAACCACAGATGCCTATAGCTTAAAGTCAGTGCAAACGACAAGTTCTGCACCTGCACAATCGACTGAAACTTCGCCAGCTGCACCTAAAACAAGCGAATAATTGGAATTAGTCCTTTCTTTTTTGTGACGATGCTACTAGAATGCGTCACAGCTGCGGTGGTGGTGGAATTGGTAGACACGCTACCTTGAGGTGGTAGTGCTTTCGGGCGTGGGGGTTCAAGTCCCCCCTTCCGCACCAACTTATGAATCCAGAAGATTAAGTTGGTGTATGCAGCGAATTCTATTGATGCGGGATGGAGCAGTCTGGTAGCTCGTCGGGCTCATAACCCGAAGGTCGTTGGTTCAAATCCAGCTCCCGCTACCAATCAATCTTATTTTAGAAGCAAACTAAGGTGAGTAACTTAATAATCATTAAGTTAAGAATATTTTTGCGTTTTGATGCGGGATGGAGCAGTCTGGTAGCTCGTCGGGCTCATAACCCGAAGGTCGTTGGTTCAAATCCAGCTCCCGCTACCAATCTTATTTTAGATGCAAACTAAAATAAGCAGTTTAAGTAATTAAATTGAATAATTTTTGCGTTTTGTTGCGGGATGGAGCAGTCTGGTAGCTCGTCGGGCTCATAACCCGAAGGTCGTTGGTTCAAATCCAGCTCCCGCTACCAATTTGATTTAGGTGCAACTAAATCAGAGCAAGTACGAAGTATTTAGATTGAAAAATAGTTCATATTTGTATATAATTTTTGCACGTTGATGCGGGATGGAGCAGTCTGGTAGCTCGTCGGGCTCATAACCCGAAGGTCGTTGGTTCAAATCCAGCTCCCGCTACCAAGTTTCTAAAAAGAGGCTCACAACAAGGTGGGCCTTTTTGCACAGTGGATATTAATTTTCTGTGCAATAATTGGGGCGATTACGCCCTTTTTTATTGGCTATCGTGTAGTGTCGATGTGAGCCGGATACGCTGAAAGTCAAAGTGTCATGTTCCACTACTACTATAGTTTGTATCGGCTTGTAGTGGTCTGTTTCGGCCATTGAATCGCACAAAAATGACGAGAGTAAATGAAGCTATCAAATAAAACTCAAGCACTCCAAGACTTAATTGCTCCTGCAGTGCAAGCCTGTGGTGTTGATCTTTGGGGAATTGAATTCCTTCCTCAAGGAAAACGTTCTTTATTGCGCATTTATATCGACAAAGCTGTCGACGAAAATGCAGAACCCATCATCAATGAAGATGGTGAAGAAGAGCAGGGCCGTGGCATCGGCGTACAAGACTGTGTACGCGTGACTCAGCAAGTCGGCGCAATGATGGATGTCCATGATCCAATTTCAGGTGAATATGCACTTGAAGTGTCATCTCCGGGTTGGGATCGTCCATTTTTCCAACTTGAACAATTACCTGCATATATTGGTCAACAGATCGCTTTCCGTTTGATCAGTGCGGTCGATAACCGTCGTAAATTCCAAGCTAAATTGGTTGCTGTAGATCTTGAAACTGAAATGATTCAAGTCGAAGTGGAAAAGCAACAGGTGCTTGAAATCGATAGTAATAATATTGATAAAGCCAATTTGGTCTATCAAGATTAATTCATTTAATAAATAAGAATCTGAACGAATAGGTGGCTTATGGCACGTGAAATTCTTACCGTAGTTGAAACGGTTAGTAATGAAAAAGGTGTACCTCGTGAAGCGATTTTCGAAGCCTTAGAACAAGCGCTTGTTGCTGCGACTAAAAAGAAATTTTACGAAGGAACAAACTCTGAAGAAGCTCAGCTTCGTGTAGAGATTGATCGTAAAACGGGCGAATACAGCACTTTCCGTCAATGGGAAGTGGTTGCGGATGAAGATCATGAAATGCCAGCATGTCAAGATGCGATTTCTGATGTTGATCCTGCACAATGGTCGATTGGTGATATTCGTGAGCTTGAAGTGCCTTCAATTGACTTCGGTCGTATTGCGGCGCAAATTGCAAAACAAGTCATTGTTCAAAAGATTCGCGAAGCTGAACGTGCGTTGATTGCAGATGCCTACGAGTCTAAAGTGGGTGAGTTGATCTACGGTGAAGTGAAAAAGCAAACCAAAGATGGCTTTATCATTGACCTTGGCGATAACGCAGAAGCGTATCTTGCACGTGAAGAAATGATTGCAAAAGAAATTTTGCGTCCGAAGCAACGTGTAAATGCGATTTTGTTTAATGTGAACCGTGAAGGTCGTGGTGCACAACTACAATTGTCACGTGCCAAGCCTGAAATGCTTATCGCTTTGATGAAGAAAGAAATTCCTGAAATTTCTGAAGAAATCATTGAGATTAAAGCGGCAGCGCGTCAACCCGGTGTTCGTGCTAAAATTGCTGTGAAAACCAATGATCATCGTATTGATCCAGTGGGTGCATGTATTGGTATGCGTGGTACACGTATTCAAGCAGTTCAGCAAGAATTGAACGGTGAGCGTATTGATGTTGTTGTATGGTCTGATGATCCTGCACAGTACATTGCGAGTGCTTTAGAGCCAGCAGATGTATCGGGTATTGTGATTGATGAAGAAGAACGTACAGCGGACATTATTTTCGCAACTAGCGATCAATTAGCGCGTGCGATTGGTTCACAAGGTCAAAACGTACGTTTAGCCTCTGAACTTACAGGCTACAAACTCAACATGATGCTTGAAGATGAGTATCATGCTCGTCAGCAAAATGAAGCACAACAATACTTAGACCTATTTGTATCGCGTCTAGATATTGAAGAAGATTTGGCAATGGCATTGGTTGAAATGGGCTTCACTTCTTTAGAAGAGATTGCTTATGTTCCAGCTGAAACATTTGACGAAATCGAGCTAGATGCTGAAGTTGTTGAATTACTTCAAAGTCGTGCCAAAGAAGTTGCATTGGCTGATGCATTACAGCAGCAAGAAAACATCCAAGATCCAAGCGCGGAACTCGTTGCAATGGAAGGGATGACGCAAGAGATTGCTTATGCACTTGCAGCACGTGGTGTCATCACAATTGATGACTTGGCTGACCAAGCGACTGACGATATTGCTGATATTGAAGGTCTGGGTACAGAGAAAGCGGGTCAACTTATTATGAAAGCGCGCGAATCATGGTTTAACTAGGAGATCTACATGACGGATAAGACGATACAAGAGTTAGCTCTCAGTGTGAACCGCCCTGTTGAGAAGCTCCTAGAGCAGGTTCGTGATGCTGGTTTACCACAGCGTAAATCGGACGATATAATCTCTACTGAACAACAAGATGCCCTCGTGCACCATTTGAAGAAAATTCATGGTCAAGACGATGGTCAGGCAGGAAAAATCACGTTGAAACGTAAAACGACCAGTACCGCTAAAGTAGCGAGTACCTCAGGTAAGGCAAAAACGATTAATGTAGAAGTTCGCAAGAAACATACATTTACCAAGCCAGATCCAGAACAAATTAAAGCGGAAGCTTTGGCGAAAGCGCAAGCTGAGCAACAAGCTCGTGCGAACGTACAAGCTATGGTTGAACCTAAAGCTGAAACGCCAGTAGTAAATAAAGCGGCTGCAAACTTTGAAGCGATGCGTGCTGCTGCAAAGCAAGAAACAACGAAGCAAGAAGTAGCAAAAGCTGCGGTAGTTGTGAAGCGTAAATCAAACAATAAGCCTGTGGTTAAAGCACAAGTTAAAGTTGTTGAAACACCTGAACAGAAAAAAGCACGTGAAGCTCAAGCCGCTCAATTAAAAGCGACTGAAGAAGCAGCACGTCGTAAGGCAGCTGAAGAAGCGCAGCAACGTACACTTGAACAAATGCGTCAAATGGCATCTAAGTATTCAAACGAAGATGCAACTGCGACCATTCGTGTAGTGGATGATTCTCCACTTGCTGCGGGTCTGGTTGGTCAAGCATATGAAGACTCATTTGCGAAAGAAGACCGCGAAATCAAACGTGGTACCAATACGCCAGCTACACGCGCACCGAAGAAAGGTGGTCGTCGTGGTGAAGAGCAATCTTTCCGTGATAACTCGCATAAACGTGGTTTAAAAACAAGCTCTGCAAACAAGCATGGTTTTGAAAAACCGGTTAAAAAGCAAGTTTATGATGTTGAAATTGGTTCAACCATTGTGGTTGCTGACTTGGCTGCAAAAATGGCAGTTAAGGTACGTGAAGTAATTAAGTCACTCATGAAAATGGGTGAGCTTGTCACTCAGAACCAAGCGATTGACCAAGAAATTGCAGCATTAATCGTAGAAGAAATGGGCCATAACCCAGTTCTTGTATCGGATACGCAAGCTGAAGATAACTTACTTGAAGCAGCAGAAGAAGCACGTGGCGCTCAAACGACTCGTCCTCCTGTTGTGACCATCATGGGGCACGTTGACCATGGTAAGACATCGTTACTTGACCGCATTCGTCGTTCAAAAGTGGCAGCTGGTGAAGCGGGTGGTATCACTCAGCACATCGGTGCGTATCATGTTACGACGGATAAAGGCATTATCACATTCTTAGATACTCCGGGACACGCAGCATTTACTGCAATGCGTTCACGTGGTGCGAAATCGACAGACATCGTGGTATTGGTTGTTGCAGCAGATGATGGTGTAATGCCACAAACAGCTGAAGCGATTGATCACGCACGTGCTGCAGGTACGCCAATTATTGTTGCAATCAACAAGATGGATAAAGAATCTGCTGATCCAGATCGCGTATTGAATGAATTGACTGTGAAAGAAATCGTGCCTGAACAATGGGGCGGTGACGTTCCTGTTGCAATGGTTTCAGCACATACAGGTCAAGGTATTGATGAGCTTCTAGATATTATTTCAATCCAAGCTGAATTACTTGAGTTGAAAGCATCTGAAGAAGGTGCTGCTCAAGGTGTCGTGATTGAAGCACGTGTAGACAACAGCCGTGGTGCGGTAACGTCTATCCTTGTTCAAAACGGTACATTGAAAGTAGGTGACCTTGTTCTTGCCGGCGCATCTTATGGTCGTGTACGTGCGATGACAGATGAAAACGGTAAACGTATTCAGTCTGCAGGTCCTTCAATTCCGGTTGAAATTTTAGGTCTACCTGAAGCGCCAATGGCGGGTGATGAAGTTCTTGTTGTGAATGACGAGAAAAAAGCACGTGAAGTTGCCGATGCGCGTATGGATCGTGAACGTCAAAAACGTCTTGAGCGTCAAAGCGCAATGCGTCTTGAAAATATCATGGCGTCTATGGGCAAGAAAGATGTGCCTATCGTCAATGTGGTATTGAAAACTGATGTACGTGGTACATTGGAAGCATTACACGTTGCACTTGCTGACCTTGCAACAGACGAAGTTAAAGTCCGTGTTATTGGCTCAGGTGTTGGTGCGATCACTGAATCTGACGTAACACTAGCTGAATCTTCTGAAGCGGTACTTCTTGGCTTTAACGTACGTGCGGATAATGCAGCGCGTCAAAAAGCGGATGCTGATGGCATCGACATTCGTTACTACTCAATCATTTATCAATTGATTGATGATGTGAAAGCAGCGATGAGTGGTAAGCTTGCGCCTGAACACCGTGAAACAATTCTGGGTGTGGCTGAAGTACGTGAAGTGTTCCACTCAAGTAAGTTTGGTGCAGCAGCAGGCTGTATGGTGCTTGAGGGTATGTTACACCGTAATAAACCAATTCGTGTCCTTCGTGATGATGTGGTGGTGTTCCAAGGTGAGCTTGAGTCACTTCGTCGCTATAAAGAAGTGGTTGAGGAAGTTCGCGCAGGTATGGAATGTGGTCTTGCGGTGAAAGGTTATAAAGACATCAAAGAAAAAGACAAGATCGAAGTCTATGATGTTCAACTGATCAAACGGAGTCTTTAATGGCGGGTAGTCAACGTCTTAAGCGCATGGCGGATACAGTACAACGTGAGTTGTCTGAACTGATTCGTCAAGAGTTGAAAGATCCACGCTTAGGTGGTCTCGTGACCATCTCTGCGGTGAAGGTCAGTCCGGACTTAGGTTATGCTGAAGTATATGTGACTGTGATGGGCCGTGAGCTTGGCGATGAGCAAAGTGAAGCAGCCAATAAAGAAACCCTAGATGTGCTGAACAAAGCATCTGGTTTCTTGCGTCACGAACTCGGCCGTCGTATTAAGACACGTATTACACCGCGTTTGCGTTTCCATTACGATAAAACCAATGCATATGGTAACTATATGTTTGGCCTGATTGCTGAAGCAGTAAAGGATTTACCCGCTGACGAAGCAAACAAAGATGATGAATAATTCAGTCTAACTGAATCAAAAAGCCACCTTCGGGTGGCTTTTTTTTATGCGGAGTAATGGCTGAAGCTAGATTAAGACTTGAAAGATATTGCATAGGATTATGATAGGGGAGTAGAGGGTTGAGCTTTTAGGGATTATTTTGATCATTAAGTTGCTGTGGACTGGATTGATATGGGCAATGATTTACTAGCGGGACACTTTGCTCATTTTAATTATTGAGTGGATTGAGTATCAATTAGCTTGATCAGTCCACCTGTGTTGGTCAATGTAATGGATGCGACACCATCTAATACGTTAGAACATTATCGTTATTACAATGTTCAAATTAGCGCAACATCACCATGTCAGTGCTGAAGCGCTAGAAATGTATTTATTTTTATATCTTTAAGGACACAAGCATTTAAAGACGATGTTCAGTGTCTTCATGCTTATTGCTAAAAGCTCTGCGACGAGTACGTTGCCAAGGAAGTGGACGGTTGAGTGCTTCTGGAACGTCACCGCTCAGCGAGCGTAAGCGCAAATGTAGCGCCGCTTGCGCCATCAAATTTGCCGATACAGGTGCAGTTAAGAAGGCAAACAGCGTTAATAACAGCTCAGCAAAACCAAAGCGTCCTTGAAATGCAGAATAGATCATTGCCGCGATCAAGAAGCTCCCTAAGCCTAAGGTACTGGACTTGGTTGGGGCATGCAGGCGCATGAATAAATCGGGCAGGCGCACCATTCCAATTCCTCCGACCAGCATGAAGAAAGTGCCGATCATGAGAAAAATGGAGACTAAAATTTCCATCGTAAGTTGCATCGATCTTGCTCCTAGTCAATCACATGACCTGAGGTGAAGTAGCGTGCTAAAGCGGCTGTAGAGACAAAGCCGAGCATCGCAACCAAAAGAGCACCTTCAAATAATGAAGTGCTGGCCCAGTAAATGCCTAAAATAATAATGAGGCAGATTGCATTTAAAAAGAGTGTATCGAGTGCTAAGAGTCGGTCTACAATCGATGGGCCGATGATTAAGCGAATTAAGCACAGCAACATTGAAATGGTGACGGCGATTAAACAAATCCCGAGGGCATAAGGCAAAATAGTCATGCTTTGTCTCCTGCTTCGACACCAAAAATTTGCATCAACGGTTTTTCATAACGCGCTTTGATATTTTCAATCTCGGCATTTTCATCATCGGTGCTGAGGGCGTGAACTAAAATGTCCCCGCGATCTTGATCGATGCCTGCTGAAACAGTGCCTGGTGTAGTGGTAATAATCATCGCCAGTAAGGTGTTTACTTCCTCATGTTGTGTTTCCAGCGGAACGCGAAACCATTTGGGTTGTAGACGATCAATTGGGCCGAGGACCAATTTAGCCACTTGAATATTCGACATCACAATGTCGTATAACACCACAAAAAATAGTTTCACCGCCGCTTTCCATTCAATATTTGGAGTATACGTAATGAATGGTCTGATCAGACGCGGAATAAAAATAGCCAGTAAAAATGCCATCACTAAGCTGGCTGCATCGACACTATGTGCCAACATCACCCAGCTCAGCGCAACAATCACCGAGACAAAAGGGTGGGGTAACCAACGCTCCAAAAACGACGTTTTTTTCATGTTTAAGGCTCCACCATGGGTTGTAGGCTTTCAGCATCGGGATTCACTTCAGCCTGTTGTTGCTGTTGCATTTGGCGTTTTTTGTATTCGGAAATATGTTCGCCTTCCAGTGTTTCCTCTGAAATTAAATATGGAATCAAATGTGCATTCGGATCTACGCGTTCGCCACCATATTTGGTCTCGGGTAAATTTTCACTGTCGAAAGGTTGTACGCTAATGGTTTGCCCATGCTCATCAGTTTTGAGTAAAGTCTGTTCATAGAGCACATTATTTTGGATTTGCTCAGCCGTTTGGTAAGTGTACTTTTGAATTGGACCTGCAAACACCATATAAGCGATTAAACCGACCAACAAGAGATAGATGGTTTTGTCATTGCGCTTCGGTGCTTGTTCAGGCAAAGCTTGGTACGCGGCATAAGCAGCTTCATCAGGGTTGTCTTCTGGTTTAGTTGCGCGCCAAAAAATCACGAAACCCACACGTGTAAACGCAATAATACTTAATAAACTCACCACTAAAACGGTCACAATAATCAGCAATTGATACGGTGAGTGTGCGGTGGCTTGAAGAATAAACACTTTGCCTAAGAAGCCACTAAAGGGTGGTAAACCTGCCATCATCAAGGCAATGGTGAAATAGGTTAACGCCACCACCTTATGCTGTTTCATTTGCGGTGCAATTTTAAAGTGATCTTTAAACTCACCACGTTGAGAGGTAATCCAACCACTTAAAATATAGAAAGCTGCCGCAATAATGGTACTGTGCACCAAATAATACAGTGCCGCTGCCCATGCCAAGGTATTGAACAGGGAAATGGCGATTAAAATCGTGCCGACAGAAGACAAAATCATAAAGCCAATGAAACGACGTAAGCGTTCCGCACCCATCGCGCCAATCACACCATAGACTGAGGTAATTAAACCAATCGGCAATAGAATGTATTGCAGAATCTCACGGCTAATCGCATCGTCAAATACGGTGCCATTAACACGTAAAATGGCATAAATACCGACTTTGGTCATGATGGTGAACAGTGCCGCCACAGGCGTGGTCGCGACCGCATAGGTTTTCGGGAGCCAAAAACCGACAGGTAGCATGGCTGCTTTAATGCCAAAGACTGTAAACAACAATAGCCCACCAGCAACCGCGATACGATGTTGATCGCCTTCCAATAGAGGCATCAGACGTGCAACATCCGCCATATTGAGGCTGCCGACGCTGCCGTAAATCATGCCAAGGCCAATCAGAAATAGGGCTGATGCCAACAGGTTAATGGTGACATAGTGAATGCCGAGTTGAAAACGCGCTTTGCCTTGGCCATGCAGTAACAAAACATAAGAGGCCATCAACAAAATTTCAAAGAATACGAACAGGTTAAATAAGTCGCCTGTCAGGAAGGCACCGGTTAAACCCATCAGTAGGAAATGGCACATGGCATGGAAATAACGGCCACGTTCATCCCATTCTTTACTGGCAAACCACATCACTGGAACAGCTAAGCCGTAGGTTAAAACCAGCATCAGGGCAGACAGTTGGTCGAGGACCAAAACAATGCCAAATGGCGCTGCCCATTCACTCAGGTTATAAACACTGATTTGCCCAGAGCTGGCAAAGATCAGATAGTTGACCGCTGTAAATAAGCCCAACAGGCCAGAGGTATAACTAATGCCTCGACGCCAAGGTTGTCGCCAGTCTTGTGCTAAAGAACCTGATCCAGGATTACCCAATAACACCAAAATAAAGGCAGTAATGGCAGGAATTAAAATACTAAAAATTGGGGTGTGTTCGGTCCAAAATTGGATGAAGTCATTCATTATGGCTCATCCTCACGTGGGTCAATTTGTGGTATTTCTTCTTTAGAGTCAACGTGGTCGGTTCCTGTTTCATAACGACTGCGTAAAGCCAGTTGTACAATAAACGCCGTGGTAGCAAAGCCAATCACAATCGCGGTTAACACCAAGGCTTGTGGCAAAGGGTCAGTGGCTTTGCTGGCTTCCGTGAGTACCGCGGGTGCATTAAGTTGAAGTCGCCCCATGGCAAATAAAAATAAATTGACGGCATAACCAATCATGGCCAAGCCAAGTACCACAGGGAAGGTACGGGCACGTAAAATCAGATAGATGCCTGTGGCAGTCAACAGACCAATAGCGGAGGCAAGTAACAGTTCTAAACTAATCATATTAATCCCCCTTTGGTACTGGACCAGACATACTAGAGTGACGCGAGTCCCCAAGTACTGAAATAAGTAGCATGGTTGCACCTACGACCGTGATATAAACCCCGACATCGAACAGTGCAGCTGTTGCTAGGTGCATTTCGCCTAAGATCGGTGGCGACACATAAAAGTGTGCACTGGTGAGGAAGGGACGTCCCCAGAACCATGCGCCTAAGCCTGTTAATCCTGCAATGACTAGACCTGTTCCAATCCAGATTTCATACAAACGACCAGACTTGGCTTTGAGCAGTTGTTCTGCATGATCTTGACCGAGTGCCATGTACTGAATAATTAAGGCCAAAGCGGTAATTAGACCCGCGATAAACCCGCCCCCAGGCAGATTGTGTCCACGCAGGAAGATATACAGACTGACCACCAAGGCAATCGGTAAAATCCAAGATGCAGTAATACGAAGCATCAATGGCGATGGATTAAAACGGTAACTGAGACCTTGGGTCATAGTCGTGCCGTGGGTACGCATACCATCCATTAGGCACAGCGCGCCAATGCCTGCAATGCCGAGGACTGTAATTTCACCGAAGGTATCGAAACCACGGAAATCGACCAAAATCACGTTGACCACGTTGGTACCGCCGCCTAATGGAATCGACTGCTGCATGAAGAACCATGAAATGGAGTTGTGATCACGGGTCAAGATGAGCCATGTGATCCATGCAATGCCGAGCCCGCCGCCAATCGCAATCAGGGCATCTCGCCAACGGCGTGAGACACTCGACTCATAGGGAGTGAGTTGTGGTAAAAGTGATAAACTCATCAATAACAGTACGGTGGTGACCACATCGACGGTGATTTGTGTCAAAGCCAAATCAGGTGCAGAGAAGCAGATAAAGACCATAGTCACGACTAAACCAATCGCGCCACTGATCAATACTGCTTTAATCCGTTCGTGGTGGAACCACAACATCATCCAGCACGAAGAGAATAACAGTAGCCATAGTACGACCGCTAAAGCAGGGGCATGGGTGAGTTCACGGGTACCTGTGGTTAGCCCTTGTCCTAAAAATGGAAGTGAGACTATGGCAATACTGAAGATCACAATCCAAAGAATATAGCTTTGTAATTTACCGTTTTCAGTCAATCGTTTAAATTTGCGCGAGTTGAGCAGGAGTGACTTCAAGAATAAGTCAAAGGCAACTCGACCTTGTAGACGACCTAAATATGGATCGAGATCAATTTCTCGAATTTTGCCACCCTTCGCTAGACTGAAATAGAAAATCAGACCGCCAATCGACGCAATCACGCTCATCAATAAAGGCATGTTAAAACCATGCCATAGGGCAAGATGTGCACCTTCAAAGTCCATCACTTGGGTGCTGGCGCGTGCTGTACTGTTGACGATATTTTCAACCAATAGAGCAGGGAACAAGCCGACTAAAATACACAAAATCGCCAGTAAAGTGGCCGGTGCACGCATGCCAAACGGCGGCTCATGCGCATCTTTGTTGGGAACTTGCTTGCCTAATGGGCCATCGAAGAAAACCCCATGTACCAAACGCACCGAGTAAGCGACTGCAAAAATCCCCGCCAGGGTCGCGACAATCGCGGAGCAGATGAGCACAGGACCAGACAGATTGCTGAGCAGTTCAGTAAAGAACATTTCTTTAGATAAGAAACCGTTGGTCAAGGGCACGCCGGCCATCGATGCTGCAGTGACCATCGTCAAAGTGGCTGTATAAGGCAACAGTTGCCATAACCCACTAAGCTTGCGTAAATCACGTGTGCCTGACTCATGATCGATAATACCTGCGATCATGAACAGCGCTGCTTTAAAGGTGGCATGGTTAATAATATGGAAAATAGCCGCAGCCACAGCCAATGGTGATCCGATTCCCAAGAGACACATGATCAAGCCGAGATGGCTAATGGTTGAATAGGCCAATAAACCTTTCAGGTCTTCTTTAAAGATGGCAAAAAACGCAGCCATACACAGGGTAAATAGGCCAATAAAGGTGACCAAATTATGGAACAGTGCCGCACCTGCAAAAATTGGTAACAGTCGTGCGACCAAGAAGATGCCAGCTTTTACCATGGTTGCTGAGTGTAAATAAGCAGACACGGGGGTCGGGGCTGCCATCGCGTTGGGTAACCAAAAATGGAATGGAAATTGCGCACTTTTGGTAAAAGCACCGAGTAGAATCAGCAGCAACGTAGGAACAAATAAAGCATGACTTTGAATTTGTGTTGTCATCGTCAAGATTTGATCAATCTCGTAGGTGCCTGTGATTTGGCCGAGCAAGATGAAACCACCCAGCATGGCTAATCCGCCCATACCCGTAATGGTCAATGCCATGCGTGAGCCACGTTGCGCCGCGTCGTAATTACTCCAATAACCGACCAATAGGAAAGAGGAGATACTGGTCAACTCCCAAAAAACGAGGAGTAAAATTAAATTATTGGAGAGAGAAATTCCGAGCATGGCTGCCATGAACAACATGAGCAGTAGATAGAGTTTGTTGAGAGAGTTTTTTGGGCCTAAATAAAAATAGGCATAAATATAAATGAGCGTTCCGATGCCACTAATCAGTAAGGCAAAGAGGAGGCCTAATGCGTCTAGACGGAAGCTGAAGTCAATTCCAAGCTGCGGCAACCATGACCACGACTGCGTAATGACAGCGCCATTAAACACCTCTCGTGCTTGGGTCAGTAATAAGCCTAAACTTGTCATACTGACCCCAACAGCTGCGAAGGCGGTTAGCCTACGTGAGCTCTGCTTCAGTAATGAGACAAGGGTTGTGCCAAGTATTAACGGTAACAATATAATAATCGGTAGCACACTCGTTTCCATTGTCGTGAATAGGTCAAAACCTATTGGTGAATCTCATCTTTCAAGGATTACAGGACTGCAAAGAGCAGCCCAAGAGTCTCAATCTTGAAAGCCAATGTGAAATTTAAAAATAATGAAGTTGTGTTGCGCAACTCATGAAGCGTTATAGCAAAATCCGATTTCAGTTAGAAATTTGCAAGTAAAACCGATCATATAACATGACTAAAACAACATCAATCTTTTTTGCGCTGACGCAAAACATTATACGCGTGATGGTCGTTTCTTGGTGGATGACAGGCACTTTCTCAGTGCAAGAAATGTAAAAAAAGCGACCGTTGGTCGCCTGTTTTTGAGGGTTTAAATGGCTATGTTTATTAAGCAGGCTAAGTTAATGGATTTGCCGATGAAGCATCATCCTCAGCACTGAGTAAAGCAATCAAATGCTGTTGCTGTTCGGGAGAAAGCTGCTGTTGAATCTGTGTGAATAATTCAGCCACACTTAAATCTTGGGGTTCAGCCGCAATCGGTTCGATAGTTCCACTCGTTGCTTCGTGATTGGCAAGGTTTTGGTAAATCACATCGAACTGATGTTGCAGTGGTTCGAGTTGGATAGGACTTAATTGCTTATTTTCCAGTTTGAGGCATTGAAACTCGCTGGCTTGTTCCAGCAACTCACTTCGGTTGCCTGAGGCGATAATTTGTAGTCGAGGAAAAGCCTGATTTAAACGTTTTAAAATGACTTGCGCCATATTTTGATCCAAGTGATGATCAATTGCATCAATCAACAGTACGCCGTCACCTTCTAAACAAGGGAACAGGCTTTCAGGGTTGAGTAGGCATAAACGCCGCACAATATCGCCAACGAGCGCCACCCAGTTGCGAATACTATTGGACAGCTGTTGATAGAGCATGCTGTTGCCATGGTAGCGCACCATCAGTTGTAACTTGGGATGATATTGCAGATAAAGATCTTCTATTTCGGGCAGAACAGTTGCTAACGCTTGCTTGAGCGCTTGTAGGCTGGGTGACTGGATGTGTGCTTGAGCCTGAGCCAATTTATAGCTTAAGGGGATATCGGGTGGCATGCTTTTAGGCTGATGCAATATCGTTTGTAAAAACTGCGCAGTTTGCGCATTTTCAATATCGCTGATTTCACGAAACCACTCAAAGAAACGCGCAAAGGTGGTATAGGGAATAGCTGAAATTTCATAGGCATGTGCATGTTGGAAAATCAGGGGATTGTTCTTGCTGAGAATATTCATCTCATTGACAAAACGTTCCGCAGGATAATACGCAATCAACGGTAAACCTTGCAGCGGATCTTGTAACGTTGCTTGCTGATATAGATTGACCAGTTGTTCGAGTTCTAATGTTTCAACTCGGCTGATGCCAATGCCATGTTGGTTTAATGTTTTGTAGAGTTGCCATGTATAGGGTTCGGGCGCAGTATCGGCTGCCGTAGGTTTGAGAGCATACAACTCAGCGGGCACAGCAACTTGAATATCAATTTTGGACTGTAGGCGGTTCATCATAATGTCGTGATCTAACATCACCACACCTGCAGAGCGTAAATCTTTATAACGGGCTGCAAACCAAGTCAGAGCCTGATAGCTAAAACGTAAGATTGAGGTCTTGCCTGAGGCTTGATCTCCTAAAATTAAAGTGACGGGTTTATCGTGATAAGAAAAATCGACTTTAAGGTCAGCAAAATGCAGGATGTGTTTCAGGTGAATCGATTGAATTTTCATAGAACACCCGCAGCGGTTGTGACTATTTTTACATTCGACTATCCAACAACTCTACGTAATGAGCTTGGCATTTGTTTTTTTAGCTGTTGCATCAGGTCGTAAATGTGATGGATATTTAAACTTACTTTAGCACGTGTACAGGCCACGTAAAGCAGTCTTAACTCTTCATCACTAATTTGATGGTCTTTGTCGTTGACCTTGAACTGATAATCATCTTCGATGTGAACGCGGTTCCACTCTAAGCCTTTGGCTTTGTGTGCGGTGGAAATAATATAATCCGCTTGTTCAATCGGCGTAATCTTCGCGAGGGCTTTTTTGAGTGGATCGGTGCCATGATCATCTACCAATTTTACTAAAGGTTTGATGTCACTGCCGTCATTGGTTTCGCAATATTCATGTACATCATGCCAAGAATTAAACCAGGCCAGTTCAGGCACATCGGTGACGCGCTTACCTTGTTTAAGCATCGCTGCGGCATCGACAAAGCGGTTCAGTTTGACATGGTCGGCTTGTAAGCTGACTTTGTCGCCATGGAGCAATCCTGAGAGCAGCAATTCCATGGCGCGCGCATTGGTGCGACATAAAATCGCATCGCGCATTTTGGTATGAGGTTTGTTGACCACTTTGGAGTTGAGCAGAGGGTTACCCATGAGCGGCACGGTTTCATTCAAGGCGCCTAAAATAGCATTGGCATGCAATGCAATCTCTTCACCAAAACGAAACGAGGTGGTGAGACGGGACTCAGGCAAAGGCAGTTGTTGCATGGCATTGACTGCGCCGCGCCATGCATAAATCTGTTGGTGTGCATCTCCGACATAGATCACTTGCGTATTGCGCTGTTTCAATAAG
Organism: Acinetobacter sp. BWR-L5; assembly: GCF_039655985.1. Classification (NCBI taxonomy): domain Bacteria; kingdom Pseudomonadati; phylum Pseudomonadota; class Gammaproteobacteria; order Moraxellales; family Moraxellaceae; genus Acinetobacter; species Acinetobacter sp. BWR-L5. Next base: position 265,292 of record NZ_JAGFEV010000004.1, on the reverse strand, counting down.
ATGCCCAACATCAGCGGATCAGCGTCTTGTGCCTCATCAAACAACACATAGTCACTTGGGATATTGGGTTCAGACAACGCCCACAGTTTTAAATAAATATCATGACCAATCCCAGCCTGATGGTTGGGATCGATGGACTCTAACCAACGACGTTCAATGGCAGGGTAGAGGTGCTTTTGTAGTGAATCGATATCATCGGGATGTAACCAGCTCGGTGCTTGTAAATGTCGCGGTGCTGGGTACTGAGAACTGGTTGAGCAGAAGTGACTCACGGCATTCGCCACAAGGCTGGCCAAGCGTGATGGCATCAACACATATTTTTCATAACGTCCGCCCATCATCCGTCTTAAGGTAATCGGTTCAAGACGGTATTCTTTGGCGATAAAACTCGGACTTAAACGAGGTAGACGAAGTTTGTCCGTCACTCCACGTGGAACACTGCGAAAAGCAAGCGAGTGGAAGGTTCGGCAGTCGACATTGCCATGAAACTTCGTTTGCGCTTCGCTGGCAATGGCTTTGTTGAACGCTAAATACATGCCACGTCTTTGTGGCATGGAGTCGCTAATCATTTGCAGTGTGGTGGTTTTACCTGTGCCTGCATAAGCAATTACTTTAAACGATTTGCCCAGACGCGCGTTATCAATGGCAATGGCTTGCTCATAAGTCGCGCTCGGTTTGATGATATTCGACACAGGCAATAAACTTAGTGGCTGCGGTTGGCTTTTTCAAGCAAACCAGAAAGCCCTTGACGACGTGCCAATTCATTGAGAACCACTTGAGGGTCTAAGTCGAAATAGCCTAAAACCACAATCGTATGGAACCAAAGATCCGCCACTTCATAGATCAAGTCATTTTTATGGTCTTCGTTGGCTTCAGATTTAAAATCTTTAGCTGCGATAATGGTTTCAACCGCTTCTTCACCGACTTTTTCTAAAATTTTGTTGAGACCTTTGTGATACAGCTTCGCGACATAAGACGAGTCTGGATCCGCTGCTTTACGCTCAGCCATCATTTGACCGAGGTAGGATAAAACTTCAACTTGCTCAGATTGCGCCGTTGAGGCATTCATTGCCAATGTATGTGGGTTGGTTGATTTTTCACCATAAATCGCGTTCGGGTCTTTGAGCTGTGCATCCACAATTTCCCAGCCATTTGGCGTGAGTTTACGGTAGAAGCATGATTCGCGACCTGTGTGACAGGCAATTCCGCCGTGTTGTTCAATTTGCAGCACAATTACATCGGCATCGCAGTCGAGACGAATTTCGTGCACGGTCTGGAAATGCCCAGATTCTTCGCCTTTGTGCCATAACTTGTTGCGTGAACGAGAGAAATACACGGCTTGGTTTTTCTCAGCCGTCAAAGCCAAAGCTTCACGGTTCATCCATGCAACCATCAAGACACGTCCCGTTTGGTGATGCTGTGCAATGGCAGGGACTAAACCTTGTTCGTTAAATTTTACTTCATCGAGCCATTGCAAATTGTTCATAAGATTTCACCAAGCGAATAAATATTGAGAGTGTTACGATGTTAACGTAGCGCGCTATAGTCTACGTGATTTAAACAGAATAGAGGAGAAACTTTCTACAGTTATCTCACAGCGGCTTAATTGATGTATTTTAGAAACTCAACCATCAGTCACCCATCCAAAGCGGATGGCGATGATTGACGTCGCATTCTACACAGAATGATTGTTTTGTTTTGCAATATCCCGATAGTTCATTTGACTGAACATGCCTAATTTTAAACCTGAAATCGTCACCGCCATTTCTTTACGGAAATAGGGAATTCGATACATCCAAGCAAAGCTAAAATCACGTAAACCACCTGCCCACCATAGGTCAGATTGGTAAAGTGGTGTGAGTAAACGACTTAAAAATTGATAGAAAGCTGTCGAACTTTGACGGTGTTGATGATACGTTTGCCAGAGTTGGACATAATCAAGGGCTTCATTTTTTCTTGCGCTTTGAACCGCTTGCCCCAAAGCCCATGCATCTAAAAGGGCCATATTTGCACCTTGCCCCAGTTGTGGACTCATGGCATGTGCTGCATCACCCATGACACCAATACGACCCTCACCAAACTTAGACAGTACTACATCACGATAATTTGCCGTCAACCATTGTGATTTTTGTTCAGGCTGGGCAATGACTTGTTCTAACCAATCCGCAGCAGGTTTCCAACGCTTAGACACTTGGTTTAACCAGTCAGAATGCGCTTGTGAATTGTGTAGAAAATTATTCAGTTGATGGCTTGGAAGACTCCAAAACACACTCGATAGTCTTTGCTTGGGTTCATGTGGCACTGTACCGGTCGGTAAGATGCCCATCATCATTTTAGAGCGATCATGAAACTGATGTAAAATTTCTGTATCTAATTCAAGGCATTCGGGAACAATTGTCCATTTGGCTCCCCAAGGATAAGCTTGATCAACCTTCACCCATTCTTTCGGTCTTAAGAGGCTGCGTGCGCCATTGGCAATGATCACAGCATCAAAAGCTTGATCAAATGATTCACCATCTTTTGTACCCGAAACCCGAACTTGATTGGATGTTTCTTTTAATTTTTGAATGTCGGTATTCATTTGCCAAGTAATGAGTTCGGAATATTCACGGCATTTATTTTCTAAAACATGACATAACGTTGCTCGATGGATACCGACACCATAAAAATCAGGATGCGCTTGTTGATAATGACTATTGACCAGTAAATTGCCACTCGGTAACTGACCTTTGAGCCCAGTGACTTTTGCACCCAGTCTTAAAACCTCATCTAAAAGGCCTAAATGCTCAAAAACAGCTAAACCAGAAGGCTGTAGTAACAGTCCTGCGCCGACAGGTTCGAGTTCTGAGGCTTTCTCTAAAATACTGACTTGAATATTTTGTCGAGCCAGTAAAATCGCAGTGGCTAACCCTGCGGTTCCAGCACCGATGATGGCGAAGTGGGGCGGGTGATTAGAAATCATAGATCGAATGATTTAACCATTGTCTAAAATGAATGCGTAACGAATATCATCAGATTTTTTTAATTGGTCGATGTTGATTTGAATGAAATCTTCTAACGAGCTTGCAATCACATTTTTTCCCACGATTCATTTTGTAATTCAATGACTTGACCATATTTTTTTTTGTTCACTTAAAATTATTGTTAGCATAGAAAAAATGTAATCTCGATTTTTCTTTATTTGGTCAGATTAAACAAGATTACATTCATGCGCAAATTTTGTTTATAAATCTTGTATCGCCTGTGCAAAATGCTGTTTTTCCAACATTTCCAAGAATTCATCACCTAAGCGCTGACTTTCAGAAATACATTGGTTCCACATTTGAATGCGCTGTTTTTGGTCGAGCCCTTTGAGGGTGAAATCTTTACGATCGGGCAGGCGTCCTAAAGGTAAACTCCGTAAATAGTCTTGGGACGGAGACAGGAGTAGCGTGCGGGCTTGGTTTTCAGGGTTGGCGCGACGTTTAAACAGTTTATCAAACCAACCGGGCGTAATGCTGTCCGTAAAGTGCGGATAAAGCACAATGCCTTGACTCTCAAAAGGCAGATCGATGTGATAGTCAATCAGACCACCATCGCGATAACTGCCTTGTGGCGCATCTGGAATATCGCGAATTGCGGCCATCACGCCTGGAATAGAGGCTGAAGCAATCAGCCAAGGCAGAACGTTTGCAGCGGTGAGACTGTGATAATGAGTGAGGAAATCATCTTCCACTTTAAATTGTTTACCATTGCTGGGCTGACTAATCACCCGTTGCATAAAGTGGCGACTATGCTTTCGCGAAACAGCGGTTGTTCCGATGATACCTGCCACAGAGGCCAATAGCGGGAGAACTTGGTCACTTTGGAAGATGTGCTGTGCTTTAATCGACAGCACTGTGAGGTGGTAATCGGGATGATTGACCAATTCCGCTTCTTTGCCTTGCACCAAGTCGAGCAGCATGCCACGGCAAATATCACTGACTTCTTGACGCTGCATTTTTTTGTCAAAATAGAGGTTGGTATAGAGTTCACCTAAACGTTCGGTACCTGCTTTCGCACCGTGCGCTAAGATGCTGGCAAAGCGCCAACTGCCAATGGATGAACCAATCAACGTTCGTCTTTGCGGTGCACGAGCAAAGAATTCACCAAAAATGGCTTGGTCTAAACCTTGAATCCCGATGCCTTTGGGCCCACCTGCGGCACCGGGTACAATATCGACCTGTTCAGCTTGTAAGCCTTCACTTTGAATGAGTTGACGTGCTAATTTACCTGCACGAATGCTTAAAGCTGGAGGGTGTTTTTGCAGGATTTGAGTCATCGTGATCATTCAAAATAGACAATATGTATTGTCATTTTAACTTGCGAGAGAGCGAGCGCATTGGCAAAAGTGATCCAAGAATGACTTGGGAGTCACTTCCTACATAAAACCTAAACATAAAAAAGCCTGAGAGACTCAGGCTTTTAATATAGCAGAAAGCGTCTATTTAAACACGCGCCACACCGCCAGTAAGCTGGTGAGTACAATTAAAATCACTGAAATAAACCAAGGCGAGATAATCGCAATCGACAGCAAAATGGCCATGAGACTGCCAAAAATCCAACTGCGTTTTTGCTGATGCTCCATTTGTAGGCGCATACTTTGCAGTTCATTGAGCTGTTTAGCATGCCAAGCTGATTGGTTTTTGAGACCATTTAAGCTATCGACCAACAGCGTTGGGAAGTCTTGTGCCCCTAAAAGTAAGTCCGGAATTTTTTGTCCTAACTCTTTTAGGTTCTTTTGTGGATTCATTTGTGCTTTGATCCAATCGGTCAGGATTGGCTTAGCTAAACTCCAAATGTCCAGCTCCGGGTAAAGGTCAGTCCCTAAACCTTCAACATGTACGAGGGTTTTAAGCAGCAGCATCAGTTGTGGCGGAATTTCCAAATGGAAGCGTCGTGCAATATCCATCACTTGAATCAAAATGCCCGCGAAGTCCAATTCATGCATGGGTTTGGACACCATTGGCCCGACCGTGCGACGCATTTCACGTGCTAGTGCATCTTGGTCTGTGCCCGGTGGAATCCAACCAGCTTGATGCACGATTTGAATCAGTTGCATAAAGTCGCTGTTCATGACCGCAAGCAGCATACGTGCCACGGTCATTTGGTCGTGCTTCGACAACTCACCCATAATGGCACAGTCCAGCGCAATATAGCGGGGTTGGCTTGGGTTTAGGGTTTCAACGAAGACATTGCCCGGATGCATGTCGGCATGGAAAAAATTGTCACGGAAGACTTGGGTAAAGAAAATGGTTAAGCCTTTTTCCGCCAGATCTTTACGATCCATCCCCAGCTTTTCAAAGGTTTTAATGTCTGAAATGGGAACGCCGGTAATGCGTTCAGCCACCATCACGTCTTTGCTATCCATATAGACTTCAGGCACATACATCATGCTTGAGCCTGTAAAGTAATGGCGCATACGACGGGTATTGTCGGCTTCTAAGGTCAAATCCAGTTCATTTAAGATGACCTGACGATAGTCCTGAATAATTTCAGATAAGTGCAGTGCACGCGCGGCTTCTAGGCGTTTTTCAAGAAAATCGCCCAACCATTCTAAAATTTCAAAGTCTTGTAAAATTTGACTACGAATAGCGGGACGGGTGACTTTCACCACCACTTCGCGACCATCATGTAAAGCGGCTGTATGTACTTGAGCAATTGAGGCTGCTGCCAAGGGTTGTTCGTCGAAGCGTGCAAACAGCGTATTTACATCGGCTTTCAATGAGTCTTGAATACGCATTTTCGCGACATCAGAACCAAAGGGTTTGACACGGTCTTGGAGTAGAACCAGTTGTTGTAGTACTTCAGGTGGAATTAGGTCACGACGAGTAGACAGCAGTTGTCCCATTTTAATCGCCAGTGGTCCCATTTCCTCTAAAGCTTGTTTGAGCTTCAGTGGGTTTTTACGTTCACGACTGGACCATGCCGCAGGGTGCATACGAATTACACCCAGCGCATGACGCGCTTTTTCAGGTAATTCTTCCGCAGGAAACAACGTGTCGAGTCTATAGTGCGCGGCAATGCGCCAAAGTTCGAGTAAACGTGAAACGTGCGGAATCATATATGTAAATACCTAGTTCTGAGTTGAGTCTTGAGTGTCAATCTGTGCTTGAAGCTGTTGAATTTTGGCTTCGGCACGATCTAAGTTTTGATTAAAAATGCGGGTATCTTGATGCAGATCATCCATTTGCCAACGCGGGGCAAATAGACCACTGTCTTCTTTCAAGGCATCTTCAGCAAAAAACAAATGACTTTGTAAGGCCTGTTTGATGTGTTTTGGTGCCAGCTGAATTTTAGCCAATTCATGCGCCAAACTTGGGCCAATCCATGGGCTTAAATGCGCAGCCAAGTCAGGCTCAGCGTGTTGCATAATCCATTGAATATCCTGTAGAAGGTGATAATCACCTTGGAGCGGGATATTGCCGACATCATCCGCCAGTAATAGCTTGAGCAGCTCAACCACATTGGCCACCGTTAAAGTTGCGGTTGCTGGGGTGTGAGATTGAGCTTGGTCAAAAGGGCGTTGTTCGAAAATGGACGCTGTTTCACTATGCCCTGTAACGGTAGGTTCTAAGCGCACTTTGGCTTGGTCAAAGAACACATCTACAGACAGTTGCGGGGATGCGATCACCACACGTAACATCTTGCCTTGTAGTTCATTGAGCTGGATGCGAGTGATCGCATCCAAATTAATCACATGATGAATTAATCGTTCAATTGCACCGAGTGCCAGAATCGACCACATAATTTGCCCTTAAACGTTTAATTTTAAAGTTTAAAACCACGGTGTACAGCAACGATACCGCCTGTCAGGTTGTGATAGTCACAGTTTTGGAAGCCTGCATTTTCCATCATGCCTTTTAGCGTGCGTTGGTCTGGGTGCATACGAATGGACTCGGCTAAATATTTATAGCTTTCTGAGTCATTGGCAATAATTTTGCCCATGATCGGCAGTGCGGTGAACGAATATAGATCGTACAGTTTTGAAAATGGTTCAAACACAGGTTTAGAGAACTCTAATACCAGTAGGCGACCACCTGGCTTAAGCACGCGGTACATCGCTGCAAGTGCTGCATCTTTATCGGTCACATTGCGTAGACCAAACGAGATCGTGAGTAGGTCAAAGCTGTTGTCTTCAAATGGCTCGAGGGTTTCAGCATTGGCTAATACGAAGTCAACATTGGTGCAGCCTGCATCGATTAAACGATCTCGACCCACATTCAACATCGATTCATTAATGTCTGAAAGTACTACATGACCTGTAGGGCCAACTTCGCGGCTAAACACTTTAGCCAAGTCGCCTGTCCCGCCAGCAATATCTAGCACGTGTTGACCACGACGTACCCCTGACATATTGATCGCAAAGCGTTTCCATAGACGGTGAATACCAAAAGACATCAAGTCATTCATAATGTCGTATTTGCTGGCAACCGAGTGGAAAACTTCCGCCACTTTTTGCGCTTTATCTTCGCTGCTCACCGTCTGGTAACCAAAGTGTGTGGTACTGCCGACGTTGCCTGTATTGGCACCGCGAGGAAGATTGTATTTGGGTACAGAACCCGTTACTGGGGTATCAGTCAACTGTTGTTGTAATGATTTTTGCTGACCTTGCGCTGTGCCTTGGGGTAATGGTTCAGTTAAAAATGGACTCACTTTGTCTGTGTTTTGTGCCGACTCTTGAGTAGCGGTAGGCGTTTGATTTTCATTCGACATGGGAGTCACTCCTAACATAGCAATAGGGTAAATGTTGCAGTGCATGCATGATGACAGATTCTAGGACGTTGTACAGTAACCATCATGCAATTGTGCTGAATAATATACAGAAAAACAGCAGAGCAAAGCTGCTGCTGGCTTATTTTTATCAAGTCATTCGTTGAAATTTACTGAAAAGGATACAAATGCCCCGCATGGACTTTATCAATAATTTGACGTTCCACCGCCGTAAAGTCTTTCACAAATTTCTCTGCCGACTTTAGCGGTTTCATGGCCAAAAAGCCATCCTGCATAAATTCATACATGACATTGAAGTTATATTTGTTGGCTGTCCCTTTACACATCTTAAAAGCGGTATAGACCATAAAAGAGCGCATGTATTTATCGAGGTTTTTACCTAATTGATCGAGTAAATACAGTTGTTTCAAGCGTTCTTCGCCTTGTTCTAGTTTTAAATAGGCTTGGCGCATCAAATCATCGCTTAAGGCTTCAGAGGGATGGTGATCTTTCAGCAATTGCATTGCCACTTGTTCATCCAGTCGCACCGCCAAAATCGCCAACTCAACCCCAGAGGTACCGGTTTTAATGGCATTTTCAGGAATTAATTTCTCTGCTTTGTGCGCATATTTGCTCAAGCGCGCGATTTGTCCTGCCAAAGCGTCAAAATCTGGGCCACCATATAAACGGTTGATAAAATACTCGGCCATCAAGAGGTTCTGTTTTTCTGCGAAAGCACGGTTATGCGTGCGTTGCATCCGTTGCTTTTGCCAGACTTGCACATCTTGTAAACGTTGGAAGAGCACCGAATCTTGATGATAATGCAATTGGTAATACTGTTCTAAAAGCTCATCGAGGGCGGCGAGTTTGGACATTTGCTGTCTCAGTTCTATTTAAAGATAGCTAAATCTTAGTGCGTGATGACGGAACTCGCTATGACAAAGTGACAAAAAAACTATTTATTTGTGGTCAGTTTGATGTAGAAGTAGTCAAAAGGCGCGTGTGAAAATCATCTAGACCATCATCTTTTAGGATCTAGTGATTTGATTAAATAGAAAAAAGGAGGGGGCAATGGATACAGAAACGATCGCCAGTACAGTGCTGAATGAAGAACAGCTTTCACTGGACTTAATTGAAGCGCAATATGCGTTGATGAATACCCGTGATCAGAGCAATGCAAAAAGTTTAGTGATTTTGGTCAGTGGAATTGAACTTGCGGGTAAAGGCGAAGCGGTGAAACAGCTGCGCGAATGGGTCGATCCGCGTTTTTTATATGTCAAAGCCGATCCACCGCATCTGTTTAATCTAAAACAGCCTTTTTGGCAACCGTATACCCGATTTGTACCTGCCGAAGGGCAAATTATGGTGTGGTTTGGTAACTGGTATGGGGACTTGTTGGCTACGGCCATGCATGCTTCAAAGCCTTTAGACGACACTTTGTTTGATGAATACATTAGCAATATGCGGGCTTTTGAACAGGACTTAAAAAATAACAACGTAGATGTCTTAAAAGTTTGGTTCGATTTGTCGTGGAAGTCTTTGCAAAAGCGTCTGGATGACATGGACCCGAGCGAAGTGCATTGGCATAAATTGCATGGGCTAGACTGGCGCAATAAAAAACAATACGACACTTTGCAAAAACTACGTACACGTTTCACCGATGACTGGCAAATCATTGATGGTGAAGATGAAGATTTGCGTAATCACAATTTTGCACAAGCGATTTTAACGGCGCTGCGTCACTGTCCAGAGCATGAAAAAAAGGCCGCGCTAAAGTGGCAGCAAGCGCCGATACCAGATATTCTGACTCAGTTTGAAGCTCCTCAAGCTGAGGATGCAAACTATAAAGCAGAGTTAAAAAAACTCACCAAACAAGTGGCTGATGCCATCCGCTGTGATGACCGTAAAGTGGTGATCGCTTTTGAAGGTATGGATGCCGCTGGGAAAGGGGGGGCGATTAAGCGCATTGTGAAAAAGCTCGACCCGCGAGAATATGAAATTCATACCATTGCCGCACCTGAAAAGTATGAGTTACGCCGTCCTTACCAGTGGCGTTTTTGGAGCAAATTGCAGTCGGATGACATCACTATTTTTGATCGAACGTGGTATGGACGCGTTTTGGTAGAACGGGTAGAAGGCTTCGCAACCGAGGTGGAGTGGCAACGCGCTTATGCGGAAATCAATCGTTTTGAAAAAAACCTCAGCAACAGTCAAACCGTACTGATTAAGTTTTGGCTGGCGATTGATAAAGATGAACAAGCGGCGCGTTTTAAAGCCCGTGAAAGTACCCCGCATAAACGCTTTAAAATTACCGAAGAAGATTGGCGCAATCGCGACAAATGGGATGACTATTTAAAGGCAGCCGCAGATATGTTTGCACATACCGATACAGGTTATGCGCCTTGGTATATTATTTCCACCAATGATAAACAACAGGCCAGAATTGAAGTCTTAAGGGCAATTTTAAAACAGCTCAAAGCGGATCGCGACACCGATTAAAAAACTTAAAAAAAACGGTCATTTGACCGTTTTTTTATAGAGGCAGATTTAGTTCTTTAACCCAAAGGAATTTGGGTTACTGGCGCTGCAACAGGGACTCCTTGTTCAACGGCTTGTTTTAGTTGAATGCCTTTGGCAAGCTTATACGACTCTTCCACATGGGTTTCCGCAATTTTTTTCATCACGACATAACCCAAGCTGGCCGCAATCATTTGTCCGCCAAGAGGAATGAATTTGGTGACTTGTTTGGTGATGTATTTGGCTGCCATGTTGTTGAGGGATTTCTTCACGGCTGTACGTGCCACCACCAGTCCAGAGAACTCCACACCACGTTTACGTAGTTCTGACCAATGTATTTGCTTGGTTTCTGGGTCGTAGACACTGACTTGTTCAGGGGTTAAACCAAAGCGGGCGTTAATTTCGGGAATCAACTGCGACAATATGCCCACATCAATCACCACATCGAGGAAGGGGACTGGAATAACCGCAGCACCTGCGGAAAAATAGGCGCGCTTTTTAACTAAGTCCAAACATTCTTCGCGGATTTGTTCTAAATTTAAAGAGGGATCAATTTTTTCTGGAATGTGCTCTAATTTCATCTTCTAAACCCTAAAATATCCTGATTCACATTGATTCTAGTTTTGCTTAAAGTACGTATTTTAAAGCAAATTTTAAATAGAAATATGTCATCAAAGTGACATAGACAGAACCAGAAGTATAGTCAATAATCTGTGTGCTTTTGTAGATTTTTCATAAGACGGTCATTTGAGGGGAAACATGGCAATACACGTAATACAAAGTCAGCGTATTGATGTTCTGTTGCAAGCCATGCAAAAAACCGTCTTTAAACCGGCCAAAAATGCCTTTCAAGTGCTGCAAGCACAGCATTTTATTGTACCTTCACCTGCGGTTGAGGCGTGGCTAACGCAAAAGTTGGCAGAACAGCAGGGCATCAGTGCCAACACGCAGTTTCATCATCGTATTCGTGGTTTTCAATGGTCGGCTTATCAGTGGGTTTTGGTCGACCAAAAAGATGAAGTCCGTAAAGCCAATATTCCGCGATTGATTATTAAATGGCGTGTCTTTCAAGCCTTAAAAGAATTTATACAAGCCGAGCTGAATCCTTTAGAGGTTGCTCATCCGTTGTATCCGATTATTCAGCGGATCTATGCCAGCGCTGACCGTTTGCAACAAGGCATCGATAAACAGCTCAAAAAGCAAAGCATGCTGTATTGGGTCGCGGAGCAGGTTTCACGGCTGTTTAGTTTTTATATGGATTATCGTGGGCATTGCACCAAAGGCTGTCCACCGCAAAGTTGCCGTTGCCAGACCAATTGGTTACAAGCGTGGGGCAAAAACCAGCCGCTCGATTTGGAGCAGATGTTCTTTAAAACTCAGCAAGAACTCAGTGCTTTTCAACTCAATCAAGCTTATGAATTGGAAGCATGGCAACGTTGGCTCTGGCAAGTGGTGTTCCATGCTGACTTTGAACAAATTCAGCGTATTGATACTGCATTTTGGGACTTACTCGATCAAGCAGAGACCCGAGATGCTGCACTGAAAAAATTGCCTGCACAGTTGGTGGTGTTTACTGTCTTAGATTTACCGCCAAAACAATTGGAGTTTTTGCATCGATTGGGGCAATACCTCGATATCTTTATTTTTCACTATAACCCTTCACAAGAATACTGGGCAGACAGTGTCGATCCCAACTGGAAAGCGCGTTATGACGCACGGGTGAAGCAGCGTTTTATTGAAAAAAACCCAAATGCCAATGATGCAGAGATTCAGCAGTTTTTTGATGAGTTTACCCTCAATTTTAATGCAGAAACCCGAGAGTCTCGCCATCCTTTACTGACCCGATTTGGTAAACAAGCACGCGACCATTTCTCTTTACTTTCCAGCCTTTCTTCAGGTGAAGACGGGGTGTGGGCCGATATCTTTGTCGATGAATATCCAGAAACTCTACTCGGTAAAATTCAGTCTGATGTACTGTATTTGGTAGAACCTGAACAGCATCAGTATGCTTTGGCTGAACAAGATGATTCGATACAGATTCATGTCTGTCACTCCAGCCTTAGACAGCTTGAAGTCCTCAAAGATCAACTGACGCATTGGTTGGCTCAGGGCACGGCTGAAGCACCACGACGTCCAAGTGATATTTTAGTGTTGACGCCCAGTTTGACTGAGCTAGAACCTTTTATTCGCAGTGTTTTTGCACCTCCTCCCCATGAGCGTGAGGCTTTGAAAAAGGGCCATCAACTGAGTAAAGACAGTATTTATTTGCCTATTAAGCTAGCTGGCGTGACTCAGCTCGATGCCTTAAATGCATGGCGTGCTGTGTTGGGACGGATGGTCTTGGTACGGGGGCGTTTCAGTATTGAGGACTTTGCCGATTGGCTCAGTTTAAATGCAACGCAGCAACGTTATGGCTTAGACATGAATATGATTGAGCGGATGACGGAGCTGTTGATCAACGCAGGCTTTAAGCGTGGATTGGATGCCGAACATTTAAAACGCAGTCTGGCCGAAGGGGATGATGACTATCGTTATAGTCTGAAGTTTGCTTTAGATCGTTTGGCGTTAGGCGTCGCTGTACCAGAGCATGTGCTGTTTCATGAGACTTTAAGCTATGCCCAAGTACAGTCGAGTGATTTTGAACTGATTGGTGTTTTGATAGAAATCTATCAAGATTTTAAACATCGTTCCGAGTGGATGATCGCGCATGAAACTGGACAACAGACGACTGCTGAAACTTGGCTGAATCGTTTGATGGAAGATATTCGCGAGTTTGAAGGTGCGGGTGTCGAGTCTTTGGCCGCAGTGTATAAGATGGTCAAAAAACAAGAACGTATGCTGACCTTGGCGAGTTTCTATGACGAACACGACCATCATGCACTGCGCAGTTTAAGTTTACCTTTGCCTTATGTATTAGAAGAAGTCCAAAAGACCTTAGAAGCGCAACTGGACTATGCAGAACCCACGGGGCAGATCACGTTTAGTCAAATTGGTCAGATTCGACCTGTGCCATATAAGTTGATCGTGATGTTGGGCTTGGACAGTGGCAAGTTTCCCAACCGTAGTGCGCATTTGCCTTTTGACCTAATGGATTTACTGAAACCACAACTGGGGGATCGTTCCCGTTTGGAAGATGATCAAGGGGCTTTTCTAGATGCCTTGTTGTTGGCGCAAGAGAACTTATGGTTATTTTATAATGGCTTTGATATCAATGATGGTGAAGTCCGTGATCCGTCTACAGTGTTGCAAGAACTGATTCAGCACATGGCATTTATTGTGCAGCCTAACACACAGACCAAGAGTGCTAACGCAACGGTTGATCAGCATGGCGTGACTGTTCCTGCACAGTTGGCATCGCTGTATCATGTCCATCCTTTATTGCCTTTTGATCCGTGTGGTTTTGAGTCTGAGCACAGTATCCGTTTTCAAGATCAATGGTTTCAGGTCGCGAAACAATTGCAACATGCATCAGGACAACGGAGTAGTTGGGTCAACACGCCTTATCCAAAATTAGAGCAAGACATTCAAGTGCTCGACAGTCAGCAGTGGATTCAAGACATCACTTTCCCTGCAAGGCTGTATCTCAAGACTTTAGGCGTGGAAAACTTAAAACCAGAAGAGATTCCTGCAACGCAAGAACCTTTACTGCTCGATGGTTTAGGACGTTATGCCATCCGTCATTTTTTACAACAACATGAGGCAGCGGCAGATGCCAATCTTCTGATGGATCAACTGCCGATTGGTAAAGTTCAAGATGGGGTCTGGCAAATGAGCGTGCTTGAGCAGCAGCGCTTGCTGACACGCTTACAACGCTATGCACCCGAGGCTACAGCCACGACCCAACAAGTATGGAAGGTGAATGAACATTTACAGATCAATGTCACCCTAGCCAAATACAGTGCTGAAAAATGGGTCAGTGTAGAAGCGTCTAGTGCGCGGGCAAAGCGCCGTGCCAAAGTTTGGTTGGAGTATTTACTGTGGCTGGCTTATGTCAATTTGGGTGAGGGCGGACAGCAATATCAACGTATCGTGGTGTTTAGTGACCGAACCATTTTATGTACTGGTGTGAGTTCAAATCAGGCGCGTGAATGGCTCAAACCTTGGTTGAAAGCATGGGAGTATGCACAAACTCAGCCCTTAGTTTTACCTGCGGCCTTGTTATTGAAAATTGCAGAAAAAGATAAAACCCATGAATGGCAACTGAATGATCAGGAACAGATGGTGATCGCGGACATGGACGCCATTTATAAAGTGTGGGAAGAAGATGGTCGCTTTAGTGGTTTTTCAATGACTGAAAACGAAGCCAATAAAGCACACCGCGACTGGCAGTTTATTCTACAAGAGCAGGATGCCAAAGCATTACTTGCCCATGCCTGCGAGCAGTTTTCTTATGAACTATATCATCCGATTTTTTTGCATCAGCAAAGCCTTGAGGACTAAGTCATGACAGCACAGTCTCAGGCCACCACATCGAACATGTCTTATCAACCCATTGCCGATATGAGCTTTCAGGGCTTACATTGGATTGAAGCTTCAGCAGGCACAGGCAAAACTTTTACTTTATCCAGTTTGATGGTGCGTATTTTTCTTGGGGCCTATTTGCCGAATCAGGTCATTGCAACCACCTTCACCCGTGCTGCCGCTGCGGAGCTGAAAAGTCGCGTTCGGGCACGTTTGATTGAAACTTTACGTTATTTTGAAGGTTGTCAGAGTCTGACCGAGCGAGAAATACAGGCCAAAATAGCCGCTGAACAAGATCCGCTTTTTATCAAAGTACTCACAGACTATGCACAGCGGGTCGGTTTTGCCCAAGAGCGTTTGAAGTTGGTGATCGATCAGTTAGATGAGCTGTTCATCGGCACACTGGACAGTTTTAGTCAAAAGTTACTGCGTGAGTTTTCTTTTGAAAGTGGCAAGATTGAGCGTGCAGATATCACCGATGATGCGCAGAGTTATACTCAACAGCTTATTCATGACGTATTACGCGAGTGGATTCAGGCACAGCCGCAGCCTGTGGTGAATTATTTACTGTTAAAACAAAAATTAAAAACCGAACAGGCTTATGTGCCAATTGTTGAAAATAGTTTGAACTTTGCATCGGCACAGTTTCAACAGGTGGAAAAACCTGTGCTTGATTTGACGCAATTTGAGCAGGCCATTGATCAATTTACCGCGCTGGATGTGGCGCAGCTTGAACGCTTGAAAGACTATTACGCACCCGAAGGGCAATACCACGCAGTGTTGGGGAAGAAGTGGCGCACCGATGCCTTGATGCAACGCATTCTATGTCAGGATTTACCAGCTTTTTTGACTGCACTGAAAGAGCAGCGGGCTTATGCCTTATTTGCGCCACATTTTGAAAAAACCTTAAAGCACCTGACTGACCTTGCAACGAAAAAAGTCTTAAACAAATGTGCTGTAGATGTGTTGGAACAGTTTGAGCAGCATCCTGTGTGGCGACAGGTCCGCATTTTCTTAGACGCATTGGCAGAGCTAGGGCTCAATTTGGATGTGCTGGATGCGTATTTAAAATATCACTTAAGTTCTGAGGTGAAAAAGCGATTACCACAAGTCTTGCAGCAAAAGAGTGAAACGACTTTTGCCCAGCAAATCCGTACCTTGTCAGAAGCCTTACAGGGCGAACAAGGCCGGCGCTTTGCCCAGTTTGTACAAGCACGCTATCCACTCATTTTAGTGGATGAGTTTCAAGACACCAACCAAGACCAAGATGATATGTTGGCGCGAATTTGGCGTGATGCACAGCGCTATCATCAAGGTTGTATGATTATGGTCGGTGACCCAAAACAAGCTATTTATGGCTTTCGTGGTGGTGACATGCTGACCTATAACAAGGCACGTTTAGATGTTTTGGCAAAGCAAGGTCGGCAGTATAGTTTGAAATATAATCATCGTTCTGTACAAAAACTGGTACAGGTGGTGGATGCTTTATTTCAACGCCAACAGGACTTTGGTGAGCAGGTCTATTACCAGCCTGTAGAAGCAGGGACTCGACCACATCCCGCTTTGGTCGATGCACAGGGTGAAAACCATGTACCGCTGCGCTGGCTATTACTTGAAGACAAAAAAAATGAAGCTCAACAAGTAGCATGGAAAATTCGTGATTTAATCAACCAAGGCATTCAACAGCAACTGTATGTGGCAGATGATCCGCCACGGTTTATGGGGGAAAATGATATCGCAGTGTTGTCGAAAAACCATGATGGCTTGGACAAAGTTCAGTTTGAACTAGAGCGTTTGGGAATTTTGGTCAATCGTCCGTCTAAACGCAGTGTGTTTGAAAGTCAGGTCGCGAAAGATGTCGGTGCGTTATTGACCGCAATGATGCATCCTTTTGATGAAGCCAAAGTTCGCCGTGCGCTTTTGAGCCGGCTGTTGGCGATTGATTTAAAACAGTTACTAGAAGTGGAAAAGCAAGCCAACGGTCTGAGCCAGTTTATGGCGGATTTTGATGACATCCGCGACATGTGGATCAATAAAGGCTTTTTAAGTGCATGGCAGTACGCTTTAAACCTGTTTAAAGTGTGGAAAAACTTGGTGGCTTACCAAAGCCGAGACAACGAACGGACTGTGGTTAATCTGCGACATTTGACTGAGTTGTTGAGCCAACATAGTGAGCAGTTCCAAGGCGCGCAGAAACTGTATCATTGGTATCTCAAACAGTTACATTTGCCTGCGGAACGTGAGTGGGAGTTGGAACGCAAACTCTCCAATGCCACAGGCGTACAGCTGATGACTATTCATCAGTCCAAAGGTCTAGAGTTTAAAATTGTGTTCTTGCTGGGTGCCGACAAAGACTTTAAGGAAATGAATAAAACCTTAAACTTTTCAACACTGGAACAGATCAATCCGACGACAGGGCAGAGCGAGTTACAGCGCATCGTGGCAGTAAATGATGCCAACCTGTTAGACCCAGCCGCGATTGAGCAACACAATGAGCGAGCCGAAGCAGAACAGCATCGCTTATGGTATGTCGCACTGACCCGCGCCAGCCACCGCGTGTATGCCTTACTGCAAGATCAGGAATATAAATCAAATACGGCATTGGCATTTTGGCGTGGTCAAGCAGGTAATCTGTTTGAACATCCTGCCAGTGGTAATGAGGTGCTGCTGACTGAAAAGCCGATCCGTTTACAGCCAGCCCAGCAGCAAGAGATCATTCAACTGCAAGCCTTGGCCTTTCCTGAACAGCGTTTTTATCCACGTTCCAAAACCAGTTTTAGTGCGTTGGCACAGCATTTGAGTCGCAAAGAGGCAATGGATGCCTTAGCGGTTTTGAGCGAGAAAGTGGGTAGTGCGGATGACGAGATTAATCATCCTGTGCTTGAAGATGTGGAGCTGAGTCAGCCTTTGGCGTGGATTAAACGGCAGTTTCCAATGGGGACGACTGCGGGAACCTTCCTGCACGAAATTTTCGAGCATATTGACTTTCAGGACTCGGGTGACTGGGGACTGGAAATTCATCGTCGTTTTAAAAATGATAGTCCCTTACTGTGGCAAGAGTTATTGGGCAAATATCAAAATGAGTTTGGACAGGATGATGAAACTCAATTGGTGCTGTGGATGCAAGCGTGGTTAGCAGATGTACTAGAAACGCCTTTGCATGCAGGTTTTCAGTTGAAGCAACTGAAAGCCGATGAACACTTGGCCGAATTTCCTTTTTATTTGTCATTGTCCGATCATGTACTGGCGATTAAACGCATACAGGCATTGTTTCAAGAATACGGCATTGATCTACTCGACTTAAATGAAGCCAATTCTGCTCGTTATCTGACAGGTTCGATAGACTTGGTTTATTTTGATGGTCAGCGTTATCACATTGCCGATTATAAAAGTAACTTCTTAGGGGCGGATCAGCAGAGCTATAATCATGACGCAATCGAATTGAATATGTCACATGCCAGTTATTGGTTGCAGGCGGGTCTGTATTTGGTGGCTTTGCATCGCTATTTAAAAGTGAATTTGCTGGACTATGACATTGAAGAACATCTGGGACAGGCGAGTTATCTTTATTTGAGAGGGATGAATGGGCAGCCCGATCAAGGGGTTTTAAGTTGGCGTGCTAGCCCCGAGTTTATTTTAAGATTAGATGCCATCTTGGGTCATTTTGCTGAGGATACTTCTACTGAAAATCATGTAGGCAAAACTTCTGAATTAAGTGAAATTAGTCACTCATAAACAAAGAATTAAGTTGTGGATAACTTTGAGGATAACCGTGTGGAAAATGTTCATAAAGCCAGTATTGATCAGGCTGTCGTGGTAGACACATGGTTAACGCGTTGGAGTCAGTTTATTCAGCAGTCACCGCTGAGTAAAACAGGGGTCACTGAAGCACGTAGTGAAATGATTCAACAGGTCCTTGAAGCCATGCTACGCGGTGAGAGTTGTATCTCGGTTGCAGCTGAAGCTGTGACTGCCTTAGATGATTTGGTGATGGATGAACAGCAGGCACAGCAACAAAAAGCGCCGTTTGTTTACGATCAGCAGCAATTATATCTGTATCGTTATTGGGCTTTAGAGCAGTCTTTGGCCGAGCAAGTAGCACGGTTAAAACTGCAAAATTTAACGCAAGTGGATATTTCAGCTTATGCTCATTTACTAGAAGATCCACACCAAAAACAGGCTTTGGCTATGGTGGCCGAGCAGGCGCTCGCGATCATTACAGGTGGTCCGGGCACAGGGAAAACGTATACCTTGGCGCGTATTATTGCAGTGCTCAAACAAAGTCTGCCTGATATTCGTATTGCGATGGCTGCACCGACAGGTAAGGCGGCGCAGCGGATGAAAGAAGCCCTTCAGAACTCTTTTCAGGATGAAAAGTTACAAGACTTAGTTACCCCAGATTTGAAAAACTTAAACCCTGTGACGCTACATCGCCTTTTGGGGCTTGGGAATACGCAGCAACCGCGTTTTCATAGCAGACAACCTTTACCTTATGATGTGATTGTCGTTGATGAAGCATCCATGCTGGATTTAAATTTGGCACAGATGCTCTTTGCTGCCATGCCGAATCAAGCTCGTTTGATTTTATTGGGAGATGCCGATCAGTTGGCTTCGGTCGATGTCGGCTCTGTACTCGCCGATCTACAACAGGTTCCAGCTTTGGCTGAAAATAGAGTCAATTTGGTCAATAGCCGTCGTTTCAAATCAGATGCACGGATTGGAAAGTTGGCACAATTTATTCAGCAGCAATCTTGTTTTGACTTAATGACGCATCCTGCTGAAAAACAGAGAGTATTGCACACTTTTCAACAGCAAGTGGTACATGCCATGACGTTGAAGGCGGTTGAGTTGGATCAGGTCAAGGTCGATTATTTACAACTCGAATTGTTGCCCGAGCAGGCTTTATCTGTAGAGCAGTTGCAGCATTATTATGATCTGTTGATGCTTGGCTTTCAGGGCTATGTCGAGGCTTTAAAGCAATATCAGCAAAATCCTAATGAGTCTCTCGTACCCAAAGTGATTCAACATTTTGATGATTACCGTATTTTGGCAGCCATACGTCACGGCCATTTCGGCTTAAAACAGCTCAATCTGCAAATCGAGCAACGTCTATTAGAACAATCAAAACAAATCAAGCAGGGTGAGTGGTATTTAGGACGCCCTGTGATGATGACCTATAACGACTATCAGTTGGGGGTGTCGAATGGCGATATTGGCCTGTGTTTACAGCGTATACAACAAGGTAAGTTGCAGTTTGAGGTGTATTTCCCTAGTTTGGATAAATGGGTGGCCGCGACACGGTTACCCAAAAATATTGAAACGGCTTTTGCACTGACCATTCACAAATCTCAAGGCTCTGAGTTCACCCATACCGCGGTGGTTTTAGATCGGCAGGCTGAAAAATTACTCAGTAAAGAGTTGATTTATACCGCAATTACGCGGGCGAAAAAAGTTGTTAGTTTACTGGTCGATGCCGATGCATTCGTACATGCTATGGTGACTCGAACCACTCGAGAAAGTGGTCTATCAAGAAAAATTAATCAACAAATTCAATTGTGAAGATTTAATAAACAAATAGGAGCTTTGTACGAAATGGCTTACAGGGATTCAGGAGATTTGCGCATAGAGCTTTGCTGAGGATTTTGAGAAGATGGCTTCACATAAAGAGCTCAACACGGAATGTTGAGTATAATCGCAAAAAGATAATAATAACGTCAGTAGACAGCGAACTTACAGTGAAGTAGGTGAAAGAGGAAACTTACAGCCGCTAAGCCTTGTAGTTTTGGGAGAGACTACAAGGCTTTTTTATATCTGATAAATTGGCAAAATGTGACAAAAAATAGCCATTCATTCATTGAAGCATAAAATACAGTTATAGATTGAATATTGAAGAGATACTGTCTCAGTATTGCACGGCTTATGCTTTTTTAAATTTAGTTCTTATGTATTTAAGAATTTGTTTTTAATAAATTAAATTTTTAATATTGCATTTTTTAGAGAAATTTAAGTTGAATAATGGAGAAAATGAGGAGTTTATGTAAGAAATCGCTTACATGAAGATGAGTGAAATGCGACTTTTTTCTTCTGTGTGATGTGGCAAAATCTGTCACATAAGGATGTAAATGATTAAACATGGAATGTTTAATACAAGACGCGGAAAAGCGCATTATTATAATGATAACCAAAACAACAAGAACAAAAATAAAAGAACACTACAGCGCAAAAAAGCCCAAGTTTACTTGGGCTTTTTTTTATGCTCAGACTAAGTCTGTTTCGCTTCGATCGGTTGCAAATAATGAGCGACGTTGGTGCTTTAAGATTTTGGGACAATGCTTTGAGATTTGATAAAGCGTTTTCGCTAAAGCAGGTAAGTGGGTCCCGACGACAGATTTTCCTGTGGTTAATAGCGATACGCTAATATCACGTTCTGGATCGGCCCAGCAGAGAATATTGGAAAACCCGAGATGTCCAAAGGCTTGCCCAGTCATGGGTCCAAATAACCCAATAGGATTGCTACCTAACATTGGGCCTAAGGCATAACGCATCGGGACTAATAATGTCCGATCTAAACTGACTCCTGACGTGGCCAAGGTCGAGCGAAATACCGTTTGGGCACTCATGATTTGTTTGCCTTGGTATTCGCCACCACTCAAGAGCATTTCAAAGAAACGACCAGCTTGTTCCGCACTGGTATAAATGTTGCCCGCTGGGCAAATCGTGTCCATAAAGCGCGCATCATTGGTCACATCGACCGCCAACTGTAAACCACCACCCAGTACCCGATTAAGATAATGGTCTGTGCCTAAACGTGGATGTAGACCTGTAGCATAGTTTAAAGCGACATCCGCTCGATACTCAGGTTTTAGGCCATAGTTAAAGTAATCTAAGCCCATGGGTTTTTCGATATTTTCAGCAAGAAACTCGCGGGCTGTTTGACCCGTTACCCGCTTGATAATTTCCCCTAAAATATAACCCGACGTCACGGCATGATACGCCAGATGCGTGCCCGAAGCTGAAACGGGTTGTGCCGCATAAAGACGTTCTAAAATTTGATCTTGATTAAACAACAGTTCAGGTGTGACTTTGCTGTCAATGCGCGGAATGCCACCACGATGAGCGAGCAAATGGAAAATGGTGGCACGACGTTTACCGTTTACGCGATATTCGGGAATATAGTGGCTAATCGGATCGAGTAAATTCAGATCGCCGCCTTCATCCAACATATGAATCAGCATGGCTGTAACGATTTTAGAGGCGGAAAATAAGCAAACTGGGGTGTCGGGTGTGCCAATTTTTGCATCTACCGCTAAACCATCGGGTGAATTGCCTTGCGCATAACCAATGCTGCGGTTTAACAATATTTGTCCCTGACGACGTAAACAGAGGCTGATGAAAGGGTAGTTTCCTGTTTTATATAGGGACTCTATACTGGTCCAAATGCTTTGAATTTGTGCGTCATTCATGCCACCCAAGGTAGCGGAGACCTCATCCTTAGAACGAATCACGTGGTTGAGGTCATGGGGGACATAACAGGTATTGGCAGATAAAATTTTCACAAATTTCTCTCTATTTTTCGTTTTTATTGGATTTGAGCCTGATACTGAAAATCAGAATTGTCATGATTGTGCATGATTTGTGCAAAGCCGTCAGTTGCCGAATTGACTGCGAACATAAAACATTTTTGCAATATAGCGCTAGATCCCTTAAAATAATGCCTTGCTGTAGTGATGCACGGCAGTCAACTTGGTTTTGAAGAATCAATTTGATTTGTATCAAATGTAACTTATAAGCATCTCGGAGAAATCGAATGGCTTTAACAAACGCAGATCGCGCAGAGATCATTGCTAAATTTGCTCGCGCTGAAAACGACACTGGTTCACCAGAAGTTCAAGTAGCTCTTTTAACTGCTCAAATCAATGATTTACAAGGTCACTTCAAAGAGCACAAACACGACCACCATAGCCGTCGCGGTCTTATCCGTATGGTTAACCAACGTCGTAAGCTTCTTGATTACCTTAAAGGTAAAGACGCTACTCGTTACAGCGACTTGATTGCTGCTTTAGGTTTACGTCGTTAATTCGATTAAACTTTTATTTTCGGACTATCGCATTTTGAATGCTTTATTACTGAAAAAGAAAGTCTACCTTGCTTCTGTGAGGTAATGGGGAAGGGGCGAATGTTTCGCTCCTTCTTTGTGTCTTAAAATCATATTTTTAGTCTCTGGTGAGGTCGGCTTCTAAGCTTTGTCATTTATACAGTTGCCTGAAATGGCGATGTGAATGCCAAACCTTAGGGGTCTCCACTAGAATAAAAATCAGGAAAGAAAAATACATGTCTATGTTTAATATTATTCGTAAAGAATTCCAATATGGTCAACACACGGTTGTTTTAGAAACTGGTCGTGTTGCTCGTCAAGCAAACACTGTTGTGATCACCATGGGTGGTGTACAGGTTCTTGTTGCAATCGTTGCTCAACCAAAAGCAAAAGCAGGCCAAGACTTCTTCCCATTGACTGTTAACTACCAAGAAAAACAATATGCTGCAGGTCGTATCCCAGGTGGTTACGGTAAGCGTGAAGGTCGTCAGTCTGAAGCTGAAACTTTAATTTCACGTCTTATTGACCGTCCAATCCGTCCATTGTTCCCAGAAGGTTTCTACAACGAAATCCAAGTAACAGCGACTGTTATTTCTTCTGACAAAACCATGGAAGGCGATATCGCTGCAATGTTGGGTGCTTCAGCTGCGATGTCTATTGCTGGTGTTCCATTTGCAGGCCCAATCGCAGGCGCACGTGTTGGTTTAATCAACGGTGAATACATCCTTAACCCAACTTTAGAACAGCTTAAAGAATCTGATCTTGACCTTGTGGTTGCAGGTACTGAAGCTGCTGTATTGATGGTTGAATCTGAAGCGAAAGAACTTTCTGAAGACCAAATGTTAGGTGCTGTACTTTTCGGTCATGACGAAATGCAAATCGCAATTCAAGCGATTAAAGAATTTGCTGCTGCTGCGGGTGCGGTTGAATCAACTTGGGTTGCGCCAGTTAAAAATGAAGAGCTTCTTGGCAAATTGAAAGAAGCATTCGAAGCGAAAATCTCTGAAGCATACACAATTGCTGTTAAGCAAGAGCGTTATGCAGCATTAGATGCGCTTCACGCTGAAGCTGTTGCTCAGTTTGTTCCTGAAGAAGATGAAACTGGTATTGCTGCTGAAGTTGACGAATTATTTGAAGACTTAAAATACCGCACAGTACGTGACAACATCTTGTCTGGGAAGCCACGTATTGATGGTCGTGATACAAAAACTGTACGTGCAATTGACGTTCAAGTTGGCGTGTTAGATCGTGCTCACGGTTCTGCATTGTTCACACGTGGTGAAACTCAGGCATTGGTAACAACGACTTTAGGTAATACACGTGATGCGTTGATGGTTGATACTCTTGCAGGTACGAAAACTGACAACTTCATGTTGCACTACAACTTCCCTGCATACTCTGTCGGTGAAACAGGTCGTGAATCTGGTCCTAAGCGTCGTGAAATTGGTCACGGTCGTTTGGCACGTCGTGGTGTTCAAGCAGTTCTTCCTGCGGCTGATCGCTTCCCGTACGTAATTCGTATCGTATCGGATATTACTGAATCAAATGGTTCATCTTCAATGGCTTCTGTGTGTGGTGCTTCATTATCACTTATGGATGCAGGTGTTCCATTGAAAGCGCCAGTTGCAGGTATTGCAATGGGTCTAGTGAAAGAAGGCGAGCGTTTCGCAGTTCTTTCTGACATCTTGGGTGACGAAGATCACTTAGGTGACATGGACTTTAAAGTAGCTGGTTCTGCGAACGGTATTACTGCACTTCAAATGGATATCAAGATCGAAGGTATCACTGAAGAGATCATGGAAGCGGCATTGAACCAAGCGTATGCGGGTCGTATGCATATCTTGAATGAAATGAACCAAGTGATTTCACGTGCTCGTCCTGAAATTTCAATGCATGCGCCGACATTCCAAGTGATCAACATCAACCCTGATAAGATCCGTGATGTAATCGGTAAAGGTGGTGCGACCATCCGTGCCATTACTGAAGAAACCAAAGCTGCTATTGATATTGAAGACAACGGTACTGTTCGTGTATTTGGTGAAACTAAAGCTGCTGCTGCTGCTGCGGTTGCAAAAATCCAAGCACTTACTGCTGAAATTGAGCCGGGTACAATTTACGTCGGTAAAGTCATTCGTATCGTTGAATTCGGTGCGTTTGTAAACATCCTTCCAGGTACTGATGGCTTACTTCACATTTCACAAATCTCGAACGAGCGTATTGCAAACGTGGCAGATGTGTTGAAAGAAGGTCAAGAAATTAAGGTACAAGTTGCGGATGTAGACAACCGTGGTCGTATCAAATTGACGATGAAAGACATCGAACAAGTTTAATCTCTTGTCAATTCACATGGTGTTTGCCATGTGAATTGAGTTGTCTTAGAAAAGCCTTGAGCTTGGCCAATGTAAACTTTGGCTTGCTCAGGGCTTTTTTTATGGCATCATGCTGGCTAAGACAGACAATAATAAATGAGATATGCAAAGCTATTATTTCTATCAACATCCCACTGCACAGCATACTTATGTGCAGAAACAGCCGATTGCAGAGCAGGAAGCCGAGTTTATTTGGGTGGAGTGTAGCCGTGACGATGTGGTCAATCGGGCAGAACATTGGCAGCAGGACATTTATGCGGCAACGGGACTGTGGATGAATGAATATCATCTGCGTGACATTCTCAATTTAGAACATCCTTGTGCCTTTGACACTTTGGAAGATTATGACTTACTGATCTTTCGTAAGCTGATCACACCTGATGATCAAATCAAGCTTGATACGCAAGCGGCTGAAAAACATGAACGGGTTTTTGGTCTGGCGACGACCCCGATTAGCTTTATGCTTACGCCGCAAGTTTTGATTACGGTTAGAGAGCAGGGCAATAAAGAAGTTGAAAGCTATATTCAGCGTATGGAAACGGTGTTGAGCCGTCCGATTGAAGAACATAATAAACCCCGAAAACTACCCGCAACGCCTTTAGATTTGACCTTGAGACTGCTTAATAATATGGTAGATGGTTATCTTGATTTACGTGTGCCGTTGACACGTCGAGTAGAGTTTTGGCAGCAAGAGCTTTTACAAGGGCATCGTCGTTTTACCAAGTGGCATCAACTGTTGCAAGAGAATATGGCTTTCCAACAAGTGGAAAATTTGTGCGAAGAACAAATCGAAACTTTGCAGGAATTACGCGATGAAATTGTCGATAACTATTCGCACTTGAAAGGGAAAAAGCGTAGCGAAAAACAAGACATCATGCTAGTACGTGTCGATGATTTAACCAGTCATATTGAACGTATTCAAAAGCATACCATTCGCTTGAGAAATGCAGTGCAAGCAGCTATCGATCTACATTTTTCAGCCATTGCCAATCAAACCAATGAAAACATGCGGATTTTAGCCATTATTACCGCGATTTTTGCGCCGCTAACCTTGTTGACAGGGGTGTATGGTATGAACTTCGAGTTTATTCCGGGGCTGAAGTCTCCAACAGGGTTTTGGATCATGTTGGGCATCATGTTAATGACGACATTGATCTTACTGTATTATTTTTATCGACGTCATTTGGTCGGGCGTGGCGAAAAAAGTGTCATTGATATGTTGGCACAGCAGCATGCGGATCAACATATGAATTTATTTTGGTTCATCGATTATGAGCCGATCAAGCAAACCGTGAAGGGCACCATCAAAGATTTAGAGAAAATCACCAAATTAAAATAATTCGGTGATTTTCCACATAGACCATTAAAGCAAATGGGCTTTAAGGTGTTTCTTTACATGCTGACGCTATCCTTGTTCAATTTATTATTCGGATATGTGGGCGTCGCAGGGAGATTTAATTTAAGAGGTTTTTAACTGGGCTCCTTTTAAAATCCGGTAAAGCTGATCTTTAATGAACAACTTTTTGCGTTTGAGGGGCTCAATCTCTCCACGATGAATCCTGACAGGGTCTTGTTCGAGTAAACAAATTTCCTGATCGAGAGCTTCATGGTCGTCAAACATTTTAGAAAAATGCGGATTGTCTTCTCTAAGCTGTTGAATCATGTCTCGGTATTCAGGAAACATGAGCTTAGTCTTTTTATTACAAACTTTGAGTTTCATGGTTGCCGTCTAATCCTCTTATTCAAAAATAAAAAAAGAAAGAAAGGCATGCGCCAATCTTTCTTTATAGAACTAGTGTTGAGTCGTTTGAACTGGGTCAGTGAGATGTAAATGTTTTACTTCACGACGAAGTTTTTGAACTTCCTCAATTAAATCCAGCATCATTGCGACTGCAGTAAAGCTGGCATCAAAGTCACGTTGTAAGCGATAGGCTCGCCGTGCACGTGAGACATCATCACCAAAAAATTGGTGAATGCGGTTATCGGGTCGGTTAGGCAGAATGTCATATTCCAACAGCTGTAAAACCCATTCAGGACTTTGTCCGCAGGCTTCAGCAAAATGCTTTAAATCAAAGCTATGTTGTTCATCAACAATTTCAGCGTGTCGACATCCGTCTAAAATAATTTCACGATATTGAATAGTCGTCATAATTTTCTCCTTAAGACTGACGCGGCTTAAAGTGAGGGAAAGCTTCAGCAAAGGCTTGGTAAGCTTGCTGTTCTTGCTCACTCTGCGCAGGAGGTTGAACAATGTTT
Source organism: Acinetobacter sp. BWR-L5 (assembly GCF_039655985.1). Lineage (NCBI taxonomy): Bacteria > Pseudomonadati > Pseudomonadota > Gammaproteobacteria > Moraxellales > Moraxellaceae > Acinetobacter > Acinetobacter sp. BWR-L5. The sequence continues at coordinate 237,863 of NZ_JAGFEV010000004.1, read as the reverse complement.
AAAATTAAATATAAATGTCCTGCCGTTTTGGCTGGAATCCCCTGATCTTTTAAACGGAGTTGCTGCCCCGTTTTGGCATTTTTCGGAATTTGAATTTGTAATGTCCGACCATTGGGTAGCGCGGCGGTGATGCTTTGCCCCAAAGCAGCTTCCCAAGGACTGATATTCAGTTGGTGATAGACATCAACTCCTTCAATGCGTGTGGTCTCCGTATCTTTGTAATAAATTTCGATATACAGGTCGCCATTTTCACCACCCTGAATACCTGACTGTCCTTGACCACTTAAGCGAATTTGTTGCCCTTCTTTCATGCCTTTGGGAATTTTAACTTCCAGCGTTTTGCGCTGAATTTCCGCTTCACCATAGGCATTTAAAGTAGGAATTTGTAAGGTAATAGTTTGGGTGGTACCGTGGAACCCAACCTCAAGATCGACCTCTAAACGCGCATGTTGGTCTTCGCCTTTATGGCGAGTGCTATTTTGGCGTTGATATTGATAGTTTGATCCTCCAAAACCTGAACCAAAACGGCCAAATAAGTCTTCAAACCCTGAAAAATCATGTGCCTGTTGTCCGCCTTGAGCGTTCCGAAATGCTTCTTCAAAACCGCCAAAGCCTGAATTGGGGTTGAATTGCTGTGAGCCTTGCGGATGATCGAGTTCAAAGTCATATTCTGCTTTTTTCGTTTCATCACTTAAGGTGTCGTAGGCGACATTTAATTCTTGCATCCGTGCCTCAGCATCAGGCTCCTTACTGACATCGGGATGATACTTACGTGCCAATTTTCGATAGGCTTTTTTAATTTGTTCGGCGGTCGCATCTCGCGTTAAACCGAGTATTTCATAATGGTTCTTCGGCATAAATAAGATTAAATAAGTTGATTAAGTTTTAATCATTATTCAGCCTTTCAGCAGATTTCAACAGTAAAGATATGTTCCTTATTGTTTCAAAACATGACAATAAAGAAGCCCCCAATGAAAGGGGGCTTTGATGGATGAGGAATACTTAATATTTGACCCATGTGATGTTGCGCCCACCGCCATTTTCGGTCGACGTTCCTCGAATTCGTAAGTGCTTACCATTATTGCTGAGTCGTGCATATGCGTCATAGCGTAACCCTGTGAAAGGGTCGAGGAACTGTCCATGGCTATAGGTCGAATCATTGGCATTGTCTAACTGCAAATGGCTGAGCGTTGTCATGCCGACGATGGGTTGATTTTTATTGACCCCATCACACTTGCTACAGTTTTCTATTTTTACCGCACCTGGAATTTCACGCGTACTTACGATGACTGCTTTATAGCTATTGTTTTTGTCTTTTTCAATCATGACATCACTGAGCGAGTATCCTGTTTTATCATCGATGGTTTTCCATTTGCCGACCAAGGGATCAGTGGCTGCAAAACAGGAGAAGGCGCATAAACTGCTGAGTACGAAAAGACTGCCAGAAAATTTCATGATGATAAAACCCCAATGGAAGAGAAAAATAAAGACATATAAAAATTATGGGTTTATTTATAACGAAATTTAAGCGGTGTGACCAGTGAAATATCTATGAATAAAAGTGATGAATCATTTGAATTATCTTGTTTTTATGAGAACAAAGGCATAAAAAAAAGAGCAATTTAGTTGCTCTTTTTTTATTGCACATGATGTGCTTAGCTTAAGTGTTCACCAAATAAACCCAAGGCTTCTTCTGCACTAAAGCTGTATTGCGTGTTACAGAACTGGCAGTCCATGGTAATTGGGTTCTGATGTTCTAGCGTTTCACGAACGGCTTCGGCGCCAATTTGTTCAAGCGCTTGAGCACAACGTTCTTTCGAACAGGTACAGCCAAATTTCAGTACTTCAACTTCAGGTAAGCGTACTTCTTCTTCGTTGTATAAACGGTAAAGAATTTCACTCGCTTCTAAGTCGGTTAACTCTTCGGTTTTGAGCGTTTCAGTCAACATGGTTAGACGTGGCCATAAGTCTTGATCGACACGTTCTTGTTCTTCTTCACTGTTACGTGGTAACAGCTGAATGAGTAAACCGCCAGCACGTTGGGCTGAACTGGCCAAAACGATACGCGTTGGAATTTGGGCAGACAGGTCATAGTACTGCATTAAACAACCTGCAAGATTTGGCTTGTCTAAAGCCACAATCCCTTGATAACGCTCACCAAATTCAGGCTCAATATTAATAAATAGTACAGGGCTAATGAGGGTGCTCAATACCGTACTGCTGCTGTCGGCAGCATTAAAGCGTGGATCTGCTTCATAATCCGCCAAGGCACGCACTTCACCAAGGTGATTACATTCAGCCATGGCCCATTTGAAACTACCCGAAGCCTGAATTTGTAAACTAATACGGCCTTTAATTTTTAAAGTACTGGCAAGTAATGCCGTGGCACTGAGCATTTCACCTAACAGCACTTGTACTGCAGGTGCATAATCACGCTGCGCCAAGATGGTTTGTAGGGTTTCTTCTAGATGAACCACTTCACCACGAACAGGACTATCTTCAATATAAAAGCGTTGACGCAAATCAGACATAAATTTCTCCAATATCCTGTCTTAATGGTGACGATATTGTAAAACACAAGTCATTTTACTTCATCCCGTGTGACATCTATTCGGTCATGTTGTAACTCGCGTTGTAGGTCAACGCCGACAGGACTCTGACGGAGCTGCGTATCACTTTCAAATAAGTGTTCTAATTCGGCCAAAGCATTACGATGTGTTTCATAGACCTTCTGTTCGTCGTTATAAATACTTTGCTGCTGTGCGAGCAGTTTTTCATCATAATCGCGAAATAACTCAATGCTCTTATAAGCATCTTGTTCTGCAATGCCTAAATTACGCAGGGCAAAATAAGCCATCCCTAAAGACGATAAATAGGTTTCACGCCAAATATGCTCTACCCCCAAGTCACGCAGCAAATGCACATGATGTCGGTCACGGGCACGGACCAGCAAGTTTAAATCTGGATAATTGAGTCGGATATGGCGTGCCACATTCATCGAGTCTTCAATATCATCAATGGCTAATACAAACACTTTGGCATGTTCGATACCGGCTGCACGCAGGATATCGGGTTGAGTGGCATCACCATAGTAGAGTTTGCCGCCATAGTTGCGAACGAAATCGACCTTGTCGATATTGCTGTCAATCGCCGTGAAGGTTTGGTGCTGTAAGTGAACCAGTCGTGCCACAATTTGGCCGACACGGCCAAAGCCAGCAATGATCATCGGGTTATGCTGTTCAGGAATCTCATCATAGACAGGTGTAGCCTCTTTCTCGAATAGAGGCACCACCCACGAACTCATCAGCCAGTATAGAATAGGCGTCAGAATCATCGACAACGTCACGATCAAATTGATCGGCTCTAAAATGGCTTGCGTAATCACGTGTTCACTCATGGCAACATTGAGCACCACAAAAGCAAATTCACCGCCTTGTGCCAAACAGGTTGCCAGCATCAAACTATTGCGCCATGAAAACTCGAAGTAGCGAGCGATGGCGGTTAAGGCCAGTAGTTTGACCAACATCAGCAATAACGCACCGCCAATAATCAGACTTGGGCTTTCCCACAGGAGCGAAACTTGCGTGCTCATCCCGACGGTCATGAAAAATAGACCGAGAAGTAGACCTTTAAATGGTGCAATACTGGCTTCCAGTTCATGACGGAATTCAGAGTCAGCAAGTAACACCCCAGTTAAAAATGCGCCCAAGGTGGTACTGATGCCTAAGACATCCATCAGCGCGACTACGCCTAAGACAATAAACAAACCGACTGCAGTAATCAGTTCATGCGCGCCACTTTTGGCCACAAAGCGGAAAAAAGGGCGCATGAGATAGCGGCTAAATAAAAACAAGCCTGTAAAGGTGGCCACAATTGCTGCAAAGTAGGCCACGCCATGATGGGTTGAGTTTGTTCCCGCAAGCAGGGGGATAATCGCAATCAGTGGAATCGCAGCAATATCTTGGAAGAGTAAAATAGAAAAAGACTGCTGACCAAAAGTGGTATTGAGCTGCTGTTTTTCGCTTAAAAGCTGTAGCACAAAAGCGGTAGAAGAAAGGGCAAGGGCAAAACCAATCACAACACTGGCCGAAATCTGTTGCTGCAGGGCAAAAAAGACGATGCACGCCAGTAGCACGCCACAGAGTGTTACTTGTAAACTGCCCATCACAAAAATGGATTTACGCATTTCCCATAAACGTTGCGGGCGAAGTTCTAGTCCAATAATGAACATCAAGAAAATCACGCCGTATTCAGCGAGTTTATGAATGTCTTCAGGGTCATGGACGACATTTAATACACTGGGGCCGAGTAAGATACCCGTGAATAAATAGCCGAGTACCGTGGCAATCCCCAGCCGTTTTGCCAACGGAACGATCATCAGTGCCGCAGCCAAAAAGAGGGTGATTTGAAGCAGTAGAGACATTGCCCTGTCCTAAATTTTTTTCTTTATGTTGGAAGTTTAAGGGAGAACGCGACTCAGGTCTAAACCTTATTCACGTCAAGTCTTAACTTAACTCTTGTGGATCAATATCAAGGCTCAATTTCATACCATGCGGTTTGTTATGCCAGACATTTTGCCACCACTGACGAATGTAAAAATGCATACGCGCCCGATCTTTGGACAGTAATACCATATGCGCTTGATAGCGGCCTGCTTTACGTTCCATCGGCGCAGGAATAGGCCCCCAAATATCAATACTGTTTTCGGAGGCTTGGCGCAGTGCTTGTGCATGCTCTTGTAAAAAGCTTTGGTTCAGTTCTTGGTCTTTGGATTCACAGCGCAATAAAGCCGCATAGCGATAAGGTGGCATCCATGCAGCTTTACGCTCTTTCAACGTTTGCTTGGCAAAGCTACGATAGCCAGATTCCAGCAGGGTATTCAGCAAAGGATGATCTGGACGTAGAGTCTGTAAATAGACTTCGCCTTTTTTCTCGCCACGCCCAGCACGTCCAGCGACTTGGATGATGAGCTGTGCAGTACGTTCTGTGGCACGAAAGTCAACACTGAGTAGGCCTGAGTCGATGTCTAAAATCGCCACTAAAGTCACATAAGGAAAGTGATGTCCTTTGGCCAGCATTTGGGTGCCGAGCAAAATGATGGGTTCACTTTTCTGAATCTTGTTATAGATTTTTTGCCAGCTGCCGACTCGACTGGTCGAATCACGATCAACCCGAATTACGTCAAAATTTGGGAACAGTGCTTGTAGGTTTTCTTCAACTTTTGCGGTGCCTAAACCAATTGGTTTCAGTTCGCTATGCTGACATTGCGGGCAGTGTTCAGGCATGCGGTGGATGGTGCCGCAGTGGTGACAGTGCAAATGCTGGTAGGGCTGTCGATGCACGGTAAAATTGGCATCGCAGTGGGGGCACTTCGCCTGCCAGCCACAACTTTCACAAATCAACACAGGCGCATAGCCGCGACGGTTTAAAAAAATCAGCACCTGTTCTTTTTTGTCTAAGCGCTTTTGTACTTCATGAATCAGCTGTTGGCTGATGCCATTTTGTTTTTGTGCCACTTTCAGATCGATCACATGCATTTTCGGCATCACGGCCACACCTGCACGTTGGTCCAACTCCAAACGGGTCATTTTACCTTGTTCAACCAATGCATAACTGTCGATACTTGGCGTTGCAGAACCGAGGATAATCGGACAGTTTTCTAAGTGTGCACGGTATAAAGCCACATCACGAGCGTGGTAGCGGAAGCCCTCTTGTTGCTTGAAAGATAAGTCATGCTCTTCATCTAAGACAATCAAACCCAAATGCGGAAGGGGGGTATAGATGGCAGAACGTGTGCCAATCACAATCGAGGCTTTGCCCGTTTGTGCGCTTTGCCAGGCTTGCAGGCGCTTAGAATCATTTAAACCTGAATGTAGTAGCGCAATATGACAGTGAAAACGTGACTGAAAACGGCTCACTGTTTGTGGGGTGAGACCAATTTCAGGCACTAATACCAAGACTTGTTTGCCTTGTTTTAAAACCTCTTGCATGACTTGCAAATAGACTTCAGTTTTCCCACTACCGGTTAAACCATCCAGTAAGAAAGCGTGGTAGCTATGACGAGCTTTGAGAATGTTTTGAATGGCGCGCTTTTGTTCATCATTGGGCGTGAGAGGCATTTGCGCCAGCGTCATCGCTTGCGGTTTAAAGTCTTGAGCTTCAAGTATGCACTGGGTGATTTGCTTTTTTTCTAAGGCTTTTAAGGTCGCAGTTTCAATACCAGCCAAATTTAAAATGTTTTCAGACGTTCCGGTGGGATGCAGCTTTAAAATTTTATAGGCATCTTGTTGTTTTTCTGAACGTTTTAATTTGTCTTCGGCATGATCATCAATCAGCTTCCACATTCGCGCCAGTAGGTTATAAGGTTTGCCTTGGCGTAAAAAGCTGGGCAAAGCAGCATGCATCACTTCACCAATGGGAAATTGGTAATATTGCGCTGACCATGTCAATAAACTTAAAACTTTAGTATCTAGAATAGCGTTGTCATCGAGCAACTCAGTTATGGCTTTAAGTTTAAAGCCTAAATCGAGTGGTTTCTCATCAGTGAGTTTCTCAACAATGACACCGACCACATTTTGGCGACCAAATGAGACAGCCACACGTGCACCCACTTCAGCTTGGTGGTATTGTTCAGCCGTTAAACTATAGTCAAAACAGTCATATAGATAAACGGGAACAGCCACACGAATACGGTAGCTTGGTGTGGTGGAAAGTGTATTTTCTGGCATAAAAAGCTCAAACTGTCCTGATGAAATTGTCGTTGTGCGATGAATGAGTTGTGTTAGAGTGATGACATAATTTATAACTTAGAATATGAATGATTTTGGTGCTGACATGCAACAGCGCCAAATGACTAAATGGACAATTAGAAAGCGTAAACATGCCAGCATATCAATTTACCGCACTCGATGCCGCAGGAAAGCAGCAAAAAGGCGTGCTCGAAGGGGATTCAGCGCGTCAAATTCGGCAACAACTTCGTGATAAAGCGCTGATTCCAGTCTCGGTTGATCCTGTTGAACAAAAAGATAAGCACAGCAGTAAAACATGGTTTCAAAAACAAATTACCGCCTATGATTTGGCTTTATTGACACGTCAACTTTCTGTACTTGTGGCGGCGGCCATTCCGTTGGAAGAAGCCATTCGTGCGGTCGGAAAGCAGTCAGAAAAAGCACATGTACAAAATCTATTGATGTCAGTGCGTTCTAAAGTATTGGAAGGTCACTCATTGGCGCAAGGCTTACAGCAATCTGGACGTTTTCCAGAGTTGTACATTGCCACGATTGCCGCTGGCGAGCGTTCAGGGCATTTAGACTTAATTTTAGATCAGCTGGCAGACTACACCGAAAATCGCTTTGCAATGCAAAAGAAAATCCAAGGCGCGATGATTTATCCGATTATTTTAATGCTGATGTCTTTTGCCATCGTGATGGGACTTATGACCTATGTGGTGCCTGACATTGTCAAAACCTTTGACCAAAGCAAAGATGCCTTGCCATGGATTACCGTTGCCTTGATGAAAGCTAGTGATTTTATTCGAGTGGCATGGCCATTTTTATTGGTGGGCAGTGTACTGGGCATCGGCTTATTACTGCGATTTTTAGGAACCACAGCAGGGCATTATGCCTTTGATCGTTTAACACTCAAACTGCCATTATTCGGTAAACTTTCACGTGGTATAAATGCCGCACGTTTTGCCAGTACCTTATCGATTTTGACACAGTCTGGTGTGCCCTTGGTAGATGCATTAAAAATTGGCGCGGCGGTGAGCAATAACTGGGTGATTCGCGATGCGGTCAATCATGCCGCAGAAAAAGTGACGGAAGGTGGAAACCTTGCGACCCAGCTGGAGCGCAGTGGTTATTTCCCACCGATGATGGTACAAATGATTAAAAGTGGTGAAACGTCGGGTGAATTGGATCGGATGTTGGAGCGCGCATCGACCATGCAAGACCGAGAGGTGACAACGCTCATATCGACCTTGCTGGCTTTACTTGAGCCACTGATGTTGGTTCTGATGGCAAGCATTGTCTTGGTGATTGTGATCGCAGTGATGCTACCGATCGTCAACATGAACAACATGATTTAATTTTAAAAATATAAGATGAAAGAGAAAACTCACATGCAATCAAAAATCTATAGACGCCAAGCTTCAGGCTTTACCTTAATTGAAGTCATGGTGGTGATTGTTATTTTAGGTGTGTTGGCAGCCTTAATTGTACCCAATGTGATGGGACGCGGTGAAAAAGCCAAAGTTGATACCACTGTCATTACCCTTAAAGGGGTCGCTGCGGCATTGGATCAATATAAATTGGACAATGGTAAATACCCTTCAATGCAAGAGGGTGGACTCGACGCTTTGGTGAATAAGCCTGAGTCTGCAAAAAATTGGTTGCCAGGCGGTTATGTGAAAGGTGGATATCCGAAAGACAGTTGGGATAATGACATTCAATATGTTGCACCTGGGACCGATGGACGACCATTTGATTTATATTCTTTTGGCGCAGATGGACAGCAAGGTGGTGAAGAAACCGATGCTGATATTCAGTATCAACCTTAATTGAGAATTATTATATATTGGGGTTAATTGAATATATCATTACAGTGCATAGGTTATGTCGATGTGGACTGTAATGATAATACATCTTAATTTAAAATTAATATCTAAGATTATGATTTTAAAATATTAAATATAATAAGCATCAGCTGAGATTTATAATAAGAATTATTCCCATATTTATTGATTACAAATAATGTAAATTATGGATAAAAATAGGCTTTTTATTTATTTAAATCCTTGCATAATGTTCTCAATGGCAACTGATTTGCCTGAGGAGAATAGAATGAAAGCATTAACCTTGTTGGATGAAATGAGCCAATTCCATTGGTCGATGCTCAAATCTGTTCTTTTGATTTTGAGTATGCTTCCTGTTGCTCAAGGTGTTTTAAGTGTCTGGCAGTCGACTGAAGGCAGCAGCCAAATTATGGTGGGTTTCTTTGCAATCAGTCTGTTCAGCACATGGGCGGTTTTGAGCTTTTGGTCTGCGTTAAAAGCAACCGTACTCACACTCGATCAAGTACAGATTACAGCATTAGAACAAAAAGTGGTCATGTTCTACCGTTATACCCCGATGCTCTTTTTAGCCGGTATGGTGTCTTATTTGGTCAGTCAAATTTAATACTGACATTTATAATAGTTGTGATAAAAACCGAGCACATACGCTCGGTTTTTTATTGCGTCATGAAGAATGGCGGAAAGATAGGATCGCTTGTCTGTTTCGTTGTATATGATTCTAGTATTCGCTCCCTATACTGTAGAAAATATAAATATAGAGTGAAATATGGAACAGATTGATTGGGCAGATTTTTTAAAAGTCGAGCTTCGAGTCGGGCGAATTATTCAGGCCGAAGTGTTTGAGCAAGCACGTAAGCCCGCTTATATTTTACATGTCGACTTTGGTCATGACATTGGCATTAAGAAATCGAGTGCGCAGATTACTGAGCGTTATCAACCTGAACTGATATTGGGTAAATTAGTTGTGGCAGTGGTTAACTTTCCAAACAAACAAATTGGTCCTATCCAGTCTGAGTGCTTAGTGACTGGCTTTCATGATTCAGACGCAGGCGTGGTACTGTGTGTGCCTGATACAGATGTTCCAGTAGGTACCAAGCTACTATAATTGAAAAAGAAAAACCCAAGCTCAGCTTGGGTTTTTCTTTGGAACAGTCTGATCTAACAATAGCAACTATCGACGAGACTTAAACGATACATCGACTTTACGTGGACGATAGATCCAGCCCAAGATCAGTAAAAAGACTGAAAAACCTAAAATTGGCCAGTCACTTAAACGGGTATATAGCGTTTGACCTTGCATAGCAGGCAGTTCGCCGCGAAGCACGGTTGCCACATCTTGTGGGGCACGTTTTACGATATGCCCTTGATGGTCAATAAACGCCGTCACGCCTGTATTAGTGGCACGGATAAACCAGCGTCCATTTTCTTTGGCACGCATTTGAACCATCTGTAAATGCTGTAAAGGGCCTGCGGTTCCTGTAAACCATGCATCGTTGGAAACTGTCACCAAGAAATCACTTTGGCTGGCATTACGACGCGTCAAGTTCGGATAAGCCACTTCATAGCAAATGGCTGCGCCTAAATGCTGCTGATGAATAGAAAGCGGTTGTTGCTGTTGTTCACCACGCGAAAAACCACTCATCGAGGGATCATTCTGCATGGCTGGCAAGACCCATTTCAGTAAACCAGATAGTGGAATATATTCACCAAAAGGCACTAAACGTTGCTTTTTATAGAGTCCTTCGGCTTCAGCACCATTGGCTATAATACTGTTGTAGTACAGTGGTCGACCTGCTGTTTCAGAGCCTGAAATATCCCAGTATGGAATACCCGTGACCCACGCCGTGTTGGTTTTCTTGGCCTGTGCCGTCATTGCAGCTAAAAAGGGTTCGATATCACTTTGGAACATCGGAATAGAGGATTCAGGCCAAACAATGAGGTCTCGTCCCCATTCTGTTTTGGTTAAATCAGCATAGATTCCAAGTGTTTTTAGTTGATACTCAGTGAGCCATTTTAAGTCTTGTGGGATATTGCCCTGAATTAAAGAAACCGATAATGGTGGTGTATTTTTTGCGGAGACGAATTCAATTTTTGATGCGCCCCATGCACCAAGTACCAATAAGGCAGAAGGAATGACCCAAAAGACGCGGCGGTTTAAAATTTCGACCAGTGCGCAGGCCAACACCAAGACTACAAACGACACCCCGAAGATACCAAATAATGGCGCATAACCATCCAGTAAACGTTCGGTAAAGGCATAGCCTGCAAACAGCCACGGGAAGCCTGTGAAAACCCACGTTTTCGCCCATTCAAAAAGCACCCAAAGCGGAGCGAAGGTTAGTGGCGTTTCAGGGAAAAAACGGCGGTAAATAAAGCTTTGAACAGCCGTGAATAAGCCCATAACCAAGGCCATAATGCCGATCATGCCCACACTTAAGGCACTATTGGTATCGCCATAGACATGGATGGAAGTGTAGAGCCAAAAAGCCCCCACGAACCATAGGCCAAAACCATAGGCCCAACCAATACCAAAGGCCTGCTTTGCACTGCGCCTGCGTAAAGTGGCATAGAGCAGTGCAGGGGATAAGATTGCCAACCACCAATAATAATAAGGGGCGAGTGCAAAACTAAAGACAGCCCCTGAAAATAAGGCAATTAGAAGCGGATAAATTAAAGGTAACTGTTTTTGTTGTGGATTGGGGGTTAACAGTTTGTCAAAGTAAGCTCTCATTTACGAACGGCTCGAATCAGATGAATAGAACGTGCATCTGCTTCTACAATGGTAAATTCCCAATTTTCAAGATCAATCACCTGACCTTGTAAATCACTCACTAAACCAATTTCTTGAAGCAATAAACCGCCCACAGTTTCAACCTCATCATCAGAAAAGTCTGCATCTAAAAGATTGTTAAAGTGTTCGATTGGTGTAAGTGCTTGAACCAGCCACGTATTTGCGGTCGTTGGGTCATTGTCGGGAATAATATATTCCGCTTCTTCATCGATCTTGTCGTGTTCATCTTCAATTTCACCGACGATCTCTTCCAAAATATCTTCTAACGTCACTAAACCTGAGGTTGTGCCATATTCATCAATTACTACTGCAATATGCGTTTGGGTGTTTTTCAACATGCGAAGCACTTGGTCTGAGCGTGCGCTTTCAGGGACATATAAAGGTTGGCGCATCAGCGCACGTATATCCACTTTATTGTTTGGTTCAGTCAAAAAAGGCAATAAGTCTTTGGCCAATAAAATGCCCACGACATTGTCTGGTTGATCTGATGAAAAGACAGGGAAACGTGAATGTGCCGACTCAACCAGAGTATGCAAAATGTCGAGTAACTCATCATCTTCTTGTAGGCTAATCATTGATGTACGCGGTGTCATGACCTCGCGGACTTTGGTTGCTGGAAGGTCTAATACGCCTTCTAACATCGCAACAGTATCGGGTTCTAAAAAACGACGTGAATCTTGAACTAACTTTAACAGTTCATCGCGAGTTTCTGGCGCGGTACCTAACCATTTGCGTAAGCCACGCATTCCCCACGACGGGCCTGATTCCTCGTGCATGATCTTTCCTAAAGACGCTTAATATCTAAAAAACTTAATTTTATCATACCGTAGAAAACACAGTTGTCTATTGTAATTAAGCAAGGATTGCATGAATGATTAGATCAATACTTTTATACATGAGGTTCATCAACCATCAAACTATGCAAACAGATATGCGAAATGGGCAGTTGTGTTAAAATTGGCAAGTTTTTAAATTTTTGAGTTTATATATGTCTGATTTGGAAGTGAGCCCAAGCATCCAATTAAACACCCGTGGTTTACGCTGTCCAGAGCCTGTGATGATGTTGCATCAAGCCATTCGCAAGTCTAAATCGGGAGATGTAGTGGAGGTGTTTGCAACGGACAACTCCACCTCATGGGATATTCCGAAATTTTGTATGCATCTTGGGCATGAACTTTTGCTGCAAGAAGAGCGTTTAGACGAAAACGGTAATAAAGAATTTCATTATTTAGTTAAAAAGGGTTAGGACATTTGTCTTAGCCTTTTAAAATGAGCTTGAGTAAAGAAAAAGAAATCAAGTTCATCCAAGGAAATCAGAATGAAAAGAATAAATGTGTTCTTATGGGCTCATATTTTTGCATTATTTTGTTCAATTTCTTGGGCAAAATCTTGTGAAGTTCCTGTAGGCACGATGAATGTTGCAGGTTTAAAAATTGGACAGCATATTCGTGAATTTCAACAGCATCATCCCACTGCAAAAACGGTTATTTTAGGGGGTGATAATTATCAGTTTGAATTTGCACAAGGTATAGATACACAAATTAAAAAAGCTGGTGTGAGCTGGGTTCAGCATATTCGTTACGATCCGCATTCTAAAATGATTATTTCATACAGTCTAAGTTTTCTAGATGGGCCACTTGCGACGTATGAAACCGATTTAGATGTTTTTAAAAGCCGAGTATTAAAACGCTTTCAGGTGGCGCAAAACGGCTGGAAACAAGCTGAAAATAAATATGTCTATCAGTGTGATGATTATCGGATTGAAATTTATCAAGATCATGGGGTTGGGCATACTGCGATAGGGCCAACGGTGATGGTTTTTAGCAAAAAGTCAGATGCCTATTAATTAAAAAAATCCCTTCAGTGCTGAAGGGATTTTTTTAATCTAAAAAGCGATTACTTGCTCGGAAATGTACTTCAGCGCAACCCCGTTTTAACATTACATGTTCGGGTATGAGACACGGTTAGCAAAGCAACCGCTTTGCCGTGTCGTAAGGAATTACATATTCGGGTAATTCGGACCACCACCACCCTCAGGAGTTACCCAAGTAATGTTCTGAGATGGATCTTTAATATCACACGTTTTACAGTGTACACAGTTAGCCGCGTTAATTTGGAAACGCTTCGAACCATCATTCTCTTCCATAATTTCATAAACACCAGCAGGGCAGTAGCGCTGAGCTGGCTCGTCCCATTTTGGTAAGTTTACATTTACAGGAATAGAAGCATCAGTCAGTTTCAAGTGTGCTGGCTGATTTTCTTCATGCACCGTATTCGATACAAATACTGAAGATAAACGGTCAAAAGTCAACTTACCATCTGGTTTTGGATAGTTCGGTTTCACTGTTGCTGCATCTACAGTTTTCAGTGTACTGAAGTCAGGCACTAAGTCATGCAGTGTAAACGGAACCTTAAACACATTTTGGTCGATGAAGTTAAATGCACCACCACCGAACGTGCCAAATTTGTGCATTGCTGGACCAAAGTTGCGAGAACGATATAACTCTTCTTTTAACCAGCTGTTGTTGAACTTGTCTGTATAAGCGGTTAACTCTTTTGCAAAGAAGTCTTCACCTTCAAGCACACGTGCAATGGCAAGGTCACCACCTTTTTCAACGCCAGCTTGAATCGCTTCGAATACCGCTTCGCCACACAACATGCCCGATTTCATGGCCGTATGTGAGCCTTTAATTTTAGCGAAGTTTAGGAAGCCGGCATCATCACCAATTAAAGAGCCACCTGGGAAGGTAAACTTCGGCAGCGAGTTGAAACCACCTTTCACCACAGCACGTGCGCCATAAGAAATACGCTTACCACCTTCAAGATATTGCTTAATCAGTGGATGCGTTTTCCAGCGTTGCATTTCTGCAAATGGATACATGTGTGGGTTTTCATAAGATAAATCCACGATCATACCCAAAGTGACTTGGTTATTTTCAGCGTGATATAACCACCAACCACCAGAAGAACCGGTTTCAGCTAGAGGCCAACCTGCACCGTGCATCACCAAACCTGGCTTGTGTTTTGCGGGATCAATTTCCCACAGTTCTTTGATGCCGATACCATAGTGTTGAGGATCTGCATTTTTATCGAGATCAAACTTGGCAATCAGACGCTTACCTAAATGACCACGGCAGCCTTCCGCAAAAATCGTATATTTGGCATGTAGTTCATAGCCTGGGGTAAAGTTATGTGTTGGTTCACCATCTTTACCAATTCCCATATCCCCGGTTTGGATACCTTTAACCGTACCATCGGCATGATAAAGAATTTCAGATGCAGCAAAACCTGGGAAAATAGAAACTTCTAATTCTTCAGCTTTTTGACCTAACCAACGCACCACGTTACCGAGTGAAATCACATAGTTGCCATCATTATGCATGGTTTTAGGAACCATCCAGTGCGGCGCTTCTTGTGACTTTTCAGCAGACATTAAGAAATACGTTTTATCTTCAGTTACTGGAACATTTAAAGGCGCGCCTTCTTCTTTCCAGTTTGGGAACAACTCATTGATCGCACGCGGTTCGAGCACAGCACCTGAAAGGATATGCGCACCAACTTCAGAGCCTTTTTCTACGACACAAACGGACAGATCATTAAGGTTGTTTTCAATTGCAAGTTGACGAATTTTAATCGCAGCAGAAAGGCCTGCAGGGCCTGCGCCAACGATGACTACGTCAAACTCCATCGATTCACGTTCGATGTGTTCCATGTAGGACTCCTCATATGGTTAAAGGTGGCAACCGTTTTGACTCAAAGAACGGTGCTGCCATGAGTGTTCTTAGTTCCCAGACACAAAATTTATCATCGTGTCTTTTATATTGTGAGCTAGTATAGGTTTAAACCGAGTTCTAGCCAATTGGCTGAATCATATTATTTTTCCGTCAGACAGGCATGAATTTTATGGATAAGCAGCACAACTCAGCAAATCCGACGAAAAAAGTAGCTATTGCTGATAATAAAAACTTAACCGATATTGCACAATACATAAAAGATGGACAGTCCGGTCACAAAAGGTCAATCCCCCCTTTAGATCAATGGCACCCAAAGCATTGTGGTGCAATGGATTTGAAGGTTTTAGCCAATGGAGAATGGTGGCACGAAGGTCAATTGATCAAACGTCCAGCCATGATTGAGCTGTTTGCAACGGTACTTTGGAAAGAAGAAGATAAGTTTTATCTCAAAACTCCGGTCGAGCAGATTGAAATCGAGGTTGAAGATGAACCTTTATTTGTCAATCAGGTCGATCAAGTCGAAATCGCAGGAAAAATCTACCTACAACTGACGACGACCACACAGGATGTAGTGATCGTCGATGAAGACCATCCCATTTTTATGCGTACCTTCCAAGGGGAGCTACGCCCTTATGTACATGTTCGCTTTGGCATTAATGCACTGATTCAGCGTGCTGCTTTTTTTCATTTGGTGGAAATGGGTGAGCTAAGCGACGATGCGGAGGGCCAGGTCAAACTGAGCTTACAAAGTGGTGATTTGCTATTGCAATTAGGCACCTGAGGTTTAAGCTTGATTGATCTTTTAACTTTATACTGCAACGAGTTCTCATGAGTGCCATTCAGCCCTTATTTCCTCTGATCAACCCCATGCCAAAAGCGACAGCCGATGCGCCAATCGGGATATTTGATTCGGGGATAGGCGGCTTATCCATCGCTCAAGAAATTGCCAAGCATTTACCGCATGAACGATTTATTTATTTTGCCGATACAGCACATGTGCCTTATGGGCCGCGCGATGATCAAAATATTCGCGAATTGACTGCACAAGCGATTGAGTGGCTTTACCGCAAAGGCTGTAAGGTTGCAGTTGTGGCGTGTAATACCGCTTCAGCCTTTAGTTTGGATTATTTACGCGAGCACTATGGCGACAATTTCCCGATTATCGGCCTGGTTCCGGCCCTAAAACCTGCGGTATTGCAAAGCAAATCCAAAACCGTGGCCGTTCTAGCGACCCCTGCGACCTTTCGCGGGCAGCTGATTAAAGATGTGGTGGAAAAGTTTGCACAACCTTCGGGAGTCACGGTGATTCCAGTGACCTGCTTAGATTTAGTGCCTTTTGTTGAAAGCGGCGCACAGATGAGTGCGGCATGTTTAGCCACGTTAAAAGATATTTTACAACCGGTTGTTGATCAGGGTGCAGATTACTTAGTTTTAGGCTGTACCCATTACCCTTTTTTGAAAATAGCGATACAATCTATTTTTGGTCAGAAACTGACATTAATTGACTCTGGACTGGCAGTTGCACGACAAACAGCCCGTATTTTAATCAAAAATGAGTTATTATTTGAACAAAATCATGATGGTGATGTTCGAATTGAGTGTTATGTCAGTGGAAATAATGCAGAAAGTTTGAGACCTATCTTACAACTTTTGCTTGAACCAGAACTAAATTGGACTATTTCAAACATATATGATTAATTTTTAAACAAATAAGTCGAGTATTTTGATATATAGTCAAAAATTGCAACCTAATATGCTTGAGTTAGTCGCAGTGTCTATCTAATGGAATTTGGGGGATGGGATGCTGCGAAGAATAATGAGGATAACCGATGCTCGATAAGCGTTATCAAGTGTTTATAACCACTTCTGGAAGCGAGATGCAACCAGAGCGGATCATTTTGGCCCAAACTTTAGTGGGCATGGGATTTTTTTCTTGGGGATTAGAACAACGGACACCACTTTCAACGGCTTTTGCACGTCGTCAGATTGATGACTGTGACTATGTCATATTGTTGCTGGGCAGTAAATATGGTGAACAGTCCGTGTCAGGGGTGGGATATATGCACCTTGAATACATTTATGCGGTCACCAAACAAAAGCCGATTATTGTATTTATGCATGATGATCCTGATGCACGTGAGTTATGTTTACATGACGACAAAGCTGAGCTGCGTGAAAAATTCAAAGAGTTTCGGAAACTGCTGCAAAACGAAGTTGATCAGGTTTTCACTTATCGCACCATGCGTGACTTGGAAATGGCCGTTCGCTTGAATATGACGCAAATGCTAGAGCGCTATCCTGTGTCCGGTTGGGTACGTCCGCAGAATACTCAAGTCTTGCATGACGAAATAGATAAACTCAAAGCCAAACTGGTGCAACTTGAAACTGAAGCGGGTAAACGTGAAGTCGATCCATTTTTGTCTCTACCCAAAGTGGCTATGCATGAGTTTTTTGCATTTGATTATCGGATGCATGCCTATCAAGATGGCAATTTTAAAGAGCTGAAAATTCAAAAGCAGATGACTTGGGCGCAATTACTCTCGGTTTTGGGGACAACCTTTATTCACCCAACTCCTGAAGAGTATTTCTCTAAACGTATAAATGAGTATTTAAACGAAACTGGTTTGAATGATGCACGCCTAGAAATGCCGCGTGCCCATGCTGTTGCACGCTCGCAAATTAATATTCGTGCTTTGCACAGTATCAAAATGCAAATGCGTCAAAATGATTGGATTGTTCAGTCGGGTCGAGATGATCGTCAGCGCATGCTTTGGCAGTTGACCCCGAAGGCGACTAAACTTTTGGAGAGTAATTTATTGGAAAAGGATCGGCCTTTTCAATTTCAATCTTCGTAGTTATCCATTTAGAGAATGAACTGAAAACTGTTACAGTAAGACATTCGAAAACGAGCCACGAGGGCTGAATGTCTACTGCAACAAAAGCAAAAGTTACTGTTATTTTGGCAAATTTGGGAACGCCTGATGCACCGACGGCTTCAGCAGTGCGTCGCTTTTTGGATCAGTTTTTGTCAGACCAGCGGGTGATTGAAATTCCCAAACCGCTTTGGCAAATTATTCTCCGTTTATTTATTTTGCCATTTCGCCCGAAACGCGTTGCCCATGCTTATGCCATGGTGTGGGGCAGCGATTCTCCAATGCGAGAAATTTTACTGACTCAAGTGGCTGCGTTACAACAACAGTTGATTTTGCAATACCCTGAGTTTGAGCTGAATATCGTCCCTGCGATGACCTATGGTAATCCCGGCATTCAGCCTTTGCTTGCTGAGTTGAGTCAAAACCCGCAAGATCATATTGTCCTTTTTCCTTTATTTCCGCAGTACTCTGCGACATCCAGCGCGCCTTTATATGATGCTTTCGCGAAGTGGATTCCAAAGCAGCGTAATTTGCCGGGGCTGAGCATTATTCGTGATTATTATCAGCACCCTTTATACATTCAGGCTTTGGCGCAAAGTGTGCGTGATTTCCGTGCTGAACATGGGGGGACTGAAAAGCTGTTAATGTCTTTCCATGGTATTCCACAGCCTTATGCCGATAAAGGTGATCCCTATGCCGACCGTTGCCGTATCACAGGACAGTTGGTGGCAGCCGAATTAGGACTGGCAGAGAATGAATGGGCAATCAGTTTCCAGTCCCGTTTTGGCAAACAAGAGTGGGTGAAACCGTATACCGATGTATTACTGGCCGAATGGGCGGCGCAGGGGGTGAAATCGGTACAAATTATGAGTCCGGCGTTTTCAGCGGATTGCTTAGAAACTTTAGAGGAACTGGCGATCCAGAATGCTGAATTGTTTTTGTCTCAAGGTGGAGAGCGGTATCAATATATTCCAGCCTTGAACAGCCGTGGAGATCATTTGCAATTGCTCAATACACTGGTTCAGGCTAATCTTGATGCCTTAAAGCAGACATTAGCCAGCAAAACGAATTGAGGTTGACACTCTATGTTGCAAGTTAAAATTGTGCCTGTAACGGCATTTCAGCAGAACTGTTCCATTGTTTGGGACAGTGACAGTAAAGAAGCAATTTTAATTGATGCAGGTGGAGAGCCTGAGAAACTTAAAGCAGAAATTGAAGCGTTGGGTTTGACAGTAAAAGCACTGTGGTTGACGCACGGGCATTTAGATCATGCTGGAGCCGTGGGAGCATTAAAAAAACTGTGGGATGTCCCTGTGATTGGCCCGCATAAAGAAGATGCCTTTTGGTTGGATATGATCCAAGAAGTCTCGCAGCGTTATGGTTTTCCTATTCCTGAAAAAGTGGATGTCACGACATGGCTTGAAGGCGGTGAAGTCCTTAAACTGGGCAATGAAGCGTTTGAAGTACGTTTTGCCCCTGGACATACCCCGGGTCATGTGATGTTTTATAACAAAAACTATGGTCTGCTTTGGACCGGCGACGTGTTGTTTAAAGGCTCCATTGGTCGTACCGACTTCCCGCGTGGCAATCATCAGCAGCTGATTGACTCTATTCAGCGTGAATGCTTTAGCTTACCCGATGAGACGCAGTTCATTTCAGGACATGGTCCAATCAGTACCATTGGTTTTGAAAAACAACATAACCCTTTTGTGGCAGGAAAAGCAGGCTAAATGCTTTGAGGTCTCATTAAAAAATAAAAAAGTCAGCAGCTGCTGACTTTTTTATTTGCGAAATGGATTATTCAAAATGTGTTGGGTTTCGAGAGCCAACACGATGGAGAATAAGGCCACTAATAGTCCAACCGAGAGGATCAACAGATCTTGCATATAGATGCCAAAACTGAATAGACAGATCGCAAGTAAAACGCCAATTAAAACAATAGTCTTACTCAGGATGTTCATCTTATCCCCCTTTAGGATGTTATTTTTGTGACTTGATCATGCTGTGAGCATGTACCAATTTTTGGGGGAGTATAGTCGACGAATGATCCTTTTAAGCGAATATTAAGATATTAAATAATGAACAATTTCTCTTAAAATATGAAAAATATCATGAAATTAAACATTTTATTCTTCTGAGTTTTCTGCTTGCGGTGCATCTTGCGTTGGGAGGCGATATTCATCATTGGCCCATGCACCTAAGTCGATCAGTTTGCAGCGTTCAGAACAAAAAGGACGAAAGGCGTTGTCTTCCCATTGACTCATTTCTCCACAACGGGGACAAGGGAAAGTGTGTGGCATGATCGACTCCAGATAAAATTTTCGGATTGAAATAGGCAAAAACGTTGGCAGTTGTTAGACTGATGCGGTTTTTTCTTAGTTTGATCTGATTATGCCGATTCGTCAATTTCAAGCCCAGCGTATGCATGCGCCTCGTGATTTTCAAATGATCAGTCCTGATCCACTGTGTGTGGAAATTGGGGCGGGCAAGGGTAAACATGCTTTATTGTTTACGGCCAATCATCCTGAGAAAAAGCTGATTGCGGTTGAACGTACCCGTGAAAAGTTTGTGGCGATGCAGAAACAACATGGCTTAGAAGGTCAGCAGAATTTACAGCTGGTACATGCCGATGCCTTGCCGTGGGTGGTACATGCCTTGCAGCCGCAGCAGGTTGAACAGTTTTTTATTCTTTATCCCAACCCTGAACCGCATAATCCTGCACAGCGCTGGTTGAATATGCCATTTTTTGAGTTTCTGATTTCACGTTTACAAGTGGGCGGACAAATTACTTTAGCCAGCAATATTCCAGAATATATTGAAGAAGCACAGCAACAGTTGATTGAGGTGTGGAAGTTACCGTTTGTGAAAGAGCGCATTGTAGATAGCTCAGCGCGCACGCATTTTGAAATTAAATATTTAGAACGAGGCGAGCTCTGCCAACAGTTAATCATCACCAAACCTGAAGGTTATCGCACGCGTTTTGACGCGTTTCAGGCTTTGCAAGGTCAGAACCCGCAGGCGCAAGCTTCGGATCAAGCTGAATAAATCATGCCAAAGCGTATTGCAATTATTGGGGCGGGCCCAGCCGGTTTGATGGCAGCAGAAGTGTTGAGCCAATATGATGTTCAGGTCGATGTGTATGAACAAAAACCATCTGCTGCACGTAAGTTCCTGATGGCGGGTAAAACAGGACTAAATATCTCTCATGCTGAACCTGTGGAGCAGTTTATAGGTCGTTATGATCAAGCAGAATGGTTGGCACCTTGGATTCGTAAGTGGGATGCCAACTGGATTCAGGCATGGATGAAAAGTTTAGGCATTGTGTCCTATGTCGGAACGTCTGGTCGTATTTTCCCGATTGAAATGAAAGCCGCGCCTTTATTGCGTGCATGGTTGAAACGCTTGGTTGAGTCAGGCGTCAAGTTTTACTATCGTCATCAATGCCTCAGCCTCAAAGAACATACACTTGAAATCAAGTCTTTGCTTAGCGATCAAGTGCACAGCCAGAACTATGATGCGATCGTCTTGGCTTGCGGAGCAGTGTCATGGTCTCAGCTCGGTAGTGATGGCGCATGGCAAAACTGGTTGGAGGCCGATGAAATTGAGCCTTTTCAAGCCAGCAATGCTGGGGTAGAACATCAATGGTCTACCTATATGCAACCCGTCTTTGGGCAGCCACTGAAACGTATCACAGCATGGGTGGGCGATGCGGAAAAAAGTATGGGCGATATCGTCATCACCCATTATGGCCTAGAAAGTGGTTTGGTCTATAAGCAAGGTCGAGCGCTGCGTGCGCAGCAAAAACAACTCCAACCTTTAGCGTTAACGCTTGATTTACTGCCTGATGTCACGGTTCAAGAATTGGCTGTGCGTTTGAAACCCACAAAAAAACAGTCTTTAAGTAATATTTGGCGTAAAGCAGGTTTAGATGCAGCCAAGGCAAGTTTAGTGCGAGAGTTGGTTGCAAAAGATCACTGGAATCACCCTGAACAATTGGCTCAGCAGGTGAAGCAATTACAGGTTCCTTTAACTGGTTTTCGTCCGATTGAAGAAGCCATTAGTTGTGCTGGCGGTGTGCGCCGTGAAGGCCTAAGCTCGCAGCTACAATTAAAATCCAATCCTGCCGTTTTTTTATGTGGGGAAATGTTGGACTGGGATGCACCCACAGGGGGCTATTTACTCACTGCATGTTTTGCAACCGGACGTGCCGCAGGTGAGGGCGTGATGCAGTATTTGAATGTGGCAAAAAATTCGCCATAAGCGATGCAACTGAAAATCAGCTGTGCTAATTTGAATAAAAAATTCAAGGAGCATCATGATGTCGGATCTTCAGCAGTATGTGGGCAGCTGCCTATGCGGTGCAGTGACTTATCAAATTGATGGGCCGATTGGCGATATTATTCAATGCCATTGTCAAAAATGTCGCAAGGCCAATGGAACGGCATATGCAACCAATGCACCGATTGCTAAGGCGGATTTTAAACTGACCTCTGGTCAGGACGTTGTAAAAAAATATGCATCGAGTGCAGGCACAGAGCGCTGTTTCTGTGGCAACTGTGGTTCACCTCTTGTCAGTATTAAAGCTGAAACACCTGACTTTTACCGTTTGCGTATTGGAACTTTAGATACCCCGTTACAGCAAAAGCCGACGCAGCATATTTTTGTGGCATCTCAAGCCGAGTGGGACAACATTTGTGATGCATTACCACAATATGCTGAACGCCCATAATTAGAATAGATATAAGTAAAAGGGATCATCGGATCCCTTTTCTTTGTCTGCGATTGAGTTAGTAGCCTGTCGACATCGTATCTTGAGCTTTAGGATACTGCGACTGCCAGTGTTCAAGCTGCTCTTGAGCATGAATGAGCTCACCGAGGCCTTTCACGTTGTCATGTGGTGCTGCGGCTTTATCTTGGATGATTTTGGCTTGGTTATCCCAATATTGGTACATCAAAGTTTGAATGTAGCGCCCTTGTTCTGTTTTTAAATCCAGTGCCTTCAGCATATTCAGTGCAGACTGAATGTTGTCTTGTTTGCGTGTTTTTGCAAATTCATCCGTGAGCGTGCCTGCCTCACGCATTTTCATGAGTTCATCTTCCATTTCATCACTCATGCTACTAAAGCGCTGGTCATAGTCGACCAAGAGCGCAATATCGTGCGGATCATTGGCTGTTTTTGCAAAACTTTTGACAGGTTCTGAGCTGAGTTCTTGCAGAATTTTATCATCGCTTGAAAGCGTGTCTTGCTCAGCAGATTGATTGGCTTTGTTACAGCCTGTGAGGATTAAGCTGCCACCTAAAAGAAGCGGCAGTAGAACCTGTTTCAATGAAAGAGTATGTGGGTTCATATCGGTGTCCTATTATTCTGCTATTTTTTGAAAGTGATAGGCATAGGTGATGTAAGGAAAACTGATTTCGTCCTGTGGCTGTTTACCTGTGTACTGCAGCACAATTTGCTCAAACTGATGTTTTAAATCCTGCTGTTGCGCCTTAGGCATTGCGGCAATAAAGCTGGTCGAAAGGAGACGTTTTGAGACGACTTGTTCTACTGTACCTGTTTGCTGCTGTGCAAACTGATGCAGGCTTTTGAGTTGAAATAAGTGTTGATGTTCAAAGACTTTTTGCCACAATCCACTATGATAACGTGGAGTCCCTCCTTCTAATGGAGAGAGCCGTTCTGCCAGAGCATTGACCCAGTCGACTTGAGTATCGCGTTGGTTCCAGACCAAGCCCAAATGCCCTTGCGGTTTTAGGACACGGTGAATTTCCTTTAAACTGTCCAGATTGGCAAACCAGTGGAAGGCCTGCGCAGATAAAACTGCATCGATACTTTGCGATGGTAGGGGAAGATGGTCACTAAAGGCTTGTAATGTTTCGACCTGTGGATAGGCTAGTTTGAGTTGAGCTAACATTTCGGTAACAGGTTCGATGGCAGTGAGCTGTCCACTATGTGGAATCAGATAAGGCAGAAACTTTCCTGTACCCGAGGCAAGATCAATCACACGTGAATTTACGTTTAAATGCAGTTGCTCGGTGAGCCAAGCATGGATCTCTTGTGGATAACTTGGACGCACTTGTTGATAAAGTTCAGCAGCTGCGCTAAACCCGTGTTGTGCTGCAGGATGGAGTAATTGTGTCATATTTTGCGCTTTTTTATCTGCTCTGCATCTATAAAATAACACATTTGGTTCGATGAAATCGCTTATGCTGTATGGAACGAACATGACCTCACTTTATAGGAATGAAATCTCTCAGCATGGACATGGCGAAACAAATTATTTTTGAAGACGAACAGATTCGTGTCATTTTTTTACAGGGTTCATCGGACGAACTTATTTTCTCTTTTGGCGATCTGATTACTCGCGCCAAGGGAACGTCGATCAATGCAGAAAAGTCGCTAGCGAAGTTTGGCTTCAATGTGGTTGGCATTATGCCAAAACAAAAGTCATGGTTTCCAGAGTCTTCGATGTTGGCGATGTTAGAGGCAATTCGCGCTTGGATTGCCCCCTTTCAAACCCGCATTGCCTATGCAGGGTCAATGGGCGGCTATGCTGCGATTAAATATTCTAAACTGCTTGGTTTTAAGCGCGTAGTGGCTTTGGTGCCGCAGTATTCGATCGACCCTGAACAGGTGGCGGATAACCGCTATAACATGTTCTATCAGCCTGAGCTGAACCATGATATGCAGGTTCAGCCGAAGGATGTCTCGGCAGAGTGTGAATACATTGTTATTTATGACCCTTACTGCCCTGAAGACCGTGCGCATTATGAAAAATTACAAACGGTCGTGCCGAATCTGAGAACGTTGAACTTGCCTTTTACAGGGCATGATGCGATTGCGGTTTTGGCCAGTTCAGATTTGTTGCACGATTTCTTACGTCATGAGTTTGATGCGCCGTATTTTTATAAAAAAATTCGTGAAGTGAAAAAGAACAGTAAGTTTTACTATCGTAAAGTGATCGAAAACTTGTTGCCGCGTCATCGCTTTTCTTTAGGACGAATTCTGAAAAATAATGAGCTTGAGTTAGATGGTCAATTTTTTGATGCCAAGCTAAAACAAAGCATTATCCGCGAGTTACTCAGCAATCGACAAGTGAGCCAGACCGATCTGCTGAAACTGGGTATTCAGGTCAACTTGCCGCAAGAAAATAGCTGTCAGTTGATGGATAGTTTTGGACATGGTTTGGTGTTCAATATGATCAGTCAAAAGATTGAAAGCTATGCACCAGATGCCATTGCGCTGAATCATAAGTTTCTGCTGCCGATTTTTGCCAAGGGTAATGGACTAGTACACATTTACTATAACGATATGCGCTATACCATCGTCATGAATGACAGACAGATCATGAAGTTGGTGCATGAACAAGCCGAATTGGGCGCTGGAATGCATCCATTGTTAATGAAAAAATACAGTGATTATTATCTGATTAGTTATAAGCAGTTTAACTTTAGCTGTGATGAATATGGTGGCTTTGATTTGGTCGAAGATATTCCAGAAACAGCGCAGTTTTTGGTGTCAAGCGATGCTGAGTCAGATGTGTTTATGTGATTTATTCATATAGGGCTTTGGTCTAAGGCCAAGCGCTTGTTTTCCGTCCTATTTGCTTTAATATGAAAGTATTGTTTATCTTTTAAACAATACGGATAAAGATCAAATAGGGTGGAAGCAATGCAAAGACATTGGTCGGCTGTATTTATAACATTACTGTTTATTTCAACATCACAAAGCGTACAGGCACAAAGTTTAGACCCAGCTTATCTGACATTCGGTGGTGGCCTGATTCTCTTACTGATCCTGACGTTTTATGTGATTAAACAAATCAGTATTTCTATTCGTATTCATCGTAATAAGCCCGTTAAATAGCAGGCTTTTTTTCTGTATGTGGCGGATATTTTTAGGTGGTCAAGACAGTGTTTACATTGAAAAAAGGGGCTGAGTTAGTTTAAATAAGCGCTCTATCATTATGCAGAACAATTGGACGTGAGCAATGAAAGCCGTATTTTTAGATTATGCATCCTTAGATAAAAATGATTTGGACTTTCAAGCACTGCATGCTGTTTTTGATGAACTGATCCTTTACCCAAGTACCGATGCTGAGACACTTGTCGCCCGTGTACAAGATGCAGATGTGATTATTAGCAACAAAGTAATGGTGGATGCCGATACCCTAAAACAATGCTCTCAGTTAAAGTTGATTTTAATCTCTGCCACTGGCACCAATAACATCGATTTGCAGCAAGCCAAAGCGCAAGGTGTTGTGGTGTGTAATTGTCAGGGTTATGGCACGGCAGCGGTGGCACAGCACACTTTGATGTTGATGCTTAACCTTGCAACCTCATGCTTGCAATATGACCGTGCGGTGCAGCAGGGCGAATGGAATAGAGCTTCTCAGTTTTGTCTATTAGACTACCCAATTATCGAACTTTCCGGCAAGACATTGGGCATTTTAGGTTATGGCGAATTGGGGCAGGCAGTGGCTAAACTCGCTGAAGCATTTGGCATGCGGGTTTTAGTGGGCAATTTGCCAAACCGTCCACATGCTGACTCAACACGAGTGGGCTTTGATGACTTGCTGGCGCAATCGGATTTTGTCAGTCTGCATTGTCCATTAACCGATGACACACGTGACCTGATCGATGCTCAAGCTTTCGCAAAAATGAAAAAAAGTGCCTTTTTAATTAATTGTGCACGGGGTGGAATTGTGAATGAAGCTGCCTTGGCAGACGCATTAAAACAGGGTGAAATTGCAGGCGCAGCAACTGATGTACTAACCGTTGAGCCACCTAAAGAGGGCAATGTTTTATTGGAGGTTGGTCTGCCGAATTTAATCATTACACCACACAGTGCGTGGGGCAGTGTCGATGCACGTCAACGCATGGTGCAGCAGTTAGTGGAAAATGCTCAAGCTTTTCAAGCAGGGCAGCCAATCCGTCGGGTGAATTAAAGCAAATAATGACAACGAAAAAGCCCGTCAGATGACGGGCTTTTGCTATTAAAGCTTAGTCACTTTAATTTCTTCTTCTGCTTGGGCTGGTGTAAAGGAAGATGGTGCTTGGGTAATCGTGGGTTCATTCACTGTTTGGGGGGTGACAGGCTGTGGAGATGAGGCTGACGGTGTTTGAACCGCAGGAGCATCTACGGGTGCTGATGACGGTTGACTTAAACTACCTTGGTAAATGGGGGCGGGTTGATCCGTTTGACCAGTAATCACTTGCTTGGTTTCATGCAGCTTTTTATTCACATTTTGGGTAACTTGCTGTCCTGTTTCTTTGGCTTGTTCTGCGGTGTTGTTGGTGATGGTTTTTGCACTGTCTAAGGCTTGGTGTGCAGAAGGGCGAATTTTTTGGATGCCTTTTTCTGTTGCTGTCCCGACTTTTTCCGCCGTGTTAATCACACCTTCTTGAGTTTTATAAGCCCAGACATGAAAGATATTGGGGTTTTTACCATAAGGTGTAATTGGCTTTTGTGCTTGCTGAGTGGTGGTTTCTGTTTGTGCCCATACACCTGCTGTTGTCATTAAAAGAGCGCAGAAGAGTGTTGTTTTCATCATGTTCATAGAGCAGTGTACCTCTTGGGCTATCGTGCATAAATCAGCGTTTTAGCATAAAGCCTCTTTGTGTGAATTTCATGTGCTTGGTTGTAAACAAGCTTAGTTTGCAAACGTATATAGCTAAAAAAAAGAGCCCAGCATGTGGGCTCTCTCAACTCTGGAGGAGTTTAACTTTCTACTTCGCGCCAACAGCAGCATCGGTCGATGAACCGACTTTGGCTTTAGCAACAGGTGTATCTAGTTCCACTTGGGCTTGCCCATTTACGTCAGCACGTTTAGGTTGACCACTGACAGCCTGCTTAGTTTCCTGCCATTTTTGTTTGGTCGCTTGTTGGCCTTGTTTCGCTTTATCCGCTATATAGTGACCACTTTTTTTGGTGTTATGCTCAACAGAGTGTTTAACGTCACCAGCCTTATCTTTTACGACAGCAGATTTTTCAGCTGAAAATTCTTTGGTGTCTTGCCATTTTTCTTTGCTGAATGCTTTGGTTTTGTCGACACCATGCTCAACCGTTTCACCTGTCGCATGCGCGGCATGTTTGACATCATGTTTTAAGTTTTGCAATACGCTTGGCTGCGAGGTTTGAACTTGAACATTGGCCGATGTATTGGCTGTGGTATTTGCAAATAGGGAAGTGGAAGCTAAAAGTGCAGTGGTTAAAGCCGAAGCGGTGAGTGTCTTTGTTAAAACTTTCATCTTTGATTTTCTACCTCTTATGACAGAACCCGATGAGGAGTTCAGAACAGCAGTCATCATAGACAGAAATGAGCTCAAAAATAGCGTTTGATATGAAAGTCGCACAATGCGGCAACAGCGCATGAACAATGGGCTGAAAATTGTGTCGTTCAGTTAATTCATTAGAATTATGTAAGTTTATGCGTGGTCGTTGTTTTAAATGTAAAGAATATGGAGAGTGGTATCAGAGTAAAGGACACGAAGCGAAAGGCATTTGAGAGAAAGTCATCACTGATATTGCACCAGTGATGACGATTTGCTTAGTTACATTGAGCTAAGGCTTCTTTTGCAAAGTGATTACGTAGTGCGAGGAAGTTTTTCTGTACTTCTGCATCGTGTAATTCAAATTTGGTTGCTGTGCTGGTGCCATCGAGTGCAAAGGTTGCTGAGCCACCTGTGATGAGGGTGTAGTCACGGAACGCCCACTGTTCTACGACTTTGCCTGCTTTGAGGTTGCCAGTAAATTCGATGACGCATTTGTCTTCAAATTTGGTCAGTTTTGCTTTGTTATTGGTTGTGTCTGGATAAACTTCAATATCTTGGACTTCTTGTAATACCCCCGCTGTCAACTGTGGAATCGTTGGTTGAGATGTACATGCTGTAATAGAAAGGGCAGCAAAAGTAGCGAAAAGTACAGTTTTTAATTTCATAAGGTTCGTTCTTGTTGCGAGTTGTTAGGTTGAGTATAGGGAAATGAGATAGGGTTGGCTATAAATTTTAATGACATCACTATTTTACTGTTTACTAAAATATGAGCGATTTTGATATTAAAGAATTAGAAAAAGTTACTTCTATTTTTCTTTGTGTTTTCTGAAATAGATTAAATGATGAATGAATTACATAATTAAAAGCGCTTATAAGCATTCGGCATAAGAAGACACTGAATATAGTATCTTCTTATGCTTGAAGAACCTTTTTAGGCTTATTGTTCAACTACAAAAAGTAGACCTTCAAAGGTTTTGCCTTTCTTATCTTTTAATACACCAATACAGATATCCTCTGGCGCCTCGACAAAGCTTAAGTTCAGTCCATCTTTGTTATTTTGGCAAGTTTTTTGTTTCGATTCACTGAAAACACTTAAGTTTAATTGATGTTGAGCATCTAAAATAAATGCTTTAGCTAAAGCATTGAAAGCCTGATCTGCTTTTTGATTAAAGAGTGCATTGTTGCTGCTATCCCATTCACTTAAAGGAACACTGGTTTTACTCATATAACTATAAAAACGTTTTGCCGATGATTGGTTGCTTGCGGAATTCTTAAATTCCGTTTTCAAACCAAAATTAACAGAAACTAGAGGTGTTTCTTTAAATGAGATACGTGCATATGGAACAACTTTAATTTCTGAGACTTGGTTGATCGCAAGAATTTTGAGAGAAGGATCAACAGTATGTTCCGCTTGAGCTTGATTGATTTTAGCATTTGTTAAATCATCAAATTTAATTGCTTGTTTTAAGCTACTTTTAGAAATAGCAGAAGCATTTGTATTTTTCTCTATTGCTGTCGCAATACCCATACCAATTAAACCAAATGCACTTGCCGCAGGATTAGACGTAGCCTTACTTGCATCTCCAACGGTGATTTGGCTATCACTAATAAAATAATCTCCAGCGCCTGACTCTGTCATGGCAGATATTTGTTCTGAAGATACGGAAATGGTTGTGTTCTGTCCATGGACTGGATATTTGATTGATTTTGTAGTGGTACACCCTGTGATTACGAATGTAGTTGCGAGTAAAGAAAATAAGATGTGGTATTTCATATAAATTAACTATGCTGGATTTTAAAGTATAAAGTTTATAACTAGCTATTTTTTAAATAGTTATAGTATTGAATAGTAGAAGGAAGGAGGTTTCATTGCAACTTATTGTTAATGGTTCTTATTAATTATTTTTAAAGTAAGCTCATTAAAAAGTAGGCCTTAAAGCAAATCTTTTATTTCAACAATTCAGATTAGTGCTGCAACATTGAAATATCGGAAACACCAGTAAAACAAATCCCGCAATTGAACTAATAAATGTAAGCAGTTAGCTTCCAAGACACTACGAGATCAGCATCTTTT
Organism: Acinetobacter sp. BWR-L5; assembly: GCF_039655985.1. Taxonomy (NCBI): domain Bacteria; kingdom Pseudomonadati; phylum Pseudomonadota; class Gammaproteobacteria; order Moraxellales; family Moraxellaceae; genus Acinetobacter; species Acinetobacter sp. BWR-L5. Next base: position 207,547 of record NZ_JAGFEV010000004.1, on the reverse strand, counting down.
GCTTAAAAGTTTTTAATTGGTGAGGTTTATTATGATTACTGCTGATTTATTCTTAGTATTAAAAAAACCCGCTATTTCTAGCAGGTTTTTTAATTCATAACCAATTAAGGCTTAGTGCTGCAACACTGAAATATCCGCAACACTGGTAAACAAGCCACGTAACTGCGCCAATAAACGTAAACGGTTTGCTTTTAATTCAGCATCATCTGCCATCACCATGACACCATCGAAGAAGGCATCAATTGGCGCACGCAGCGCAGCTAACTTAGAAAGTGCAGCGGTGTAGTCTTTTGCAGCCAAAAGCGGTTGAACCACAGGCAGGATAGCTTGAATCTCTGCATAAAGTGCTTTTTCAGCATCTTCAACTAACTTAGATTCGACAATTTCACCCGTAGGTGCAGCTTCTTTCGCCAAGATATTCGCAACACGCTTATTCGCAGCAGCCAAAGCAGCAGCTTCAGGCAAACTACGGAAATGATTTACCGCAGTCACGCGCTTATCAAAATCAAGTGGTGATTTTGGAGAAAGTGCTTGAACCGCTTGAATCACATCAACTGCAACGCCTTGGTCTTCATATTTCGCACGGTAACGGCCTTCAAGGAACGCAACAGCATCTGCCAAAGTCTTGTCATGGTCTTTCAATACATCGCCATAAGCAGCCAAAGCAAGCTTGATGAGTTCTTCAATTGAAACATCAAGATTGTTTTCAGTCACTAAACGCAAAATACCAATCGCAGAACGACGTAAAGCAAACGGATCTTTCGAACCTGTCGGCGCTTGACCAATACCGAAAATACCAGTCAGCGTATCTAAACGGTCAGCAAGGGCAATCGTAGTGCCAGTTTTAGTTTGCGGTAAAACATCGCCTGCAAATTTAGGTAAATATTGCTCACCTAAAGCTTCAGCAACTTCATCATTCTCGCCTTCAATACGTGCATAGTAAGTGCCTGCAATCCCTTGAAGTTCAGGGAATTCACCGACCAATTCAGACGTTAAATCACATTTTGCAAGAAGTGCCGCTTTTTCAGCATCCGCAGGATTTGCACCTGTGATTGCAGATAAAGCCACAGCCAATTTAGCAATACGTTCAGATTTATTCCAAAGCGTACCTAACTGTGCTTGGAAAACCATATTGGCTAATTTTTCTTTACGAGATGCAAGTGGTTGTTTTTGATCTTGTAAGAAGAAGAATTCTGCATCAGACAAACGAGGGCGTACAACTTTCTCATTCCCTTCAATGATTTGAGTCGGATCTTTAGACTCAATATTTGAAACAGTAATGAAGTAAGGTTGAAGTTTATTGTCAGCATTTACCAAACAGAAATACTTTTGGTTGTCTTGCATGGTGGTGATCAATGCTTCTTGAGGCACAGCAAGGAAGCGTTCTTCAAAGCTCGCACGAAGCGCAACAGGCCATTCAACCAATGCGGTTACTTCATCACGAAGGTCGCTTGGAACGATCGCAATTGCATTCACTTCATCAGCCAAAGCTTTCACTTGTTGATCAATGATCGCTTGGCGTTCTTCAAAATTCGCTACAACTTTTGCAGCGCGAAGCGCATCTAAATAAGCATCTGCATTGGCTAAAGTAATCGCTTCAGGTGCATGGAAACGATGACCATAAGTCACATTACCTGCTTTATGATCCTGAATGGTTGCATCAACAACATCATTGTCTTTAAGCAACACAACCCATTTTACAGGACGCACGAATTCAGTACGGCTTGCCGCAGAACGCATACGTTTTGCGATTGGAAGGTTATCCAAAGCGGTTTGTAAAATTTGTGGTAGTAAAACATCAAGGCTTTGACCTTGCACATCTTTTAGGTAGCAAACTTTTTCAACTTTACCTGCTTGGAACGTTGAAACTTGATCCGCAGTAATGCCTTGACCACGCATAAAGCCTTCAAGCGCTTTGGTTGGCTTGCCTTCTGCATCATAAGCAGCTTGTACAGCAGGGCCGTCAAAACGTTTTTGAGTATCTGCTTGCGCAGCATCGACATTGATAATTTTCAATGCCAAACGACGAGGCGCTGCATAGGCTTCGATAGAATCAAAAGCCAAGCCTGCATCTTTTAAACCTTTTTCTGTTTCAGCTTGCAAGGCATCACGTAAAGTTTTTAAGCTTTTTGGAGGAAGTTCTTCACAGCCAAGTTCAAATAAAACTGTATGTTTAGACATTATTTGTTCTCCGCTGATTTTTCTGCTTGAGCTGCTTCTGCTTCAACCTGAGCTTTCAGTTGCGCTAAAACTTCATCACGTAAATGTGGTTCTGCCATTGGGAAACCAAGTTTGGCACGAGCCGCCACATAACTTTGCGCAATTGAACGCGCCAAAGTACGTACACGTAAAATATAGCGTTGACGCTCAGTCACAGAAATTGCACCACGTGCATCGAGCAAGTTAAAGCTGTGTGATGCTTTAATCACTTGTTCATAGGCAGGAAGTGGTAATTCTGCTTCAATTAAACGAGATGCTTCGGCTTCATAGAAGTCAAATAATTCAAACATTTTGTCGACTGGTGCGTATTCGAAGTTATAGGTTGATTGCTCAACTTCATTTTGATGGAATACATCACCATAAGTGACTGTACCAAACTGACCTTTCGTCCAAACAAGATCGTAAACTGAATCGACACCTTGTAGGTACATTGCCAAACGTTCAAGACCGTAAGTGATTTCACCCGTCACTGGGTAGCATTCAACACCACCGACTTGCTGGAAGTAAGTAAACTGAGTCACTTCCATACCGTTGAGCCAAACTTCCCAACCTAAGCCCCAAGCGCCGAGAGTTGGAGATTCCCAGTTGTCTTCTACGAAACGAATATCGTGAGTAAGGGTATCAATACCAATGGCTTTTAACGAGTCTAGGTAAAGTTGTTGGATATTATCTGGGTTTGGTTTCAGTACCACTTGGAACTGGTAGTAGTGCTGTAAACGGTTTGGGTTTTCACCATAACGACCATCTTTAGGACGGCGTGAGGGTTGAACGTATGCTGCGTTCCAAGTTTCAGGCCCAAGTGCGCGTAAGAATGTTGCAGTGTGGAATGTTCCTGCACCCATTTCCATATCGTAAGGTTGTAAAATGACACAACCTTGTTCAGCCCAGTAGTTTTGTAAGGCAAGAATTAAGCCTTGGAATGTATCAATATGCGATATGGCGCGACTCATGCAGCATCCATTATAAATATAAGAAAAAATTGGCTCTAAGTATAAGGATTTTGCAGAGGAGTGGCAAAGGGTTCAGCAGGATTCATTCATTTAAAAATTTAACTGTGGTGGTTGCGTGAGAGAAGTCAGATAGCACGATTTTTGTATGTTGAAAAAGATTGAGCTGCGTGTATTACATAGACCGTCTTTTCTCTGGTTTGAGCCAAATTGCCCGAGTTTGCTATATTAAATTTCTGCACAATAAAACCAAGAGCACCCCCATGCCAAAATTTTATCTTCAGATCCTTGTTCTGCTGGCTACGTTCAGTGGAGCGGTTCACGCACAGCAGCAAGAGGCCGAGCTGGATGTTTATAATCAATGTGTCGAGCAAACCATTCAAGAGCAGCAACTGGCAGGGATTAACAATAGCGTGGTACAAATTTGTGCGGATCAAGCCAAACAGGGCTACGAAAAGCAAATTGTGGCATTACTCGATCAAATACGGGTGCAAAGTGCCGAATGGCAGCAGCCTGAACGTTATCAAGCCATTTTGAAATCACAACGCTTGTGGAAAGCCTATGTTGAACAAGAGTGTGATAATGCAGGCCAGTATGTTGGATCGCCTATGTATGCTTTTTGTCCTATGCAGCAGTATGCTGAACGGGTTGTACAGTTACAGCAATACGTTCACTAAAGAATTCAGTAGAATTACTCATAAAAATAAGATGTAAAATAGATGCATCTTATTGGTGAGACCACGTATAATTTTGCACCGGTTAAGTGCGAAAAAGTAGAAGGGTGGCTGTGTTTCATATGCAACTTGAATGGTTAAATACCTTAAAACCGAATTTTAAAGTGTTACCGCTAAAGGAAAGAATGCTCTGTGGTTTAGGTGCATTGTTGGGATTAGCACTGTCTTCACTCATAAGTTGGTGGCTTTTGGGTGGGATCAATGCATGGTATATCGCCCCGATGGGTGCGTCCTCGGTATTGCTTTTTGCTGTACCAGCCAGTCCTTTGGCTCAGCCATGGAATATTGTGATTGGGAATACGATTGCAGCCGTCATTGGGGTGACCTGCGCACTCTATATTTCCAACTTAACAGAAGCATTTAGTGTTGCTGTGGCTTTGTCGATTATTTTGATGATGACGACAGATTCTTTGCATCCACCGAGTGGTGCTGTGGCGATTACAGCGGTGCTGGGAGGTGAGACGGTACACGAGTTAGGGTATCAATTTGTGTTTTATCCTGTTCTACTTAACTCGATCTTGCTTCTCGTGATTGCGATTGCGTTCAACCGATTGCTCGGGAAACAATACCCAACTGTGGCACAAGTCAATACGCGTAGCACCGACCCGACCCCAACCCAGAAGGTCACGATTCAACCTGAAGATATTCATCAAGTTTTAGCCCAAGAAACACAGTTGCTCGACATCAGTGAATATGATTTACAAAAACTGATTTTAAAAGCTCAAGCACAGGCCGATACTCGCTTTCATATAGACCTACGCTGTCGGGACATTATGAGTAAAGATGTCCTGTGTTTATATGAAGATGAAGACATTCAAGTCGCTGTGGAAAAATTTAAACAGGTCAATCTGATGAGTTTACCTGTGTTAAATCGAGCTGAACAAGTATGCGGTACCTTGGCTTTATATGAAGTGGTCGAGTGGTTCCAAAAGGCAACGGATTTACGTACTTCTTGGCAAGATCAAGTCAAACATATTATGAAGCGTCAGGTAGTCACGGTACAGCCAGATCAAGAACTGCAAGATCTGATCCCATACTTTGTTGAACGTTCTTTTAACTATATTCCTGTGGTTGAAAACAAGGCTTTGGTCGGTATCATTAGCCGTGCCGATATGATTGCAGCCTTGTATCGTCTGTTACAACATCGTTAAGTCATGTGAGTGTCGTAGGCAAAAAAAAGCTACGACACTTTGGGGGAAGTTGTCGTAGCATAAAAAGAAACTTTTTGAGACGAAAGATGTGCGCTTATGGGTTGCGATGATCTGGATTAACGGTACGCATTGTATTGCTATAACCAGATCGGGCCTGTGGAGAATGCTCGATTTGGTCTTTTTGTTTTGGCATCACCAACCAAAGAATCAGGTAAACCAAAATTCCGGGGAATGCTGCACTTAACAGTGAAATGGTGATGAAAACAATACGAAGTAAATTTGCGTTCCAACCAAAACGTTCAGCAATACCGCCCATCACACCAGCAATCATGTTTGAGCGGTTTGAGCGATATAAACCAACATTGGCCATCTAGGTCTCCTTAAAAATTAAAATCTAATAAGTGGCTTTTTGCACTCATAATTTAAAAATGGAGATGGAATTAAGTTTTTAAAGGTGACGGAGCTAATTAAAAAGTAAAGTTATGTAAAGAGATAAAAGCTGGGGTTTTGATCAGGATTAAAATGTGCTCTATTTGGCGTTTAGCCAGCGGCTTAAAGTCAGCAAGTCATTTGAATCTGAAAAAACACAAAAGGTCAGGATGGAATATTCGTGATGGTTATGGAGATTAATCACGTGCAGGAAGTGAGTGTGGAATGAAGTTGAAACGAAAGCATCAGGGTTTGATTGGCGCATTACTGCAAGGAGCGGTGGCGCTAATCGGTGTATCGTTAGCTGGCTGTGATGGTGGGCTGTCGGAGGCGTCACAACAACATGAAAATAGCACGGTAGAGGACGCTGCTGTTACGGCTGAGTCGGGGAAGAGGCTGACTGAGGTGGCAGGACGGGCAACCATGCAAGATGATTCGGAGTATGCACCTCGTACGCTTGATATTCGTGAACAGCAGTTCATTGGGCGTTATCGCACACAAATTCAATGTGATGGTTATTTTTTCCCTTGTGAAACGGGAAAGGCTGATTTTATTCTCAATTTTTTACCCGATGGTACGGTGCATCGTAGTATTGTGCGCTTAGGTAAGGTCTTTTCGGAAAAACAGCGCCCTGGACTTTCAAGCTTAAGTTATCGCCGTGATACATGGACCATGAATAAAGAGCGAACCGAGCTGATCGTCCATCGTAAAGAGGGGATTAATTTTTATTATCGCGTGGTGGATTCGCAAACGCTGCAAATGGATTTAGATAAAAGTAATAATCTAGATGCCACTAACCAAAAATTGTATGCACGAGGTTTTCCGAAATTAGAGCGTGCGTATACCTTAAAGCGTGAGCCTAAGTCATAGTTAAAATGGAATTGGGTAAAGCAACAGAATAAGACTGAAGAATAAAAATAGTGAAGAAATGAACAGCGTGCGAATTTTATGACTTAAATAGCGTGTCGCTAAATAAATGTCATATCAATGCAATTAAAGAGGATTTAAATAAATGGTGGGTCGTCCGCGATTCGAACGCGGGACCAACGGATTAAAAGTCCGCTGCTCTACCAGCTGAGCTAACGACCCTGAGCAAGGTGTGCGAAAGAGTATTCGCTGAAAGTTTAAAAAAGAAATTTTTAAAGCATTCGAACCTGAGCAGGTTTGTAAAATTAGATTTTACAAGAAAGATGGTGGGTCGTCCGCGATTCGAACGCGGGACCAACGGATTAAAAGTCCGCTGCTCTACCAGCTGAGCTAACGACCCATCAAGGGTATCAAAGGAATGGTGGGTCGTCCGCGATTCGAACGCGGGACCAACGGATTAAAAGTCCGCTGCTCTACCAGCTGAGCTAACGACCCATATCATTTGATGGAGCGTATTGTAGCAAGATATGCATCGAGCGCAAGTAAAAAATCGCAAACTTGTTGATGTTTGATTATAAATACAACAAATTTGCGATTAGGTAGCTAAAAAACAAGCAATTCGAGTTTAGAAGCGATATTGATAGGCTTGAATGTTATCAAAGACTTGTTGCGTTAAATCTGCATAGGCACTGCTGTTGGGTAACAGGACCAGCAAGCGTTCATCGGTTTTTTTCGGGTCAAAGGCTTGTTCTTTGAGCTTGTTCTTTTGGTATTTAAACGTTCCTGTAGTTTCAACTTGCTTTTGTACGCGTAAGAAAACGGGTATAGCATAGGCAGGCAGACATTTTTTAAAGCTCACGAGCATTTGGGCTAAATCCTGCTCATTCAGTTCAGCGCCGTCTGCCAGTGTAATCGCAGCCATTCCCGCACGGCCATTGGTGTTTGGAATTTCAACACCATACACTACAGCTTCGGTGATTTTGTCATATTCACTGACCATATTTTCAACTTCAGTCGTGGACACATTTTCGCCTTTCCAGCGGAAGGTATCGCCTAAGCGGTCGACAAATTGGGCATGACGAAAGCCAATGTCGCGGACTAGGTCCCCTGTGTTGAAATAAGCATCGCCGGATTTGAAGACATCTTTAAGAATCACTGATTTATTTTTTTCAGGATCGGTATAGCCATCAAATGGAGAGCGGCGGGTAATTTTACCAATCAATAAACCAACTTCGCCTTTTTTGACCTTGATACAGCCACCCTTGGTATCATAAACAGGCGCATTTTTTTCTTTATCAAACTGGATAATGGCATAAGGCGTAGGTGAAAAGCCGACAGTGTTGTCAAAGTTAAATACATTGCTAAAGCCGACATTGCCTTCGCTCGATGCATAAAGCTCTAAAATTTCTTCAATACCAAATCGCTGTTTGAATTTGTCCCAAATGTTTGGACGCATGCCATTGCCGATCATTTTGGTGACACGGTGCCCTTTTTCTAACGCTGAAGGTGCTGCATCCATGAGGTAGCGACATAACTCACCGACATAGCCAATGGCCGAGGCATCGAACTTTTGCACATCTTTCCAAAATGCAGAAGTGGAGTATTTACGGCGCAAAGCCAAGGTGCCCGCACCCGCAATCACGCCACACCAACACACCACAATACCTGTTGCATGGTACAGCGGCAAGGTGACATACATCACATCGTCTTTGCCGAGGTTGAGTACGTGCCCGTAGGTTCCATAAGCCAATGTCCAGCGGCTATGCGTGAAAATAACGGCTTTAGGCAAACCAGTTGTGCCTGAGGTATAAATATAAAACAAGCCATCTTTACCCAGCACACTGTGTGTGGTTGGTGTATTGAATTTGGCAAAGGCATCAATTTTTTCAGCAAGATTACTAAAACCTTGTGGTGCAAGGCCTGCATCTTTTTGGGTTTCTTGGTCAGCAAACCAATAGAAACGATCCGCAGAGAGATTTAAATCATGACGGATTTCATCAACTGCGGCACGGCATTCTTCACCCACGATTACTGCGATAGGTTTGACCAGATTAATACTATGCGCCAGCACTTTACCGACTTGCGAGGTATTGATTAAAGCCGCAGTAACGCCGATTTTGGCAAGTGCAATCACGGTTGCAACCAATTCAGGACGGTTTTCAATCATCACTGTGATGACATCACCCTTTTTTGCCCCGATGGATAAAAAATAATGCCCGATTTGGTTTGCCCATTCGTTGAGGGCTTGATAGCTAAATTTTTGATCTTCAAAAAGCAAGGCCATACCGTGAGGGTTGCGCTTCACTGCTTTTTCAAAAGCAATCCCGAGGCCTGCTGGGGTGTTTGGGGTACGTAAATATGCTTGCTTTAATCCACTGAGTAAGTTGGGAACTTTACTGATGAATTGAGGAAGTTTTGTTGCAACGTCGGTAATACCAATGAGGTCATGTGATGGGTGTTGGCTCATATGAATCCTAATTATTTTATGCAATCCAATGCGTTTGAATAGTGCTCAGTTTCTACACTTGTTCTTTTAATCGTTTCGGTCTAGTGCAATCAACCTAATCTGACGAAAATAACAAAAAAACCTAGCCACTGACATGACTAGGTTTTTTAAATTTACAACTCTAGGGCGAATTACGACTCAGTCGGGCTCGCTTTTTTCGGTGGACGACCACGTGGACGACGTGGGCGAACTGGCTTGTCCGAGTCTGATTTGTCTGACTCATCCGCAGCTGTTTCCGCTACAGTTTCAGTTACTTCTACTTTTTCAGCTTGCTTTGACGCTCTAGGCGCTTTGGCTTGAACTGGAGCAACAACAGCTTCTACTTCTTCAACCGCAGCTACATCAGCCAAGCTTTTCACGTCACTGCTTTCAACGGCAACAGGCGCTTCGCTTTCTGTTACAAGAGCAGGCTCGTTTTCCTCTGGAGTTACAGCAGGCGCAGCTTCAGCAGTAGGCGTTTCTGCAACAATCGCTGTTTCAGGCGCTGACGATTCAGCAACAGGCGCTGTTTCGCGTGCTTGTTTAGCTTGTTCAGCAGCAAGTTTAGCTAGACGACGACGCTCACGCGGGTCATTTGCAACACGTTGTTCAGATACAGGTGCAGGCGGTGTCAGGTCCAATACTGGAACTGGCTCTGCTTCAGGCTGCGCTTTTGTGATTTCAACATCACGGGTGACCGGTTTTTTCTCTGCTTCAACAGCAGGCGTTGTCACAGTTTTGCTCAACGTTGCTGCATACTCTTCAGTAAATTTCTGAAGGGCACGGTTGAAGGTTGGAATTAAACCAAACTGCTCAATCAGCACTGAACAGTCTTCACCATAGACATGGCGAATCAAGCTGCTGATGGTGTACTGACCTAAAGTTGGCACCTGTGAAGGTGTGAGTTTAGGTATTTCAGTTTGCTGTGTATGTGCAGCGCGTTGTTGGCGACGGCGTTGACGTGGGTCATTGCTGGCACGTTTTACGCTTTCACGTGGTTTTTGCTCTGCGTGTTGTTCAGTAGGTGCTGCTACAACTTCAGCTGCTTTCTCCTGTACCACTTTCTCAGCTTTTACTTCAACTTCGGCTTTCGCAACAGCCGCTTGCTGAGGCTTGGTTTCGGTTGCAGTGTGTATGGTCGGAGTTAATGCCACGATTTCACTTTGCGCTTGATCGACATTGACCACATGGGCTGTTGTGATCATTTCTTGACGCGGTGCTTCAATTAACTCAACTTTAACTTGAGGTTCTTGAACCACAGCTGGCGCTGCTTCAGTCACTTGCTCATTCAGTACACTTGGGTCGCGGTGGCGATTTGGGCGTTCTGGACGAGGTTGGTTACGGCGGTCACGACGTGGCATTGCATTTTGCTGTTCGTTTTGAACATCAGTGTTTTGCTGTTGCTCACCGTGTTGGCGACGTGATGAACGCTTGTTTTCACGCGGTTCCTGACGTTGCTGTTCACTGCGCTCTGGACGGTCTTGACGTTGGTGTTCACTGCGCTCAGAACGTTGTTCATGACGGTCTTGGCGTTGTGGTTCATTGCGTTCAGGACGTTGTTCATAACGATCTTGACGCTGTTGGTCTTGACGAGAGACCTGCACAATTTCTTCATGAACTTGGTTGTCATGTTGCGCATTTTGCTCACGTGACTCTTTGTGCTTATTAGGGCGCTTTTTGTTGTGGCGTGTGCCACGTTCTTCTTTCTCTACATGCTTATCTTCACGGTGTTCAGATTTTGCATGAACAGGTGCAGCGCTCATGTAGACATTGTTGCTTGGTGCAACTGGTGCCGCAGCAGGCGTGCCAACTTGACCAAACTGACCACGGCTCACTGCACCGCCATTTACCATTTGCTCAATGGCCGCAGCAGCATTATTTGCAGAACGTGATTGATCGACAGTCGCAGCTTGTTTTTGCACAAACAAGTTTTCTAACCATGCACATGGGCTGCTTGAAGGTGCAGTCTGAGCAGGGGCTTGTTGCGCAACTTGTTGTTGTGGCGCGTTGTTACGAGGTTTTTTGTTGCCTTTTTCTTGTTGTACAGGCACAGGAGCGGCATGTTGATGCACATGATCTGCACCATCTAAATGCCATTCTGATGACTCGTAACCCAACTCTTTTTCGCTTGAACGTGTTGCTTCTGTACGTTCATAGCTGGTTGGTGCAAAGCCTTCAGGGTTATACGAAATTTCGTAATGTGGGGTTTCTAAGTGTGGGTGCGGAAGCACAGTCACACGAACACCTGAGGTTTGTTCGAGGTAAACCAATGTGTGACGCTTTTCATTCAATAAGAATGCTGCAATTTCAACTGGAACCTGTACTTGAACTTCACCATGACGTTCACGCAGCGCAATTTCTTCTACTTTACGCATGATTGAAAGCGATAATGAACGCAAGTCACGCACCATACCTGTGCCATGACAGCGCGGACAGACATAACCTGTTGCTTCTTCAAGTGAAGGACGTAGACGTTGACGGCTCATTTCCATCAAGCCAAAACGAGACAATTGACCGAATTGGATGCGGGCACGGTCGCTTTGTGTTGCTTCGCGAAGTTTCGCCTCAACCATACGTTGGTTGCGGTCTTTGGTCATGTCGATAAAGTCGATCACGACCAAACCACCAATGTCACGTAAACGTAGTTGACGTGCAATTTCTTCTGCTGCTTCAAGGTTAGTATTGAGCGCTGTATCTTCAACGTCACTACCACGGGTTGATTTTGCAGAGTTAATGTCGATAGACACTAATGCTTCGGTTTGGTCAATAACGATTGAACCGCCTGAAGGAAGTTTAACTTCACGTTCATAAGCCGTTTGAATTTGGCTTTCAATACCAAAATGCGCAAATAACGGTTCATTTAGCGTATAAGTTTTTAGCTTGTCGATTTGACGAGGCATGACTGCTTTTACGAAGTTATAGGCTTCGTTATAGGCTTGCTCTGAATCAATTAAGATTTCAGCAACATCATCACGTAAATAATCACGAATCGCACGCGTCACCACGCCTGCTTCTTGATGCACCAACATTGGCGATGGACCAGAACTTGCTGTGTTTTGGATTTGCGCCCAAAGATCCAGTAAGTGCTGTAGGTCGAGTTGTAACTCTTCTTGAGAACGGCCAATACCCGCAGTACGTACAATCACGCTCATGCCACGAGGTACATTTAACGACGCCAACATTTCTTTCAATTCTTCACGTACTGAACCTGAAATTTGACGGCTAATACCACCACCTTTAGGGTTGTTTGGCATGAGTACCAAGTAGCGACCAGCTAAAGAAATGAAGGTAGAAAGAGCAGCGCCTTTGTTACCACGCTCTTCTTTTTCAACTTGAACCAAAAGCTCTGTGCCTTCAGTGATCAATTCACGAATGTTTGAAGTTTGGCGTGGGTCTGCTTGGTAATATGAATTTGCGATTTCACGCATAGACAAGAAGCCTTGACGTCCCGCACCATATTCAACAAAGACGGCTTCCAAAGAAGGCTCAACGCGAGTCACGTGACCTTTATAGATATTGGATTTTTTTTGTTCACGGGTACGATTCTCTAAGTCAAAATCGTAAAGACGCTGCCCAGTGACAAGTGCAACGCGAATCTCTTCTGCATGTGTTGCATTAATCAACATACGTTTCATGGGTGTAACACCTAATAGTGATACACAGCAAACTATCGCTAAACACGTAGCGAACATCAAACATCACGGACCAATTTTGCTCAGATCTCAAATAAACCGATTGTGGTCTGAGTTTTATTACCTGCCTTTTTGATCGGCTTCGGTTTTGATTCACATATTGATGATGGCAATACGGCTTCAATCTTTAAACGATTGAAAGTCTCCTGCGCGTTTCACTGGCGGACAAGCGGTGCATTGGATGTAAGTAACTTTCACTGTCACATTTGCTCGAAGAGCAACCCTTCTTTTTGGATAGGGTGTCTTGATACGGAATTATCATCGTACCTTTACAACTGAACAGATCCATATGCATCAACGCTGTGGCCTGAATACGACATCAGGGAGCGACTAATCTGATGTATATCAGTTTACGTTTAAAAACCAACCTTCGTTGGTCACATATTTTTTTGGGGCAAACTGATTTATGTGCAGATGCACAATTAAACCTAACAGTTTGCTGTTTTGCCGATATAATAAGCCTTCGGCGTCGGCATAATTCTTTTGGGACCGTTCCAAGCTGAGTTGAGTTATTTTCTTAACTATTCAATTTAAAATTGAAATGATTAAGCTTTTGACTCACTTATGGTGGTATCCGTGCGCTGACTATATCAAACCTTGTATCATCTGCCTATGGGCTAAGCTAGTCTTTCTTGTGTAAAGCATAGCCTAAATGGTCATTTTTTATTCAAATTCCGTATTTTTTAGGTCGCAGTAACTGTATGAATTCTACCCAACAATGGCAAAACGTGACGTGGTTTGAAGTGGACGAGCATCAAGCAGGGCAACGGATTGATAACTTTTTATTTAGCCGTTTAAAAGGTGTGCCTAAAAGTCGTATTTATCGCCTGATTCGTGAAGGTCAGGTTCGCGTGAATAAAAAGCGTATAAAAGCAGAAACTAAGCTGTCTATTGGTGACCAGATTCGTGTGGCGCCGATTCGCTATGAACAAAAAGATGAAAATGCGGTGCCTGTTTCTGACAAAGTGGCACAGAGTTTACTCAGTCGTGTGGTGTATGAAGATGAAGGCTTGATGGTCGTCAATAAGCCATCAGGCATTGCCGTACATGGCGGCAGTGGCGTGGCTTATGGTCTAATTGAAGGCTTACGTGCGGCAACAGGTAAAAAATATTTAGAACTGATTCATCGTATTGACCGTGATACCTCAGGTTTGGTGATGATTTCTAAAAAGCGTAGTGTGTTAAAAAGTTTGCAAGACATGTTGCGTGAACACAAAATTAAGAAAACTTACGCTGCTGTAGTTAAAGGTGTGGTGAGTTTAGACAAGCAGTTAATTGATGCGCCTTTGCACCGTTATGAACTGGCCAATGGTGAGCGTCGTGTGCGTGTGTCGAGTGAAGGTAAAGAGTCTAAAACGCAGTGGAATGTGGCTGAGCGTTTTATGCATGCAACCTTAGTTTATGCATCGCCGCTTTCAGGGCGGACCCATCAAATTCGTGTGCATGGTTTAAGCATTGGTCATCCATTGGTCGGTGATGATAAATATGGTCATGAAACAGAATATAAAGGACCGAAACCGCGTCGTTTATGTCTGCATGCAATGCGTTTAGACATTCCTGGTTATGCGCCGATTGAAGCGCCGTTACCTGAAGATATGCAGAGTATTGTGGCGCAGTTAAGAGCACAAAAGAAGGACTAAGTCTTTTCCCTTTCATTTTGGGAGAAGTGATAAAGCCATGACTTTTGTTGGTTGTGATTAATTTAAAATGATGCTGTATTGGTCATCTTTATTTTTAAAGATGCAAAGTAACAAAAATCTTTTGTTGAGCTGATGGAACATCCTGAACGCGCTTTAAGCACTGCTCTAAAGCGAAGTGCAAGTCAGCTCAACGGCCCCATCCTTGTCGCCATTGTGTAGCAAATGCATCGTGTAAAATTGTCTTTATAAAAGTAAATATTGGAATCCCAGCATGAATAAACCTGTAGAACTGATTATCTTTGATTGGGATGGGACATTATTTGATTCAGTGGGGCAGATTGTGGCGAGTTTATTGTTTGCCGCGCAGCAATTTGCACAGCCTTTAACTGCTGATGCAGCAAAAAGTATTATTGGTTTAGGTTTGCCAGAGGTCGCGCAGCGATTATTTCCTCAAGTGCCTGAGCTACATACAGAGATTCTGCAATGCTATGCAGAACATTATGTGGCGAACTCGAAAGGTGATGTCTGGTTCGACGGCGTGGCCGATATGTTGAATGGCTTACGTGAAGCGGGTTTACAGTTGGCGGTGGCGACAGGTAAAAGTCGTAAAGGCTTAGATCGAGTATTAGCGCAAACACAGAGCCAAGCACTATTTGTGACAACACGTGCAGCCAGTGAGACCAAATCTAAACCGCATCCTTTGATGTTGGAAGAAATTTTAGCTGAAACGGGTGTATCTGCTGAACGCGCGATTATGGTCGGTGATACCAGTTATGACCTAGAAATGGCACGTACTATTGCCATGCCGAGAATCGGGGTGAGTTATGGGGTGCATACACCTGAAACGCTCAGACAATATCAACCTTTGGCCATCGCGGATGATGTGCCGAGCTTGCAGCAGCATTTATTACAATATGTTGACCTTAAACAAGTGATTTAACTTGAGTAGTCTAAATATATAACCTGTGGAAGATGGTCAGAGTGAGCCTGCCTGTTTTGGGTCGATCATCTTCAAAGCTTTTGTCTTTAGTATGTTTTAAGGCTGATGAACTGTTCATTGAATTGTTGGGTTTGTGATTTGAAAAAGCTCTTTGATGGGGGCTTTTTTTTTGTGATGTTGTCGTTGAAAGGACTTCAGTCATCGTCTTTATATTGGATAGTTGTCATTTGTGAGGATGACCAAGAAATGAAAAAAAACGTTTAAAGCGTGATAAAACCCGCCGCGACATTGATGCTAATGGCGAGAATAGAGGTATTAAAACCATAAGCTAAAATAATGTGCAGAATATTGAGAATACGCATCGAACGTGAGGTAATGGAAACATCCGCGGTTTGCGCAGAAGTGCCAATCACATAACTAAAATATAAAAAGTCGGGATAGGTCGGTTGAGCCGTTTTGGGAAAGTCTAAGCCTGCATCTTGTTGGTCTGCGAGGGCTAGATAATAGTCATGTGCATAATGAATGGCAAACACGGTATGCATAAAGAACCATGCACTAATAATGGTGAGTAAGGACAGCGCTAAGTGCCCATATTTGATGGTTGGGTCATTCGGAAGATGAGTCAACTCTAATACAATCGCAATTAAGCACATGAGCAAAGTCAGGATCACCAACAGTAGAATGATCCATTTACTGGCATCTTGCTGTTGTGCATGTTGCAGGATGTGTCGATGATCAACGGACCACAGGGTGGTCATGGTTTTGACTAAATAACTTGAGACGGCAATATTCCAACTGATCAATAAATTGGTCGACCAAGACCAGTCGGTAAATGTATTCAGCAGCGTATAAAAAACAGCAGTTAGCAAAAAACTAATGAAAAAGAAGGGGCGAAATTTCATTGCTGTTTTTAAACGCTGCAAAGTGGGCATCGGCATAATTTTCTCCTTCTTCGTTTTATTTTTTTCGTGCAGCTAAAGTCGCAAGATCTACTTCAGTACCAGTCTGTGTTCGGACTTCAGCTGTAGGGAACTTGACAAAAGCCTGTTTTTCTTAGCCTATCCTAGCTTAAAAAGAATGCAAAATGAAAAAGCGAGATGTCATTGACATCGCTTAAAAACAAAAGGGTGAAAATACGCTTATCTTACAGCGTATAGTTCTATGAGAAAGGCGCGTAACTATTTATTTTATTCAGAAAATAGTGGCGCGCCGAATGAGATGAGTAATTAGAACTCACTGCGGATTTATTCGCGGTTAATATCCAAATAAAATACCCGAGTCAGTAATTCTAAAAATTTAGTCACTGCCAGTGAGCTGTTATTTTTACGGTAGTTCACATACAGATCCAAATATGGCAGCTCAACCTCAAGTGGACGAATTACCGTGTTGTTCATGCTAAGTGGCGCAACATAACCAGGTAAAATTGTACAGCCGAGCCCCAAGCCAATTGCGTTGATATTGAATAGGATGTTGTCGGCTTTTTGCACAATATTAAATTCAATATTATGCGCTTTGGCAAATTCCAAAATGGTCTGGTACAAAGTCTGTGACTGCTCAGCTGCGGGAATAATAAAATCAATGCCATCTAATGCTTTAACCGGAATTCGCTCGTATTGGGCCAAAGGATGATCTTTCGGCAGCAGGAAAATGAGTGGTTCACGTAGTACAAACTGGCTTTCAATTTCATCACTATGGACATTATTTCGCGTAAAGCTAATGTCCAGCTCCCCTTTTTTCAGCAAACGTAGTTGCTCAGTATTGTTCATACTGAATAACTCAATTTTTAACTCTGGGTTTTGTACTCGTAAATTGGGCAGTACATAAGGAAAGATTTTCATTTCCGCCACAGGGACAAAACCAATGCGGAGCATCTGCTGTTTGGCTTGTGACACTTGGCGTGCCATAGCGACCGCTTTGTCTGCCTGAGCTAGGGTGAGACGCGCTTGTTCAAGGAAAACAGCGCCTTCTTCTGTGAGTTCAACTTTTCGCTTGGTTCGATACAGTAACTGCACACCGACATCTTCTTCAAGGTCTTTGATTTGCTGACTTAATGAAGGTTGAGCAGTATAAAGTTTCAGTGCTGCTTTACTAAAGTTCAGTTCTTCAGCAACAGTAATGAAATAGCGAAGGTGTCTAAGTTCCATATAAATAACCCACTGACTAATCCAAAAAATGTCTTACCATGACTGCGGTAAAGTATAATCGATAAATAATGATGCCGTGAAGATGATTCAATTATTGAGAAAATAAATGATCTTGGGTTGATTTTTGAGACTTTCGTATATGAAATAACAGGTTTAATAATTGCTAAAAGGTATTAATTAAATATTGAAAATAGTTCATTCCAATCACCTGAAAATCGGGTGAGGTGAACTACATAAAAATACAATTGCGTTTTGCTGAAATTGGATATGATAAAAACATAAATATATTTTAATTGAACATACGGGCTAAAAATCGATATGGCAGATTCAAATAAACTGGTGGTCTATGCCGCGCTGTTGGGGAATTTAGCCATTGCGCTGGTAAAATTTATTGCGGCTTATTTGACCAACAGCTCTGCCATGTTGAGTGAAGCGATTCACTCTGTTGTGGATACCTTAAACGAAATTTTACTGTTATATGGACTGAAGAAGTCAAATAAACCTGCCAATTTTAATCATCCTTTTGGCTATGGGCGAGAGCTGTATTTTTGGGCCTTCATTGTATCTCTTATGGTCTTTGCCTTAGGGACATTGGTGTCTATGTACAATGGGATCATGCACATTTTGCACCCTGAACCCATTTTAAACCCGACCATCAATTATGTTGTACTTGGCTTTGCATTTGTAAGTGAAGGTATTTCATGGTGTGTTGCTCTGAAAGTGTTTCGTAAGGCGAAAGGTCAGCAAGGTTATTTTGAGGCCTTTCGTCGCAGTAAAGACCCCACCACGTTTACGGTTTTGTTTGAAGACTCTGCTGCATTAATTGGTCTGTTGATTGCCTTTCTGGGTATTTATTTGGCGCATCGTTTAAATATGCCTGCACTGGATGGAGTGGCGTCCATTCTGATTGGGCTGGTTTTGGCGGTGTCCGCTTTTCTTTTGGCACGAGAAACCAAAGGTTTGCTGCTCGGTGAGACCGCAGACCTGCATGTACGTCAAAATATCTTAAAAATTGCCCAAGACGATGAAGGCGTACTGTCGGCCAACGGCTTACTGACCGAGCAAATGGGTGCCAAGCAGGTTTTGGCCTCGTTGAGTGTAGAATTTGAAGATCACCTCACTACCGATGAGATAGAAGCGTGTGTTAATCGCATTGAAGTAAAAATTAAACAAAAACATCCTGAAATTGTGGCACTCTTTGTGAAGCCACAATCAAAAAAAGTGTGGTTAGAGCGAATGCAAGGACGCTTGGAATAGGTTAAGGTAGAGGTCAGTTTTCAAAACTGGTCCTGTTACTGGTGTATTGCAATAAAGATAACGACGTTAAATGAAGCCAAAATCAACTGAACTCCATTATCAAATTCCGACTGAAAATACCATGTCCCATACATGGCGACAGCCCGAATTTCAGTTTCTACATTCCGACCATTATAACGGGACTCGCTTTGTCAATTCGGTTCGTCGACCTGAGGGCCGTAGCCGAGGCGACTTGCTGAAATGGTTGATTAAGCGTAAATCTTCGACATGGAATGTAGATTTGGCGCAAGAGTATGCGCACTTTCATGCCGATAAAAAAAGCTTGCCGCAAGATCGCCCCCATGCCGATTTAAAGGACTGGCAGGTGTGGTTTGTGGGTCATGCCACGGTATTACTTCAAATTGGGCCCTATAATTTATTGACCGATCCTGTGTGGGCGGAACATGTCAGTCCGAAGCAAGGGCGGGGACCTCGCCGTGTTATGCCTGCTGGCATTGCCTTGGAAGATTTACCGACCATCCATGCGGTGCTCTTGAGCCACAACCACTATGACCATATGGATATTGCCAGTCTGAACTGGTTGTATGAGCGTTTCGCCATGCCCATTTACACAGGGCTAGGCAATGGATGGTATTTACCCAAGCACTTACAAGTGCTGGAAATGGATTGGTGGCAGTCGGCGCGTCTGCATGAATTAAAACTGGTCTATACCCCAGCCCAGCATGGTTCTGGCCGTGGGCTGCGCGATCAGAACCGTGCGCTATGGGGCGGGTTTAGTATTCACTGTGGCGCTGACTATGCTTATTTTGCGGGGGATACGGGTTATTCACCGCACTTTAAAGAGCTGCATCAACGTTTTGGCGCACCGCGAATTGCGTTACTGCCTATCGGGGCGTATGAACCGCGTGAGCTGATGCGCTATATGCATATGAACCCGCAAGATGCCTTTCAGGCGCATAAAGACCTGCATGCCAAATGTTCGATGGCCATTCACTATCGCACCTTTCAGCTGACCGATGAAAGTCGTGAACAACCTGAGATTGACTTAAAAGTGGCGATGAAAAATAGCTCAAAGCTCATGAATCCGTTTGTTTGTTTAAGAGAAGGTCGACGTTTAAGCGTGTAATTTACTTTATGTGTAAGATCAGGTGGTGGCTGGGACAAAAACAGTCATCACCGAGACCATAACAACATCATAAAAATATCTTTCAAATAAATCTAAAAACAGAAAGTATGCTTCTTTTTTGTTTGATTTTTACTCAATTTGAGCCGCGCTCATTGCTACTAAGGCTTGTCTGAGTTTTGATCGATAAACTCAATTGAAAATGCCCATCAATCTCGCATCAAAAGCCTTTCTTTTTGCTGTATTTTCATCGGATCTTATCTTGTTGAAAAGTTAAAACTCTTTCTTTCTTAAATATTTACATAGAAGAATCCGATTGTTTTTATTCGTAAAACTTGCTTTAGATTGTCATCAAAAGGGGCTATGTTAGAACAGTAATAATTACTTTAAACGGTTCATGATAATCATAATTTGATGATCAAATTTGGAGCTCGACATGACACAGAATATGCAAGCATCAGGTTGTCCATTTCACCAAAAAGATGGTGGACAAACGAGTTTAGCCAGCACCAATAATTCTGATTGGTGGCCCAATGCGCTCAATCTAGACATCCTGTCGCAACACGATAAAAAAACCAACCCGATGGATCCTGATTTTGACTATGCAGCTGCATTCAAATCATTGGATTTAGAAGCGGTGAAACAAGATCTTCGTGAACTCATCAACAGCAGCCAAGAGTGGTGGCCATCTGATTATGGCAGTTACATTGGGATGTTTGTGCGTACCGCATGGCACTTGGCGGGTTCTTACCGTAAACAAGATGGACGTGGCGGTGCAAACACAGGAAACCAACGCTTTGCCCCTCTCAACAGTTGGCCTGATAACGTCAACACCGATAAAGGCCGTCGCCTGCTTTGGCCAATCAAACGTAAATATGGCAACAAAATTTCATGGGGCGATTTAATCGTTCTTGCAGGGACCGTGGCTTATGAAGAAGCTGGTCTAAAAACCTTTGGCTTTGGTGGTGGTCGTCTAGATATTTGGGCGCCAGAAAAAGACATTTACTGGGGTGAAGAGCGTCAATGGCTGGCACCAACGGCAAACCGTTATGCCAATGACCAAGACCGTAAATCGCTTGAAAATCCATTAGCAGCGGTACAAATGGGTTTAATCTACGTCAATCCAGAAGGGGTTGATGGCGTCCAAGATCCACTTCGTACTGCACAAGACATGCGTGTCACTTTTGACCGTATGGGCATGGATGATGAAGAAACTGTCGCACTCACTGCGGGTGGTCATACCGTAGGTAAAGCGCACGGGAATGGTAAAGCCGAAAACTTAGGGGCAGATGTTGAAAGCGCAGACGTGGAGTTCCAAGGTCTCGGTTGGCATAACTCTGAAGGTACAGGCAATGGCGCGAACACCATGGTCAGTGGTTTAGAAGGGGCTTGGACCACACACCCGACCAAATGGGATAACGAGTTTTTCTATCTGCTGTTCACTTATGAATGGGAAAAAACCACCAGTCCTGCGGGTGCGAAACAATGGGAACCGATTAACATCAAAGAGGAAGATAAACCTGTTGATGCACATAACCCCAATGTCCGCCGTAATCCAATGATGACCGATGCCGATATGGCACTCAAAATGGACCCTGAATACCGCAAAATTTCAGAGCGTTTTTATGCAGATCCAGCTTACTTGTCTGAAGTGTTTGCGCGTGCTTGGTACAAGCTGACTCACCGTGACATGGGACCAAAATCCCGCTACTTAGGTGCAGATGTACCGAATGACGATCTGATTTGGCAAGACCCAATTCCATCGGTCGATTACGTTTTGTCTGAAGCTGAAATTGAAGAGTTAAAAGCGAAGTTGCTAAATAGTGGTTTAACTTCAGTTGAATTGATTAATACCGCTTGGGACAGTGCACGTACTTTCCGTGGTTCAGACTACCGTGGTGGCGCCAATGGTGCACGTATCCGTCTTGCACCACAAAAAGACTGGGTGGGCAATGAGCCTGAGCGTTTAGCCAAAGTTTTGGCGAAGCTTGAAGAAATTCAGGCGGGTCTGGCAAAAAAAGTCAGCATTGCGGATTTGATTGTACTGGGTGGTACGGCAGCTGTTGAAAAAGCGGCGCATGCTGCGGGTGTGAATATCAAAGTTCCGTTCCTTGCAGGCCGAGGTGATGCGACTCAAGAGCAAACCGATGTGTATTCTTTTGAAGACTTATTGCCTAAGCATGATGGTTTCCGTAATTGGGTCAAAGAAGATTACAGTGTACAACCTGAAGAAATGTTGTTAGACCGCGCACAATTACTCGGTTTGACTGCGCCTGAAATGACGGTTCTAGTCGGTGGTATGCGTGTACTCGGCACAAACTATGCAGGTACATCAGAAGGTGTGTTGACGGCTCGTGTGGGTATACTCAGCAATGACTTCTTTGTGAACTTAACGGATATGAAATATAACTGGAAACCCGTGGGTAAAAACCGTTATGAAATCGTAGAACGTTCTACAGGGGCAACCAAATGGACGGCGACACGTGCAGACTTAGTGTTTGGTTCAAACTCGATTTTACGCTCATATGCAGAAGTGTATGCGCAAGATGACAACAAAGAGAAGTTTGTAAAAGACTTTGTTGCGGCTTGGGTGAAAGTAATGAATGCTGACCGTTTTGACGTGAAGTAGTTTTCACTGGAATAAAAAACCGCTCAAAAGAGCGGTTTTTTATAGATCATAAGGTGCTGATATTATTTAATTTAAAAATTTTGGTTTTGTATAGTATGTATTATATTCATTTTATGGAAATTTAAATTTAGAATTACTTATGTCAAACGCTTTTTTGATATTGATGGCTTTCATTTCACTTTTTACTAATAATTTATTGCATGCAGAGACCAATACACTGAATCAAGATAAAGTACTAAAACCGTTTATATTTGAAATTGGTTCAGATTTTTCAACTATTCAGACTAAATTCAATTTAGAAAAACATACTCCAAACGTGAATTTCATCAAAGAATCAAACTGGTATAAATTGGCAACCCCAGTTGGATCTATTTCACTTCAAGAATGGCAAGGTAAGCTTCATTGCATCGCTTATGATATTGATACAAATGATATAGAGTTAAAAAAGAAAATTATCGAATTTCTATTTGAAAAATATAAAATGAATTTCGAATGGGTGAATAGAGTTGATAACGGATTCTATATCTCATATGAATCATCTAATGATTCTATCCAAGGAATCTATGCCTATTCATTAGGAACAACTATTTCTTTTACCAGTAATGAAATTAGAAAAGCTGAAACAAAAATTCGCTTTCCAAATCTTTAGTGACTAAAACTTCAATTTAACATAATAGAGCTTATGCAAATCATGGCTTAGTATTATTTTATATATCAAACATCTATAATTTAAATGTAAGCGCGAAAATGAATAGAAAGCTTATTTTTATTAAAAATTAAGCTTTCCTAAACTTTGAATAATATCTCCTTCCAACATTACCCATTCTGCAAACTCAGGCTCGACCAACAAGGTCTGCGACACAAAGCCATAACATACCCGCTGCACATTTAAACTCATTTGCTGGAGTTGAACTTCATCTCCAACATAAGGCTCAAGGATACTGCGCCACATCTGCACCATCATGGTATAACTTTTACGGTAACTTTCAATGTTTGAAACCTGCCGTTCGAGCAAAAAAGTCTGTGCCCAGAGAAACTGTCGAGCCTGAATCTGCTCAAGCTGAAAGTGAATAATTTGCTGTAAATAGTCTTCATCAGTTAATTTTGTGGATAACTCTATTAGGCTTTGTGCATAACTTTTTAAGGTTTCAGCATTACTTTTCACATGCTGATGAATGGTCAATGCAACCAAATCTTCCTTCTTTGAAAAGTACTCATAAAAGGTACCCAAACCGACTCCGGCCACATCGGTAATCTCCCGAATGGTAATTTCATGTGCATGACGCTCATGCAAAAGCCGAACAAAACTTTCTTGCAAAGCTTCTTGGGTGAGTTTAGCTCGCGACTGGCGCGGCCTACGGCGAACTTGGATCTCGGGATTCTTCATAGCACAAAGCTGAACATGGCAGACTCAATTTTTCTCTATACTGAAATGAAAAGCACAGCATAACAAGAGCAAAGTGATATGAATACGGCATGGATGACCCATCAAATCAGTAATCAGTTTGATGAACTGGAAAATTACAACTTGTTTGAAACCGATACCGTTTTACAAGAAATTCTCACTCGTTATGGCAGTCAGGATCAGGCAAGACTCACAGAGATGGGTAAAGTCGTTGGT
Organism: Acinetobacter sp. BWR-L5; assembly: GCF_039655985.1. Taxonomy (NCBI): domain Bacteria; kingdom Pseudomonadati; phylum Pseudomonadota; class Gammaproteobacteria; order Moraxellales; family Moraxellaceae; genus Acinetobacter; species Acinetobacter sp. BWR-L5. Next base: position 183,668 of record NZ_JAGFEV010000004.1, on the reverse strand, counting down.
TCAGCAGAATATTATGATTATGCCGATCTCGCCAATAGGCATACGCCCATATTACATGCCTTTGATGCCCGCGGACGCCGTAAAGACTTTATCGAATTTCATCCTGCATGGCATAAATGGATGGGATTGAATCGTCAGTTCGATACCCACGCACATCCGTTTAATCATCCCAATTCATCCTCAAAATGGGTTGAGTGGGCAGCACGTTTTTATTTGGCAGGGCAGGTGGAGTGTGGAAACTTGTGCCCAAATTCGATGACATTAGGCAGTATTCCACTGATTCAACGCGAACCTGAACTGTGGGCCAAAATCGGTGATAAGTTGCTTTCTACAGAATACGATGAACGTGATGTGCCGATCAGTCAAAAAAAATCGATTTGGCTGGGCATGGGCATGACCGAAAAACAGGGCGGTTCGGATGTGCGTGCCAATGAAACCATGGCTGTACCAGTCGCCGAGTCGGGACGCGGTCAAGCCTATTTACTCACAGGGCATAAATGGTTTTTTTCTGCACCGATGTGTGATGCACATTTGGTGGTGGCAAAGACGGAACAAGATGGTTTGGCCTGTTTCTTTGTGCCGCGCTGGCTAGAGGATGGCACCAAGAATCCAATTCATGTGCAACGCTTAAAAGAAAAAGTGGGCAACCGAAGTAACTCCAGTTCCGAAGTCGAATTTAAAGAGGCGTGGGGCATCATGATTGGGGAAGCTGGGCGCGGTATTCCCACCATTATAGAAATGGCGAATTACACCCGTTTAACCTGCTCAGTGGGCAGTACTGCCATGCTCAGACAAGCCTTGGTGCAATGCATTGCCTATACCCGTCAGCGTAAAGCCTTTGGTAAGCATTTGGCTGAACAACCGCTGATGCGCGCCGTACTGGCAGATTTAGCCTTAGAAACCGAAGCGGCGATGCAACTCAGTTTCCACTTGGCGCATTGTTATGAAACGGATGATGCGTTGTCCGTGGCGTGGAAACGCATTATGACCCCAGCTTCGAAGTTCTGGATATGTAAACGTGCGGTTGAACTCACAGGGGAGATGATGGAAGTTTTTGGCGGCAATGGCTATGTTGACAACGGCGTCATGGCACGTATTTTTAAAGAAGCCCCAGTCAATACCATTTGGGAAGGCTCAGGCAATGTCATGTGTTTGGATGTGCTGCGTGCTATCAGCCGTGATGTAGAGTCGATTGAAATCCTGTTTCAAGATTTGGCTACCACGGCTATGCAAGATGAACAGTTGAAACAAGAGCTGCAAAATCTATTTCAGTTGTTCCAACAGACACCTGAAGAACTACAATTTATGGGGCGCAGTGTGGTCAGCCGTTTAGTGATTTTGGCACAAGCAGTCCTGCTGAAACGGCATGCACCAGACTATGTGGCTGATGGCTTTATTCAAAGCCGTTATAGTCTATTTCATGGTCGGGTTGTCGGGATGCTTGAGATGAAACAACCCGACGTAGAACGACTGCTGCATAGAGCATTTGCAGCTTAAAGCTCTTTATTGTACGGAAAGCTTTTGCGCTTCATCTTGTTCGAGTTTGACGTTGGGGCTGTCTTCAGCCTGAATAATATCAATCGGAATAAAGCGGACTTGAACAATGCTTGGGTTATCGTTCAAGTCTGGCAATAGCTTTTGATTGAGTGCGGCAATTTGCGCTGGGCTAGGCGGGATATCTCCACGGATAGAGACACGGACTAAAGTGAAATCATCTCTTTTATCGTATTGGATAGTATCAATAATATTATTGGCATGGTTCAGCTCAGTACTAATGGTCGCCTCGGTACTGCTTTCGTACAGCCGTGTATTGAGCAGCGCATAAAAGTTGAGTGAGAGATAAATCCCTAAAAGTGCCAAGAACATGAGGCTAACAGCATTACGTTTGAGAAACTCTTTGACATTACTCTGCACTTCTTCGGTGGAACCCCGTCTAAAGCCTGCAATCCACAGGACTAAAGATGAGCTAATCTGAATGGCGAAGATGTTGGTCACCGCCAGTAAAAAAGCATTGGCTGAGTTTTTCCATTCCATATGCGCGAATAAAATCCCGCTAGCCACCAAGGGCGGAACTAAGGCTGTCGCAACGGCAACACCCACCACGGCCACAGATAGGCGAGGGGATACTGAGGCAAAAGCACCTGCGGCACCACCAGCTAAAGCGATCATCAAATCCAAAATGGTTGGCTGAGTACGGGCTAAAATTTCGTTGGTCATGGGCAGGTCATAATTCACTAGCCCTAAAATGATCCCAATGCTATAAATCATGGCAATGCCAAGTAACAAAGTGGACAACGCGGTTTTAAACAGCAACCAGCGGCTATCAATTAAAGCCAAAGCAATACCCGAAATTGGCCCCAGCATCATGGCAACCAGCATCGCACCAATCACGACCGCAGCCGAGTTGGACAATAGTCCATAGCCTGCAATGACGGCAGCCAAGGCATTCATAATAAAAAAGGTTTTACTTGGTAGAGCATCGGCTTGGATATTCAACCGGACTTTTTGGTGGTCAATTTTTTTTGAATTTTCGCGTAAGGCCTGCTTGTAACGAATTTTCTCTTTTAAAAACTCATACTTTTCTTGGTCAGGTGTGTCTTTGACCACAATGGTTGCATCTTTGTCTTTTTCGAGTGGCATGGTGATGCTCTTATTTTGTATGTGATTAAGATTTAATCTAGCGCTTTTATCACGGGAAGCAAACAAAAAAATGGTGAGAAATAATATGATTTACGCTTCAATTTAGAATATGTGCTAATCACTTTCTTTTTATTGAAGCGAGGCTTCTCGATTTTGCTGAACATCATTCATTAACAAGGACTTTTAGAACAGAGCGGATCTGGTCGAAATCACCCATAAAAAGACAGATCAATTATAGATATTTAGCTGACCCTAGAACGTGTTCTTTTAGAACAGAACGCTACGGTTGGAAATAATATTTTTCATTACCATGGTGGAGATAAGGCGTTGCACATTGGGCAGTGCGGACAAGTGCTCATCATAGAGTTTTTGATAACTTTCCAAGTCATAGGTCACGACATGCAGCAAGTAGTCGGGGTCGCCAAAAAGTCGTTGCGCTTTCACAATTTGAGGAACCTTAAGAATCGCTTCTTCAAGACTTTGCACTGAATCTTTATCGCCATTTTTTAGCGTCACAAAAACAATGGTTGAAAAATTCAAGCCGAGCTGGGAGATATCCAACTGTGCGCGATAGTCTTTGATAATACCCGCATCTTCTAAAGCTTTGACTCTGCGGTGACAAGGGGAAAGGCTAAGCCCCACCTTATGGGCCAGTTCTGTAACAGATAAACGACCATCGGCTTGCAGTTCAGCAAGAATCTTCTTATCAATTTTATCCATGTGGAAGAATCTCCCCTTTTTTAGGCGTTATTGCACAAATATTTGAAAGCACATTTTAGAGCCTAAAGGATATCCTTTCAAAATTATTTGATACAGATCATGTTTTGATTGGATTAAACCCCAAAACGGTGATGGATAAGAGAGGAAAGGGATGTCATTGAATATTTTGATTGCATTTTGGGGTGTTTCGATCCTGTTTGTGATGACACCAGGTATCGATTGGGCCTATGCCATTTCATCCGGAATACAGGGCAAAAGAGTCTTGCCTGCAGTGACCGGTTTATTAACAGGGCATTTGATGGCGGCACTGATTGTTGCGGCGGGTGTAGGGACATTGGTGACCAGTCAGCCCGTATTGCTTCAAGTACTCACGGGTGTTGGGGCTGTTTATTTGCTGTGGATGGGGCTGAGCCTGTCGATGCGTCCTGCGAGTATTAGCAGTGATCAGGTTACCATTGCTTCTTCAAAGGCATGGTACATTCGAGGCGTTTATTTAAGTGGCTTAAATCCGAAAGTCCTGCTGTTATTTTTGGCTTTATTACCGCCTTTTATCGACCCGCGAGCGGCTTTGTCACCCACCTCTCAAATTGTTTTATTGGCGGGGATTCACCTCATGAGTTGCGCGGCTGTTTATTTCTTGGTTGGATTTAGTGCGCAAAAAGTTTTGGGCACACGCCCACAGGCTGCTAGGGTGGTCAGTCGAGTGTCAGGGGCATTGATGATGTTGATTGCGATGATTTTATTGTTAGAACAGTTTTATGTCTAAGCGACATTTTAAGCATATGGATCAAAGGCAGTGCAAAATATAGCATTGCCTTAACCTGTAATTGAATTGAAAAATAGTGCATGAGCTGGGGATATAGGTTCAGCCAAAATCGCTTGTAATACGTTCAAAAAGGCGTAAAATTTCTAGCGCATCATCAGTGAGATGATCGCATCAACAAGGTGAAAAAAATGGCAAAGAAGAAAGCTGAGCCAAAAGTTGTGATTCACAACTTCGTGGCTAAACATATGCATGAAGTTAACCAAAGCCAAGTCTTTGTAGACCGAAAGAAAAATGCAAAACGAGGCTATGACAAGCACAAAAAAGGGAGATATTCAGATGATTATCTCCCTTTTTTAATGTCCGTTCTTTGGGTTTAAAGACCTTTAAGCCGTCACGATACGTGTTGCGGATTTGACCATATCGGCCAAACCATGTGTTTTAAAATAATATTCCATCTGACTTTTCACAATGAGTGGATTACTCATTTTCAAGGCACGCTCTAACAATTCGACCGCATCTGGCATTGGGACATGACAAATGGCTTTGCGTACACGCAGAATGTTACTTGAGCTCATTGATAGGGTATTGAAGCCCATTGCCATCAATAATATCGCAGACAAAGGATCGCCCGCCATTTCCCCACAAATACTGACTGGTTTGTTGTACTTATGACACTCTTTGACTAAGCGGGTGAGCGCACGTAAAACCGCAGGGTGGAAATGTGAGTAGACATTGGCAACCCGTGGATTATTACGGTCAACGGCTAGTAAGTATTGTGTCAGGTCGTTTGAACCTACCGAGAAAAAGTCAACCAACTCGGCAAACTCTTCAATCTGCAATAAGACACTTGGTACTTCGACCATGATCCCGATTTTCGGTTTGGTGATTTTGACCTGTTCTTCTTCTTGTACCGCGACCCAGTCACGCTCCAGTAAATACAACGCTTCTTCTACTTCGCTGACACTGGTTACCATCGGCAGTAGAATGTGTAGGTTATTGAGACCAATACTGGCTTTGAGCATGGCACGAATTTGTGAAGAAAAAATTTCAGGGTGGTCAAGCGTAAAGCGAATACCGCGCCAGCCGAGAGCTGAGTTTTCTTCCTCAATTGAGAAATAAGGCAAGTCTTTATCGGCACCGATATCGAGGGTACGCATCACCACAGGTTTGTTGGCGAAGTGACTCAACTGTTGACGATAAATCGCACGCTGTTCTTCTTCACCCGGGAAGCGATCACGCAACATGAACGGAATTTCAGAGCGATATAGACCAACACCTTTAGCACCGCGTTGTACACCACGGACCACATCAATCATCAGACCAGTATTGACGAACAGTTTGACTGCGACACCATCAGGGGTGATGGCATCTTTGGTTTCATACTGTTTTAAATCTTTGGCAATCAGTTCTTCTTCTTTTTGAATTTCTTTATAGCGACTACGTAAACGGCGAGGTGGATTAATAAACACGCGCCCTTGGTGCGCATCGACGATCATTTCCACATCATCAAGGGTATTAATCGGCAGTTCAGTCACGCCGACCACGGTTGGAATACCGAGTGCGCGCGCCACAATCACCATATGCGAGTTCATGGCGCCTTCGGTGGTTACGATGGCTGCAATTTTATCGACGGGCAGTTCAACCAAGGCTGCGGTTGAGATTTCTTCCCCAATCAGAATACTTTCATCGGTAAGTTCACGGTGGCTGGAGTCAGCTTCTTGTAAATAAGCCAAAATCCGTCGCCCGAGATCTTTTAAGTCCGCGGCACGTTCACGGAGGTAGTCATCTTCCATTTGTTCAAACAGATCGATGTGATTATCGATGACGATACGCACCGCACCTTGTGCCCAGTTACCATCACGAATTTGTTCTTTAATTTCCGCTGGCAGTGCATTTTCATCCAACATGCGTAAGAACACGCTAAACAGTGCGCGTTCTTCCGCCATGAGGGCATCTTGCATTTTGTCGTCAAGCGATTTGATTTCATCACGCACTGAGGTGAGAGCACGATCAAGCAGTTCTAATTCCTCACTGATGTCATCGGCTTCACGGTCAGGGACAGCGGCCAAATCCGCAGGAGGATAGAGAATGACGGCACGCCCTAATGCAATTCCACCTGAACCCGGGACACCTTGGAAAGTTTTGTAGGCAGGTAAATTACTCGGTTTACGAAATACATCGATATTACCCACCGCATGCGCATGTGCAATGACCCCTGAAAGCTGAGCACAGAGCGTGACGAGGAAGGATTCCGCAGCTTCACTAAAGTCTTGCGACTCTTTGTTTTGCACCACGAGCACGCCCATGACTTTACGGCGGTACATGACGGGTACACCGAGGAACGAGTTATAAATTTCCTCACCTGTTTCAGGTAAGTACATAAAACGTTCATGTTTCGGTGCATTGTCAAGGTTGACGATTTCTTCACGCTGACCCACCAGGCCGACCAAGCCTTCACTGGTATGCAGTGAAACATGGCCGACCGAATCGGGGTTCAAACCTTTCGATGCCATCAACAAATAACGTTGATTGCGTTCGTCGAGTAAATAGATGGAACAAACGTCAACATGCATGGCTTCCGCCACATGGTTGACCATAATGTCGAGTGATTCATGCAAACTGGTGGACGCATTGATTTCTTGTACAATGCGTCGAAGGGTATCCAGTTGCATATTCGACATCGCGTCTACTCCAAAAATAATGTGCGTCCAACTTATTTATAACAAGAGATCCTTAAAAAATCTGTAGGACGTCTAGATTTTTTAAGGCTTTTTTTGAGGGAGCTGATTACACAGCTCCACCATCGCTTTGCGGTATACATCGCGTTTAAAATTTACAACTTGCCCCAGCGGGTACCAATAACTGACCCACTGCCATTGGTCAAACTCAGGCGGATCAGACAAATTCAAACGAATATTCTGAGCGGGAGCAGTGAGTTTGAGTAAAAACCACTTTTGTTTTTGTCCAATACATACGGGATCAGAATCTGTACGAATGTATCGGTGCGGCAAACGATAACGCAGCCAACCCTTAGTTTGCGCTACAATTTGGACGTGTTCGGGCAGTAAGCCAACTTCTTCTCTCAGCTCACGATAAAGTGCCTGTTCAGGGGTTTCTCCATATTGGATACCTCCTTGTGGAAATTGCCAAGCATTGTGTCCAATGCGTTTTGCCCATAAAACTTGTCCAAACTCGTTTGCCAAAATGATCCCGACATTGGGTCGGAAACCTTCCGAATCGATCATTTGGCTACCTAAATATTGTGTAATTTATGACTTTGCGATCGGGGATTTTTATTTCTGTATCCAACTCGAAAAAAGCAAAGTTTAAAAATGTTAAAATTGCTATGATCTTAACGAATTTCTATCGACTAGCGGAGATAGATTTACAAATTTTTTCTTAAATTTCAGTTTTTACGAGTATTTTCATGAAATTGGCGCTATTTGATCTCGATCACACCTTGTTAAACACCGATTCAGATCATTCTTGGGGAGAGTTTTTGGTGAATGAAGGCTTGGTCGATCCAGTTCGCCATCGCGCCATGAACGATAAATTTTATGAAGACTACAAAGCAGGGCAGCTCGACCCGATTGCCTATAATGAATTTGTATTTGAATTTTTAACTCAACATGACAATGCCTACCTTACTGAACTGCATGAACTGTTCATGCACAAAGTGATTCGCCCGCAAATGCGTCCCGAAGGTTTTGCCGCCATTGAAAAACACCGCGATGCTGGACATGCTTTGGTTGGCATTACCGCAACCTCAGATTTTATAACGGCACCGATTTTCCGTGAATTTGGGATTAGCGAAATTATTGCGACCAATGCCGAAGTGGTTGAGGGTAAATATACGGGCAAAGTGATCAATACACCATGCTATCAAAAAGGCAAATTGACGCGTTTAGATCAATGGCTTGCAGGGCGTGATGTTAGCGAGTCTTGGGCGTATTCAGATTCCATCAATGATCGCTTTTTACTGGAATACGCAGACCATGCCATTGCCGTCAATCCAGATGACCGCCTAGAAGCATTGGCTAAAGAGCAGGCATGGGAAATCCAAGACTGGTCGATTTAAGTATCTGTCTTTAGTTGTTTGAAAAGGCTGCTTTCGGGCAGTCTTTTTTATTTGAAAGGCATCGACTTAAAAAATGAAAAGTGCGTAAAGTGATAATAAAATATCGGGCTATAGGTGGGCTGATCTTGGAAAATTAACCAAATATGCTATGTTGAACCTTGGCTAAAACTATTTTGACTATGAAAAATTAGAACATAAGCGTGGAGAAAAATATGAGTGTACGACCAAGAATGACCCACCTGTTTGAGCAACTCGGTTTAGATGCGAGTGAAGAGGCCATCGCGTTGTTTATTGTAACGCATCAGCTCAATGCACAAACCAAGATTGTTGACGCAGAGTATTGGAGTGAAGCGCAACGTCAGTTTTTGGCAGAAAAAATTAAATCGGACGGTGAGTGGGCTATTATTGTAGATCAGCTGAATGAATCCCTGCATGAAGATTCACTCGTCCAAAAATAAGTAGAACTCAAAGAGGCTGAGCGTCGAAGCTTTGCCTCTGTTTATAAAAATAAGATAAAAGTAGAAATTTATGTCTTTCGATCATCAAGCTTTTCCTGACTCTACGTCTTTAGACTCTTCAGTTAATCAACTAGAACAAGATCGTGCCCTGTTTGTCGGTGCGAAATATGAGTCTTACTATCAAGCTCAATTTGAAAAAATCACGCCCAAGAAACAATATGCAGGTTTTAATATTGCCGCCTTTTTCTTAGGTGTGGTCTGGTTGTTTTATCGAAAAATGTACAGTTATGGCTTTATGGCCATTGGTTTGATTGTGGTCATAGGGATAGTTGAAATACTTTTAGGGATTGAAAGTTCTGGTGCAAATATTGGCTTGGCCGTAGCATTTGGAATGTTTGGGAATACCTTGTACAAGCATCATGTCGATCAGCAGATTGCCAAGATTCGTCAGTTGAGAATTGGAAGCATCAATACTGAATTAGAAAATCGTGGTGGTACAAATCTCATAGCAGGTTCGATCTTGCTGGTGATTTGGCTTGGGCTGGTTGCACTGGCTATTAGTGCTTCTTAATTCGCTCGCGCAAAATAAAAAAACCATCCTTGTGGATGGTTTTTTATGTTTGCAAAGCTTAGTTCATCATTGCAATTAGTTCTTGCACCGCACGAGATTGGGTTCTACCCGGATGCCAAACCATACCGAGTTGACGGTTCATTTCGAACTTCACATTCAACTGCTGTAGGTCTTGGTTAATCATCGTTTTTGGAAGCACTGACCAGCCCAGTCCAATCGATGCCAGCATACGAATCGATTCGAGTGGATTATTGCTCATGGTGATTTTAGGTTTGAGGTTCTGTTTCTCAAACTCTGCCAATGTGATTTGGCTGGTATAGGTTTGTGATGCAGGCAATAAACTTGGGTACTGAATCAGGTCTTCGAGTTGTAAGTTTTGTATTTGTGCCAGCGGATGAAATGGTGCTGCAACAAAAACTAAAGGATCTTCCCAAATGGTGACGTACTGTAAACGCTCATCGAGTTTGGGTGGAAGCGTCAAAAAAGCCAATTCTAAGTCGCCAGCCAGTACTTTTTCATGCGCTTGCTCGGAGTCGACAAAGTGCACATCTAAGGTGACATTTGGAAAGCTTTGCACATAGCTACGTAAATGGCTCGGCAAGTGATGCAAACCAATATGGTGACTGGTGCCAATTTTGAGTTTGCCTTGGACCATGCCTTGTTCATGACTCAAGGTATGGTGAATGTCACCCAGTTCATTGAGCCAGTTTTTAACTTTAGGCAGCAATGAATGTGCGGCATGCGTGGCTTGTACACCACGACCCGCAGACTCAAACAGTTTCACACCAAAATATTCTTCTAAACTATGAATACGTTTGGTTACAGCAGGTTGCGTAATGAAGAGCTGATCTGCGGCTAAAGAAATAGAGCCGGTTTCCATGACTTTTACAAAAGCTTCGAAGGCTGCAAGATTCATAAGGATAATCTAGTTATGAAAGTATAATTAAATTATAAAATAATTTTATATGAATTGCGATCTTTAAAATGAATAGTAGGTTATTTGGTCTGGACTGAAATAAAAAAAGATCACTTGATGTGATCTTTTGAGAGTTGAGAGGGTGCTTGGTATAAAGGCTTAAGCGGGAATATTTTCTTCGGTGGTACGGTTCTTTTTCTCCCAAATACGTTCATGGAAAAAGAATGCGAAGGCTTGAACGGTTGGTTCTAATAAGCTGAGGGTGACCGCCATCCATAAGTTACCTGTGACAAAGTAAGCCACAATCATGGCCACAGTAATGTGCATGATGTAATAGCTTAGGGTTTTTTTGAATATGCGCTGATTGTTCGCTACAAATTTCTGAATGTTCGCCATGATAAATACCCTCTCAATAATGCCTTTCATTTGTAAATGGTAATTATTATCATTAATAAAGTCAAAATGAAATTTTGATTGCTCATGATTGGGTTTTTGAATGTAAGGTGACGTAGTCGATTGTTTGGAATGTTTGACGTGAGAAAACAAGCTTCTGTAGATTTCACTCTTTAGTCTATGCATAGGTCGCTGTCTTACTATTCACATCAACGAAGCGAGCCTTAAAAAGTATTGGTCTAAATAGGGAAGATAAACCTTGCATGGCTGAGCAGAGACATATACTGCGAGACCTACAACAGGTTGATAAATAGGCGTATAGAGTCTGAATTAAAACCAGCGGTGAGGGCCTGCAATCAAAGGGATTGAAACAAAGAGGTATGAATTTAAAATAATTCCAAAAAGTTTTTAAATTAATAAAAATGATAAATTAGATTTATGTGAAATCGTCGTTATAATCGATTTTAATGAAAGAATTACCCAGTCCAGTGGAGTCAATCGACATGGCAGGCGAAAACCAACAAGCAAAAACATTGTATGACAAATTGTGGGATGACCACTTAGTAAAACAACGCGACGATGGCTCGGCTTTACTCTATATCGACCGTCATTTATTACATGAAGTGACTTCTCCGCAAGCCTTTGAAGGTTTACAACTTGCGGGTCGTAAACCATGGCGTTTAAGTGCGAATGTGGCAACTCCTGATCATAACGTTCCAACTTCGACCAAAGAGCGTTCAGAGGGAATTGCAGGTATTGAAGATGATACTTCACGTATCCAAGTTCAGACCTTAGACGACAACTGTAAAACCTTTAATGTGGTGCAGTTTGACATTAATGATGTGCGTCAAGGCATTGCACACGTGGTCGGACCTGAGCAAGGTTTGACTTTACCGGGGATGACGGTGGTGTGTGGAGACTCTCATACGGCAACACATGGTGCATTCGGCTGTTTGGCGCACGGGATTGGGACATCTGAAGTGGAGCATGTATTGGCAACCCAATGCTTGGTTCAAAAGAAGATGAAAAACATGTTGGTGCGTGTTGATGGTCAATTGGGTCAGGGCGTAACACCGAAAGATGTGGTTTTAGCCATCATTGGTAAAATTGGTACTGCGGGTGGTACAGGTCATGCCATCGAGTTTGGTGGTCAAGTCTTCCGTGATATGTCGATCGAAGGTCGTATGACGGTGTGTAATATGGCGATTGAAGGCGGCGCACGTGTGGGTATGGTCGCTGTCGATGACAAAACCATTGCCTATGTCAAAGACCGTCCATATGCACCACAAGGTGCACAGTGGGATGCTGCAGTTGAGTATTGGAATACCTTACATTCGGATGCAGATGCGCATTTTGACACTGTAGTTGTATTGCAAGGTGAAGAGATTGAGCCACAAGTGTCTTGGGGTACATCGCCTGAAATGGTGATTCCAGTGACTCAAGCTGTACCAACTTTAGAACAAGCCAAAGATGAAGTGCAACGCAATGATTGGACGCGTGCTTATAACTACATGGGTTTAACCGCAGGTCAGGCGTTGGCAGATATTCAGTTAGACCGTGTCTTTATTGGTTCATGTACCAACTCGCGCATTGAAGATATTCGTGCCGCAGCAGAAGTGGCTAAAGGCAAAAAAGTGGCAAGTACCATTAAACAAGCCATGGTGGTTCCAGGGTCTGGTTTAGTCAAAGCTCAAGCAGAAGCTGAAGGCTTAGACAAAGTTTTGATTGAAGCGGGCTTTGAATGGCGTGAGCCAGGTTGTTCAATGTGTTTAGCAATGAATGCAGACAAATTACAACCTGGTGAGCACTGTGCATCGACCTCTAACCGTAACTTCGAAGGTCGTCAGGGCAATGGCGGTCGTACGCACTTGGTGAGTCCAGCAATGGCAGCCGCAGCAGCGATTGCAGGTCACTTTGTCGATGTGCGTTCATTTTAATTCGGGCTTGGGAGCATAGACATGAAAAAATATACCGTTGAACAGGGTATCGTTGCACCTTTAGACCGTGCCAATGTCGATACAGACTTGATCATTCCAAAACAGTTTTTGAAATCTATTAAGCGCACGGGTTTTGGTGAAAACTTATTTGATGAGTTGCGTTATTTAGATGAAGGTTTTTTAGGACAAGACAATTCTAAACGTCCTAAAAACCCTGATTTTGCATTGAATCAGCCACGTTACCAAGGGGCCAGTATCTTAATTTCTCGGGCGAACTTTGGTTGTGGCTCAAGCCGCGAACATGCGCCGTGGGCATTGGAAGAATATGGTTTCCGTACTGTGATTGCACCCAGCTATGCCGACATTTTCTTTAATAATAGTTTCAAAAATGGCATGTTACCTGTGATTTTGTCTGAAGAAATTGTTGATCAACTTTTCAAAGAATGTGCAGCAACAGAAGGTTATCAGCTGACGATTGATTTGGGCGCGCAAGAAGTGCGTACACCATCGGGCGAAGCCTTCACATTTGAAGTCGATCCATTTCGTAAGCACTGTTTGTTAAATGGTTTGGATGATATTGGTTTAACTTTACAGGTTGCAGATGACATCAAAGCCTATGAAGAAAAGACCAAAGCATCACGTCCGTGGGTGTTTGCTGAAATTCATGCTTAATTGAAAATTCGATGCATCTAGTGCTTGGGGCCATCTCTTGTTAATATCGAGCAAAAGAATTTTAAACGTTTTGCTACTGGTAAAGGTTGGGCTTGAACAATGGTGACGAGTTACAGTCGTATCGCTCTACTGGCGTTGGTGGGAACATTAACTGCCTGCCAAAGCATGAATACGGCAAGCATAAAGCGTATTCAGGATACCCCAGCGAGTAAAAATAATGCACAGCTTTACTGTACTGGTACGGTGAACTGCGAATTTGAGCGATGGAATCAGATCAAAATTGTGGATGCAGACAATCATCGTGTCAGCCGTGAGGCCATTCGAGAGAAGGTCGTGCGTCTAAAACGAGATGATTTGAATGAAGCGAATGCCTTGTTTCTGTCAGTGCCAGCGGGGCAACATGAACTGGTGATTCGCTTCTATCCTGTTTCGGTCGATCGCGCTGAAACGCTGCATGTGATTCATCGTTTTAAGCCTGCGGAACGCTACACCTTTAGAATGTTCCGTGCGCGCAGTCGACATCAGGGAAGCTTGTTGAATATGTCTGCACCTGACCCTTTGTGTGTCGATTTAAAGCAGAACCAAAGAACAATTCGTCGTTTTTGCAAACCTTACAATGTCTTAAATGGCTTGGGCGAGTTTGTAGAACAAAAACTTTAATCGTGTGAGTCAGAACTCACCAACAATGGAATATTTCATGTCTAAACATATTTTGATTTTGGCTGGTGACGGCATTGGTCCTGAAATTGTAAAAGCCGCAGAACAGGTACTTACACGAGTCAATGATCAATTCAATTTAGGTTTAACGTGGGAACAGGGCCTACTCGGTGGGGCTGCCATTGATGCACACGGTTCACCTTATCCAGATGTAACCGCAGCACAAGCCAAAAATGCAGACGCGATTTTACTCGGTGCAGTGGGTGGTCCGAAATGGGACAACATTGAGCGTTCGATCCGTCCAGAGCGTGGTTTGTTAAAAATTCGTAGTGAATTAAATTTATTCGCGAACTTACGTCCAGCTATTTTGTATCCGCAATTGGCAGATGCATCAAGCTTGAAGCCTGAAATTGTTGCAGGTCTTGATATTCTTATCGTTCGTGAATTAACTGGCGGGATTTACTTTGGTCAGCCACGTGGTATTCGTGAACTTGAGAATGGTGAAAAACAAGGCTTTAACACTGACGTTTATGCTGAGTCTGAAATTAAGCGTATTGCGAAAGTGGCTTTTGAAATGGCCAGTTTACGTGGCGGAAAAGTCTGTTCGGTTGATAAAGCCAACGTCCTTGAAGTGACGGAGCTTTGGAAGCAAACCGTAACGGCGATGAAAGAAGCTGACTATCCAAACATTAACTTGTCGCATATGTATGTCGATAATGCTGCAATGCAATTGGTGCGCGCGCCTAAACAGTTTGACGTGATTGTGACAGGTAACTTATTTGGTGACATCTTGTCTGATGAAGCCGCGATGTTGACAGGTTCAATTGGGATGTTGCCATCAGCATCCTTAGATGAAAATGCGAAAGGGATGTATGAGCCATGTCATGGTTCGGCGCCCGATATCGCAGGACAAAATATTGCCAACCCATTAGCCACTATTCTTTCAGTGGCTATGATGTTGCGTTATACCTTCCGTGAAGAAGCTGCTGCTCAAGCGATTGAAGATGCAGTAGGCAATGTCCTAGATCAAGGCTTGCGTACCGCTGATATCATGTCTGAAGGCATGAGCAAAGTGGGTACTGCGGAAATGGGGCAGGCAGTTGTGGCTGCACTGAACTAAGCCAAAAATAATTTGAAAACGCAGCCATCCGCTGCGTTTTTTTATGCCCAAAATTTAATAACCTTTACAAGCTTTACCCCGATATTGAATTGATCGGGCAATATTATCTTTTAATAAAAAGTGGACTTGGCACTCTAACTGAACATCATAAAATGGGGTATGTGTGGGAATAGGAATCGCACCGACACTGCTGTCGCTACGCATAGTGGGCATAGGGGTTGGAATTTGAATCCGCCGGACAATGGTGTAACTCAGTTGGTTTGGTGTTTGAATCGGCGCACCTAAGGTTTCATAACCGAGTTGACGTAAGTTGAGTTCGCGCCGAATGCTCGATACATCTTGGCCGATATATTGTTCTAAATAGTCAGGGAGCGCAATTTTAGCAGGTGAAACGACGGTCTGGTGTTGCGTTGGAGAACTGCCACAAGCTTGAAGCAGTAGAAAGCAGATGGAACTAAAGAAACTGACAATAAAGGGCTTCATGATCATCCCCTAAGCAGAGAAAGACCCTTTTAGTATTGTATATCTGAACGTTCGTTTGAGTATGCTTCGAGTAATTTGAGATAAACGGTATATAGATGGCTCAACATAACATAGCTGTTAACATGCTTTGCCGACGTAGTGAATAGATTCCACAAGATCATCATGCAGTCTGAACTCAATTTTGCATTTCATTTCAATATTCAGGCTACCGCTGGAAGGTGTTGGAATGGGCGCACCCATACTGACACTGGTTCCAAGATTGGGGGTTACCATCGGAATAGGCATATTACGTAACAGAGTTTAGGTCAGTTTCTCTGGGGTATATACAGGAGCACCGAGCACTTTATAACCCATGCTATTGAGGTTGAGTTGATTTTGAACTTGATGTGACGATTGTCCGATATAGTGTTGTAAGGTTTGCTTGAGCCGAGTTTCGCTTGTTGTGGCACAAGCAACACATAGCATTGGGAACAGTAAAATAGCGAGCTTCGTTGAAGTCGTCTTCATTATTGTTTTGGCGTATTAGGTTGTTATCTCATTTAATTATAGTTTGATTTTTGCTTGGAATATAGTTGATTCATAACGTTTTAGTCTGAGCGCAGACATTAAAAAAGCCACTTAAAAAGTGGCTTTTTCGCTTCGCTAAAACTTAGCGCGCACGATAAGTGATACGACCCTTAGACAAATCATAAGGTGTCATTTCTACTTTAACACTGTCGCCAGTCAAAATACGAATATAGTGTTTACGCATTTTACCAGAGATGTGAGCAATCACTTCATGACCGTTTTCTAAACGTACACGAAACATAGTATTAGGAAGCGTCTCGGTGACAACGCCTTCGAACTCGATGAGTTCCTCTTTATTGGCCATAGCCTACCTGAATGAATAAATTGGAAAGGCGCAAATTATAGTCAATTTTTTTGCATAAAACAAGGCGGAATGGGCGGTTGCCTGATCATCTGTCAGTAAAATAAGCGAACAAGCGGAACAAATATTTTCAACAAAAAAACTGTATAAGTTGTTGTCAGTTCGGTCAATCGCAGTTAATCTAATTTTAATGTTTTATGTATAAATGAAGAACATACAAGGAAGGTTCTAGCGTGGGTCAGCTAACGGATGCATCGGTTGTATTGCGATTAGGCTACCAAGCGATTCGTCGTTCAGGGTTGCCAACAGAAGAAATTTTAACAAAGGCTGGTGTTGCATTAAATCAGATGGAAACCAATGAGCGTACGCCTTTGAGCGCTCAATACGCTTTTTGGGTGGCGGCAGAAGAGGTGAGCCGAGATCCAGACATCGGTCTACATTTGGGTGAAAATCTGCCTTTATACCGTGGTCAAGTGATTGAGCATTTGTTTATTTCATCGGAAAACTTTGGTGAGGGTTTGAAACGCGCTTTGGCTTATCAGCGCTTGATCAGTGATGCCTTTCATGCCAAGTTGGTGGTTGAAGATGACCGGTGTTATTTGACCAATGGGGAACAACCTTGGGCTGAAAATTTGGTCAATCGACATTTTTCTGAATGTGCGATGTCCGGTATTTTACGTTTCTTTAAATTTATTACTGAAGGGCGCTTTGAACCGATCTATATTGATTTTAACTTCAGTAAAGGTGCGTTTGATGATGAGTATTTCCGCGTATATGAGTGCCCTGTTAGTCTAGGACAAAAAGAAACCCGCTTATATTTTGACCCAAGTATTTTGGCTTATCCGTTGTGGCAGGCGGAACCTGAATTATTGCAACTGCATGAGCAGTTAGCGATTGAAAAACTTCAAGAATTAGCCCGTTATGATTTGGTGGGTGAAGTCCGTCGTGCGATAGGTTCAACCCTAGAAAGTGGTGAAACCACACTTGAAACAGTGGCTTCACAGCTCAGTATTACCCCAAGGCGGTTACGCACACAACTTAGTGAGGCGAATACCAGCTTCCAGCAAATTTTGTCTGATTATCGCTGTCGTTTGGCGAAAAAACTTTTGGCCAATACGGCTGAAAGTGTAGAGCGTATCGTGTATTTGACTGGCTTTTCTGAGCCAAGTACCTTCTATCGTGCATTTAAACGCTGGACCAATGAAACCCCAGTGGAATATCGCAAGCGTAAGCAGCGTTAAGAAATCCCTCCTAACCTCCCTTTATAAAAGGGAGGAATTTCTCCCCTCCTTTGAAAAAGCCGGCTAGGGGGAGGATTCAAAAATAAATTATTCAGGCATATTTAGCCAGTGCGGCCCAAGCGGCTGCTTTGGTAGCTCAAACTGCGCTGGATAGTCGGCATGAATGAAATATAGCCCATCAGGAGGGGCAGTAATGCCTGCGGCTTTGCGGTCTTCTGCTGCGAAAATCGCTTCAATATGCTCGACTTCATACATACCTTGACCAATTTCCAGTAAGCAGCCCATGATATTGCGGACCATATGGTGCAAGAAGCCATCGGCCTGAATGTCGAGGACCAAATATGGGCCATGTTGAATTAAGCGACAATGGCTGACATGGCGCACAGGTTGATTGGATTGGCATGCGGCTGCACGGAAGCTTTCAAAGTTATGCGTGCCTTCGAACTTTTGCGAGGCTTGTATCATCTTCGCTACATCTAGCGCATAATAGGCATGTGTGACTTGTTTATGCATAAGAGCAGGGCGTTGCGGGTGGTTATAAACGACATAACGATAACGACGTGCCTGCGCTTTGAAGCGTGCATGAAAGTCTTGATCCATCGCTTTGATCCACTGGATCGAGATATCTTTTGGCAGTTGGCTGTTGCTGCCCATTAACCAACCGCGCTCTGAACGAAGTGCCGAGCTATCAAAATGCGCCACCATATTGGTGGCATGGACGCCCGCATCGGTACGACCTGCACCATGTAAGCTAATTGGCTCATTGGCAATTTTAGAGAGTACTTTTTCAATCGTCTCTTGTACGCTGATCACACCTGTTTGTTGGGTTTGCCAACCACGATAGTGTGTTCCACAAAACTCAATGCCGATCGCAAAACGTTGCATATGTACCTCAAATTAACCCAAATCATGCCAATGGCTGAAGCGTGCTTCAGCGCTGGGGTATTGTAAATACATTTTGAGGGCTTTGGCATACAGATCTGCATGTCCGAGGCAATCACTAACAATTATTTTGGCCTGAGTTGTCCACGCGGCAACTGCATAGCGCTGATCAGTACGGCCGAAAGGGACTTGGGTGCTTAAGATAACAACACAGCCTTGTGCGTAAAATTCATCGAAAAGTGCTATTAGCTCGGCATTCACAGCTAAATTACCCGTTCCAAAACCTTGCAAAATGAGGAAATGTGGCGGTGCGGAGAGTAGATTTCTCAAGTTCTGGATTTGCTGCACCAAGGCAACAGGTTGCATCATCAGATTGAGGCAATTGAACTGGTGGGATTGTTCTACATCACCTGTTTGTACTATGTGCGTTTTTAAGCTGTGTGGAATCGGCTGTTCAGCCATGACACCTGTAAAAGCATCCAGTTCTGTAGTATGTCGTTTTAGCGCAGTCTGCGCATGCAATACCTGTTGATGAAAAGCCAGATACACTCCGACAGGATGTTTCATCACCGCATCTAAGGCAAAATTCAAATTACTGATCGCATCGCTAAATTCACGCGTATCTGTGCCTTGTACATTAAGCAATGGATATTGGCTACCTGTGAAAACCACACGTGCGGAATCTGCAATAAAGTGTGCCGCGACAGCACTGGCATAGCTTAAGGTATCTGTGCCATGAATCACGACAAAATGCTGGAATTGTTGCAGTTGCAATTGTTGAATCTGCTGAATCAGCAATAACCAGTCTGCAGCCGTACAGGCGCTACTGTCTTTAATGACAGGTGCAATAAAACATTCTATGTCGAGATGAATGGGCAACACATGTGTGAGCTTGGGAATAAAGTCTTCGGCAGGCATTGGTTGTAAGGGTTCGCCAATACAGCCAAAGGTTCCACCCATATAGATAAGCGCAATTTTTTTCATTATAAAAAAAGCAGTCGGTGATGACTGCTTTAGTTTAAAACGAAATGGCTTAGGATGCTATGCGACTCAGTAACTGTTCTACTTGCTGACGTTGTTCCGTAGAGTAATTTGGTTCTTGTTCAACCAAAATTTCACGTGCAGCTTCGAAAGCGCCAAGTTGAATGTATTGCTCAGCCAATTCAAGGTTTAAGTGTATTTCATTGACTTCGTTCAGTTGAGGGAAAGACTGCACCAGAGGATCGCTTTGATCTGTCGTATTGGCAGGTGCAGTAGACTCTAGACTAAAACTGAGGCTTGGGGTAACAACTGCTGGTGTTTCTTCTACTATCGCTTCACTTGGACTAACCGTATCAAAAGAAAAAGCAGGGATATCTTTTGCAGCTTCGGCTGTGGATTCGCTTGAAAAATCAAATGTAAATTCAGGACGCTCATCTACGGCAGGCGGCGAAATTTCTGCTTCTGGCGTTGTTGTCGGCGTTGTGTCGAGATTGAATGAAAAATCTAAAGGTTGGATGTCGGCTGCAGCAGTTTCTGCTGGTTGAGCCGGCGTGCTTTCTAAAGAGAGTGAACCGAAATCGAGCGGTTTAAGTTCTTCAGCAGGTTTGGCTGGTTCTGCCGTTGGCGTATTTAAACTAGAAATATCAAAATCTAAGCTTTGAACTTCGATGCTCGGTTCAGGTTGAGCTGTTGTTGTGGTGGTAAATGCTGAGGTATCAAAATCAAGCGGTTTAATGTCTTGAACCGGTTCAACAACAGAAGCCTGCACAGGAGCGGGCGCAGGATTATTTGATGACATCAGGGCATCAAAGTCCGCAGTATTGGTTGCTTCTACAGGTTTTGGTGCAGATGGCGTAATTTCAGTTGGTTTAAACTCAATCGTGTCACGGCTATTTTGATGTAATTGATCGTAATCCGATTTTTTGGCTTCTGCTTGCGCCAAAATATCATCCAGTTCTAAAGAACGTAAATGATTCAGCAATTGGCTAATGGCAAACTCATCTTTTTGGAGCAAGTGAATATCGAGCAGCAGTAAATATAATTCGTGTTGTGAATTGTCTTTATTTAGGGCTTGGTTGATTTGTGCTTCAGCTGAGAAGAAATTGCGGTCGCGAATTTGACCTTCAATTTTATTACGTAGATCTGTGGCGAGTGGTGTCGTGGCTTTTTTAGCAACAACATCTTCAACGACTTGAGTTTGTTGCGGGGATTTTTTAGACGAACTGGTTTTTTTGGCTTTGTTTTTTGCAGCAACCGCTTTTTGAGTTTTTGGTTCTGCTTCTTTACTCGCCTCACGCTTTTTTAAGACTATGGCAACAACCAATAGTAAGATAAATGGAATCACATAAATAAGCATGTTTTACCCCTTTTGAACTTGTCTTTGTGCAAGTTCATCCAAAATCAAATAATCAAAATAACACTTTAGTGTGTTGGCTTTTTCTCAGTTTGTTGTGCTTTCAATTGTTGTTGCAATTGTGCAAGACGAGCGTTTAGTAATTGAATTCTCTGATCTTTCTGATTAAGTGCCACTTCTAATTGTGTTACGTTTCTCTGTAATTTAACGGTTTTTTCACGGGATGTCATAACTTTTAATGACAACTCGTTTGATGTTTGATTCTTTTCTGTCGACTTCTTGGCAGAACCGTGGCTTGAATCTTGCTCTTTCTCTGCAACCAAACTCATCTCGGCTTGATTGAGGCGGTATTTCGCCTTGCCAGATTGCTGTGAGCTCTGTTTTGGAAGTGATGAAACGGAAACTTTTTGCTCTGATTTGGCTGTTTGTAGGCCTGTTAAGTTGAGGTTGGCACCACGACGTAAGCGGTTTACGTCACCTTGAATAAAGGCATGTTCATTCTTGGCTTTAATTTGTTGCATGACTTCACCGACAGGACGGTTTTCTTCAGCAGCAATACGCGATGCAATGCCCCAGAGAGATTCATTTGACCGAACTACATGGGCACTTTGAGGTGCGGCTTGGCGTGCAGTAGTTGCAGGGGCAGCAGGTGTTGTTTTTGCTGTCGATGGACTAGGTTGAGGGCTGGCCTGTGCTGAAATTGGCGCATCTGATTTTTGAACTGAATCGGCATACTTTTGCACTAACGGATCTGCCGATTTTTTCGCTTGCGTAATCGGTTCAACACGTGGAGTTGATGTTTGAGCAGCTGCTGCAATTTGTGTAGACGCTACTGAAATAACTTGCGTTGGCGCTGTAATAGCGGTCGCACTCATGCTTGGTGGGGTATGGTTATTGAGTTTGAGTGGTGTCGTGTTTGTCGTCGGCGCAGCTGTTGTTTTTAAGCTATTGAATTGTGTGCTGATAGGTAAGTTCAGCGCAATATCTTTTTCGTTGACAATCACCACCGGTTTTAAGGCTTTTTCATTATTATTCGTGCGGGCTTGAAGTGCTGCCGAGCGTTTATTGGCTGTTTTAATATGTTGTAGCCGTGCCGCATTGCCTTCTTTGATTTTGACGACAATGTTCAGTTCCGCTTCAGTTAAAGGGCGTGAAGAAGTAATCGTAATCACACCTGTACTGGCGCTGGTACGACGGGTAAAAAAGTTCAGATTACTGGGCGGCTGATGCATGACACCAAGAGACATTAAATCTTCTGCGCTGGCTAGACTGGCTTGAATGGGAGCATTCGGATCGGCATCGTGAAAGTTCAATTCAGCATACAACAGTTCCCCAGGTGCAGATTGAATTTGAATAGGATCAACAGTGATCGCATTCACATTTTGCGAAGCAATAATGGCTAAAATGGCTATCTTTAATTTGTTATTTACGGTCATCTTAATCTTTAGCTCGGTCACAGATCGCAAAGCGAAAATTATAGATTAGCGAGTTGTGTGTTATTTGTAAAACGTTAACATCAGGGTTACAAAAAAAAGCCGATCAAGTGTGATCGGCTTAATACTTTAGCGGGTAAATGCTTAAGTATTTTTGTAGTCAATCAGGATACGGAGCATACGACGTAAGGGTTCCGCAGCGCCCCAAAGCAATTGATCACCGACAGTGAAAGCACCTAAGTACTCTTTGCCCATATTCAATTTGCGTAGACGACCAACAGGAACTGTTAATGTACCCGTTACAGCTACAGGTGTTAAGTCCGTCATAGACGCTTCACGGGTATTTGGAACCACTTTTGCCCATTGGTTCGCGCTACGTAACATATCTTCGATTTCATCGAGAGGCACGTCTTTCTTCAGCTTCAAAGTTAAAGCTTGAGAGTGACAACGCATCGCACCAATACGCACACAATGACCGTCAATCGGAACGATTTGCTGGTTGCCCAAGATCTTGTTGGTTTCAACTTGACCTTTCCATTCTTCTTTCGACTGACCGCTGTCTAATTGTTTGTCGATATAAGGAATGAGTGAGCCTGCTAAAGGCACGCCAAAGTTTGCTGAAGGGAAACCTTCGCCACGTTGTAATTCCGCAATTTTAGAGTCGATATCTAGAATTGGAGAGCGTGGGTCATCTAACAAATCTTTAGTGTTGTTGTACAAATAGCCCATACCTGAGATGAGTTCACGCATATTTTGCGCACCAGCACCCGATGCTGCTTGATAAGTCATCGAGGTTGCCCATTCCACTAAATTGTTTTGGAATAAACCACCTAAGCCCATCAGCATCAGTGAAACTGTACAGTTACCGCCAACAAATGTTTTAGTGCCATTCACTAAACCATCTTTAATCACGTTCATGTTGACAGGGTCAAGCACGATAATGGCTTCATCTTCCATACGAAGTGTAGATGCCGCATCAATCCAATAGCCTGTCCAGTTTTCTGCTTTGAGCTTCGGGAAAACTTCTGAAGTATAGTCGCCACCTTGGCAGGTAATAATGACATCCATTTGCTTCAGACTGTTAATGTCTGATGCATCCATAAGTGCTGGGGCAGTTTTACCGCCAAACGCAGGCGCTTCACCGCCTGCATTACTGGTAGAAAAATAAAATGGCTCAAAATGAGCAAAATCATTCTCTTCAACCATACGTTGCATAAGGACGGAACCAACCATCCCGCGCCAACCGACCAGACCTACTTTCATGTCACTTTGCCTCGGTGCGTTAAAAATTAAAAGGGGGTTCGAGTGTATCAAAAGAGCGCTTAACTGCAAGCACTACACAATGAAAACAGCAATTATATTGTGCAATATATCTTGTTTATGTTACATGCAAAATTGATATTAATTTATGAATCTACAAAAAATTAAGAATATAAGAGTGGGTATCTATGATCTGGGTTGAGTTGCTGGCATGTGTTGTGATTTGGTTAAGCTTCTGGTCACTGATTCCACGAGATGAATGGTGGTTTCGAGGCGCAGATTTTCCACGCTTACAGATTTTGGCATTGGGATTGATTGCATTTATCTTGATGTTGATTTGGGATGCACCTTGGAATTGGGTGCGCGAAGTCATTTTGTTGGGGTTAATTGCGGCAGTGGCGTACCAACTCAAAATGGTGTTGCCTTATACTTTTGTGTGGAAAAAGCAGGTCAAAACGGTTGCCACAACAGAGTTACAGCCAGAACGCCAGATTTCTTTAATTGTGTCGAATGTACTGACGCCCAATACTCAATATCACTTATTACTGCAACAAATTCGTCAGTATCAACCAGACTTGATTTTGACTTTAGAGTCGGATGCACATTGGCAACAAGCCTTGAGTGTATTGGACGATGACTATCCCTATCGGGTTGCAGTGCCTTTGGATAATCTGTATGGCATGCACTTGTATAGTCGTTTAGCGCTTAAAGATATTGAAGTTAAGTTTATTTTGAGCGATGAAATTCCTTCGATTCATGCCACGGTCATCTTAAGGTCAGGACAACCAGTGCAACTGTACTGCTTACACCCGAAACCACCAAGTCCGACAGAAGCCAAAGACTCTACTTTACGTGATGCTGAATTATTAATAGTTGGTGATCAGATTAAAGATTTGGATGAAAGCTGCATTGTGATGGGGGATTTGAATGACGTGGCATGGTCGCGCACGACACGACTTTTTCAACGGATCAGTGGGCTGCTAGACCCTCGCGTCGGACGGCATTTTGTCAATACTTTTCATGCAGACTATCCTTTACTACGCTGGTCACTGGATCATGTTTTTCACAGTACGGATTTTGCCTTAGTGCAGATGCAGCGTTTAGCACATATTGGTTCAGATCATTTCCCTGTATATGTGGTGCTTCAAACAGGTCGGGTGTTTGAGCAAGTACAAGAAGAGCTGGAACAAACCGAAGCCGATGAGCAAGAGGCGCAGGAGGCGATTGAAGATGGAATTGAGAAAGCGGAACGAGAAGGTAAGCAGGTGACAGATAAAATTGCCAAAGATTACCAGTAAACATACGGGGTGCTCGGATTTCATCAGTGTAGGATATGGCTTACAGGGATTTGGGAATCTGACGAATGGTTAGTCATTTGGTATCCCCGTATTCTAGTCTCATCAGCAGATGGAGCGGGAATGGATCATCCCAGTATGGAAGTTGAAGCTGATGGAAATCATCATGGATATGATGTAGGTATGGAATGCCACCGAATAAAACAAGAATAACGTTGAAAGCACAACCTCATGTACCCGAGTTTTGCAGGACGCAGAACTCGGGTTCTACTTTTTTAATCAGCCCTTTTTTTGTTAAGAATAAATCTTGTCATAGCCTGCAGGGCGAGTTTTAAAGCGACGGTGGAACCACATATATTGAGTCGGAGCAATACGGAGTTGATTTTCAATAATTTGATTCACTCGTGTCGCATCATCGACTTCATCTTCACTGGGTAAGTTTTCCACCGCAGGTTCAATCAACACTTTGTATTGTGGGTTTTTAATATCACCATCACGATAAAAATACAGAGGAATGGCAGCGGCTTTGGTCATTTTCAATAAACGACGGTGTGCTGTAACTGTCGCTGCGGGAACGCCAAAAAATGGCGCCATAACACCTTGTTTTAAACCAAAGTCTTGATCTGGACTATACCAAATGGCATGGCCATTTTTTAAGTTACGGACTAAACCACGCATGTCATCATGATCAATTTGATGTGCATAAATGGTGGCGCGGCAGCGGTAGATGAGCATATCCAGCAGTGGATTGTTTTGTGGGCGATACACCACATCTGGTTCAAAATACTGCGCGCATAGATAACCACCCGCATCGAGCAAAGTAGAGTGGGTTCCTAAAAGCAGTGCACCTTTACCTTCTGCTTGTGCTTTTTGAATATGTTCTAAACCTTCAATACTGACACGGCCAGTAAACCACTTTGGGCTATACCACGCATTCAGCGTTTCAAAAACCCCCAACATTTGATCGACAAAAACTAAACGGGCATTTTCAAGGACTTCTTGGGCCGACCATTCAGGGAAACACACTTCCAGATTACGAATGGTGGTTTTACGCCGCGACTTCAAATATTTAAAGCTGAGGTTACCTAAGAGGGTGGCCAGTCGGTGTTGAATTGCCCATGGAAGAATCGCCAATATCATGAGAAAGACGATAGCAATCCAAACGCCCCAATATTTGGGATGTAGAAAAGACCACTGAAATTCACCGGGTTGATAGTCTGGCTTCGAACTCATAAATTGCGATAAAGGCTGAAAAAAGAATGTTTCGAGTTTAGCATGAAGCAAGAATGAAGATGCAATCTTCGCAATGAACCTGTTGTACAGGACCTTCTCATATCAAGTTGTGATGGTTTTTATGAGGTGGGTGAAACTGTATTCATGCCCAGTGGAGAACATGGTCTAAATATCTCGCAACATTTGTTTTGTTTTAATTTGGGTGAAATTCACAATACTAAGAAGAAAGATTAAGAAGAGGGAGATAAAAATGCTAAAAAACATCAGTAGTTGCGGTGTGCTGTTCATTGTTTTAACGGGCTGTGTCTATAGTCCATATGATGATTATAATCATTATTATCACGGGTTTGGTTGGACAGGGTATGAACCATTTCCACTAGAAGACCATCGGCCACCACCTAATGGTCATGGCGATGGACATCCAGGGGGGCAACATCCTGATCATATCCATCCAGGAGGAGGGCAGCCTGGTGGAGGTGGGTTGAATCCAGGAGGTAGTCATTCAGGTGGTGGTGGAATTCATCCTGGCGGACATCCAGGTGGAGGTGCTGGCATACATCCTGGCGGTGGTGGGCATCGTCAGCCGCGTTAAATATAAAAAAACTCCACATTGTGCGGAGTTTTTTTATGGAGCTTACGAAAAATTATTTGGTTAAATTTTCCAGTTCTTCCCAACGTTCCAGTTTTTCCAGCAATAGCTCATCAATTTCAGTCAAACGATTCGACAACGTCATAGCCTTGTCTGCATCTGAAATAAATAGTGAACCATCTGCAAGTAAGGCATTGATTTCCGCTTGCTCTTTTTCCAGTGCTTCCATTTCGGCAGGCAGTTGTTCAAGCGCACGTTGATCTTTATAGCTGAGTTTGACTTTTTTAGCAGGTGCTGCGTTCGCTTCAGCTTTCGCCGCTGCTTTTTTCACAGCACTTTTTTGATCAACCGCAGTTTGGTCTGGTCGCTGTTGTAAGTAATCTTGGTAACCACCGATGTATTCATCGATATTGCCTTTACCATCGAACACCCAAGTTGAGGTGACCACGTTATCCATAAAGGCACGGTCATGCGAAATAAGCAGTAAAGTGCCTTTGTAGTCGGACAACATTTCTTCTAGCAGCTCTAGTGTCACCATATCCAAGTCATTGGTGGGTTCGTCCATCACGATTAAGTTAGATGGCTTAAGTAGTAACTTGGCTAAAAGAATACGGTTACGCTCACCGCCTGAAAGGGCTTTGACTGGTGTACGCGCACGTTCTGGTGAGAACAAGAAATCTTGCAAATAGCTGTAAATGTGGCGACGGTTACCGTTCACATCGACATGGTCAGAACCCTCTGACACGTTATCTTTGACAGATTTTTCAAGGTCGAGAGCATTACGTAATTGGTCAAAGTAAGCCACTTCTAATTGTGTGCCAGTTTTTACCGTACCCGTATGTTCTTGTTCGCCTAAAATGGCTTTAATGAGGGTGGTTTTACCGACACCGTTGTCACCAACAAGACCAATACGGTCACCACGTAACACCAATGCGGAGAAGTCTTTGATGATCGGCGCATCATGACCAAAGCGAACGCTTAAGTTATCAATTTCAAAGACCACTTTACCTGAACGGCTCGCATCTTGCGTTGCCATGCTGACTTTGCCTTGCTGTGAGCGACGCGCTTTTGATTGTTCACGTAGTTCTTTTAAGGCACGTACACGACCTTCGTTACGCGTACGACGCGCTTTAATGCCTTGGCGAATCCACACTTCTTCTTCAGCCAAGCGTTTGTCGAACAGTGCATTCTGCTTTTCTTCGGCTTCCATTTGCTGTGCTTTCAGCTCAAGGTAACGTGAGTAGTTACCTTCATAGCTGCGTAGGGTGCCGCGGTCGAGTTCAACAATTCGTGTTGCAATGCTGTCCACAAATGAACGGTCATGCGAGATGAACAGTAAAGTTAAATTATTTTGATCAAGTAAAAACTTTTCGAGCCATTCAATACTTTCAACGTCCAAATGGTTGGTTGGTTCGTCCAGTAATAGCACATCGGGTTGGGTAAGAAGCGCACGAGCAAGCAGCACACGACGCTTACGACCACCCGATAAATCGGCCAAATCGGCATCTGGGTCTAGGCCCATTTTACTTAAAATAGAATTGACTTTGGTTTCTAAAGCCCAGCCATCCAACTGATCTAGTTTGTGTTGTAGGTTACCCATGCGGTCACATGCTTCCATGTCTCCAAGTACACAAGCATCACTGGCTTCATGATAGGCTCTGAGCACATCTGCGGCTTCACCTGCACCGTCTGCCACAATATCTGCCACTTTGCCCGAGTCCATCGGCACGTCTTGCGCCAACATTGAAATGGTAATGCCATTTTGCAGAGAAACTTCGCCAGAATCGGGTAATAAACTTCCCTCGATCAGTTTAAGTAAAGTAGACTTACCTTCACCATTACGACCAATTAAACACACTCGTTCACCGCGCTCTAATGAAAAGTTCGCGCCGTCGAGCAAGGCAGGTCCACCAAACGCAAGTTGGACATCCCTTAAAGTAATATAGGCCATAATGTTTCCTGAAAAATCTCAAATGAGGACTTGAAGTGTCTAAACAACAAAATATTGATAATCAAGCGCCATTGTCCGCACCCATTGAAGATTTGCAAGTCCGAATTGCATTTTTAGATGATTTAGTTGAACAACTCAATGAACAATTGGTGATTCAAGGACTGGAAATTGCTGATTTAAAAAAACAAATGCAAATTTTGTATCAACGTGTTGAATCTTCAGATTTGTCCGATGGAATTGCGACATTTGATCCGATGGCTGATCGTCCGCCACATTATTAAGTTTATTTGCTGTCTGGGGCTAAAAAAAGCTGTGATGTGGGTTGTGGATATTACAGGGTCTTGTCTCTTTTTTTGTTTTACCCAACTTAAAGCCCAATTTGACTGGCGAAATCATTTGACCTTTGATGCAGTTCCTACTCTAATACCCGCTTTCTGGTGCGTCCCATAAAAACTGTCCTATGACTCAAAAAGTTGTTCTTCTTGACCTTGAAAATAATGTTCCGACTGCCAAATTGTTGCGCGAGATTGTGGAGCATTATCCGACTTTGTATTTGTTTCATTGCCAAGGTCAATTTGAGTATGCATTGCAAGATTTAACGGAACTGGCTGCTTGGATCAGCAGTGGTCAAGTGGTAATTTTAGACACGCCCAAAGCCGAGCAAAAAGAGTTCGAATATGCCGTGGTGGTCGGGCAGTTAATGGCTTTACTTGAGCCAGAGACGCAGGTTGAAATTATCTCTGCGGTCAATACAGCAGAAATACTTTTGGACTTAATGCAATCTTCGGATATTCAGAGCAATTTGATCCTCATTCAGTCTGAAGCTGTACCCAGTCAACGTCATCTTCCCAGTTTAGACAGCATCAAAAATCAGCCTTATTTAAAAATGGTCAAAAAATATTGCGATGCTTTGGGGAAAATGTCAGGTAAGCCGAGCACAATGGACGGTCTAAAAAATTCAATAAGTAATATTTTGCAACTCGTACCTGAAAAGACGCAGCGGGTGGTGGGGATGTTGATTAATCTCAAAATCATCAAACGCTATGATGAGCAAATTCGCTTTCGTAAAAAAGTGTTGAAGCAGTGGTTGGCACTGAATTTAGATGAACAAGACCCAATTACACAGCCGCAAAGCATGCAGCAAGCGCTACAGCAACTGCAACAAGACGGTATGGTAGGTGTGCTTGAACCAACTGTAGATATGAAGTCCGCGCAACAAGAACTGTTTAAAAACTTTGTACAGATTGACCCTGTACAGCTTGAGGTCGCACGAAAACTGCGCGAGTTAAAAACCAATAAACCCAAAGATATCTATGCACTCCGTGATTTGCTTGAGCAAATGTTTCCGAAGTCAGATGTGCGTATGTTGCTGAAAGAGTTACTCGATAAAGGCTATATTTACTGGAATGGACATGAAGTTCTATATAGTCATGAAATGTTCTTAAATTAATTTTATCGTTCAAACTTGCGTTTTATATTGTGCTTATGCAACTCTAATAAAGGAATAAAAAGGTTGTGCTATGGAAAATACTGGAATTTGGGTTGTCGGATTTATCATCTTATTCATCCTCGGCTCGATTTTTGGACTTCGTGTAAGTCCAAGAGAGAAAGCTTTGGGTGAAATGCGTGATAAAGCGCGCAAGATGGGTTTACACCCACGTTTAGTCGCAGCACCTGACTGGACGAAAATACCAATGGCTTCGGAAAACCGTGCCAGCATGGTGGCGTACTACAGTGTCCTGATTCCAGAAGCACGCCTACCTTTAATGCGCGCTCGCGTTGTTGATCAGCAGCTTGAGCTCATTACAGGTGATGACAAGTTTAAACATTTACCCATTGAATTAAAGGGTATTTATGCTATTGATATGCAAGCAAACTGCGTGGGACTCTATTGGGATGAGCATTCTGACTTAAGAGCAACCCAGTTAGATGCCATGAAAGCATATTTACAGTCTTTGGCTGAACTTTAATTTTACAGACCCATTGAAACAGGATTAACGGTTAATATGGCGAAAGCTCCTCGGTCCACATCCAAAAGTACTACAGCAGATTCTCCTGAGGCTGGGAAAAAGCGTGCTTTAGTGATTGTGGAGTCGCCTGCAAAAGCGAAAACAATCAATAAATATTTAGGCTCGAATTA
The DNA here is from genome assembly GCF_039655985.1 of Acinetobacter sp. BWR-L5. Classification (NCBI taxonomy): domain Bacteria; kingdom Pseudomonadati; phylum Pseudomonadota; class Gammaproteobacteria; order Moraxellales; family Moraxellaceae; genus Acinetobacter; species Acinetobacter sp. BWR-L5. The sequence goes on along the minus strand of NZ_JAGFEV010000004.1, from coordinate 153,030 downwards.
CATTGTGAAGTCGTCTGTGGGTCACGTGCGTGATTTACCTACAGGTGGTTCCAGTAAGACTGCAGAAAAGAAGCCAGCAACACGAACCAAACTGACCGATGCTCAGAAAGCTGAAAAAGCACAAAATGCACTGGTCAATCGTATGGGGGTTGATCCTGAGCATGACTGGAAAGCACATTATGAAGTGCTTCCAGGCAAAGAGCATGTGGTTGCTGAACTGAAAAAGCTTGCTTCGCAAGTTGACGAGGTCTATCTCGCAACGGACTTGGACCGTGAAGGAGAAGCGATTGCTTGGCATTTAAAAGAAGTGATTGGTGGCGATGACTCACGTTATCAACGTGTGGTATTCAACGAAATTACCAAAAATGCCATCCAAGATGCATTCAAGCATCCAGCACGCCTTGATATCGATAAAGTTAATGCGCAACAAGCACGCCGCTTTTTAGACCGTGTTGTTGGCTTTATGATTTCGCCCTTACTTTGGGAAAAAATTGCCCGTGGTTTATCGGCAGGTCGTGTTCAGTCTGTCGCAGTTAAACTGGTGGTTGAGCGTGAGCGTGAAATTCGTGCGTTTATTCCCGAAGAATATTGGCAAGTTTTTGCAGACACTAAGTCACAGACCGATGAGATTCGTTTAGAAGCCGTCAAACAAGCAGGTAAAGCCTTAAAGCTACGCAATAAAGCCGATACCGATGCTTTATTGAAGCTCATTAAAGACGCAGATTACAAAGTTTCAGCACGTGAAGATAAACCGACCAAGGTGAATCCGAGCGCGCCGTATATCACCTCGACTTTACAACAAGCAGCCAGTACACGTTTGGGTTTCTCTGTGAAGAAAACCATGATGTTGGCGCAGCGTTTGTATGAAGCGGGTTTTATTACCTATATGCGTACCGACTCGACCTTTTTGAGTGACGATGCGGTGAATATGGTGCGTCATCATATTGAGACCGAGTTTGGTACGAAGTATCTGCCTGCTAAGCCGAACCGCTATGGTAACAAAGCGGGTGCACAAGAAGCCCACGAAGCGATTCGTCCATCGAATGTGGCGTTAAAAGGCGACAGCTTGGTTGGGGTGGAACGTGATGCACAACGTTTGTATGATTTGATCTGGCGTCAATTCGTCGCGTGTCAAATGACACCAGCAGAATACTTGTCATCTACTATTTTAGTGGATGCCAACGGTGTTGAGCTTAAAGCCAAAGGTCGCACCTTAGTCTTTGACGGTTTCACTAAAGTCCGTGGTCAAAACAAGTCGGACGATGATGTGTTATTGCCTGCGGTCAAAGTCGGTGAAATCCTGAAGCTTGAAAAATTAGATCCATCGCAACACTTTACCAAGCCACCTGCACGTTTTACTGAAGCGTCATTGGTGAAAGAGCTTGAGAAAAAGGGCATTGGTCGACCATCGACCTATGCGGCGATTATCTCGACCATTCAAGACCGTGGTTATGTCAAACTGGAAAACCGTCGTCTATTTGCTGAAAAAATGGGTGAGATTGTTACTGATCGTTTAGATGAAAGTTTCAATAACCTCATGAACTATGACTTTACCGCGGACTTAGAAGGTCAGCTCGATAAAGTGGCTGATGGCGAACGCAACTGGAAGGAGTTGCTCGACAGCTTCTACGGCGACTTTAAAAAACGTCTGACCAATGCGCAAGGTGAAGGCGGTATGCGCCGCAATCAACCTGTAGAGGTGGAAGCGGTTCACTGTAAAGAATGTGACCGTCCAATGCAGATTCGTACGGGAACCACAGGTGTCTTCTTAGGGTGCTCTGGCTATAACTTACCGCCGAAAGAGCGTTGTAAAGGCACGTTGAACTTAACGCCAGTTGAATCACTTGCCGCACTTTCTGATGATGACGCAGCAGAAACAGCAGATTTGATGTCGAAAAAACGCTGTCCAATCTGTGAAACTGCGATGGACAGTTATGTGATCGATGGTGGTCGTAAACTACATGTCTGTGGTAATAACCCAGACTGTGCTGGTTTTGAACTTGAAGAAGGTGAGTTCAAAATCAAAGGTTATGATGGTCCAACCATTCCATGTGATAAGTGTGATGGGGAAATGCAGCTGAAGACGGGTCGTTTTGGACCTTATTTTGCTTGCTCAAGCTGTGATAACACACGTAAAGTCTTAAAAAGTGGTCAGCCTGCACCTCCGCGTGTCGACCCGATTAAGATGGAACATTTACGTTCAACTAAGCATGATGACTTTTTTGTATTACGTGATGGGGCGGCTGGTTTATTCTTGGCGGCAAGTAAGTTCCCGAAAGTACGTGAAACACGTGCACCAAAAGTTTCGGAACTTCGTAGTGTTGCCGATCAGCTTGATCCGAAGTATCAGTTTATTTTGCAAGCACCTGATGTTGACCCTGAAGGGAATCCAACTTTGGTGAAATTTAGCCGTAAGAATCAAGCGCAATATATTGGTTCTGAAACGCCTGAAGGTAAGCAAACCAAGTGGTCATTGGTATTCAATGATGGAAAATGGGTTGAAGCTTAAGTTCTAATTGCTTAGAAATAATCAAGAAATGCTCACTTTGGTGGGCATTTTTTATATGATGCACAGCTATAAATAAAAAAGATTCTGGTTAATGTATGATTCCTATTCGCTCTGTTGTTGTATCCGCAGTTTTACTGTCAAAAATTGAGAGTGAAATTAAACTGTTATTGATGAAACGTATTAAAGGTGATTATTGGTGCCATGTTGCAGGAAAAGTTGAAGAAAATGAGACCGCCAGCCAAGCGATACTTCGCGAAATCAAAGAAGAAACAGCCATTCAGCCTCAACGTTTATTTAGTGCAGATTACATCGAGCAGTTTTATGAGCCAAGCTTGAATGTGATTGAAATGATTCCCGCATTTGTTGGCTTCTGTGCTGAAAACCAATCTGTTCTATTGAATCATGAGCATACTGAATATCGGTGGTGCAGCTTATCTGAAGCTAAAACTTTGGCTATATTTTCAAATCAAAGAAAATTATACGACTTTATTTGGGAAAACTTTGTATTACAACAACCTATAATACATTTAGAAATTACGTAATGTGCTGATCATTGTGATAAAAAATTATTAAAAATTGGGGATCAAAGATGTGGAAAAAACTTCGTATTTTAATCTTGCTGCTGATTTTATTGGTGGTTGCTTTGAATGCTTATCGGGATCAGAACCAAGATTGGAGTAAGCCCATTATTGTATTACTACATCCAGTTAATGCAGATGGGCAAGGCACAACTCAGCAATATATACAGCAATTGACGCCTGCGAACTTAAAAGGGGTACAAGGTTATTTAGAGCAGATGTCTGCGACATATCGCGGCCAACCGATTGCGATTTATTTCCAACTTGGGCGCGAACTTAAACAGCTACCGCCGAAAGTGCCTGAGCAGGCAAGCTTATTGGATACGGTCTTGTGGAGTTTAAAGTTCCGTTATTATGCATGGAAAAACCATCAAGGTTCAGATGGTGCACCAACTGTTACTTTGTATTTGAACTATTATGACCCAGCACTGACTAAAGAGCTGAAACACTCGACAGCTTTGCAAAAAGGTCGCATTGGTTCGGTGAATTTATTTGCTTCGACCAAGCAAACCGAGCAAAACAAAGTCGTTCTTGCGCATGAGCTTTTACATGCCTTCGGTGCCAGTGATAAATACGACTTAGCCACAGGACAGCCGATGTATCCTGCGGGCTATGCATATCCAAATCAACAACCGCTGTTCCCTCAAGCCAAAGCTGAATTAATGGCCGGGCACATTCCAACCTCACAAACACAGAGTAAAATGCCTGAGTCGATTGATGAAACATTGGTGAATGAGATCACTGCGATTGAAATTGGGTGGAAAAAATAACTGTGGATAATGCTGAGTTTATCCACAGCATGGATTGATTGTGTGGATAAACTCAAACCTACAAGTTCGATGCAAAACATGTTAAAACTAAGTGAACGAAAATCAAACTTGAGAAGAAGATGAAAACAGTCGGTAATGATTTAGTTCGCCATCAACTCCATGAAAATCGTAAATGGTATTTGGGTTTAGGAATTTTATTGGTGTTGTTTGGTTTCATCCTTTTAGCCGCTTTGCCTTTTGCCACCTTATCTGTGGTGTTTATCTTTGGCGTGCTCATGATGATAGGAGGTGTTCTACACTTCATCGCAGCCTTTAAGATTTTTGAGGGTGGCTTCCGCTGGCTATGGGCTTTGTTTGGTGTATTGTATTTGGTTGCGGGCTATTACGCATTTACTACACCTGTGAAAACAGCCATTGTCTTGACCAGTGTTTTAGCGGTTTTCTTGATTATTGCAGGGGTCATTCGTATCTTTAATGCAATCTTATTTCGAGCATTCCAAGGTTGGGGTTGGACACTTTTTTCTGGTGTTTTAACTCTTCTGGCAGGCATTATGATTTTAACCACACCAGATGCCCCATTTTGGGTGCTGGGCTTATTCCTTGCTTTTGATATTTTATTCCAAGGGATTAATTATCTGACTCTAGCGGCAGCCATTAAGCAGATTCCACCAGCAAGCCAATCTGAATAAAGCATGATTAAAAAATAAAAGGGAGCCTCATGCAGGCTCCCTTTTTTCGTGCGGTTTATATCATGTGCAAAGCTGAATGGCAGGTTTACGGATTGACGGCATATTGACTTGAAATCGCAATACGATTCCACGTGTTAATCACAATCGCGATCCATTCAATAGCAGCAACTTCTGCATCGGATAATGTTTTTGTTACCTTTTGATACGCCGAATCGGGGAAATGCTGCTGGGCAATGAGTGTAATTTCTTCAATTAAAATTAGCGCAGCGCGTTCTTTTTCGGAAAAATATCCACTTTCTTGCCATGCACTGATGAGGGCAATTCGTTCCATTGATTCACCTGCTTTTATGGCATCTTGTGTATGCATACGCACACAGAATGCACATTGGTTAATCTGTGAGGCTCTCAGTTTCAGCAAGTGTGAAAACCCAATCTCAAGACCTGCTTGTTGGATTTTTTGCATGGATAAGTTTTCGAGTTCTAATACTGTTTTATACAGTTCAGGTGCGGCTTTTCCCAAGTTGATACGTTGCATACATCACCTATTTTTTTTAAAGAGCGTTGAATGTTTAATGATGATTTTATCGGCTAATTGATTCGCACTTTGTTTAATTTATGCATTAAAACCAAATGAACTATGGTGGTCGTTTTGGTGATGCGTACAGTAAAATTCAGAGATGGCTAAAATTAAAAAATTATTGAGGCTATTTTTTCTTTATCGAGATGTATTCAGTTTCAATCACAACGAACTGTGCCAAGGACAATGAAAAGAGAAAAATGCGGGCGGGAAATTTATAAATCGTGTTATTAATAAATTAAATTTTCTAAAAAATGATGGATGATGAAAACTTTTATTTTAGCGCCTGATTCTTTTAAAGAAAGTATGACAGCAGAACAGGCCTGTGTGGCGATGCAGCGTGGAATTCAAAACATAATCCCTGATGCTGTATGTATACATGTGCCTATGGCCGATGGCGGCGAAGGCACAGTCGATGCTTTATTAGCATCTTTAGCAGGCCAAAAAGTCGAATGTGAGGTAACAGGGCCATTGCCATCACAACGAGTTAAAACGTATTGGGGCTTATTTGAAGGTGGGCAAACGGCTGTTATTGAAATGGCCAAAGCCAATGGTATTCATCTGCTTGAGCCTACGCAACGCAATCCACTGCTGACTACGACTTTGGGGACAGGCGAAATGATTCGGCATGCCTTGGATCTAGGCGTGTCCAAAATCATTTTGGCTCTTGGAGGCAGTGTCACTAATGATGCAGGTAGTGGTATGGCACAGGCGCTTGGAGTACGCTTTTTAAATGCACAAGGGCGGGACGTGCCCGTTGGTGGTGGTCATTTACGAGATATTGAACAGATCGATATGCAGGCTTTAGACCCACGCTTGCCCGGGGTTCAAGTTTTGATTGCCTCCGATGTCACTAATCCGCTGTGTGGAGCACAGGGTGCGTCGCATGTGTTTGGCCCGCAAAAAGGGGCGAGCGCAGAGATGGTTGAGCAGTTGGATCAAAACTTGAGTCACTTTGCGGATGTGGTGGAAACACAGCTTAATCTACAGGTACGTAATATTGCGGGGGCAGGCGCCGCAGGAGGGCTAGGTTTTGGTCTAATGGCCTTTACAGGCGCTCAGCTTCAGTCTGGCGCGAAGTGGGTGATTGAGCAAACTCAACTGGCGGAGAAAATAAAGCAAGCCGATTATGTCTTTACTGGTGAAGGAAGTATTGACTTCCAAACCAAGTTTGGCAAAACGCCGTGGGCAGTGGCTCAGTTAGCCAAGCAGTTGAATAAACCAGTGATTGCTTTTGCTGGACGTGTCGGAGAGGATGTTGAGGCATTATTTGATGAAGGGTTTAGTCAAATTGTTTCGATCAATGAACCTGACTGTGATTTAGCAACAGCATTGAAAAACGCAGAGCAGAATTTGCAAAACAGCTGTGAGGACATCACTCGACTTTTGCTTTTAAATCATACTGAGCAAGCTTAATTTTAAATATTTGAGGCAGTAAGTGGTTCGAGCATAAGGTCTTAGCCCCAGATTTGAAGGTGTATTTTAGATAGAAATGGATAATCGTTGCTGCAGCCTCATATTGATGTCATAGATTTGTTAGACTAGCAGCATCCACGAATTGATGAGTGATTATGAGTTTAGCCAGCCTAATTGATGAATTAAACCCACAACAAAAACAAGCTGCCACGACTGAGTCGCAACACAGTCTGGTGCTCGCAGGGGCTGGCTGTGGCAAGACGAAAACCATTGTGGCACGAGCGGCGTACCTAATTGATCAAGGGATTCCTGCCAACCAAATTCAGATTTTAACCTTTACCCGTCGTTCAGCCAGCGAGATTGTGGCGCGAGTGGAGCTGGCTTTAGGTGAGCAGGCAAAAGGGTTGCGTGCTTCTACTTTTCATACTTTTTGTATGTATCTGCTGCGCCGTGTATCGAAAGCCTTTGGTTTAGAGCAGTTTTCAATTATTGATCGTGATGATCAGCTGATGATGTTCCGCCTGATTCGTGGGAAAGATGACAAGAAAAATCCCAATCAGCTGCCTAAACCGCAAGAACTCTGTGATCTGTATTCTTTTGCACGAAATACGCGTCAGAAGTTGAGTGATGCCTTAGAAAAACAGCATCCTGAGCATTTGGCTTTTAAAGATCAAATGGCGGAAATCATGAAAGAGTACGAGACACGAAAACGTGTGCGTAGTTTTTTAGATTATGACGATATTTTGGCGATCGTGGCCTCAGCACTCGACCAGTCAGAAGGTTTAGCCGACTATGTGGCATCGCTCTGCAAACACATGTTGGTTGATGAAATGCAGGATACCAATCCTTTGCAGTGGGCCTTGCTTGAGCCCCTTAAAGACAAAGTGAGCCTGTTCTGTGTCGGTGATGATGCACAGTCGATTTATGGTTTCCGTGGGGCAGATTTTGAAAATATTCACCATTTTAAAGACCGTGTGCCGAATGCTCAGGTGTTTAAATTGGAGCAAAACTATCGTTCAACCCAAGAAATTTTAGACCTTTCAAATTGGCTGCTCGATCAATCTGAGATTCAATATAACAAACGCCTAGATGCCTATCGGGGGGAGGGCGTGAAGCCTCGCATGCACATTTTCCCAAATGAGTTTGATGAAGCAAAATGGATCGCGATCGACATTAAAGAGCGCCACTACTTACAAGGACAGCGCTGGTCGGATCATATGGTCTTGGTGCGTTCTAGCTTTGCAGCACGGCATATTGAGGCGGCGTGTATTGCAGCCAATGTCCCCTATCGATTTATTGGGGGCATGAAACTGCTTGAAACCGCGCATGTGAAAGATTTACTGAGCTTGCTGCGCGTGATTGCCAATCCTCTAGATGATATTGCATGGATGCGTTTTCTCACTCTGTGGAATGGGGTGGGAGATGTGGGTGCAAGTCGTCTCGCTCAGCAACTTTTACTGGAGCCTGAGTTTGATCTAATCTTTGATAAATTAGAGAAATTTGGGCGGATTCCAGCTGAAACTGTGTTGATCATGAAGCAAATGACGGTACTGAAACAGGAAGTACAGGCTTGTGTCAGTTTGGGTGTTCAGGCGATTGAAGCACAATTGGCGGAAAATTATAAAAAAGACTGGAACCGCCGCCAAGGGGACTTTGAGCTGGTCAAACAATTGGCGTCTAAACATACCCAGTTGAGTGAGTTCCTAGAGGAATATGTGCTTGATCCTGTGTCGATTTCTGAAATCGAACGCCAGTCCGATAGTGATGTCGTCACCCTGATTACCATTCACTCGGCCAAAGGTACAGAGCAAAAAGTCTGTTATGTCGTCAATGTCACCCCAGGGCAATATCCACATGCACGTGCCCAAGGTAATTTTAATGATGTCGAAGAAGAGCGTCGGGTCTTGTATGTGGCACTGACCCGTGCGCAGAATGAATTGATTTTAACCAAGCAAAATTTAAGTCTGTGGGCGCGAGACGTGATTGATGAGCAAGGGCGCAAAGTCGAAAGCTACTTTTTGAATGATCTGACGCGAAATTTGTGTAGCATGGAAACCCATCATAAGCCTCGTCAGCAAACCGTAAAGAGTGCTTTAATTGAGCGTCAATCGATTAATTTAGATTTTGGGATTAATCTCGATTAAACTAAACAGATTACATTGTGGTATTTGTTGTGCAATGTTCAGAAAGTAGCGTAGGCGATTGCTTTTTGATGATTTTGCCTATTTTTGAAGGTTGTAAGATGAAAATTTTAGTTCGTAATTTAGAGCGTACAGTGGCCGAAGCTGAACTGCTTGAATTATTTAAGCAATATGGCACAGTTGCATCATGTAATTTAATCCTTGATGCAGCAACAGGTAAATCGAAAGGTTTTGCATTTGTTGAAATGCCACACGCACGTGAAGCGATTAAAGCTATTAAAGGGCTTAATACACTACGTTTGCATGGTACTGGTATTCGCGTCAAACAGGCGGAAGATAAACCTGAGAAGCCAGAAGCATAAGTAAAAAGGAGCAATGGATGCTCCTTTTTTATGGGATAAAATGAAAAAAATCTATCCAGCTTTATCGATTGTTGCGCCGATGGGACGACAAATTTCTCAAGGAAATAAAACCTTAGAGATCCGTTCTTGGCGACCAGAGCAATGGCCACTCAAAGATTTGATTATTGTGGAAAATAAGCACTATTTAACCCACGAGGACGATGAAGAGTTGGGGTATGCTGTTGCTATGGTTGATGTTGAGTCGATTCACTCATGGAGAGAAGATGAGCTTGATTCGGCGATGGCATCATATTGGGAAGAGGGATATTGGGCTTGGGTACTCACAAATGTGCGTCCAATCCATATTTCGATGCCTGTCATAGCAAAAAGAAAGATTTATTTTATTGAAATAGATCATGCATAATTTTTATTATGCACTGCTGTATAGAAAGATTACTCTTAGAATTGTTATAAACGCCAAAACTTAGGAACACCCTTCATGACTCGTGTTGCCCGTTACCATGCTGATCGCACTAACCAAAAACTCTACTTTGCTCGACTTTCATGTCAACAAGCAGAACAAATTGATCATGTGCAACAAGCTCAGGCTTACCGTGAGGCTGCTGTGTTTCACTTGCATGGCGCGGTGCTTGCGTTTCTACAAGAGTTGGTCCGTTACTACCGCTTAAATGACTTTACCCCGACCTTGAAGTCCATAGAGGAGCATATGGCAGCTAAGGGCCAAGTCTCGCCTGAAGTGACTGTAATGCAACAACTCTCGAAAGAAGGTTTCATTGCCGAGTTAAAACGTGCTTATCGCTTGTGTCAGTATGCGCCAGAGCCGAGTATACCTGAACCTGAGTCAGAAACTTCATCCAATTTGATCATTAAAGTGACTCAAACCCCTCAGGCATGGTTACCCGATACCAAAATTTTACGCGAGTGGCATCGAGACTTAACGGCGTTGATCGATGGCTTTCGGAATGAGATGGTTGAATTCTAAAAGCGATGACCAACGCTTGAAGTTTGAAAATTTGTCCTTATATCAATAAGTCTAAGCGAAGCAAAGTGCAATTGCCTTTGCCACCATGTTGAACATGGAGGAAATATGTCTATAGAACAATTGAAAGAATTATTTGGAAATCAAGAAGCCATTTTAGAATTGGTTCAACTTGAAGGTGGTGAGCTCGCACTACGTAACGCAGGTTCGGAGAGTGCGCCTTTAGTCACGATCCAGTTTAATGAAGAGCTCAAAGCATTATTGGGCGACCAGACAACAGTCGTTGCTCAGCAGATGGTGCAAGCGGCTTTATACGGCTTACTTGAAAAACAAGTGGGCGAGTGGCAAGCGGAAGTGGTGGACGAAAAGCCACAATTTTTCAGCTAAGCCGAATAAGAAAAAACGCACTGAACAGTGCGTTTTTTGTATCCAGTGTTGGTTGGTTAGTGGGTGGGTGCTTGATGATGTGCAATCTGAATTTGATTTAAAATATGATTGCTCATATTTTTCGCCATTTCCTCTTTTGCAAAATAAACTTCACCAATTTGATCGCGGCGAATCACTTCGGCTTCTTCTTTGCTTTCCGCACATACTAAGACCTGAATCTCAGGATTGAGGGTTTTGGCAATATCCACGATTTTATGAATATCTAAAATATCCATCGGGGAAAGTACCAGCAGGCGCGCATGTTGAATATGGGCTTGAATCAGTACGCCAGGGTCTGTCGCCATCCCAGAAACAGCCGCAATGCCTTTTTCACGCAGGTTTTCTACAATTTCACGGTTTTCTTCCGCAATCACCACTTTAATGTCTTCGGCCATCAATTGTTTGGTAATGCGACGGCCAACTTCACCATGTCCAACAATTACCACTTGATCACGTAAGTAGTCTTGTGAAACTTCATCAGGCAGCATTGCCAATGGGTCACCACTACGTTCCAGTAAGCGTGCTAGATGTGAGCGCTCACGAATCCAACGTTGTACAGGCTCAATTGCGGAGAACACAAAGCTGTTTAAGGTGATGGAGATGAGTGCTCCTGCCAAAATTAGGTTTTGCCCTTCTAAGGACAAGAGTTTAAGTGAAACCCCGAGTGTCGCTAAGATGAAGGAAAACTCACCAATCTGTGCCAGTGACGCACCGACAGTGAGGGCAGTATTGATGGGGTAGCGGAAAAAGAGCACTAGTGCCATGGCCGCAATGGTTTTGCCGACCATAATAATCGCAACGACTGCAAGTACATGCACAGGTTGTTCCACTAAGATGCGCGGGTCAAATAACATGCCCACTGCAACAAAGAACAAAATGGCAAAAATTTCACGTAGAGGGAGAGTTTCTTCTTCGGCGCGGTGGCTAAAGTCAGACTCTTTAACGACCATCCCGGCAAAGAAAGCGCCCAGTGCCATGGAAACACCGAAAATTTTGTACGCGCCAAAGGCGATTGAGACTGCAGCAGCCACCACGGTTAAGGTAAACAGTTCACGTGAACCAAGTCGAGCAACAAATTGCATGATCATTGGAACAAGACGTTTCCCGATGATCAGCATAAAAGCGATGAAGCCTACTACTTTGAGTAAGGTGATGCCTAAGGTAAGCCAAATGTTGTCATCAGCACCGCCTGCAAGGGCTTCTCCACCGAGTAGAGCTGCTGTTGCGGGTAAGAGTACCAGCACCAAGACCATGACCAGATCTTCGACCAAGAGCCAGCCTACGGCAATTTTACCGTTGACCGAATTGAGTAGACCACGGTCTCCCAGTGCTTTGAGTAATACCACTGTACTGGCACAAGACAGGCTTAAGCCGAAGACTAAGGCAGAGCCAAAACTCCACCCCCAGATCATACTGACGCCTATTCCGAGCAGGGTCGCGACAGCAATTTGTAAAATAGCACCAGGCAGTGCAATACGTCGAACTTGTAATAAGTCATTGAGGGAAAAATGCATGCCCACACCAAACATGAGGAACATGACCCCAAGTTCAGCCAATTGGTTTGCCAGATGAATGTCCGCGACAATACCAGGGGTATTGGGACTAATAATGATACCCGCAATCAGATAACCAATGAGTGGGGGAAGGCGTAAGCGTACGGCAAGATAGCCGAAAATGAGCGCAAGCCCAAAACCGACAGCAAGTAATATAATGAGATCTACGTCATGAGGCACTAAAAACTCCTTAAGCAAAAGTTAAGGGTGAAAAAGAAGCAAAGCACAAAAGGTGCCAAAAGAGATTAAAAGTTTAACAAGTCGAACGAAAAAAAAGCAAAAAAAAACGACCTAAAGCAGGTCGTTTTTTCCAAAAAACTAAAATTATTTAATTTTAGCTTCTTTGAAGATTACGTGTTGACGGATTTTTGGATCAAATTTTTTGATTTCCATTTTTTCCGGCATAGTACGTTTGTTCTTAGTTGTGGTATAGAAATAACCTGTACCAGCAGTAGAAACTAGGCGAATTTTATCACGCATGGTTCAGACTCCTTAGATCTTTTGACCTTGAGCACGTAGGTCAGCAACAACCTTCTCGATACCCAATTTGTCGATAATACGCATACCTTTTGTAGTTAGACGAAGACGTACGAAACGTTTTTCGCTTTCTAACCAGAAACGGTGGTGATGCAGGTTCGGCTCGAACCGGCGTTTGGTTTTGTTATTGGCGTGCGAGACGTTGTTGCCAACGACTGGACGCTTGCCGGTAACTTGGCAAACCTTAGACATGGTGAACTCCATTGCTAGACAGCACCGATTGTGCGCTAGTTATTAAGTAAACGGATGAAATCATTCAAGGGGCGTTTTATACCAAAAATGCGCTTAAAAGACAAGCGATTTTCATTAAAACTAGGCATGAACCCGTGCGATAGGTCATGCCTTGATCATTTAGCGAAGAAGGGTCTTTGAAATCAACTTGTGAATTGGTTTGTTAAACGGTGGGAGAATGAATTTCAAGCTATATAACTTGGGATTCGACATCACTGACCGTTCATGCGACAAACTGAAGAAACCTTCTGGACCATGATATTTCCCCATACCTGATGCACCAACGCCACCAAATGGTAAATCGTCTTGTGCGACATGGGTCAAAACCGTGTTTTGTCCGAAATGCCCTGAATGAGTACGCTGTGCGACATAATCTGCACGCGCCTGATCAAAGTCGAAGTAGTATAATGCAAGTGGACGCGGACGGCTATTAATAAACTCGATAACATCGTCTATTTGATCATATTCCATGATCGGTAGCAGTGGTCCAAAGATTTCCTCTTGCATAATACGCATGTCAGGCGTGACCCCTGTTAATAGTGTAGGGGGCACTTTGCGGGTGTCGGAGAAGGTTTCATGGGCTGGGTTGACCTCAACCACCTGCGCTCCATGCTCACGTGCATTTTCAAGATAACCTTGCAAGCGGTTGTATTGGCGGTCATTAATAATCGAGGTGTAGTCTGGATTATGCAGAATGTCGGGATACATCTCTTCCACACACTCGCGGAAGTGTTCAATGAACTCGGCAGTTTTACCTTTAGGCAAGAACATATAGTCAGGTGCCACACAGGTTTGACCTGCATTCCACAGCTTACCTGCAGCAATCCGCTGTGCAACATCCCGTAAATGAATAGAAGGATGTACTAATACTGGTGATTTTCCGCCAAGTTCGAGGATCAATGGAACGAGGTTCTCTGCCGCAGCAGACATGACGGTTTTACCGACATTGGTTGAACCTGTGAAAATCAGTTTGTCAAAAGCCAGACGACAAAAGGCATCCGAGATCGCGCCACCGCCATTGGTCACGGAAACTAATTCTTGAGGAAAGGCTTCAGAGAGCGCTTTTTCAAGAATGCGACCAAAGTTACTCGATGAACTAGAAATCTTAATCATGGCATGGTTACCTGCCGCCAAAGCACAAATTAAGGGTCCAATCGAGAGTAATAAAGGATAGTTCCATGGGGTAATAATGCCGATCACACCTAAAGGTTGATATTGCACCCATGCTTTAGCCGGCTGGTGAATGATGGAAACGTGACGTTTCGAGGGTTTCATCCACGTGGTTAAATGCTTGCTATAATATTTGATGTGTTCAAGGCAGGTGAGCAATTCCCCAATTTTGGTTTCACTGGTGGAACGGTTGCCATAGTCTTGATTAATTGCCTCTGCAAATTGATCTTGATACTTAACTAAGATACGCTTAAGTCGTGCCAAACGGTCAATACGCTCTTTTGCGGTTGGCAATGGATAACGTAAATAAGCGTGCTTTTGCTGTTCAAGCACATCATGTAGGTGCTGAATATCATAAGAATGTGGTGTCAATGAAGTTGTTTTTGTTTGACTGTTCATGCCGCACTACCATTTCAAATTTCAATTTATGTTTAATTTTTAGAGTAATTGCTCTAATTAGTCAAGTTACTTTATGTGTTAGTCTTCTAATGCACTGAATGAATGGTTATTTTAGGATGTCTCAAACTAAAACGTTGAAAACCAAAGAACGTATTTTGCAACTCAGTTTGCAGCTTTTTAACGAGCGTGGAGAACGTTCTGTTACGACCAATCATATTGCCGCTGAATTGAATATGAGTCCGGGCAATTTGTATTATCACTTTCGCAATAAAAGTGAAATTATCAAAGAGCTCATGGAACAGTATCAGAAAGAAACGCTGGACATGCTGGCACTGCCGGATGATCGTGTTTTGGATGTGAATGATAAAATTAGTTATTTCCAAGTGTTAAGCAACCAATTGTGGGCTTATCGATTTTTACATCGTGATGTTTATCACTTAGTTGAAAATAACGAAGATTTTAGAAAAATGTATCCACGTTTTGCTGGACAGGTGATGCAACAAGGGCAAAAAATTTATCAGGCCTTTGTTGATGCTGGTTTAATGCAAATGACACCTTCTGAAATAGAAGCCTTGGTGATTAACTTGTGGATTGTCCTCACCAACTGGACTAACTTTTTGTATATGTCTGGGCATATCAGTGATTCAAATCATCTTGAAGAGAAATGGGTTTGGCAAGCCTTGCGCCAAATGGTGTTCTTAGAAGGGGCGTATTTGCGTGGTGAAAGCCGTGAAACATATGAGCGATTATTGGAAAGTTTTGGCCCGTCAGAACTTTTCGCGAGTCTTTCACATATGAAAAATAATTGAAGCCGAAAAACAAGCTATTTAGAAAGCGCATGAAACGCGGTAGAATACTCGGCTTATTTTGATTAGGTGTAACAAGAACCAACATGAACATGACAACTGCTAACACAGCACGTTTACTGATTACTTGTGAAGATAAACCAGGGATCGTGCAAGCTGTATCGAGCTTTTTGTATCATCAAGGCGCGAATATTACTGCGCTTGATCAATACGCGACTGAAGCTCAGGGCGGACGTTACTTTATGCGTGTTGAGTTTGAACTAGACAATTTACAGTCTCGTAAAGAAAGCATTACTCAAACTTTTGCTGCAAATGTAGCAGAGCGTTATGAAATGCAATGGCGTTTGGCACTGGTCAGCGATGTGAAAAAAGTCGGGATTTTGGTGTCTAAAGTAGACCACGCCTTACTTGAGCTCTTATGGCGTCATGCGCGTGGTGGTTTGCCGTGCGAAATTACCAAAGTGATTTCTAACCACGAAACTTTACGTGAAGCGGTTGAGAACTTTGGCATTCCGTTTGAAGTTGTCCCTGTAACGAAGGACAACAAACGCGAAGCTTATGCTGAAATTGATGAATTAATGCAAGGCAATGATTTATTGGTACTTGCGCGTTATATGCAAATTCTAGATGAAGCATTTGTCGAAAAGTGGGAAATGAAAGTGATCAACATTCACCATTCATTTCTACCGGCTTTTGTTGGTGCAAACCCATACAAGCAAGCGCATGAAAAAGGTGTAAAACTTATTGGCGCAACCGCGCACTATGTCACTGCGGATCTGGATCAAGGTCCGATCATTGAGCAAGATGTAGAGCGTGTGAACCATGACTTTACGGTTGATCAATTACGTGAATTGGGTCAGGATGTTGAACGTAACGTCTTGGCACGTGCAGTGAAGTGGCACTTAGAAGACCGTATTATTGTTGATGGTAACAAAACAGTCGTTTTCCAATAAAAAATTGGTTGCAAGCAAGATTGAAAAAGGCATACATTAAGTATGCCTTTTTTGTTTGGGTATGATTAGAAAAAACCATAAAAAGTGACAAATTAATAGTTGCAAATGAAAACACTTCTCATTTATCATTGCGCTACTTTATTGTACTAACCGATAAGCGTTATAGTGGAAACCAACCTAGTGGCCACTCCGCTTAAATTAGGTCACCGATTTTAATGAGTTCAACAGTTATTTCTCCTATGCAGACTCCCAACCCGATGAAAAAGAAAGTTCTTGCTGCTTTGATCGCGGTTGTCGTGGGCCATATGGGCGTATTGTGGGCAGTGAACCACATGAAAGCTCCTGAACTCAAACCGATTGAAAAAGAACCATTGAAGGTTCGCTTCGTTAAAATTCAAGAACCACCAAAACCGCTACCGCCTAAGCCGAAGGAAGAACCGAAAAAGGAACCGACTAAGCCGAAGGAAGTGAAGATTGTGGAAAAACCACAACCGACCCCACCGAAAAAGGTAGAAAAGGTTCAACAAGTTAAAAAAGCAGAAGTGGTTAAACCGGTTGTTAAACCAACCGAAACTCCAGTAAAACCGACAGTCACCACGACGATTACAGAGAAAAAAGTCGAAAAACCTGTCGTGCAACCAGAGCAAGCGAAACCTGTTACTCAGGCTGCACCAGCTGATACTTCACCTAAGTCGGTGTCGATTGGTGGTTCAGGTGTGCAATGGAGCCGCTCTCCAAAACCAGTTTATAGTAATCAAGATTTACAAGGTGAAAACCGTCGAGTAGTGGTGCTGATTGAGGCGAATGAAAAAGGGTCGATTGTGAATGCCCGTATTACGCGCTCAAGTGGTGTGCCTGCTTTAGATGAAAAGATTTTAAGAGCTGTCAAAGGCGCTAAATTTAAACCTTATAAAGAAAATGGTGTGGCTTATCCAATTCGGGCTGAGCAACCATTTGATTTAGAATTGAATACAAAACGCTAACTTTATCAGGAGTTCGAGTATGAACTTTTCAGTTTATTGGCAACATGCTGATGCAGTCAGTAAAACACTGTATTTCATCTTGTTGGCAATGTCGATTGCAACGTGGACCATCTTTGTTTTACGTATCATGGGTACACGTCAATTGAAACAACAAGCTTATGCTCAACTTTCACAAGCTTTAGCTAAGTTAAAATCAAAGTTTGCTGTATTGAACTTTGAACAACGTAAAGCCGTTGCAGAACAAGCCCTTCTTCGTCAAATTTCTGCTGAAAAAGCGAATGCTGAGAAAGGTGTTTCAGTTCTAGGTACGATTGCATCGCTTGCACCGTTCGTGGGTTTGTTCGGTACAGTATGGGGAATTTTCCATGCCCTTGTTGCTGTTGGTAAAAGTGGTCAAGCGGGCTTAGCGCAAGTTGCAACTCCTGTAGGTGAAGCACTGATCATGACGGGTTTAGGTTTGGCTGTCGCGATTCCTGCGGTGTTAGCGTATAACATCTGTGCACGTGTGAACCGTACTTTGGCACATGAGCTTCAAGACCAAGCACACGGCTTGCTCATTGATACCATGTTGCAACAAGACTCAGCACCTGCGGCAGTAGAAAGTAAAGCGACTCAACAAGGTTT
The DNA here is from genome assembly GCF_039655985.1 of Acinetobacter sp. BWR-L5. Classification (NCBI taxonomy): domain Bacteria; kingdom Pseudomonadati; phylum Pseudomonadota; class Gammaproteobacteria; order Moraxellales; family Moraxellaceae; genus Acinetobacter; species Acinetobacter sp. BWR-L5. The sequence goes on along the minus strand of NZ_JAGFEV010000004.1, from coordinate 135,327 downwards.
AGTTGGAGGTCAAGCTTAATGGCTTTTCAATTGGGTGACGATAACGATGCTGGCATGAATGAGATGAATCTCATTCCGCTGATCGATATTATGCTGGTTTTGATGATCATCTTCTTGGTGACAGCGACCGTTGCCAACCCATCAATTCCATTAACTTTACCAAAAACGACGGCTGATATTGTAGATCCTCCACCTAAAGCCATTACGGTAAGCATTAATGCAAATGGCGAAGTGGCTTGGGATAATCAAGTGATTAGTTTGGAAGAACTACAAACGCGTTTTAATGAAGCGGGTGAGTTGGAAACCAAGCCAACGGTTCAACTTCGTGCAGATAAAGAATCTCGTTACGATATGGTGGCACAAGTCATGTCTCGTGCGAGTGAAGCTGGACTGGCGGATATTGCTTTCGTCAGCGATAACTAAGTTGATGTAAAAAAAAGCGACTCTTGAAGTCGCTTTTTTTATTGTGAATTATTGAGTTATTTGCTGTCTTTCAATAAAGCCTGAAACTTAGAGCGCAGCTTCATCAGTTTTGGTGGAATGGCAAAGTTGCAATAGCCTTGAGACGGGTTACGAGCGTAAAAGTTCTGGTGATAGTCTTCAGCCGAATAGAACGTTGGTACAGGACTGAGTTCGGTCACAATCTCGAGACCTTCTGCCTTTAAGTCGTTAATCGCTTGCTCTGCGTCAGCACGCTGCGCATCATTAAAATAGTAAATGACTGAACGATACTGGGTGCCGACATCATTGCCTTGACGGTTGAGTGTTGTAGGATCATGAGTGGCAAAAAATACATCGAGCAGCTGAGCATAGCTGATTTGAGTTTCATCAAAATCAATTAAAATAACTTCGGCGTGGTTGGTATCGCCACGACAAATGTCTTCATACGTTGGGTTGTCGGTATCTCCACCTGCATAACCACTGGTCACTTTATGTATGCCCTGAAGTTCTAAATAAACCGCTTCTACACACCAAAAACATCCACCACCAAAGAGTGCTTGTTGCATTTTAAAATCCTAATTGTGTTTATATCTGTTTATATAAGGGCAGATTGGTTCAGTACAATGTTGTCTGTTACAGATTAAAAAAGCCTGTGATTACAGGCTTTTTATAGAAATAATTTAACGTGGTTGAATGGCAGAGCCAAACTGTAGCAGCAAGTTACCATGTCGATCGAGTAGTTTCAGAGTTTTACCAAACACTTGGTAATGTGTCACTTTTGCCAGCGCTTCTTGGAACTGTTGCGGAACAGCACTGTTATTGATACAGGCCATTCGGGTGGTTGCGAGCTGGCTCAAGGTGAGCGTATCGCGTCCGACGGTATAGCTGCCCATAATGCGGTTACAGCCATCTGCACCACTGATGCGGTTATCAGCTGAAAACTGAAGGCTTGGAATATTACGTTCATTGGGTGCTGTTTTAATTTCGGTATTGCCAATTTGCGTCAAAATCCAAGTCCGTTGCTGAAGCTGTTGAATGTTGGTCATTTCAATGGTGTCGGATGGCGGTGGTGTCGTTTGGCAGCCAGTCATGATTAAGCTACTCGCTAAAAGACTGCTTGCAATCAGTTTTTTTAACATGGGATCAGACTCTTATTGTGATGTATCGTCTGAACTATCAAAGCAAATTTTGTCCTTGATTGCCAGTTTTAACTTGCAGCTTTTCGTTGCAAACTTTAGCGAGTTTGGTCAACGGGTAAACCCTGACGAATGAGCTGTGAATACTCACGACTGGTTAAAGCTGTTTCTTTGCTTACACGTGGGTTGATATAGGCTTTTTGATACCAAGTTTTCATATCCCACTGAGGACTAATCGCGCCTAAGTCATACAGATAGTTCGGCAAATAGCCTGAAGCTAAAATACGATAGTCAGTCGGTAAAGCGTCATGTGAAACGGCTTGAACCATATCAAATACCAATGTGGTGCAATTACTGGTGAGGGTATTATACCACTTAGGATGCTTGGCGAGCTCGTCTGCCTTATGTAAATACTCTACAAACAGTGCTTTACTTTCAGCCTGTCCGAGGCGAACAGGAAAGAAATAGACTTGTTCATGACGAATATTGCTACGGGTATACACAATATCATGCTCATCTGAGGCCACTAAACTCAGCTCATATTTTCTAAAAAAACCACCAATCGCTGAAAATTCTTCATTTTTCTCTTTGCGAATTTCAATGGAAAAGGTCAGTGGTGCAGTATTGGCAAAATCAAAACTGACCAAGGTATGTGCGATTTGCGGCCCCATCCAGTATGAGGTAATGATATTGACCCCAGTGATTTGATTTAGATCGAAAGAGCGGCTATCCCAATGTTCAGTATAGGAGCCGTCAGGGTGCCATGTGAAATTGCGGACATTATGAAGGGTGACATGGTCGCTTTGTTTTTCATAATGCAAGATTTTTGCTACTTCAGGTTGCCAGTCGCGGTCTTGGCGAGCATCTAAACTAAAATACCAAAACAACGCCAGTAAAAAGCCAAGGAGATAAAGGATGATATCGAGGCGACGACCAAAAAAGCTTTGGGTGATATAGATACCCAAAATGCTGAGCGCAAAAGCAATCCAGATCCCAATAAAAATACGGCTGACCAACCAGCCCAAAGGCTCTTGAATCCACAATGCAAAACACAGCCAAATTGAACTGAACAAGACAAAAATACTAAACAGGGTGTGGAGTAATCCAAAGCCCAGTGTCCGCCAAAATTCTATTTTGATCATGTTGTGCATCGTGCTTTTAGCAAAAAGAATATGCTTTATTTTTGATAGGTTGCGAACTCAAAAGCAATTCCAGTTTTGTCATCAATATGTTGTTCTGACGCCACTTTTTTAAATGCTGCTGGAATGGCAGGGTAATGCGCATCACCTTGCACATCGAGTTCAACATGCGTGAGTTCTAAACGGTCCGCAATGTCGATGGTCTGTTTAAAAATTTCACCGCCACCAATGATAAAAATACTGTCAGGTTTTTCTGAAGCTTGAACATCGGCAACAGCTTGCGCTAAAGCTTCTTCGATGCTGTAAGCCACCTTTGTGCCTTCAAAAGCCCAAGAGGTGTCGCGAGTAATGACCCAATTGACACGCTTGGGTAAAGTACGGCCCATCGATTCCAGCGTTTTACGGCCCATAATGACCACACCACCTTGGGTGATGGCTTTGAAGTGTTTTAGATCGGCCGAAATATGCCAAGGTAGGTCATTGCCTTTGCCAATACAGCGTTGCTGATCCATTGCGACTACATGTATAACTTCTAAGTTTTGAAAGGCCATAACGCGCTCAAATGTTGGGTCATATTTCTTATTCTTCCTCAAGGAGAGGAAGAACATCTATGGGTAAATCTCAATCCCGCTGATTCAAGGCGAGATTGTATTGGGCTTTATCTGCTTTAAACAGCGACAGGTGCTTTAATCCCGGGATGTGATTCATAACCCACGATTTCGATATCTTCAAATTTAAAGTCGAAAATATCTTTAACCGCTGGATTGAGTTTCAGTTGGCAAAGCTCTAAAGGTTCACGGCTTAACTGAAGCTTCGCTTGTTCAAAATGGTTGGCATATAAATGCGTATCACCACCCGTCCAGACAAAGTCACCCACGCCTAAACCGCAGACTTGCGCGATCATATGAGTGAGTAGCGCATAACTGGCAATATTAAAAGGCACACCTAAAAATACATCGGCACTGCGTTGATAGAGCTGACAAGACAGTTTGCCGTTATGGACAAAGAACTGGAATAGAGTGTGGCACGGAGGAAGAGCAACTTGCCCAGCTTCTTGTGGATTCCAACCCGATACAATCAGACGGCGTGAGTTTGGATTGGTTTTAATTTCATTGACTAACCACGCAATTTGGTCAAAACCATCTTTTTCATACAAACCGTCGGCTTTTTTGGTTGCACCGAAATTACGCCATTGATGGCCATACACAGGCCCTAGTTCACCTTCTGGACGACCAAAACGCGCAGTTTGTTCTGCAGTTGACCATTCGTCCCAAATGCTGACTTTGTTGTCTTGTAAATATTGCACATTGGTATCGCCTTTTAAGAACCACAACAGCTCAATCACGATCGAACGAAAGTGTACTTTTTTAGTGGTTAATAAAGGGAAGCCTTGAGAAAGATCAAAGCGCATTTGATGACCAAAGACAGACCGCGTTCCTGTACCAGTACGATCGCCTTTGTCGCCACCGTTGTCGAGGATGTGTTGTAAAAGGGCCAAATATTGACGCATATTTCTCTCATATGTTGGGGGTGATTGCTTATGCGCATTCTAGCTGTTTTTTAGCAAGGATGGAACTTTGGCAGCATAGGGCTTAGCCGCATTGCCCACCGTTTTTTTATGCTTCAATTTTCTATTGTCGGGACTATTTTTATTTATTTTGGTGCTTAGAAAGTGGTTTTGTACAGGATTTAAACTGAAATAATTGAGTTGTATTGGATCTAAATAAGCAGCCGTTTAGATGGGCAATCCATTCCATATCTAAGGACTTCATTAGCCGATGGTGAAACATTTGAGCTTAAGCCGAAAAAGGACTTGGGTAATGGGTAAATTTTTTTAGTTAATTTAAGTTTCAAAAAGTACAGAGAAAAGAAAAATTTAGAAAGGTTGTGTTTCATTTTGAAAAAAAATATTACATTTACGACATGAAAGTTCAATGCTGAGCGGTTAGTATTTCGAACTCGAAAAGTTGCACACCCCTAATGATTGGGAGGAGAGTTGGTTTTAGTATGCCTTATGATCAAAACGTAAATATGAATGACGTCTATGCGCCTGCGCAAACCAATATCATAATACGTTCTCAGTCAGAGCGAAATGTTACCGCTTCGGATATTTTAAGCTCGAAGCAGGCACGAGAAAGGGCTATTAGTAACCATCAGCGTGTGGATATTGAAAAATTTACAGGCTTTTTAAGAAATATTACCCGTCAAACCAGTACCCAAAAATGTGCTAAAAGTATTCGCATTGGCTTAGAGTCTGCCGGTGCACGCTTCAAGAGTCATCCTGTGGCTGCGGCAGATTGGGGGAAGACCTTAACCAGCATTGGTTATCGTAAAATCAACTTATCTTTTGATCAGCCTAAAAAAGGCGATATTTATATTATCGACCGTACTGCAAAAAACCGTTATGGACATATTGCCGCTTATTCAGGCAATGGTTGGGTTTCTGATTTTAAACAAAGTGGTTATGCGGTTTACCGTAACCAAAATGTGAACTACAGCTATTATCGAATGGATTAAGCAGATGTTGACGGGATGTAGAGCAACTCCGCATCCCGATTAAACTCTTTTTTCACGTTGTGCGTGAATCGATACTAAAAATAAACCAATTCCACTAAAGCCGATACACTGAAGCGCCAGCGCAATTTTATCCTGCGCGGGTAAATAGCCCAGCAAAAAAATCAGGGCAATTAAGGGCAGAAAAATAACCAAACGCGAAAAGCCTTCCCGATACGGATTGTCCTGAGCAATCTTCAATTGCATACCACGTAGCAGATGCGTTGCAATGCCAATCACGAGACTCAAACCAATAAAAATTGCGCCAAGCTGTTGAACTTGTGCAGCCATAAAAATCATCACGCAAGTGGCAATACAAACGATGAGTTTAATTTGACGGCTACAGCGTTCAGAATACCAAAAGTGCAACATGGTTTATTTGGACTCAGGCTGAGTATTGCTATGCAAAAGAGATAGGGGGGAAAATAGGCAAATCCCCAACGCCATAAAACCAATCCCTTGTGCACCTGGAATCAGCAGCTCACCATCTTTAATATTCATAAAAATCAGCGCCAAGAGTAGGGCAATCGGAATCCAAGTCAGTAGACGATACAGAAAACCTGTAGGATTTTTGGCGGCAAAATGGATTTTGCAGTAACGACAAATCAGAAAAATAATCCCCGTACCCAAGAACATTAAAATGGCATTGAGGCTCAGGGGTTCCATCCAATACAACACACCTGTTACAACAGCAATTGCGATAAAAATAAGTAATTTTTTAAGAATAGAAATTGAGGGATTAAACCAAAATTCGAGCATGGGAGTGAAGTATTTAAAAACCAAACATATGTCACTTTAGCATAATTTGGTCCTAAAAAAGGAGGCAATGAAGCCCCCAATATTTTATCCGCTCATCGGATTAGCCATTATTCTTTTGTGGCCCCCAATCATAGATTTTCTTTTGATAGGCATACCACATCATCCACGCGCCGACCAAAATCATTGGCAAACTGAGGAATTGGCCTTTACTCATCCATGCGATAAACAACTGTCCGTTGTCAGGCTCACGGAAGAACTCTACGATGAAGCGGGCCATACCATAGCCAATTAGGAATAATGCTGAAACCGCCATGCGTGGGCGTGGCTTTGAACTGAACCACCACAGTACGATGAATAACAATAACCCTTCAAAAAAGGCCTGATAGAGCTGAGAGGGATGGCGAATTAGCTGTAGCGGGTCAGTTGGGAAAATCATACCCAGTGCAAAGTTTGGATCTGCAACAGGGCGACCGTAAAGCTCTCCGCCAATGAAGTTACCAATACGACCAAACATGAGCCCTGTAGGGACACATGGCGCAATAAAGTCGAGGGTTTGGAACCAAGTCATTTTGTATTTCTTACACCAGAACAGCATGGCAAGCATTACACCCAAGAAGCCGCCGTGGAAACTCATGCCGCCTGTCCAGACTTGGAACAGCCAAATTGGGTTGGCAAGGAATTGCTCAAAGCCATAAAAGAAGACGTAACCGACACGACCACCAATAACCACACCTAGAGCGCCATAAAAGATCAAATCGGAGACCATATCAGGTGTCCAACCACGTTCTTTCGCGCGGTAGCTTGCAAGTCCCCAAGCAAACAAAAAGGCCAATAAATACATCAGTCCGTACCAATGGACTTGTAAAGGGCCAAGTGCTATTGCAACGGGGTCAATATTTGGATAGGTCAGCATGCATATTCCTAGTCATTATGTTTTGAACAGATTTTAGCTGAAAGAGATGAAAAATGTTGTACATTCAATGTGTAAAGATGATGAGTATCGTTTATGTGTATTGTGGCAATAGCATGGCAGGTCTTGGATGAGATGCCATTGTGTTTGATTTCAAATCGAGATGAGTTCTATCAGCGCCCTTCGAGCCATTTAAAGCAATGGGAAAATAGCCCGATTATTGCAGGGCAAGATTTGCAGTCTGGCGGCACATGGATGGGGATAACGCCAACAGGACGTTGGGCAGTTTTAACTAACTTTCGCGATGGAAAGGATCAAACCAGCTATCCAACGTCTCGTGGACATTTGATTCAATCCTTTTTGGAGTCTGAACAAACCCCGATTCGTTTTGCACAAGCTTTAGAGAAAAAACAATGCGACTATGCGGGCTTTAATCTTTTTATGGGGGATCGGCATCAGGCGGTCTACATGAGCAATCGAGGTGAAGCACCACAGGTTCTTCCGAAAGGCGTGTATGTGGTGTCGAATGGTTTGATGACTGAACATTGGGAAAAAACCAAACATTTACGTAAGCGCTTTACCCAAGAGTTCTTACCGATGTTGCAACAGTCCCACATCTTACAACGCGAGTTAGAGGCGACAGCTTGGGATATTTTGGAGGATGAGCGCAAGATTATTCCAGACCTGTTGCCGCAAACTGGCATTAGTCAGGATATGGAAGAGTTATTGTCTTCGACCTTTATTCAAAGCCCTATTTATGGGACACGCTGTTCTAACTTCCTGCGCATGACCCATGAACAATGGTCTTGGCTGGAAAAGCAGCAGCAGGGTGAGTGTAAAGGAAAAATCACGGAACAGACGGTATTCTTTAAACTATAAAAAAATGCCGACATGAGGTCGGCATTTGCTGTGTTTTTGCTTAACCTGCGATCAAACCGCCATCATTACGTGTAATGACCACGGTTGCCGAACGTGGACGCGCAGTTTGGTTCGTACGATCGGTTTGGCTTGCAGGCCAGTGGCTGGTTGGTGCATCGTAGCTCTTAGAGTCTTCACCCGGATGTTGCACATTAATGAAAATGGCTTTGTGGTCAGGCGTCATGGTTACCCCCGTGATTTCACATTCAGCAGGGCCTGTGAGGAAACGACGTAAGTTTTCATCTGTAACTTTTGCACCCACAATAGTTGCTTGTTCATTTGGAGCAGTTGCAGCACCGCCATCACCAACTTGACCTGGTAGGGCTGCAAGCATCATACAGTTAGTTGTGTCGGTATATGCGCCATCATCGGTTTGAATCCACAGCACGCCCCGTGGATCAAACCACATCCCATCTGGTGATGACAGGTCGTTGTTATCATTTAAACCTGAGAGGTTAATGTTTTCCGCCATCGCAGCTTCAGCACCAAATAAGTAAATATCCCATTCAAAGGTCTCTGCCGCTGAGTTTTCTTCTTTGAAGCGAATGATATGACCGTTGACATTGCCTTTACCGCCTTCTGGGTCGCTATAGTTACGTGGATTCGCTGCATCGGTTGTATATGCTGTACCACGGTTTGAGTTGTTGGTCAGCGTAACATAAACTTCCCCATTTTCTGGGTTAACTGCGACCCATTCTGGACGGTCCATCTTGGTTGCTTTAACCGTGTCACCTGCTAAGCGTGCAAAGGTCAGGACTTCTGCTTGAGAGCTAAATGGGTAAATGCTGTTTTGTTCATTTAGGCCATTTTGTCCATAAGCCAATTCGACCCATTGTCCTGTACCGTCATCATTAAATTGAGCCACATAGAACTTGCCATTGTTCATGTATTTGTCACCTGCTCGGTAACCTGTGTTAATGTCTTTCGGGTCCCAAGTTGCATCCGAGACAAATTTATAAATGTATTCGCCACGAGAGTCATCCCCCATGTAGAAGGCAAACGGTTGGCCTTCAATTGCACGGCTTGCACGACAGTCTTCATGTGCGAAACGTCCTAGTGCAGTACGTTTTACAGGGTTTTGACCTGCGTTAAACGGGTCAATTTCTACAATCCAACCAAAGGTGTTTGGCCCATTACGGAAGTCTTGTGTAGCAGTTGCTCCTTTAATAGTTGCATCCCAACGGTCATATAGATCTTGCGACTCAGCTTCGCCAATTGCGGTTTCCCAAGCATAACGTGAGTTCGTATCCAAATAAACGGTACGATTTTGCTCATCTTTATTTGGGATTTTATTTCCTGCTGGATCAAGGAGGTAAATAATTTGTCCTTTTTCATTCTTCTTCGGGGTGCCATCTGCATTTTTCTCATAAAGATAATCAATACTTAAGCCCAAGCCATAACGTTTTAATGCGATTTTTTCTTTCTCTGAGCGGCCTGCATATTCATCTGCACCAGCGCGTTTAAAGTATCCAATAAAGTTCTCTTCAGTGGTTAAATAAGTGCCCCATGGGGTGTAGCCATTGCCACAGTTATTATGCGTACCACGCGTTTTCGTCCCGACAGGTGAGTATTGGGTCGCAAGTAAAGTAGTGTTGGCAACAGGGCCGTTAAAGTCCATCACCGTGGATGCTGTGATGCGGCGGTTAAATAACGAGTTTTGTATAATTTCAACTTTCTGATTGGCGTTGTCTTTCTTGATATGAACGACAGAAACCCCATGTGCGTTGACTTCGCGAATCACTTCATCCTCAGGGCGACGGCCATTCGGTTTGGTGGGGCCTTGTGGGTGTAAGAAGGTTTGGTTGATATATTCATGATTCATCACCAACAAGCCTTGTTCAGATGCGGTAGCGTCAAATTGACCCTTTGCAGTATCTAATCCAAAAAAGCTCATCCCATCATGGCAGTCACCTGAACGGAACTGAAAGCTTGGGCCTGAAGGTACATTGTTGTCTTCCCATGCCCCAAATGCAGGATGAATCGAGTCGCCCATTGCATAAAGTACAGAGGCAGTATAGCCTTCAGGAACCGTCACCCAATCATCTAAGTTTTTTTCAACAGGGCTAAAGGTAAGCTTTTCTGGTCGCGTATTGGGGTCGGTTGGTGTGGTGTTACCACCTGATGAGTTTGAATTGTCATCATCGTCTCCACACGCGGTTAAGCTTGAAGCTAAAGCCAATGCAGCAGCCCCACTAGCCGTTTTTTTAATTAAGTTACGACGTGAGATCCGTTTTTCTAGAATGTCTCGAAAATGGACGTTGCTTGAGTCATTATTATCCAGTTCTTGGTCTTCATGGTAAGGCGTTTGATAGGTCATGTTTATTCCTAGCGTTTTTGCTTGGTCGTTTTTAGAAAGTTACACACAAGGTAAAGATGCAATATGACAAGGTGGTGAAGCTTATATGTCAAAAACATGAAATGATCAGTAGTACATCTAGCCATAAAAAAAGCAGGCATTTTTGCCTGCTCATTGTTTAAACTCGGGGGGAGTTTAAGCTTCAGCCGCGCGCTTTTTTTCAATCAGTTTTCCAAAAAAGAGACCAATCTCAAATAAAAGCCACATCGGTATCGCGAGCATAATCATCGAAAGAGCATCAGGTGGGGTCACAAACATTGCAACAAAAAAACAGCCGACAATAATGAATTTTCGTTTTTCAACCAATTGTTGTGTGCTCACCACCCCAATCAAGATGAGTATCAAGGTAACAATAGGAATTTCAAATGTTAAGCCAAAAACCAAAAACAGTTTTAGACAGAAGCTGAGATAGCTGTTGATGTCTGTCATTGGGGCCACAGTGTCAGGAGAAACACTGATAAAAAAGTGCAAAATGGATGGCAGCGCAATGAAATAAGCAAAAGCTACACCTGCATAAAACAAAGCAATACTACCAATCAAAAGAGGTGTTGCGAGTGATTTTTCTTTTTCGTATAGCGCAGGTTTTACAAAAGCCCAAAGCTGATAAATGATAAAAGGCATGGCCAGCATGAGAGCCACAAAAAAGTTTAGTTTAAATGGCGCCATAAAGGTGGCAGTAACATCCGTTGCAATCATAGATGAGCTAACTGGAAGTTGTGCTCGTAAGGGTTCAGATAGCATTTGGTAGCTATGATTGGCAAAAGGCAATAAACAAAAAAACAAAATGAGAATTAAACCGACGATTTTAAATAAATGACCTCTTAAGATGATCAAGTGCTTAGTAATCGGCATTTCTTCAAGCAGCAGTTGCTCTGAGTCTTGAGTCACTACAGGGCTTAAGTTGCTAGATTTCATACGGCCTCCCGCATCGGTTCAAAGCGATTTTGAACACAGCCTAAATAAGGTGCCGAATCTACAGATGACTTTTGTTTCATAGGCTGAAGTGTCAGTAAGATAGGCGCTTTTTGATCTACATACTGATAAGTATGGGAGATATTTTTATTATCGAGTATGGCAGTTTCTTGGTGCTTTTCATTTGCCAAAATATTTTGTTGTTGTATGTGTTGCATCTGAGCTTGCATTTTTTGTTCAAGCTCCTGAATTCGCTTCATTTCATTTTGCATTTGCTCACGTAATTCAGACATCCGTAGCTCACGGTCAATGTCATTTTGTACATTACTGACCATGCGTTTGACTTTGCCATACCACTTGCCTGCAAAGCGCGCCGCTTCAGGTAATTTCTCTGGTCCAAGAACCAATAGTGCGATAATGCCAAACACCAAAAGCTCTGTCATGCCGATATTGAGCATCGCAAAACTCCAATGACTTAATGTTTGACGGTTGAGTTGCTTGTGTTGCTATTTTGATGTTCTAAGGTGCGTGGTTCATTGAGTTGAGCTGCTTCAGCGTCCTCATCACGGATTGATTTTTTAAAGTCTTTCACGGCACCACCGACATCTTTGCCTAAGTTCTTAAGTTTGGCTGTACCAAAAAGAAGAATAACCACAATTGCAAAAATTAGTACGTGCCAAATTGATAGTCCCGCCATGGGTAGATCCTCATCATTTTTCGTTTTCCCTATATCAACAGGCTTGTGTGACATTGCGGTGACGATGATATTTCAATTTCAAGACAAAACGATCGCTCCGCACAGATTTTGAGGAAAAGCAGTGTTATGATGATTAGGTGAAATTTCAAGGATATTGAAGTGACGTTGCTGCTCCCTCTGTTGGCCTTTCTTAGTGGTTTATTCCTTGCATCTACCCCATTGGCAACACGGTTGAAAACAGGATTTTCAAGTCTATTAGCGCGTTGTTTTATTCCGATTGTTATTGTCTACAACATGGTGTTTTATCAGGCTGGTAGCTTTAGTTTGATGTTATTCAGTTTTGTCGTGGCAGTGCTCTTATTTTACTTTTTCTTATACTTTTCAAAGAATAAATTAAGCGCCCTATGCTTTAGTTATGTCAATATGGCATGGCTAGGCTTTCCTTTTGCGATAGCGTTGTTTGGCACAGAAATTAGTCCAGCAATGGTGGCTTTATATATCGGTGGTTCTATTTTTGGCAATCTCTGGGCGGTGACGGCTGTGAGCCAAACACCGTTAGCTTTTTCGTTTATTTTAAAAAAAGTGCTCTGTGCTCCACCCATGATTGCTTTGATGCTGGCCGTTATTTTTCGTTCCGTTGGGGTGCAACATTGGTCACAGCATGATCTGATTGATGTGGTTTATAGTGCAGCCAAATTTGGTATGAGTTTCTCTGGCATGTGTGTATTGGGCATGTGGTTGAGGCACACCAAAGTTGAAAAAGCGGACTTGTGGCAAAGTAGTCGGACAGCTTTGTTAAAATTGGTATGTGGCGTGGTGCTGTGTGGGCTGAGTTATCGTTATCTTGCTATTCCTAATATTGAACAATATATTGGGGTCATGTTCTTATTATTTTGTTTACCGCCAGCAGCCAATATTGTGGCTTTGGAAACGCATTATCAAGGTACAGGCACATCGGCAAAATACATTGCTTCAGGTACGATCATCAGCTGTGCCGTGGTGAGTATTTATGGTTTATTGCTGCATGTATTTGCTGTGATCTAAGCACTCACTTTTAGCTGGAAATGCAAGTGCTGCGCAACGGTGATAGGGAGATATAGAGAATCTTTCGCCACCGTCCTCCCCGAGGGGAGAAGGGGCAACATTATACAGCTTAGTTTTTATTGTTCTAAACTGGCTTTAAACAGTTGCATCGCCTGACCACGATGGCTGATTTTATTTTTTTCTTCTTTACTCATTTCTGCACTTGAAAGCCCTAACTCGGGTAACAAGAACAGTGGATCATAACCAAAACCATTTTCCCCACGAGCAGCCTCTAGTACTTCACCTTTCCAAATGCCTTGGAAAATTTGTGGAAGAGGATCATCGGCATGTTGCACTAATGCTAAAACGCATACAAACATGCCTTCAATCGCTTGACCGTCTTTACGCAGTGGCTTGAGTTCAGCTAATAATTTTTGATTATTGGCAGCATCATCGCCGTGTTCGCCTGCATAACGTGCAGAGTAAATCCCCGGTGCACCATCTAAAATAGGGATGCAAATGCCAGAGTCATCTGCAATGGCTGGTTTTCCTGAAATTTTAGAAGCATGGCGTGCTTTAATAATCGCATTTTCGACAAAGCTCAAACCATCTTCAATGGCATCTTCAATATTCAATTTACCTTGAGCAATCACTTCAACAGGTAAGTTGAGCTCTGCAAATAATTTTTCAAATTCCGAAATTTTGCCTTTGTTATTGCTTGCGAGGACTAAGGTACCTTGAGATAACCAATCAGTTGATGCCATGTGAAAGATCCGTGCTTTAAAAATTATGCGGTTATTTTAACAAGTCCGACTCATGGATAGGCAATAAAAAAGCACCCGAAGGTGCTGAGTTTGGAAATAAAAGCTTATTGAGCTTGAATCCACTTGTCTGCACGGTCACGTGCTTGACGAATTTGATCTTGGGTTAAGTTTGCCGCCAACGCTGTTTTCTTGCCTTCAGAAAGCGTAATCACTTTATTATCGAGCATGCCATCACGGGTTGAAAGCTCATACCATTGATAAGCACCCATGTAGTTTTTCTTTTGCTCTTCCATCATCGCCAAGTTAAAGCTTGCGCGGTTATCACCACGGCTGGCTGCTTTTTCAAAGTATTGACGTGCTAAAGATTCATCTTTTTTGGTGCCTAGGCCATCTGCAAGCATACGGCCAACATTTAGCTGAGCTGCCGAAAGACCTTGATCTGCAGCTGCTTTGTACCAAGCAAAGGCCTGTCGTTCATCTGCAGAGATATCTTTACCTTGTTGATACTTGGTTGCAAGATAGAACTGCGCAGCAGGCTGACCCGCTTTTGCTGCTTTAATTAAGCTATTGATATCCATAACAGAATATTGTGCAGCTTGACTCGCAACAGACGTGGTTGGGGAAACATAATCTGCATGAGCTTGAATGCTCAAAAGTCCAACCAGTAGTGTCGTGCTTAAGAATAGTTTTTTCATAGAGCGCTCACTCGATAAATTGCGACTTCACCAAACAAATTCGGGAGACGTTTACTGAGTAAACTATCTTGTTGATCCCCATTTACAGCGAGTCGATTAATAATTCTGATGTTATTTTCCGCACAAAGTGCTTCAAAATCACGGAAAGTACATAAGTGGATATTGGGTGTGTTATACCACATGTACGGCAAAGCTTCAGAAACGGGCATCATTCCTTTAAGAGCCAAGAAAGAACGAGTCTTCCAATGGGCAAAGTTTGGAAATGTAATGATCGCCTGTTTCCCTACACGCACCATATCACGTAATAAAACATCTGGTGCATCTACCGCTTGCAAGGCTTGTGCCATAACGACATAGTCAAAAGACTGGTCTGCAAAGCGGCTTAAACCCAAGTTTAAGTCTTGTTGGATAATATTTAACCCGCGACCGACCGCAATTGCAATCTTTTCTTGATCAATTTCCAGTCCATATGCGCGAATATTGTGCTTTTTACTCATATGAGCCAGTAATTCACCGTCACCACAACCTAAATCGAGTACGCTAGAATCAGGTTTGATCCATTTTTCTGCCAGTTGATGATCAATACGCATTACACAGCCTCCTGAGTTGCTTGAAGGTGTTCAGAACCACCCAGAAATGCACGTAATGCTTTTACATACAACGGAATAGGGAACAGGAATGAGTCATGGCCTTGTTCAGCGTCGATATCTAAATAGCTCACTGGTTTGTGGTTGGTGATCAGCGCATCCACAATTTCTTGTGAACGTTGCGGGGTAAAACGCCAGTCGGTGGTAAAGGACACCACAAGGAACTGACATTTGGTCTGTGACATGGCTTTAACTAAAGACTGCTCATACTCACGCGAAGGATCAAAATAATCCAAAGCTTTGGTCATAATCAGGTAGGTGTTGGCATCAAAGTTACGGCTAAATTGCTCACCTTGATAACGCAAATAGCTTTCGACTTGGAATTCGACATCGAAGCCGTACATAAATTTGCCTGACTTTAAGTCGCGGCCAAATTTTTGTTTCATGGCTTCTTCAGACAGGTAGGTAATATGACCGACCATACGTGCCAAAATTAGGCCACGTTTTGGATAGCTGTCATTTTCAAGATAGCGACCATCATGGAAGTCTGGATCAGACAAAATTGACTGACGTGCGACTTCGTTAAAGGCAATATTCTGAGCAGACAGTTTCGGCGCACTGGCAATAATCACGCATTTTTGCAAACGGTCAGGATAATCAACCGACCATTGCAAGGCTTGCATACCACCCAGCGAACCACCAATCACCGCACTCCAGACTTGAATACCCAGATGATCGGATAAAATAGCTTGGGTTTTAACCCAGTCACGGACGGTGACTAAAGGAAAGTCAGGACCATAAGGACGGTTATCATTTTCAGGGTTTGGCGAAGTTGGCCCTGTTGAACCGCTACAGCCCCCAATATTGTTCAGTGCAACCACGAAAAACTTTGAAGTATCAATCGCTTTGCCTGGGCCAATACAGGCATCCCACCAACCCGGTTTTTTATCGTCAGCATGATGATAACCCGCAGCATGATGATGACCCGATAGTGCATGGCAAATTAAAATCGCATTGGATTTATCTGCATTGAGCTCACCATAGGTTTCAACCATCAGTTCATAACGAGGGAGAATACGACCGCATTCGAGCTCTAAGGGCTCTTCAAAAGTAAACTTTTGTGGACTAACGATACCCACGGAGTCAGCAGGAAAAGACACAGGAATAATTCGCCTTAAATCTTTGGGGTTAATAAACAAAAGGATACCACTTGAGGGTATCCTTCTAAAGTCATTTTAGTGCTAATTATTATTGCTAATACTTATACCGCAGCAGCAATCACTTGATCTGTGCTTAACACACCTTGATCAATTAAGCGGTTGGTACACGCAATAATAGCTTCAATCGATGAGGTCACAATGTTGTCGTGAATACCCGCACCGAAGGCTGATTTACCTGTTCCTTTGACTTGTAACTCAACCAAAGCCAAGGCTTTTGCATTTGCCCCAGAGCTAATACCGCGCTCTTCGTAGCTCAAGACATCAATTGGTAACTGTAAAGCATCCAACATCGCAGAGATTGGACCATTGCCTTCGCCACGTAATTGCTGAGTTTCACCATTCACTTCAACTTCAAGCTCAACCACTTGTTTGCCGTTGTTGTCATACAAACGGTAGTTTTTAGTCGAGTAATGCGTATCTTTGGTGTCCACATAAGTTTCTTTGAATAATTTCCAAATTTCTTGTGCGGTAATTTCAGTGCCTTCTTCATCGGTACGTTTTTGTACGGTTTGAGAGAATTCAATTTGGATACGACGTGGCAATACTACGTTGTAATTTGCTTCTAACAAGTAAGCAATACCACCTTTACCTGACTGTGAGTTGACGCGAATCACAGCATCATAGTCGCGGCCCAAGTCTTTCGGGTCGATGGGTAAGTATGGCATATCCCAAATTTCTTCGTTCTTTTGGAACTCGAAACCTTTTTTAATGGCATCTTGATGCGAACCAGAAAATGCGGTGAAGACTAAGTCGCCTGCATAAGGGTGGCGAGGGTGAACAGGCAAGCCAGTGCATTCTTCTACCGTTGCAATGATTTCATTGATATTTGAAAAATCTAAGTTTGGTGCAACACCTTGAGAGTACATATTCAAAGCAATCGCAGCGACATCGACGTTACCTGTACGTTCGCCATTACCAAACACACAACCTTCGACACGATCTGCACCGGCCATAATGGCTAATTCTGATGCAGCAATCCCACAGCCACGGTCGTTGTGACAGTGTACAGAGATAATCACGCCATCACGACGGGCGATGTTGCGGTGCATCCATTCAACTTGGTCTGCATAAACGTTTGGGGTTGAAACTTCAACCGTAGCCGGTAAGTTTAAAATCACTTTATTGCTTGGTGATGCTTCCCAAATTTCGGTAACTGCATCACACACGTCTTTTGCAACGTCTAATTCGGTTGCAGAGAAACACTCTGGGCTGTACTGGAACACCCACTCCGTTTCAGGGTATTGCGCTGCATATTCTTTCACTTTGCTGGCTGCATTGACTGCTAATTGCTTCGCACCTGCAACATCGACATTTAAGACTTTTTGGCGGAAAGTTGGAGCATTTGAATTATAAATATGTACGATGGCACGTTTTGCGCCCGCTAAAGACTCAAAAGTACGCTGGATCAAATGATCACGTGCTTGAACTAAAACTTCGATATATACATCATCTGGAATGTGATTTTCTTCGATCAATTTACGGGTAAAGTCAAAGTCAATTTGAGATGCTGAAGGGAAACCGATTTCAATATTCTTGAATCCAATTTTCACCAACATTTGGAACATTTTAAACTTTTGTTCCATGTCCATCGGTTCAAAAATTGCTTGGTTACCATCACGCAGGTCAGTACTCATCCAAATAGGCGCTTTTGTAATTTCGTTGTTTGGCCATTGACGGTCTGGCAAGTCAACACGTTGATACATGCGACGATATTTTTTACTTGGATCAGCCAACATCATGAGGTAACTCCTTACATAGTACGGGTTGCATTTGAGTGGGTAATAAAAAGCAACCTACTACTGAATATAGATTGTGTCTATGGTCTCTATTTACAAGGGAGTCTTCAGGGTGTTTGTAAACGTAAATATTTGATACGACTTAGATTTACCTTGAGTAACCTTGTAACGTTATATTTAAGAGTTTAATCCAGTTTGGCCGAAAAGATTTTTCTTTTTTTATGGCTTTTAGTCGTATCTGAAAAAATATTTCCCTTTAATTTGATATATAGGGGAAATATTTCCGTGTATTTTTGAGATATGTTTAATCTTTTTCTTCATTTTACGAATTTGATTCATTTCATTCGCTTTGTTGAAGCGGTTATGAGAACTCTATGACCATATCTGGCTGTATATCTGCAAGTGTTGCAGTGCCCATCAACGCCATGGTGATCTCAAACTCTTCTTTTAAGATTTTAAGCACATGGGCAACGCCTAAGGCACCTGCAGTGGCAAGACCATAAATACATGGTCGTCCAACTAAAACCGCGGAAGCTCCCAAGGCAATAGCCTTAAACACATCTGAGCCACGACGCACACCCCCATCATATAAAAGAGGGAAGTCATGCGGCACAGTTTCTTTTATGAGTTGCAATGCTTTGAGTGGCGGAATACAGGTATCTAAAACACGGCCGCCGTGGTTAGACACAATTAAGCCTTGTATGCCATGTTGAATGGCCAGTTGTGCATCGAGTGGACTGACGACGCCTTTCAACAGGATGGGTAAATCAGTCTGTTGAACCATCCATGCGATGTCATCCCATGTCGGAGCAATTTTCATCAGTCCGTTAAACACGGCATGATCGCCTTCTTGCAGTTCAGGCAGTGGAATATGGGCAGGAGTGTGCGGATGCTGCATGTTTTCAGGGAGGTGAAAGAAGGCACGACGCTCTCGGTCACGGATACCTGTATGTGGCGAGTCCACAGTGATTACAATGGCGGTGAAGTTTTGTGCCTCAGCGAGCTTAAGCAAAGCTAAAGACTTATCGCGGTCACCTTGCCAGTACAGTTGAAACCATTTGTAGGGATTTTCAGGTTTAAATGTTCGCATGTCTGTGTTGGTAAAAGTACTCAAAATCATATTGCTACCGAGTACTTCAGCTGCCAGTGCGGTTGCTGCTTCTGCTTCAGGATGAAACTGTTGTTGATGACCAATCGGTGCCACAAAAATAGGATGTGGAAAGGTTTGTCCTAAGATTTCACAGCTCGTATTGCCTTGAGTGAGATCTCTTAACATGCGTGGTATCAAGTGCAGGTTTTGGAACTGAGCGAGGTTGTTCCGAACACTGACTTCATCCATAGCACCACCTTGCAAATAGTGCCAAACCATCTCTGGCAGATGCTTTTCTGCCTCAATTTCATAGTCTGCAATCGTTTGCAGATAAGGTGGGATTTGGGTGAGTGGTGGCAAAACAGTTTTTGATGTCATGGAACGGTCCAGTTGCTACAGTAGTTGACGTTGGGCTGGGATTATTGTTTTACAGTTCAGCCCATTTGCGCATCAGGTTATGATACAGACTGGTTAGCTTGACCACTTCCTCATGTTGATCACCGAGTTGTACACGTAGGTTCTGAATGGTTTGATCAAGATTAAATAAGATATGGCGGTCAGCATCATCTCGAATCATACTTTGAACCCAAAAGAACGAAGCGACACGGCAGCCTGAGGTCACTGGTGTTACCTCATGCACGCTAGTAGATGGATATAAAATGATATCACCCGCGGGTAGTTTTACTTCATGATAACCATAGGTGTCTTCTACCACCAAATCGCCACCTTCATATTCGTCAGGTTCGCTTAGGAAAATTGTGCAGGATACATCGGTACGAATCCGATCTTTGCTTCCAGCTACCCAGCGAATGGCATTGTCTACATGGAAGCCAAAAGTTTCGCCCTGTTCGTAGCGGTTAAAATAAGGTGGCAAAATATCTAAAGGTAGGGCTGCGGACATAAAGAGTGGATGTTGTCCAAGTGCTTCTAAGATGATATTGCCTAAGTGTTGCGTGAGAGGGTGATCTACAGGGAGCTGTTGATTTTGTTTTACATTTTTTGAGAGTGATCCTGTGGTTTTTTTACCATCAATCCACTCGACATTTGCCATTTCACGGCGAAAGTATTGTACCTGTTCTTTGCTTAATACATTGGGAATATGATGGATCACAACACGACCTGCTGAAAATGAAAGATCTATTTAGTCTTTAAGCATATATAAAAATAGCCTCAATGAGAGGCTATTTTTATCAAATCTCAGGATGAAGAGAGATTTTAGTTATAAACTTAGTATTTGAAGTTTAGAGACAGTACTGCGCTACGACCTTCAGCTTCAGTTGCATAGTGAGATGCGTAAGCTTTAGTGAAATAACGTGTATCAGCCAAGTTGTTGACATTTAACTGAAGGTCAACATTTTTGTTTACGTTGTAACGCGCCATAGCATCGTAGCGAACGTAGCCTGGTACCCATTTGGTATTTGCGGCATTGCCATAGACTTTGTCCATCGCAATTGCGCCAGCACCTAAAGTCAACTGTGGCATGACTTGATAAGTGGTCCAAAGTGTTGCAGAGTTTTTAGCAACGTTTTGAACTTGCTTGCCGTCATTTAAACCAGTGCCATCATCAACTAATTCGCTGTCTAAATAAGTATATCCAGCAGATAATGCCCATTTTTCAGTGATATTACCGTTTACACCTAATTCAAAACCATCGACACGTGTTTCACCAATATTTTTGGTTGTACCGTCATCAGCTGTTGCACGAGTATTGGTTTTTTCAGTACGGAAAATGGCTGCGGTTAAATTAAGTTTGTCATTCAAGACATCCCATTTAGTTCCCAGTTCCATAGTGCGGACTTCTTCAGGTTTTAAGTTCTGAATAGCTGCTGTAATACCTTCTGAACCATCACCACCATCGACACCCACTGGATTTGATGAGGTTGCATAACTTGCATAGATCGAGCCATTTTCGACTGGTTTGTAGACTAAGCCGACTTGGTAGTTGATAAAATCAGAGTCGTTTTTAATCGCTACTTTATCACCAGCTTTTGCTGTTGGAGGAGTCGTACTACTTCCTAATACCGCACTATTACGCGCGCCATATGTCATGGTCTGCTTAGCAGAATAATCATCCCAACGAAGACCTAAATCTAAAATCCATTGCGGGCTAAATTCAATACTGTCTAGGAAGTAAACAGAGGTATTTTCATTTTCAATGTTATAACGGTCAGCGCCTTCGGTACTGATGCTGCCTGTCCATGGACCACGATTCGGATTTTGTACAGAAGTACACCAGCCTGAAGCAATAGCAGCTGCATTACATGAGCTATTCGCAGCACCTGTCGAGGTCAAACCATCAATAATATATTGGGTACGATCAGTTTCTTGGTCTGAATACTCAGCACCTAAGTTAAAGCTGTGCTTTAAGCGACCTGTATTAAATTTACCTGTTAAAGCCAATTGGTCTGTAAAGGTCTCAGTGTCAGCTACACGTGAGTTTGCACGCGCCCAAACATTTCCTGTTAAAGCCCCTGTAGCACTATAAAAGTTACCTTTTGAATCATCTGGATTTGTCCAAAGGTAGTCATTTTTAGACTTGTTATAAACAGCGGTATTGCTAAGGGTTAAATTATCAGTCAGATCATGTTCAAGTTTGATCGTTCCTGATTGGTTTTCCTGTTTTTGGAAATCACGATCTTTCCAGCCGTAATACATGCCTTGTTCAACATCAATAGGCTTACCATTACCATTTAGACCTGCTTTTGCATTTGTGGCTGCAAAAGGGTTGTTATATGGAATGCCTGAATCAGGGGTATCATCAGTTTTGAGGTAGTAGTAGCTTAAAGTTGCACGCGTGTCGCTGTCTAGACCAAAAGTAATACTTGGCGCAATACCTGCACGTGCATATTCAGTACCATCTTCTTGACCCGCTTTGTCGTTGTGGTGACCCATTACGGCAACACGAGCAGCAATACCATTACCAAAATCTTTGTTACCGTCTAAAGTAATACGTTGGTAATCATCCGTTCCTGCCCCCACAGAACCTTCTAAAAAGTCACCTTTTTTTGCAACTTTAGAAATCATGTTGATGCTACCACCAGTTGTACCTGCACCGCCCATAGCTGATGCAGAACCTTTGGTAATTTCAACTTGCTCAATCGCAAACATTTCACGGTTTTGAGAGGTAGAGTTACGTACACCGTCTACGTACATTGAACTTTCAGAGTTATAACCACGAATAAATGGACGGTCACCATTTGGGTTACCACCTTCACCTGCACCAAGTGTGATCCCAGGTACTGTGCGTAAAGCATCGCTTAAAGTTGTAACTTGAGTGTCTTCAATCAACTGTTTAGAAATAACAGATACTGACTTTGGTGTGTCGAGTAGGGGAGCAACGAACTTGCTGTTTGCAGATTTGTCTACTTTCAAACTTTGTTCTGCTGCCGCTTCCGTGTGAATTGTTTCTAATTGCGCGATTTGATCTTGCGCAACAGCATTGACTGCAACCACAGAGAGTGTTGAAGCGATTGCTGAAGAAACCAGCTTTTTACGTGTTTTGATGAAGGCCATAACGAATCTAGTTCTAGCGTTGTAAATTAGTATGCGAATAATAATGATTCTTATTTTTTGTAGCATAACTATTACATTGAAATTGTCGATGCTTATATCTATTTGTTTAGAAAAAATAAATGTAATAATATAATGAATTAAACGTAAGTTTATGATTTTTATTTAAATTGGAAAATTAGATTACATTTTTATAATGTTATTGGAATTTAGAATCCATTATTTTTAAGCTAAGTTTGAAGGTGTTTCTCAAGTGAATATGTATAAATTATGTTGGATCTATATTAGCTATGTACGAAGAAAACCCTGCCGGAGCAGGGTTCTGCATGTAGATTAGAACTTAAAGGTGGTACTTAGCTGAACGCGTCGTCCTTCTTGGGTGTTTGTATAGCGGTTATAATAAGCATCTTCAGTGGAAACATATTGATAATCAACAAAATTGACATCAAAAATATTATAAAGTGCGACACCAACTTCGATATTGTCATTCACTATATAGTTGGTTCCAAGATGCCATTGTGTATAGCCTTTATAGTCACCTAAAGTGTTTTTAACGTTACCATCTTCTCGGATTTGACTACTGCGATATTCACCACGTAACCAAAGGGATGCATTATCAGCAGGTTGGTAATTAACTAAGAGGTTAGCCATGTGTTCAGCATTATCTGCATCATCAATGGTACGACCTGTCGCATCAGTTAGTTCACCTTCTGTCCATGTATAATTGCCAGAAACTTGCCATTGGTTATTAATTTGGTATGAGGCACCAACTTCAATACCATGTGACTCAGCTTCTTCTGCGTTATAAGGGCGTGCAAGTGTTAAGTTACGATTTTTTGCAGTTGTCCAGTCTACGCCCCATTCTTTTAACTTGGCATCACAGGCTGCTTCATTACCTGTACAGTCAAACTCGATCGGACGACCATCATAGCTGACACCAGGTACATAGGTACCATTTTTGGTCAGTGTATCTACATCACTTTGTCGAATAAAAGTAAGTGCGTAGTTTGCACCCGATGTTGTAATTTTATCTTTGGTCTTATTTTGGAATAATGTTAGGTTCGCATTAAAGCCTTGTTGGTTATCAAAATAAATACCTAACTCTGTACTTTCACTCGTTTCAGGCTGCAAATTAAGATTACCTAAAACTGGTGTGCGTCCTTGTCCAGCAATGTTAGATAAACCTTGGGTAAGTTGTTCTAAGCGAGGAACTTTATATCCTTCAGCATAACCGCCCTTAGCAGTCCACTGATCATTCATATTCCAAACTAAATATGCACGTGGGGTAAAGAAATCACCAAAAGCACTGTGATCATCGAAACGGCCACCTAATGTTAAATTTAAGTTTGGTAAAATAGACCACGTGTCTTCAATAAATAGACCATATTGCTCAAAAGTTAGTTCAGGGTTGGCACGACGAATACCATCTTTTTGGCTGGCATCCCACCATTGACCACCAATGGTAATGTTGTGATTTTCAATGTTTTGCGTGGTGAATTTAGTATCAAAATAGATATCTTCACTTTTTAATTCACGATTAACGAATTTTTGGTTTTCTGGTGTCGTTAACATGCCCGCGGGTAAAAGCCGTCCAACAGTTTCTGTTTCTACATGAGAAATACTGCTTTCTAAACGACCAAAATTTGTTTGCCATTCATGAGAGATATAGGCTTTGGTGCGTTCATATTCTTGACTAGGTCCATAGCCTTGAGTGCTATTGGGCGCTAGTGGCTTACCATTATTATCTAGGTATGTACCAAGTTGTCCACGACTGTTATCAAACCATTGTTGAGTGTTTTCAACGTCAAGTGCAAAACTATGATCAGGATGTGGTGTAAAAGTTAAGCGGCCACCAAATGTTTCAATATCTGATTTTGTCGGACTATTTCCTTGAGCTAACGTATTGATCTCGCTATTTGCAGCTGGGACTTTAATATATGATTGTTGGCGTTCAGCTTTCCGTGCGCGGATTTGTAAGCCAACCAAATCTTTTACCAGTGGGCCTGATGTAAATATTTCGGCAGCGTATTGGTTACCAAACTCTGAGCTATTTGGTAGGACAGTGCCGTTTAAGTTTAGAGAGCCAGTCCACTCATTAGACACTTTTTTAGTAATGATATTGATAACGCCGCCCATAGCATCTGAACCATATAAAGTTGACATTGGGCCGCGAATGACTTCAATTCGCTCAATAGCTGAAATTGGTGGAATAAAATTATTATTAGATTCGCTAAAACCATTCGGTGTAATGTTTCCTACACTATTTTGGCGCTTACCATCGATTAAAATTAAAGTGTATTCAGGTGGCATACCACGCATACGAATATTGAGTGTTCCTGTCTTACCAGCAGTAGGGCTAACATCTACACCTTCTACACCACGTAAAGCATCTGCTAATGAGTTTACGCGTTTGGATTTGAGATCTTCTTGATTTAATACAGTAATAGATGCAGGTGCATTTTTAATATCTTGTTCAAAACCCGCAGCTGAAACCACAATAGTGGAAAGCTGATGGGTAGATGAATCTTCAGTTGTTGTTTCTGCGAAAACAGGAGTGGTGATTGCCCCAAGCAATGCCAATGAAAGAGGGTGTAGATTAAACTTACTCATAACTAGAGTTCCAATGATGGACGAGAAAAAAATTGAAAAAAACGATCAAAGTTGACGCAAATATTAATGGTAATATTTATCATTTGCAACAAAAAGCCATAAAAAATATAATACTTTGCGCTTAATCAGTAGTGATTTAAAAATATTCAAAATAAAAAACGATAAATGAAGAAAAAAATATGTGGTTTCAATCGGGTGTTTTGTATATCGTTCAATGTTGTCATATAATGTGGCACTTTTTAAAATTGTTCTTACCAAAAGATTGAGGAAGCCATGCAAGTAACTTCTGAAGCGGTTTCGGGTGTTACCCGTCGTTTAAATGTATCTGTACCGACGAGCCGTGTTAACGAGCAGTTCGAAGCTCGCTTAAAACGCACTGCTAAAACTGTGAAGATCAACGGCTTCCGTCCAGGTAAAGTGCCAGTAAATGTTGTTCGTCGTGAATATGGTGCGGGTATCTACCAAGAAGTCGTAAGCGACATTATTCGTGACACAGTATTTGAAGCGATCCAACAAGAAAAAATCAATGCTGTTGGCATGCCAAACATTGAAAAATCTGAATTAAAAGACGACGCGCTTGTATACGAAGCGACTGTTGAAGTTTATCCAGAAGTTAACGTGAAATTTGATGGTTTAGAAGTTGAACGTAAAGCATCTGAAGTAAACGACAAAGATGTTGATCAAATGATCGAAAACCTTCAGAAGCAACGTGCTTCTTGGGCTGAAACGAAAGGCATGGCTAAAAAAGACATGCAAGTAACTTTCGACTTTGAAGGTTCAGTAGACGGTGAAAAGTTTGAAGGTGGTTCTGCAGAAGACTTTAAACTTGTTTTAGGTTCAGGTCGTATGATCCCTGGCTTCGAAGACGGCATCGTTGGTATGAAGAAAGGCGAAGAGAAAGTTATCGATGTAACTTTCCCTGAAGATTACCAAGCTGAAAACCTTGCTGGTAAATCAGCTCAATTCAAAATCACTGTGAAGCTTGTTGAAAAACAAAAACTTCCAGAAGTTGATGCTGAATTCCTTAAAATCTTCGGTCTAACTGAAGAAGAAGGCATTGAGAAGTTAAAAGCTGACGTTCGTAAAAACATGGAACGTGAAGTGAAAAATGGTTTGCGTAATCAAGTGAAAGGTGCAGCTTTTGATGCACTTGTAGCTGCAAACGAAGTTGAACTTCCTGCATCTATGGTTGCTCAAGAAGTTGACCGTCAACGTCAACAAATGATCCAACAGTTCACTCAGCAGTTTGGTGCTCAAGGTGCGAAAGCATTTGACTCAAGCATGCTTCCAGATGAATTGTTCAAAGAACAAGCTGAAAAATCTGTAAAATTAGGCGTACTGGTAAGCAAAGTTTTAGCTGATGCTAAAATCGAAGTAGATCAAGCACGTGTTGATGCTTACATCGAAGACATGGCTTCTTCTTATGAAGATCCAGCTGAAGTGATCGAATACTTCAAAAATGACAAACAACAACGTTCGCAAATCGAAGCTGTTGTGTTAGAAGACCAAGTGGTTGATCACATCTTAGCGTCTGCTAAAGTAACGGATACTGCTGTAAGCTACGAAGACTTATTGAAAGAGCAACAAGCTCGTCAACAAGGCTAAGTTTAGCTAAAGTAAAAAAGGCGCTTTGAGCGCCTTTTTTATTGTGATCTGGGTTTGTAAAAGGCCTTGCGTTCACAAAGCTTATGCAAAAAATATCTGTTATTTACTTGGGAATATTTTGCATTTTCAGCAATTATCCCTCATATTGTGACTATGAGTTGAGTAACAAAAAATTTAGGAATAAGTAAACGTATGTATATTCCAACTATCGATAATGCCTTAGTTCCAATGGTTGTAGAACAGTCATCTCGCGGTGAACGTTCATTTGACATTTATTCACGTCTTTTGCGTGAACGCGTCATTTTTATGACTGGTGAAGTTGAAGATAACATGGCGAATTTGATTGTCGCGCAAATGTTGTTTTTAGAAGCGGAAAATCCAGATAAAGATATTCACCTTTACATTAACTCACCAGGTGGTTCGGTGACTGCGGGTATGGCTATTTACGATACCATGCAATTTATTAAACCAGATGTTGTGACCTATTGTATGGGTCAAGCAGCATCAATGGGTGCTTTCTTGTTGAATGCAGGTGCGAAAGGTAAACGTTATTGCCTTGAAAATGCACGTGTCATGATCCACCAACCGTTAGGCGGTTTCCGTGGTCAGGCATCTGATATTGAAATTCATGCACGTGAAATTCTGTTCATTAAAGAACGTTTAAACCGTTTAATGGCAGAGCACAGTGGTCAAGACTATGAAACTGTGGCACGTGATACTGACCGTGATAACTTTATGACAGCGCAAGCTGCAAAAGAATATGGTCTCGTGGACGAAGTGTTATCTAAACGTCCATAAGTTTTAAAAGTTTAGAATTGGAGTGAATATGTCCGAACATCCTCAAGGACAAAAGCATTGTTCATTTTGCGGTAAAACGCAGTCTGAAGTTGGGAAACTGATTGCAGGCGAGGACGCGTACATCTGTAATGAATGTGTGGACGTATGCTTAGACTTGGTGCAAACCAGTCAACAAGTTGAGTCGGGTGACTGGGCTGCAAAACCCTTGCCTAAACCTCACGAGATTCGTGCGGCACTAGATCAATATGTCATTGGTCAAGATGTGGCAAAGAAAACCTTGTCAGTTGCTGTCTATAACCACTATAAACGTCTTAAAGCGACACATGGTGGGCATAAACACGATGATGCTGTTGAAATTGCGAAAAGTAATATCTTATTAGTAGGGCCAACAGGTTCGGGTAAAACCTTGCTTGCGCAAACCATGGCGCGTCTTCTTGATGTTCCATTCGCTATGGCTGATGCAACGACACTTACTGAAGCCGGTTATGTCGGTGAAGATGTTGAAAACATTGTACAAAAGCTTCTACAAAAAGCAGACTACGATGTAGAAAAAGCGCAAAAAGGTATTATCTATATCGATGAAATCGACAAGATTACCCGTAAGTCTGAAAACCCATCGATCACGCGTGATGTGTCGGGTGAAGGTGTACAACAAGCGTTACTGAAAATGATCGAAGGCACGGTTGCCTCTATTCCACCTCAAGGTGGTCGTAAGCATCCGCAGCAAGAATTCATTCAAATTGATACTTCAAATATCTTGTTCATCTGTGGTGGGGCATTCTCGGGTCTTGAGAAAATCGTACAACAGCGCCAAGAAAAAGGTGGAATTGGCTTCACTGCTGAAGTGAAGAAGAAAGATGAAGGCAAGAAATTGTCTGATTTGTTCCGTCAAGTTGAAGCGACAGATTTGGTGAAATTTGGTCTGATTCCAGAGTTTATTGGTCGTTTACCTGTAATTGCGACCTTGGAAGAGTTAGACGAAGAAGCTTTGATGCAAATTCTGACTGAACCGAAGAATGCATTGACCCGTCAATATCAACATTTGTTTGATATGGAAAATGTTGATCTGGTTTTTGAAGACTCAGCACTACGCGCTGTGGCGAAAAAAGCTTTGGATCGTAACACGGGTGCACGTGGCTTACGTTCTATTTTGGAAAATACGCTGCTTGAAACCATGTACGATTTACCAAGTCGTACCGATGTTGGTACGGTTGTGGTGAATGAAGACGTGATTAACGGCACGGCTGCACCATTATTTAAGCCAGAGCGTTTACCAAGAATCGAACAGAAAGATGCAGCTAAAGTTGATTTAAAAGTGATTAATTCAAAGTCCGCTTAAGTTGTTATTCATCTGAAACGTGTGAAAATCGAGTGTTTTCACACGTTTTTTTATATTCAAAAAAAAGAGGGAATGCTACTCTGCATCAATAGGCTGGGATGCCTAGATTAAAACTAAAAATTCAGTATCAAAATAAAAATACGTCGTGAGGAATAGTCATGCGTGCAATGACGATTACGCTTTTAAGCAGTTTCATTTTATTGGGTTGTCATGGAAAAGCGACAGTTGAACAACCTGAATTAACATCAACGCTCAGCCATGAGATTGATTTTGAACACGATCCAGGTATGGTCGAGCAGTATCGCATTGGAGTGTTTAGCGTAGGTGGATGGGTCAACCAAAAATTAGGACAGCGTTTTCAGCGTGTCCAACCCCAGCATGAACAAGCCGCGATGGTTTATCTGTATCGTCCAGACTCAAAATGGAATCGACAAGAAATTGTGGCATCGAGTTTATTTATCAATAAAGAGCGCATTCCAAGCCTGCTGAACAATCATTACTATTGGATCGAATTACCCGCAGGGACTTATCGTTTATCGAGTAGTCGGCCTTTGGGTATTAACCATTTTCAAAAGCCGAAATATATCGATTTTAGCGTAGAAGCAGGGCAGTCTTATTTCATCAAGTACGATGAAGAGAACTTGTCCACACGCCGTGATGTTTCGGGGCCTTTGGCGGTTATCCCTGAAAAAATTGCGATTCAAGAAATTGCATTTACCCAGTTAAAGTCGAACAGTTACAACTTTGTCGCGGAAGATCAACACACGGGTGAGTTACGAAAGAAAGCGCAAAAACTTAAACCTGCCAAATATGACCCAAGTGAAGATGTTCAGCTGATGAAGCCCTTTAAGCTGTGGAATCCTTTAACCTGGTAAGTAAGCTATTGTACTTTTTTTGCTTGTTCAAATAATGGTGTCAGGGTCTTTTCAATTTGACGATTCATTTCTAGCTGAATAGCCGGATCTTGCATCATTTCAGCAGACATGGCGATGCTATTACGCATGATTTCACTCATCATTTTGCTGCTTTTTTTATTGATAGACTGGCCTAGAGGGGTTTCAAGAAACTGAATGTTGGCCAACACTTCCTCTTCGGTAAAGGTCTGCATATAGACATTTTTAAGCATTTGCATAAATTTTGGATCAGAAATCAATTTACTGCTAAATGATGCTGTGATTTCAGCGATTTGTTTGGCTGCTTTTTGCTGTTCAGTATTGAGTGTTGATGTTTTAAAAATATTCTTAATA
This sequence comes from Acinetobacter sp. BWR-L5, assembly GCF_039655985.1. Classification (NCBI taxonomy): domain Bacteria; kingdom Pseudomonadati; phylum Pseudomonadota; class Gammaproteobacteria; order Moraxellales; family Moraxellaceae; genus Acinetobacter; species Acinetobacter sp. BWR-L5. The sequence continues at coordinate 105,282 of NZ_JAGFEV010000004.1, read as the reverse complement.
ATTTCTTCGGCTTGCTGGTCATAGACGGGGCGCATTTCTTGCTGAGACTGCGCTAAAGTGCCTTTAATATCACCTAGTTTGAGCGCCTTTTCTACCGATGCTTCGGTCGCTGGTTTGGCAAAAGACGCTGTGGTAAGGACACATAAGGTAATACCGCAAAGGATGTGATTTAATTTTTTCATTGTTGGTCTATATCTTTTGATTAAGTCTATAAAAGTAGGTAAAAAAAATACCCTTAACATGACCTTAGCATGTTAAGGGTATCCAAAAAAGTAAAACTTAAGTTTTAGCCCGCTGCAGCATCAACTACTGGAATTTTACCAATTTTCGCTTGCCAGATTTTTGGTGCTGTTGCGTGAATAGATGTGCCATTCACATCAACTGCTACCGATACAGGCATGTCTTTCACTACAAATTTGTAAATCGCTTCCATACCTAAGTCAGCAAAAGCAACCACTTCAGCTTCACGAATCGCTTTAGACACAAGGTAAGCTGCGCCGCCTACTGCCATCAAGTAAGTCGCTTTGTTGTCTTTAATTGCTTCAACCGCTGCAGGGCCACGGTCAGCTTTACCGATCATGCCGAACATACCTGTTGCTTCAAGCACTTGGCGTGTGAACTTGTCCATACGTGTTGCTGTTGTTGGGCCAGCAGGACCAACCACTTCATCACCGACTGGATCCACAGGGCCCACGTAGTAAATGAATTTACCTTTTAAGTCGACAGGAAGCTCTTCACCATTGTTTAACATGTCGACCATGCGTTTGTGTGCAGCATCACGACCCGTATAAATTGTACCGTTTAGAAGTAAGGTGTCGCCTGGTTGCCAAGCGTTCATTTCTTCTTGGGTAATGGTGTCGAGGTCAACACGCTTAGAGGTTGATGAATCCCAAGTAACTGATGGATAGTCTTCAAGTTTAGGTGCTTGAATGTGTGCAACACCTGTACCATCAAGTTGGAAGTGTGCGTGACGAGTCGCTGCACAGTTTGGAATCATGCCCACTGGTTTGCCAGCAGCGTGACATGGGTAATCTTTAATTTTAATGTCTAGAACTGTGGTTAAGCCGCCTAGGCCTTGCGCGCCAATACCCAGTGCGTTTACTTTTTCGAAGATTTCCATACGAAGTTCTTCGATTTTATTTTCAGGACCACGACGAAGCAATTCGTCCATGTTGATTTCTTCCATGAGCGATTCTTTTGCAAGCATCATGGCTTTTTCAGCAGTACCACCAATACCGATACCCAACATACCTGGTGGACACCAGCCTGCACCCATGGTTGGAACAGTTTTTAGTACCCAATCCACGATTGAATCAGATGGATTTAACATAGCCAGTTTAGATTTGTTTTCTGAACCGCCACCTTTTGCCGCAACGGTAATATCCACTTTGTTGCCTGGAACAAGTTTGTGGTAGATCACAGCAGGGGTGTTGTCTTTGGTATTTTTACGACCAAAAGCTGGGTCAGCCAATACAGAAGCACGCAATACGTTTGAGTTTTCTAAGTAACCTTGACGTACGCCTTCGTTGATTGCGTCGTCTAAGCTCATAGTTAAATCAAATTTAACATCCATGCCCACTTCAACGAATACGTTGACGATACCTGTATCTTGACAGATCGGGCGGTGACCCTCTGCGCACATACGCGAGTTAATTAAGATTTGTGCGATCGCATCCTTCGCAGCTTTGTTCTCTTCACGATCATATGCACGGCTCATCGCTTGGATGAAGTCTTGTGGGTGATAGTAAGAAATGAACTGAAGCGCGTCTTTGACCGATGTGATCAAATCATCTTGCTTGATAATAGTGGTCATACAAATATCTCTTGAGCGGGCTGATAGCTAGCGGGCTAAATTATAAGACAAAATGCCGAGGTTGTGGATGTTTTGCGAAGCCTTTGGGTGAAAGTTTAATAGTTGAGCAAAATTGATGAGAAAATGAGGTTATAAACGGTGGTAAATATGACAAAAATATCTAAATTTAATGAAATATTTCACGTCGAAATTCGGTTTTTGAATATGATTTATTGTTTAAGTTATTGAATATAATGTAAAAATAATAATATTGAAATATGACAACACTGTCATAAAGTTGTCATAAAACTTTCGCATAATGCATTCATCAAACAATAGGACATCGAGCATGTTGACAGGTTTAGTGATGGCTGCGGGCTTTTGTGTATATATCGCAGCGACTTGGATGTACGGTCAAAAAGAAGATCAGGCTTAAGCTTTATCTTCTTTTTTGTTTTAAGCTTTCTTCAAATCTTCAAATCTTCAAATCTTCAAATCTTCAAATCTTCAAATCTTCAAATCTTCAAATCTTCAAATCTTCAAATCTTCAAATCTTCGCTTTATCCTATCGACTGGTGCTAATTTTTCCGCATTTGGGATGGGGAGTAGCCAAAGTGCTTTTTAAAGCGATGACTAAAATGGCTGCTGGAGCTAAATCCATACTGCTCCGAAATGTCCGTCATATTGGCGGTCGTCTGCTGTAGAGCTTGGTGTGCCAGTTCAAGTCGACGTTGCATCACATATTGGTGCGGCGGCATGTGCATGGATTGCTTAAACATATGGGCAAAATGATATTCACTGAGCTGAGTTTGTTCAGCCAAATCTGATAAGGTCAAGCTTTGCTGAATATGCTGATCAATCCATTCTAATAACTGTTTTAGGGTATACGGGGACAGCCCACCTTTGACTTCAGGGACTTGCCACTCGGTATGGCTATAATTTTTAATTAGATGGTTGAGTAGAAGAGTCGTGGCAGTACTCATCTGCAAGTGATTTTCCCTGTTTTGCCAAGCCCCATTGAGTAAAAAGTGTCGATAGATCATGGCAATTTGTGGGTCGGCCACGAAACTTTGCGGATTTAAAGTAATTTGGCTTGGCTCACGATCCCACACCTGTTCGGCGACGCGTTGTAGGTGTTGCTCGGTATAGTACAGATGCACAAAAGTCAGTGGGTCACGCAGATCCCAAGTGGATTCAAAATCCTGTGGCATCAAGCACATATGATCTGGCCCACCGCCATTATGCCAACCTTGAGCTGTCTTTTGATAACTGTGATATCCCCCTTGAATGTACATACTAAGCGTATGGTGGTTACTACAAACACTGACACGGTCTTGGTTGTTTTGCCACATGGCCAACTGCATGCCCGAACCCAATTCGACCGAGTCGAGGAGTTGAGCTTTATGTTGTTGTAATTGATCTAGAATCTGATATTTCATCATCTATACGCAGTGCCGAATGGAAGAATGAGTGTAGGACTTTGATTTCATTTTGTCATCTATATCAGAAAATCAGTAAAAAACCACAATTTCGTGATAGTGACCACAAGAAGGTGCAAGAAATGGGAGACCTAAACCAAGCACAATAGCGTGAGTGGTTTGAGTTTGGGTTAAAGAGTATGAATGCGCTGTTATATGCTTTGGTGGTGGTGATTTGGGGAACGACATGGATTGCGATAAGTCTGCAACAACAAAGTGGAATATCGACCAATGTAGCCGTATTTTGGCGCTTCTTTATTTCGGCTCTGGTGTTGTTTGCTTTTATTGTTTTGTGCCGAAAACTGCAAAAGCTGGCTGTAAAAGACCATCTGTTTTGTATGTTACAGGCGTGCTGTATTTTTGGTTTTAACTTTGTTTGTTTCTATTATGCGGTTCAATATATCAGCAGCGGTTTGGAAGCAGTTATTTTTTCGATGGCGGTCATTTTTAATACCCTCAACGCCAAACTGTTCTTTGGACAACAGGTGTCTACACGTTTTTATCCTGCGGCTGTGTTGGGTGGATTGGGGATCATCGCCCTGTTTTGGCATGATGTGATCGGGAGTACCTTAAACACTCATACGCTGATGGGGATTGGCCTTTGTGTGTTAGGAACCTATGGGTTTTCACTGGGCAATATGATCAGTGCGCGTCATCAGAAAAACGGATTGGATATTTTTACCACCAATGCTTATGGCATGCTATATGGTTCAATCTTGATGGCATTGATTGCTGGATTTAAACAAGACGAGTTTTTCCCGGCTATGGAATTCAGTGCGGTGAGTGCTTTATTGTATTTGGCTGTATTTGGTTCAGTGATTGGCTTTACCGCCTACTTCTATTTGGTTGGACGGATTGGTGCGGGTAAGGCAGCTTATAGTACTTTGTTATTTCCTTTGGTGGCTTTGGTGATTTCGACCATCTGGGAAGGGTATCAATGGCATATGAATGCGGTCATTGGGGTGATTTTGATTTTATGTGGTAATGCAATTTTCTTTATTCAAACGCCTAAGTTTAGACTGAGTCAAATGTTGAAGCGAAGTTAGGTGTGCGCAAGAAAATCGAAAGTGATTCTACCTTAGAAATTAAAGATTTAGGTGTTTTTCATCCTTTGTATTATGCTCATTTTAGAGAATTTCATGCAGGGCTTTATAAATGGATTTAAAAACGCTTGAATTATTTGCTCGTTACAACGTGTGGTCTACTCAAAAATTAAACCAAGTTTTAAAAAATATCTCTGATGAAGATTTCAATGCTGAATGCGGACTTTTCTTCAAAAGTATTTCTGGAACATTGAATCACCTGCTTGTTGGTGAGCATTATCTATGGTTTCCTCGGTTTTCATCGAAAGTATCTCCTACATTAAAGTTAAATACCATCGTAGAGAAGGATAAAGATAAACTCATGTTTGAGTTAGAGAGCAGGGCTTACAACTGGATAGATTTATTAAAACATGTTGATGTGGAAGAATTTGGACATAATTTACAGTACAAAACATCAGCTGGACAAGAAATGAGTCTGCCCTATGCTGCTACATTATTGCATGTGTTTAATCATGGAACGCATCACAGAGGGCAAGTGACAGCGGCTTTAACTTCAATGGGTTATCCATGCCCAGAGATTGATATGGTATATATGTTGATAGAAGAAAATCTGCCTGTTTAAGAGAGCTGCGATTGGTTTTGTAAAATAATGGAATCGAGCTGATACGATGCCCTCATCATGACGCTGTATTGGCTTTAATTCGAAGCGCTTCCATCTCCATTTCAACCATTTTCTGAGCATTTTTCCATTTCTCATTTAGCTCAGCAAACCTCTGTCGATCTGGTGAGTCCGATAAGATGATATTACCCATTTCGATTTGGAGATTATTTTCTTCTTTTAACCTTTCACGAGCTGCTGTGACTTCAGCACTTTTGAGTGTCACGGCATCGTATTTTTGATTCAGGTCATGAATTCGCGTAGTGGTTTGTTTAACAGCCGTCATAAGCGCATTCCTATTACCACTGTCTATCGCATGCTGCATGCCCATAAAAGAATTTTGAGCCTTTTGTTTGGCGGTTTGAGATGCAGCTCCAAGAACGATGAGGTCATATTTAATGTCTGCGGCATTATCTTGACTCAGATGTGAGGTGCTATGGGGTGGAGTATGAGCCGTAACATTGAGCTCAGGGTCTGATTTTACCTGTTGTCGTGTGTTGTCTAATGCCCCAGTATTTAGCTGAGGATATACCATCTGTTGTAAGGCTCTCATTTCACTGATAGAGCTTTGTTGTATGACGCTGATTTCTGCTTCAAGTGCTGTTATACGCTGTATCTGTGGTGGGTTTTTAGTATTTTCTTGTGCGAGCTCAACTCCTAGAAGATGGACTTGCTTAAATTTCTCACGTAACGCAGCACCCTCTTGGCTTTTGAAGTTTATTGCATCTAGTGCGGTATTAAACGCAAGAGAATGGGTTTTCAGTTGTTCTAGCAGGGCGGGGATGGTATCGACTTCTTTATTTTGACGAGCCGCTTTAAGCGCATCTTGTGCGTTCAAAATGGCTTGAGAGTTTTTATTCGAAATCTGATCTAGGGCATCAAGATCCGCTTTAATGTCAGCTGGATTGGCTGTACTTAAGTTTTTATATGCTGTGGTTGAGTCTGACGGTGTTTGGTGCTGCTTAGATTCATTACATGCTGTCAGTGAAAATGTTGTCATTATTAGAATTGGAAGCCATTTTTTATTCATTATGAGACCAATGATTTAGAATTTAATTATATCGCTTGAGTATATTTCTTAAGTGTCTGAAAAGTAAAGTCTTACTGTTTTATCTGTGTTTGGGCTATGTTCGTAAATATATAGAAGTTAAGCTTCGGTCATACCATTGGGCGCTATAAAATAAAAAAACCACCCAACTTTTCCGTTGGATGGTTTGGATCACATCAAGTTACTTTAAGTTGTTGCTTGTTGTTCCGCTTGAATTGCAGTGAGTGCAATTGTAAACACAATATCATCCACCAAAGCCCCACGAGACAAGTCATTTACAGGTTTGTTCAAACCTTGCAACATTGGGCCGACGCTTACGACATTGGCAGAGCGTTGCACGGCTTTATAAGTCGTGTTGCCTGTGTTTAGGTCAGGGAAAATAAACACATTGGCACGACCTGCAACTTTAGAATCAGGTGCTTTCGAGCGTCCGACACTTTCAACCGATGCTGCATCGTACTGAAGCGGCCCATCAATCAACAGATCAGGACGGCGTTCTTTCGCTATACGTGTTGCCTCAGCGACTTTTTCAACTTCAGCTCCAGCACCAGAGGTACCTGTTGAGTATGAAATCATCGCAATACGTGGATCTAAACCGAAGGCCTTCGCTGAGTCAGCCGATTGAATCGCAATTTCAGCGAGCTCTTCGGCATTTGGGTCTGGGTTAATCGCGCAGTCCCCATAGACATAGACTTCATCGGGTAACAGCATAAAGAACACGGAAGAGACCAGTGAGTACTCAGGCGCTGTTTTAATGAGTTGGAAGGCTGGGCGTACAGTATTGGCTGTGGTATGTATTGCACCTGAAACCAAACCATCGACCTGATCGAGTGCCAACATCATAGTACCAAGAACGACTGTGTCTTGCAGTTGTTCACGTGCTTGCAGCTCGTTCAGTTTGCCTTTACGCAATTCCACCATTTTTTCGACATAGTTTTCACGAATTAAATCTGGATCGATAATTTCTAAGTCATGTGGAAGCTCAATACCACGTGCTTTTGCCACTTCTACGACAGCTTCAGGTTTTGCCAATAAGATACAGTGTGCAATGCCACGAGATTGGCAAATGGCCGCAGCTTGAACTGTACGTGGTTCATCGCCTTCAGGTAGGACAATGCGCTTCTTCGCGGCAATCGACTTTTGGACCAATTCATGGCGGAAAGCCGAAGGCGAGAGGCGAGGTTGGTACGAGCCATTCAACATTACCTTTAGCCATTCTTCATTGATATGGCTCGATACAAAACGAGTGACTTGTTCAGCGCGTTCAGTATCATCGACAGGAATTTCATTGCTGAGATTGGCTAAGCTCTGCGCCGTGTCGAAGGTGCTGAGCGCTGTATGTAAAATTGGTAAGCCTTGCTTAATCGCTGCTTGGCAAAACGCAAGTACTTGCTCGTTTGGCGTATGGTGTTCAGTCAGTACCAAACCTGCCAGTGGAATGCCATTACTGCTGGCTAAGCTAGATGCCAAAAGCACATCGATACGATCTGATGCACTAATGATCAGCTCGCCTGCGACAAACTTATGTAGTTCATGCTCAATGTTCGATGCAATCAAACTGCTATGCAACACACGACGTTGAATCGCATCGCCTTGATTGATCCATTCCGCTTGAATGTGTGAAGCCAAGTCTGACATACGCGGTACGCTGAGCGTGTTGCTAAACGGAACCAAGCCGATTACAGGGAGTTTGTCTGATCCGAGTTTTGGGTGGGTCTTTTGGAGCTCAATTATAAATTTATTGGTATCGCTGATTAAACGCAGACTTGGGTCAAACGTTACTGGAATGTGTGCTGAGTCATCGGGCAAGCCTTTGGTGCGCATCAATAACACACCCGCAGTTCGCTCTGAACTGGCACCGCCAAAGTAGCGTAGTTGGCTATCGACTTTTTCAGCCGTCGCGCTTGGCTTGTTAATGTCTGCATTACTGACAATAATGACTTTGGCATCGAGTGCTTGCGCAAGTTGTGCATTTAGTTCAGAAGCAAAAGAATCTCGGCTATTCGGGACTAAGCCTTCAACAATGATCAGGTCATGCTTACGCGCAATAGCACGGTGCAAACGAACCGCATCTTCAAGTAGCTCATCATTTTCCCCTGCACTGAGTTGTTGCAAGATGGTGTGGTAGCTAATCGGTTCAACGGTTTCATTTTTCGAAACATGGTGATAGAGCGCTGTTGTGCGGTCTGCCCCTGTGGTCAGTTCTTGAGAAAAAGGTTTTAAAAAGCCAGCCTTAACCCCTTGGCATTCCAGCGCATAAACCAAACCCAGGCAAGCAGATGTTAAGCCGACGCCTTCCCCAGTGGGCACAAGTAAAATCGTTTTCATATATTTATTCGTCATACAAGAATTTAAAACAGACATGAGTGAATGTAACGACCACTTAAGCGATCGCTACATTGTCTTCAGACTTTTTTGCAGCAGTTTGAATCACCTCATCGGCCACGGATGCAGTTTCTTTGGCAATACGGCCTTCTTCATCGGTCGGCACAACCCAAATTTGCGGACCTGTACCTGTATCAATACGACCTTCGGTACCACGTTTTAAACTGTCATTAGCTTCTTTACTCAAGTTAAAACCAAAGTGCGGTAGGAAAGCGACTGTTTTTTCACGAATATATGCCGAGTTCTCACCAATACCACCCGTGAAGAACAAGCCATCAAGACGTGGTAGACCACAGCTCAGTGCAGCCAATGATTTTGCGAGGCGGTAGCAGAACACTTCAATAGCTAAAGTCGCATCTTCATTGCCTTGTTCAGAGGCTTCAATCAAAGTACGCATGTCATTTGATAGATCAGACAGGCCGAGTAAGCCCGATTGGCTATTCAACATTTTATCAATTTTATAAATGTCCCAGCCTAGGTTGTTGGCAAGGAAACTATGTAAGCTTGGATCGACATCACCACTGCGTGTGCCCATCACGACACCTTCAAGTGGAGTTAAGCCCATTGATGTGTCTACACTTTGTCCATTCCAAATCGCACAAGTAGAGCTACCATTACCCAAGTGTGCAGTTAACCAGCCTCCTTGTTTGAAGCTACCAGCCAGTTCTGAACCGCGTTCAGACACATAAGCATGGCTCGTGCCGTGGAAGCCATAGCGACGGACATTATGCTCAGTGTATAAAAATTTTGGCACAGCATAGCGGTAAGCATGTGCAGGCATAGTCTGGTGGAATGCTGTATCAAATACAGCCACTTGAGGTAGCTCTGGGAATAAACGCATAGTGGCGTCAATCCCAACCAAGTGCGCAGGGTTGTGTAATGGTGCAAGTGGTGTTGCTGCACGAATGCGTTCGACAATTTCTTCTGTTAAAAGCTCAGCTTTGGTCAATGTACCGCCGTGTACTACGCGGTGACCAATGGCTTGAGGGTTATAATGTGAAAGGCGTTCTAAGATGGTTTCCAATGCTTTTTCATGATCGGCATGTGGAATAGACAATTCAAGGGGTTGACCACCCGCAGTAATGCCTTTGATACGAGCGTCAGCAGAACCTAAGTTCTCAGCTAAACCGAAAATACGATCTTCACGACGTTCAGAAACGAGCGCATATTTGATTGATGAAGATCCGCAGTTAATTACTAATACTGATGTAGACACGTTTTAATACCTGATTCTAATTGAATTATCCGTCCTAGAACTGATCTTCATGCAGTACGTTCTTATGCAATCTTGATCATTTTTTATGTTGTATCATGTGTATATTTTTAGTCCAAGATAGACTTTAGGTGATTAGACTTAAGCACTATCGACCGTCTGATGAATAATAATTAAAATTTATCGGTTCATGATTTTCATTTATTCATGAAATGATGCTGAATTATTCATCAGCTTCAACGCTATAAAAATAACATGCTATCTGCTAAAAAGAGCTGAATATATTGTGGCGTTCCTGTTTATTTTTGATATGTCATTTTAGATACACGCACAATCACATACGCAATCAATGTGACCATCAAAAAAGCATGATTTCCTCTAAATTTTAAGCATTCGAGTTGAAATGGCACTGATTAGGTTGGTAAACGCCTTTATGTAAAAAAAGGGATGTAAAGTCAAAACAACAGCCGATAGGGGATCAGTAAAATACGCGTGCATCTTATGATGATAATGCTTTTGTTTTGAGAGTGCTTGCAGAGGGCGTTCAGATATAAAAAATGTTCAGCCCTTTGGAAAGAGCTGAACATAGATATTTAAAATGTGTCGGATGAGTTATTGGCGAATTTGACCATCACCAAACACAATCCATTTTTGTGAAGTCAGGCCTTCTAAGCCGACTGGGCCACGGGCATGGATTTTATCCGTTGAGATGCCAATTTCTGCACCTAAGCCATATTCAAAACCATCGGCAAAACGGGTCGAGGCATTGATCATGACAGAACTCGAATCAACAGCGGCCAAGAACTCACGAGCTAGAGAGTAGTTTTCTGTAATGATCGAATCGGTATGGTGTGAGCCGTATTTATTGATATGCTCAATCGCTTCTTCCATACCAGACACCACCTTCACTGCCAAAATTGGACCAAGATATTCCGTGTACCAATCTTCTTCGGTCGCCGTTTTGACTGCCGTACCTAAAATGCGCTGAGTTTGAGCACAGCCACGCAATTCTACTTGTTTTTCAGTGTAGAGCTCAGCGACACGCGGTAAAAACTCATCTGCGACTTTTTCATCGACCAGCAAAGTTTCCATTGCATTACACACGCCGTAACGGTGAGTTTTTGCATTGAGCGCAATCGGTAGGGCTTTTTGTAGGTCAGCCTGTGCTTCAACATAAACGTGACAGTTCCCGTCCAAGTGTTTAATCACAGGGACACGGGCTTCATTGCTGATACGTTCAATCAGGCCTTTGCCTCCACGTGGAACAATTACATCGACAAATTCAGTGAGTGTAATCAGTTGCCCCACGGCTGCGCGGTCTGCGGTGTTAATCACTTGAACTGCATGTTCAGGTAAACCCGCCAGTTTTAAACCGCGTTGAATGGCTTCAGCAATGGCTTTATTGGATTCGAGGGCTTCAGAACCACCACGTAAAATAATGGCATTGCCAGATTTAAGTGCTAAAGACGCGGCTTCTAAGGTCACGTTTGGGCGAGACTCGTAAATCATGCCAACCACGCCTAAAGGAACGCGCATCTTACCGAGCTGAATTCCTGACGGACGATAGGCCATATCGGTGATTTCACCGACAGGATCTTTGAGGCCAATCACATCTTTTAAGCCTTGCAACATGCCTTTAAAGCGTGCGGGAGACAGTTCTAAGCGATCAAGTAAAGCACTGTCTAAGTTGTTGCTGTGCGCTTTGTTCATATCTGCTTGGTTTGCCGCTAAAATAGTGGGCTCACTGTTGACTAAAGCAGTATAAATAGCTGACAACGCATTGTTTTTAGTTTCGGTAGAAGCACGCGCCAAAATACGAGAAGCTTGACGTGCTTGCTGTCCTACCGTTTGCATATATTGTTCAATCGACTCTTGCATAGCGGTTTGATCACTTAGAAATTTCACAGAAGATAGTAACAGCCTAACACTCGACCGCATAGTCTCTACATGAAAAATCCAGTGTATAGGCGGACTTATACATATTTTGAAATTGTTTTTTATCTAAAACATGATGAGCGGTTACACAATCTGTTGCGTGTAAAACAGTGCTCTGTATAGAATGAATTTTAGGACATGAAGTCCTTGCATAATTATTACAACACTGAACACCCTGTTGTCGTTGACAGGCGTGATCGTGCATTTCTTGCAAAACAAAAAGTACAGGCAAGAGTAGAGGGAAGGAACATGAATTCTATGATTCAAAGGGATGCCGAGCTGGATGACGCGAATTTACGCTTAGGTTTTTTTGATGTTTACCATCGTAACAGCTTTAAAGAACCTGCACGAACCACATGGATTGAGGGTTGGAAAGTCGAATACATGGCGATTGCTCGGCCAGAGTCATTCCATCGTACGCCTATCGTGATTATCGGTGGGGCATTTCAAAACTTTAATTCCTACAAATATTGCGTTGAGCAACTGCTCGATGCCGGTCCGATTATCCTGATTGATCTGCCTTCAATGGGTGCCAATCAACAAATTCGTAATATCGATACAGGTTTGTCTGCGGGCACGTTAGAACTGGGTGATCTCGCGAAAATGCTCGGCGTTTGGTTAGATATTGAAGGATTAGACAAAGTTTCAGTGATGGGCATGTCACTGGGCTCAGTGGTGGCGTCTTGTCTGGCCGATCAACGACCGGAGCTCATTGACCGTATGATTTTAATGGGTGTGATGCAAAAGACCCGCAAAAGCTGGCGGATGTTGCTAGAAGAGTCGTTACACTTAATGCGTGAACAACGCATGGATGAGTTTGGTCAGGCCGTGATTTTGTATTTGGTCAATCATGCCAAAATGGATAAAACCAAAATGTCACCCACAGCCAAGCGTTTGTTCTTCAGACAGATGGCGGAGTTTACCGCAACAGAACAAGAGCGTTATGAAATCAACTGTAATCGTTTGCTTCGCCTCACCGATGTGCCGATTCCACAGTGCAAAGTTTTGGTGGCCTGTGGCCAATATGACAGTTTTACCTTGCCACATGAAAATGCCAACTTTGCGTTGCAATGTCCTGACATGGAATATGCGCAAATTGCCAATGCAGACCATGTGCCACAGCTACAACGCCGTAAAGAAACCATGCATTTGTTTGCGACGTTTCTGAAGGACGAGTCCATTCAGCACTTAGACGGGATTATCCCCTTTAGTCGGGCACAAATGCTGGATATGGAGCGCCGCGGTGAAGAGCGGGTTCAGATTCAACACCCTGAAACTTTCTTAAGCTATCGACATTCAGACTTGGTGATTGTGACTGAAGTGGTGGACTTGAACTACTTTGGGGTGCTTTTACGCTTTGAGTCAGACTTAGCTGCTGTGGCGGCTAAATATCCGCGTGATTTGGCTTTGCACTTGAGCGATGAAGAAGGCGAGTTTCAGATTGAATGTTTAATTTTTGCCGAAGATGGGCTGTATATTCGTGCCTTATTTAAACATGGCAGTTTTGAACTCGCGGATCGACTGCTTCGCTTTGTGGGACGTCAGAAACAAGAACAGACGTTGCTCGAAGCCGTGAGTTAATTGAAATTTAAAAATAAAAAAACAGCGTTTCATCGCTGTTTTTTTATGGGGACTAAGTTTATTGCTCGGGTTGATTGGGCTTTTGCCATTGGCTATGTATCAACCAGACCAAGTCGCCTAAGTGGTCCTGCTGATCTAAGTTTGAAGTGTCGGACTGAGTGCTATTGAAAGCTAAAGTGGGTTGGTGAACGGTAACAGTATGAAAGCCTACTTGTTTGAAAAATTGAGCCGCTTCAGGCGGACTGACAAAGTGAAAGCCAAAGGCGCTACGGGACATCCATTTTAAAAGCTTGCTACTGCTCCAGATAAAATTAGCCAGTTTATTTTTCACAGGTTCAGGGTAGAGGTCGGTCAGATAATATAACTGATCAAACTGCTGTCCGTATTGGACAATGCCTTGTAGCAGTTGAGCGAGCATGTCTTTGCTAAAGTAGTTGATCAGACCTTCACTCACCACCACCAAAGGGCGGTTTGGGTCAAACACCTCAAAGGCACGGGCAAAATCCGCGCTAAATAAGTCGGCGGAGAGAACCGCTGGGCTGGTCTGATCGATCTGTTTTAAGGCCTGAGTTTTGATTTTCGCCATGTCAGGTAAGTCGAGTTCACGATAGTCAATCTCAGGATACTGTTGGCGAAAGCTCCAGCCGCGTGGGGACAGGCCACTGGCAATTTCTAAAACTTGTAAATTTGGGTACTGTTGGATCAGTGCGCTGAGGTGGTCATCAATCATTTGATGACGCTGTTTTAAGGTGGTACGCATGCTGCCACCGACGTGTTTCTCAGCCCAACTTTCGAGTGGATGCACCAGTTTGGCCAGTAACTTCCCTTTGCGGGTGGCAAATACAGGGTGTGAGATGCCCATGCTATACCAAATATAGCCTGTATAGTGTGCAGTAAAAGAGATATGGCGATGAGCCGATAAAACATCTGTCATGGTATCCGTACCCGATATTTTGTTGTTTTAGCGTTGTTGTTTGGGCAATGCAGAGCAAGCCTGTTGATTTATTTTGAGTTTATCATAATGAAAAAAGGACATCTTGTGATGTCCCTTTGTCCGAAATATCGTGGTTGAAATGGTCAAAGATGAAGTGCTTAACTTAATCTAAACAGTTCCACTTGGTCACGTACTTTGGCCCAATTGTCACCTAAATGCAGTGTTGATTGAACGCTGATATTTGGAATCTGACCACGCATGCGTTCTAAGCGAGCTTGGTTTGGCAGCGCCAGTTGGTTGATCCCCTCCAAGGCTACACATGCGGATGCTCGGTCATTACACACCAGTCCCATGTCACAGCCTGCATGGAGTGCGGCTTGAATGCGGGAATCTGCACCACCTGCAACACATGCGGCCTGCATGCTTAAATCATCTGAGAATAAGACACCATCAAAGCCCAGTTGCTGACGTAGCACGGTTTGAATCCAATACGGCGAAAAACCTGCTGGGTTTGGATCGACTTGGTTATAAATCACATGGGCAGGCATGAGTGCGTCTAACTGCGGCATCAGTTTGATAAAGGTTTGCATATCTTTGGCATAAATTTCATCATACGTGCGTGAGTCGATGGCTGCTGCGACATGTGAGTCTGCTTTGACTGAACCATGACCGGGGAAATGTTTGCCTGTTGATGCCATGCCTGCGGCTTTCATCCCTTTTAGGAATGCACTGGCCAGCGGTACGATGTCTTGAATATTTTTGGCAAAGCCACGGTCACCAATCACATCACTGATGTCATTTAAGTCGAGTACAGGGGCAAAGCTAAAGTCGATACCGACGGCAAGAACTTCTGTTGCCATCAACCAGCCAGATTGTTCTGCCAAGCTTAAGGCTTTTTCAGGTTCGCTTAAGAATAGCTCGCCAAACTTACCCATTGCTGGAAGTAGGCTAAAGCCCTGTTTTAAGCGTTGCACACGTCCGCCTTCTTGATCGACAGCAATCAAAATATCAGGACGAATTCGGCGCATGTGGTCGGTTAGGGCGCGAACTTGTGCAGGAGATTCAATATTTCGTCCAAATAAAATCATGCCACCGACTTGCGGTGCTTGTAATAGTGCAATATCTTCTTGAGTAAGTTCTGTGCCTGCGATGTCGAGCATCAATGCGCCAATCATATTGGGTGTCCGTATTTGATTTTTTGGTCAGTGACTGTTTTGGCTCTGAAATGAGAGCGAAACAGGTCGTCGAAAACAATACCCGAATTTTGCAATGATTTGCTACATTTTGTCAGCACAGATTATGATAAAACTACACGACATAAACAGATTAAGTTGTTTAAGATTTTGAATATTCTCAATTCATGTCGAAAAATGACATTGTAATTTTGGTCAAAAACCAAGGAACTAAGAATTATTTATGAAACTTCAAACCATTGCTTGTGCGGTTGCAATTGCAACGGGTGGATTCTTTTTCACTCATGCCATTAATGAAGCCATTGCAGCGACTGAAACTACCGCTGTAACCAAACAAGCTATTGTTCCGTCGCAGGAGCAGGCTTTGGTGTCTCGTCAACTGGCGACCTTGGTTGACCGTCAACATTATCTCAATCAACGTTTAGATGCGAAAACATCGGCGCGTATTCTCGATTTTTATTTGGACAGCTTAGATCCAGACCATTCACTATTTCTTGCCTCTGAAGTAGACGGTTATAAGCGTAAATATGGCTCAAACTTAGGTGCGGCTTTAAAAGCAGGTGACTTAAGTGGACCGTATGCGATTCATGCACAGTATCGAGATCGTTTGACCCAGTTTTATTCGTATATGCTGGATGAGCTGAAAAAGCCGCAGAATTTAAAACAAGCCAATGTTTATATCGAAACGGATCGTGAAAAGGCACCGTATTTTGCCAATGAAGCGGCGCAGCGTCAGCATTGGAACAAAATGCTGGTTTCGCAGCTGATTAATTTGACTATTAGTAAAGAAGAAGAGTTGGCGAAGCAAAAAGCGCTTAAAGCCAACCCAGAATTGGCCAATGGACAAGATCTCACTAGCTCGGAAGATTTAACCCCAGTACAGACTTTAACCAAGCGTTATACGCGCCAGTTAGAACGTATTTCACGGGTGAAAAGCGATGATGTGTTAGACAAAACACTCAATGCGATGACGCTTACCTATGATCCACACAGTAACTATTTCCCGCCTGTCGATGCAATGGAATTGAATCGTCAGACGACTTTGCAACTTGAAGGGATTGGGGTGTCAATTCGACCTGAACGGGGCAATGAAGACTACACCAAAATCGAAACCATTGTAGAAGGTGGTCCTGCGAGCAAGTCTGGACAGGTGAAGTCGGGTGACCGCATCATTGGTGTGGCACAAGATGGCGAAAAAATGGTGGATGTCATCGGTTGGCCGAGCAATGAAATTGTGGGTTTAATTCGTGGTAAACGTGGTACCAAAGTCACCATACGTTTACTCGGCTCGGGTGCATCGATGAGCCAAGCGCGTAATGTGACTATTACCCGTGACGTCATTCAAGAAGAAGATGCAGGAGTACGTTCACGTACCGTAAATGTGACGCGTGATGGCCAGCAGTACACCTTTGGTGTGATTGAAATTCCGTCTTTCTATTTAAACTATCGTGCACGTCGTGCGGGCACAGAATATCGTTCTGTATCTGAAGATACTAACAATGCGCTGAAAACTTTGGCGGCCAAGAATGTATCAGGGATTATTATCGACTTACGTAATAACCCAGGGGGGTCACTTGAAGAAGTAGCTCGTATGCTTGGGCAGGTGATTAAGTCAGGTCCTGTGGTGCAAATTCGAGATGGTAACGGCAATGTGAGCGTTTTTGAAGACGATGACAATGGCGCGCAAACCTATGCGGGTCCATTGGCAGTGATGGTGAATTTAGCATCTGCGTCTGCAAGCGAAATTTATTCTGCTGCAATCCAAGACTATGAACGTGGCATTGTGATTGGTAGTACTACTACAGGCAAAGGAACAGCACAAGTTCAGCTCGATAACTTGGCGCATGGTCAAGCGACACTAACGCAACGTAAGTTTTACCGCGTAACGGGTGGCAGTACGCAAAACAAAGGCGTGATTCCAGACGTGAAGCTGGTAGACATTTACAATGAAGAGTTTGGTGAGCGTAAAGCGAAAAATGCGCTTGAATGGGACACTATTCCAACCGCACCGTTTAAACGTGAAGGCAGCATTGCACCGTATGTAAAACGTTTAGGTGAACTGTCGCAAGCACGCGTTAAAGTCGACCCGCAGTTTAACTATCTTGAACAGCGTAAAGACATCTCGAAAAAGACAGAAGATCAAAAACGTGTGGTTTTAGACATTGATCAACGTAAAGCTGAATTGTTGGCACTGGAAAAACAGACTTTAGACTCGGAAAACAAGCGCCGTCAGATTGCAGGACAAAAGCCTTATGCAAACTGGGAAAGCTATCAAGCTTCTATGGAAGCTTTAGTTGAAGCACGCGCTAAAATGAAAGCGAATCAGCGTCCTGCATTGCCTGAAGAGGAAGCATTTGTGACTGAATCTGCAAATGTCTTGTTAGATTATGCCAAGTTGCAAAAAGGCACTGCAAAATAGTTTAATCTCTGACGCAATGTATTAAAAAGCCAGTTTCGACTGGCTTTTTATTTAAATTGTGATTCAAAACACAAATGCGGGTTTGGCTGGTTACCAAACCGATCTTCAAGGTAAAATAAATCTATAAATTCTAATAAGATTTCTATGTTTTTTTCTTGACCTGAACCTGTTTGTATAAGATTCTTAATCGGGTAGCAATGCTTTTCGCCTTTGATAAAAAGGATATATAAATGAAGAAAAAGAGCAATTAATACGGACACTTTATATGATGCATGTGCATTACGATTTTAGTTTGGTATTAGGTTCAATTGTTGTGGCATTGTTGGCGTGTTTTTTTGCAGTGTCGACCGAACGCTTATTATTTCGTGCTTGGCGTAAAAAATTTCAAACAGGGTTAATTTTACTCAGTAGTTTTTTCTTAGGCTGTGCCATTTGGGCCATGCATTTTGTGGGCATGTTGGCTTGTGATTTGCCGACGCATAGTTATTTTGACCCTGCACTGACGATTCTTTCTTTTTTTATTGCCTTTATTGCATCTGTTTTTTCAATTTGGTTGACCACGCGTCAGACCTTACCTTTCTTAAGATTGGTTTTGGGGTCGGTATTGATGGGGCTTGGTATTTCGGGCATGCATTATACCGGTATGATGGGGCTGATTATTGAGGGCTATCAGAGTGTCTACGATCCTTTATTAACAGTTTTCTCTATTTTACTTGCCATCAGTGGCTCGGGTTTAACCTTTTGGCTGATCTTTAAATATAAAAATGCGGTCAGCAAAAAACTGTTGTACCAATGGTATGTTGCAGGGATGATGGCATTGACCATCGTGAGTATGCATTATACCGGTATGCTTGCAGTCTCGTTCTATCCAACCCATAGTGACAAGCTGGTGATGACCCTTGAAGCAGGTCAAAGCATCGTTTTATTTGTTGTTATCTTTATTACCTGTTTGATTTTGGTGGCAGCCTTTGTTGTTGCGGTGCTGGAACAACGTTTAGAAGAGCGCAATATTCAACTTTCTCTGGCCAATAAAGAGTTGGCAAATCAGGCAGTACAGGACAATTTAACCAAGCTGCCCAATCGATTGTATTTGGCGGAATACGCCCATTTTTTGTTTACAGATCAACGCTTCCGCAATGAAAGCATTGCCTTTTTATATATCGATTTAGACCGCTTTAAAGCCGTAAATGATGTCTTTGGGCATCATGTTGGGGATCAATTATTGGTTCAACTGACCACACGGATTCATCGCCACTTAAGTAAAAATGAAAAAATTCTCAGAATTGGGGGGGACGAGTTTCTGATGGTGCTGGAGCAGGCCACTCCTGAGCAAGCGTGCCAAATGGCGGAGCACGTGCTGGAGTTGATTCAAGATAGCTTTTTGATTGCAGGTAAAGAAATCAATGTGTCTGCGAGTATTGGTATTGCGATGTATCCCGAACATGGTAGTAATTTGCAAGATTTATTGATTAATGCCGATGCAGCGATGCTGACCTCAAAATATCAGGGACGAAATACCTATTCTATTTTTAATTACAGTTTTGACCAACAAGAAGCGAAAAGCCAAACTAAGCTGATCAATGACTTATATAAAGCAGTAGAAGAACAACAGTTTGTTTTGTATTACCAGCCTAAATTTACCATCCAAGATCAACGGATTTGTGGAGTCGAGGCATTGATTCGCTGGAAGCATCCGACTTTAGGTTTGCTGACCCCCAATATGTTTATTAAAGGTGCGGAAAAAACGGGGTTGATCATTCAAATGGGGTATTGGGCTCTGGAGCAAGCGTGTAAGCAACTACAAATTTGGGAACGAGAGAAAATTGAACTGTATCCAATTGCTGTGAATTTATCGGCTGTACAGTTTGAGCATAAGCACTTATTTAATAATCTTGAGCATCTTTTTGATAAATATAAAGTGAACCCAAATCATTTAATTATTGAAATCACTGAAAGTACGGCCATGCACCATATCGAAGGCAGCATTCGTACCTTACAGCGGTTACGTGAAATGGGGATTCGTTTGGCGATTGATGATTTTGGGACAGGACATTCCAGCTTTTTATATTTAAAAAACCTACCTGTAGATGAGTTGAAGATTGATCGCGGTTTTATTCATGAGCTGACCGTTGGCTCAAAAGATGAAATGATTTTAGAAAGTATTGTTCATCTGGCGATTCGCTTGGGTTTGGTCGTGACAGCAGAAGGTGTAGAAAGTCCCCTACAAATGGAAATCTTGTCGCGTTTAGGCTGTCAGCAATTACAAGGCTATTTGTTGGGTATGCCTATGGATGTTAAGCGCTTAGAAGAGTTTGAGTACACATCGTCAACTTATTTCAATTAAGCCACTCATTGAAACGCTTTGGCGTGTGGTGCTTTCTCGCTTCGCTTGATAAAAGACAATAGAAGCTCAAGCGGTATTCGGATACAATTAGCCCAATTTAGAATTTCTTTTATAGGACTTTGTGGTCGTATCGATCATGAGGGCTATGATCAATTGCAGATTTAATTTATGTTTAAAAATGAATTAGCAGCGCAAGTTGCGCAGCGTCGTACCTTTGCGATTATTTCCCACCCCGATGCTGGTAAGACCACCATGACAGAAAAATTACTGTTGTGGGGACAGGCCATTCAGATTGCAGGTATGGTGAAAAGCCGTAAATCGGACCGTGCTGCGACTTCAGACTGGATGGAAATGGAAAAAGAACGTGGTATTTCGATCACCACCTCTGTCATGCAGTTTCCATTTAAAGACAAGATGATCAACTTACTCGATACGCCGGGACACGAAGACTTCTCTGAAGATACGTATCGTACCTTAACAGCGGTCGATTCAGCTTTGATGGTAATCGATGGTGCAAAAGGTGTCGAAGATCGTACCGTGAAACTGATGGAAGTGTGTCGTATGCGTGACACACCGATCATTTCATTTGTGAACAAAATGGACCGTGAAATCCGTGAGCCTTTAGAGCTGTTGGATGAAATTGAAAACGTTCTCAAAATTAAATGTGTGCCGATCACTTGGCCGCTCGGTACCGGTCGCGACTTCGCTGGGGTGTTTAACCTGATCGAAGAAAAGTTTTATGTGTATAAAGCAGGTTTTGGTTCAACCATTACCGAAATCGAAGTCCGTGATGGTTATGACTATCCAGACTTACGTGAAAAAGTCGGTGAGCTGGCTTGGGCGGCATTTGAAGAGTCTCTAGAGTTGGTGCAAATGGCCAATGAGCCTTTAGACCGCACAGAGTTCCTTGCGGGTCGTCAAACACCTGTATTGTTTGGTACAGCATTAGGTAACTTTGGTGTAGACCATGTGTTAGATGCATTTAGCAACTATGCGCCTGAACCTAAAGCGCACCCAACAGAAAATCGTTTGGTTGAAGCAACTGAAGAGGGTTTTACTGGCTTTGTTTTTAAAATTCAAGCCAATATGGACCCGAAACACCGTGACCGTATTGCCTTTATGCGTATTTGTTCAGGCAAATATGAAAAAGGTTTGAAAATGAAGCATGTGCGTCTAGATAAAGATGTGCGTATTAGTGATGCTTTGACTTTCTTGGCTGGTGATCGTCAGCATCTAGAAGAAGCATGGCCGGGTGACATTATTGGTTTACATAACCACGGTACAATTCAAATTGGCGATACCTTCACCTCAGGTGAAAAATTGCAATTTACGGGTATTCCGCACTTCGCCCCTGAAATGTTCCGCCGTGTACGTTTGAAAGATCCATTGAAATCGAAACAGTTACAAAAAGGCTTAAAAGAACTTTCAGAAGAAGGTGCAACACAGGTCTTCATGCCGCAAAATAGCAATGACTTGATTGTGGGTGCAGTGGGTGTGCTTCAGTTTGAAGTGGTGGCATACCGTTTGAAAGAAGAATACAAAGTCGACTGCGTCTACGAGCCTGTGAGTATTAATACAGTGCGTTGGGTGTCATGTGATGATGACAAAAAATTCAATGAATTTAAGAAAAAAGCACATGATCAATTATCGGTAGATGGCGGTGGTCACTTGACCTACTTGGCACCGAGTCGTGTGAACTTACAACTGATGCAAGAGCGCTATCCAGACATCGTGTTCCGCAATACCCGCGAACACTAATCGGGATGTTAAAAAATAAAACAGCTTCTTCGTGAAGCTGTTTGATTATGCAAGATACTTTATTTTAATCATGAATTTCATGGAAGACGCATGTTGCAGAAACAGGCTATTTATACAATATTGGTGAGTTTGACTGTCTTATTGACGGCATGTGACTCCTCTAAACAATCTGAAACAGACGCAGATGCCAAAAGCTCGGTATTTAAAACAGAGCAGGCTGAAGTGTTACCATATTTAAATATTCAGCAACAAGCGGCTGATATTGCACAACCATTTTGTGAAACCAAGAATTGTATTGAATTAGATCTGCAAAGTCTAACAACGGCAGATCCGTGGTTAAACCAATGGATTGCCAAAAGTCAGGCTCGAGTGATTCAAGATCAAATTGGCTTAAAACAAGACATGAACTTACAGCAAGCCATTAATGCCTATGTGAAAAAGTCGGATACATGGCAAGCCGAATTCAAGGGTAACAAGGCTTATAGCTTGGCGATGTATACGCGTATACCGTATCAGCGCAATCAGTTTGTGCTCATGCAAATTGGGGTTGATACCAATCAAGAGAATGTAAATGTTAAGGAACGTTATTATTTCTTTGTTGCAGATCGTAAAAATCAAAAAGCGGTGGCATTATTAGATTTAATTCACCCGAAACAGCAACTGGCGATGAATGTGTTGGTGCAAAAAGCGTATCAAGACTGGTTGAAGAAACAAGAACCTGACGTGAGAAAATCTGCACCAGCGAAGTTGTACTGGGGGCAAGCAGATTGGTTTTTTGACCAAGAGGGCATCGGTTTACATTATCGGACTCATGAGATCGTAAAAGATGGCACTCAGCTTGATATTTATTTGACGAAAGCACAAACTCAACAGGTATTAAAAGCCGATGTCTATACCCAGTTGTTTTAGTGCATTGGCCAAAGCAAGAGCCGGCTTCACAAGGTAATAGGTTATTTATGTTAAAAAGCAAAACAATATTTACGATCAGCGTACTTGCAGCTGCAATCAGTTTGACAGCCTGCCAACCAAAAGATAAAGAGCCTCAAACTCCTGCAACACAAACCACAGCGGCTTCAGAGGTAGACACCACTTTAAAACTGGTCGGTGACACCGAAAAATTACAATTCGAATTACCTGAATGTGATGGCAATGCTTGCCCAGAATTAAACATTGATCGTTTGCAAAGTAATCAAGCGTTTATTGATAATTTTATTGATCAACAAATTGTGAAAGATTTATCGCAGATTATTGATATTTCGCCTATGCATAGCAGTTCTGCTACCGAGGCATCAAGTGCTGTGGCGGCAAGTTCTGAACCTGCGGTAGTGGGCCAAGTCCTCACCCCTAAACTGAAACTAGAGAAACAAGTTCAACCTTATCTGGCTGCTTTTCTGGGTTTAGACCAAGAGTTGAAAGCCTTAAGTTCTAATCATCAAATTAGTTTGATGATTAAACCGAAAATTCTAAATGCCAAAGACCCTTTGGCCACGGTGGTATTGAACACCAGTAGCTACTTAGGCGGTGCACATGGTTCATCATCACAGCATTATTATAATTTTGACTTGAAGCAGCAAAAGCTGGTGAGTTTGGATGATCTATTGTTGCCGAATCAGAAGGCGGCGTTAAATAGAGTAGCGCATGAAGCCTTTCGTGCTTGGGTTGTGGACTCTAAGTTAGCGACCAATGTCGATGAATATGAGCAAGCGTGGAAGTTTAGTTTGAGTAACAATTATTACTTGGGCACTGAAGGTCTGATTTTGCAATATGGTGAGTATGAAATTGGTCCTTATGTGGTGGGTTTACCACGTTTAACTATAGGTTATGATCAACTCCAGAAAATTTTAAAGCCTGAGTATTTACCAAAAGCCAAACAGAGCGTACAGGCTGCTTCAGAAGCCAAGAGCTAATCAAGCATGAGCTTGCCTCTGTTCGACACCCATACTCATTTTGATGTTGCCGATTTTGATACTGATCGGCAACATTTGGCTGAGCAAGCAAAACGTGTTGGGGTAGAGGCACTGGTCCTCATTGGTTTTCTTGAATCACGATTTGATACGCTGATTCAGACACATCAGCAATTAAAAAGCTGGGAGAATGTTCCATCCTCTTACCTTGCACCAGGTTTACATCCGTTTTATATCGAACAGCATCAGACTGAACACTTACAACGTTTAGAGCAGGTTTTGCAGCAGCAGGACTGCGTAGCTGTGGGTGAAATTGGTTTAGACACCTTTTTAAAAGAGCATAAACAGCCTGCACTTTTCGCCAAGCAGCAATCTTATTTTTCTGAACAACTGGAACTTGCTAAGCAATATCAAAAGCCAGTGTTATTACATATTCGCAAAGCGCATGCAGAAAGCATTGCCATTTTAAAAGCCCAAAAATTCAAATTCGGTGGTATCGCTCATGCTTTTAGTGGCGGGGTGGAAGAAGCCAAGGCCTTGGTCAAACTCGGTTTTAAAATTGGGGTCACAGGGCAAATCACTAATCCAAATGCCAAAAAATTGCATCAAGTGGTGCAAGCTCTTGGTAGTGAACATTTGGTGATCGAAACGGACTGTCCAGATATGACGCCGTTGTGTTGTCAAACATCGACCGAGCATCGCACCCGCAATACGCCGGTGAATTTACCTTATGTTTTGGAGAGTCTCGCACAGACACTGGATCAGTCTGAGCGGTCGTTAGCAACTCAACTCTGGCAGAACTCATTGGCTGCGTTACATTTAAAATTTTAGAAGAATAAGACAATAATCTCGATAAAAATAAGATAACCAAAAGGGAACACATTCTTTTCTAAACAGGCTTACATTAAAGAAAGAACATCATAATAAATAAATTCGCCAATACTGGAGGGCAACCGAATGGCCAGATATAGCAAAATCAATAGTTTCAATGCATTACAAACATTCATGGTGGGTGAAAAATCCTATCAAATTTTTAACCTCCCTCAAGCCGCCCAAACATTGGGTAATATTGATCAATTACCCAAGTCTTTAAAGGTCTTACTCGAAAATTTACTCCGTTTTGAAGATCAAAAAAGTGTAAAAGTAGAGCATATTCAAGCCCTAGTCGATTGGCAAAAAACCAGAAGCTCTGATCAGGAAATTCAATATCGGCCAGCACGCGTACTGATGCAGGATTTCACAGGGGTTCCCGCCGTGGTTGACTTGGCTGCCATGCGTGCCGCAATGGCACAAGCGGGTGGTGATCCGAATTTGATTAATCCCTTGTCCCCTGTCGATTTGGTGATCGACCATTCCGTAATGGTCGATCATTTTGCGGATAAAGATGCCTTTGCTGAAAATGTCGAAATTGAAATGCAACGCAATGGTGAGCGTTATCAATTCCTACGCTGGGGACAATCGGCCTTTAATAACTTTAGCGTTGTCCCGCCGGGTACTGGGATTTGCCACCAAGTCAATTTAGAGTATCTGGCTCAAGCGGTATGGCTAGGGGAGGATGAGGGACAAACTTTTGCGTTCCCTGATACCTTGGTGGGAACAGATTCACATACCACCATGATCAATGGCTTAGGCGTGCTCGGTTGGGGTGTTGGCGGGATTGAAGCTGAAGCGGCGATGCTCGGGCAGCCTGTATCCATGTTAATTCCTGAAGTCATCGGTTTCAAACTCACAGGGAAATTGAATGAAGGCATTACTGCAACAGATTTGGTTTTAACCATCACACAAATGCTACGCCAAAAAGGCGTGGTTGGTAAATTTGTCGAATTTTATGGCGATGGTTTGGCCGACTTGCCTTTGGCTGACCGCGCCACTATTGCCAATATGGCCCCTGAATATGGTGCAACCTGTGGTTTCTTCCCGATTGATGATGTGACCTTGGCTTATTTAGCGTTGACAGGTCGTGAGCAACAACGGATTGATTTGGTTGAAGCGTATAGTAAAGCGCAAGGCCTGTGGCGAAATGCAGGTGATGAACCCGTTTTTACCGATACTTTGAGCTTGGACATGAGCACCGTGCAGGCCAGTTTGGCAGGCCCTAAACGTCCGCAAGATCGTGTTTTGCTGTCAGATGTACCTAAAACTTTTCATGATTTGATGGAACTAAATCTCAAGCCAGCAAAAGAAGCCAAAGAGCGTTTAGAAAATGAAGGTGGTGGCACAGCTGTTGAAGCTAAAAAAGCCAATCTACCGCATGAGGAGCCATCTTGCACTATTGATGGAAAGTCCTATCCATTGAACCATGGTGATGTGGTCATTTCAGCGATTACCTCATGTACCAATACTTCCAATCCCAGCGTGATGTTAGCCGCGGGACTTCTTGCCAAAAAAGCCATTGAAAAAGGTCTACAGCGTAAACCGTGGGTGAAAAGTTCGCTTGCGCCCGGTTCTAAAGTGGTGACCGATTATTTGGCTGCGGCAGGTTTAACGCCGTATTTGGATGAATTGGGTTATAACCTCGTCGGTTATGGCTGTACTACGTGTATCGGTAACTCTGGACCACTGCCTGAACCGATTGAAGAAGCCATTCAGTGCCATGATCTCAATGTTGCGTCAGTACTTTCAGGCAACCGTAATTTTGAAGGGCGTGTGCATCCTCTGGTGAAAACCAACTGGTTGGCTTCGCCGCCTTTGGTGGTAGCTTATGGTTTGACGGGCAATATCCGTACAGACCTGACCACACAACCCATTGGCCACGGCAAAGATGGACAGGCGGTCTACTTGAAAGATATTTGGCCAAGTCAGGCTGAAATTGATCATGCGCTACAGAGTGTAAATACTGCGATGTTCCATAAAGAATATGCCGCAGTATTTGATGGCGATACAGCATGGCAGGCGATTCAGATTCCTCAAAGTCAGACCTATGCTTGGCAAGAGAATTCAACCTATATTCGCCATCCGCCATTTTTTGAAGAGATAGGTCAGCCACCGAAACCGATTACCAACATTGAACAGGCACGTATTTTGGCTGTGCTTGGAGACTCGGTCACCACTGATCATATTTCCCCAGCGGGTAATATCAAGAAAGACAGCCCAGCAGGATGCTATTTGCAAGAACAAGGGGTTGAACCCAAAGACTTCAACTCTTACGGGTCTAGACGTGGCAACCATGAAGTGATGATGCGAGGCACTTTTGCCAATATTCGCATTAAGAATGAAATGCTCGGTGGTGCAGAAGGTGGAAACACGATCTATATTCCAACAGGAGAAACCTTGCCGATTTATGATGCCTCTATGTTTTATCAGCAGCAACATACGCCATTAATCATTATTGCTGGGAAAGAGTATGGCACAGGCTCATCACGTGACTGGGCTGCCAAAGGCACGAACTTATTGGGGGTTAAAGCGGTGATTGCCGAAAGTTTTGAACGAATTCACCGTTCCAATTTGGTTGGTATGGGCGTATTGCCATTGCAATTTGTCGATGGACAAACGCGCCAATCCTTAAATTTGACAGGTCGTGAAGTACTTTCGATTCATGGCTTATCGGATGATATTCAGCCGCATCAAACTTTGGATATTCAGGTGCTTCGAGAAGATGGCAACCAAGACCAATTTACAGTGCTGTGCCGTATTGATACCTTGAATGAGGTGGAATACTTTAAAGCTGGCGGCATTTTGCATTATGTACTGCGTAATTTAATTGCGGCCTAATCTCAATGGAATAAAGCCCTGTCATCATCAGGGCTTTATTGTTTGTAGCGATACATTCAATCCAAGGTCGTATTCAGGTAAAATGAACACGATTTTACCGATATAGATGTACGCATGACTGATCTGCAACATGATGAATATGACCGCCGTTTTGCTGGTGTAGCCAAAATTTATGGAGACGAGGCCTTTTCATATTATGAAAAAAGTCATGTGATGGTGATCGGAATTGGTGGTGTAGGTTCGTGGGCAGTCGAGGCTTTAGCGCGTACAGGCGTTGGCGAATTAACACTGGTTGATATGGACTCGATTGCGGCTTCGAATGTTAACCGTCAACTGCCAGCCATGAGTTCGACCTTAGGTCTTGAAAAAATTGAAGTGATGGCCGAGCGTTGTCGATCCATCAATCCACGGATCAAAATCAATTTGATCGATGACTATTTGACCCCAGAAAATGTCAAAGAAATTTTAGAACATCGACCAGACTTAATTTTAGATTGTATTGATGACGTGAAAGCCAAACTGGCACTGATGTTACATTGCCGTTTTAATAAAATTCCGTTAATTGTGTCGGGTGGTGCAGGCGGTAAGCTGGATCCGCTGAAAATCCGAGTCGCAGATTTATCGAAAACTGAACAAGACCCGATGTTAGCCAAGTTACGTGCGCAACTGCGTTCTAAAGGCATTTGTAAAAAACCAAAAGAAAAATTCGGGATTACTTGTGTCTATTCTATTGATAATCCATTCTCCAGTGCCGATGTTTGCCCAAGTGCAGGTCTACGCTGTGGCGGCTATGGCTCGGCAGTGGTGGTGACCTCTAGTTTTGCCATGATTGCAGTGGCTGAAGTTCTGAAAAAATTAGAAGCACTTCAAGCCAAACGTTAATTGTCATTGAGCTTACCACCGAAAAAATTTACATAAAAAAAGTGCTGTCCTAAGGGGGACATCTCGCATGTCCCCCGAATTATGTTATGTTGATTAAAAATTGATTCGAATCAGAATCTACATGTTGAAAACTATAAAGAATGATATAAAAAACTGAGAACAGAGGTAGAGATGACAATGATAAAACCTATTGGGATCATACTTTTTGCATTGGCAACAGCAGTGACGCACGCAGAGCCGAATGCCTATGAAAAAGAGTTGAGAGAACAACATAAGGGATATTTAACCCAGACCACTGTGGACAGTGCTTTAATTTTGCCTCCGCCGCCAGCGGAGGGTTCTGCCACCAAAGCCAATGATGATTTTATCAATAAAAATGCCTTAATGTTGTATCGATCAGACCGTTGGGTACAAGCTGGCTATGACAGTAATTTGTATTTTCCAAGTGCAGCAAAAGCATTTTCTTGCGCAGCGAATGTCGATATTAGTCAAGGAAAAACGCCAACCATTTATAAAATGTTGGAATTATCTTTGGTTGATTTAGGCTTATCCTCGTATTCTGCAAAAAATAAATACCAACGTACTCGCCCATTTATGAGCAATGGTCAGGGGATTTGTGAAATTTCGGCAGAAGATCGTGAAAAGTACGGCATTAGCTATATTGAAAATAAAGATAAATTAGCGACCGACGGTTCTTACCCTTCGGGACATTCTGCAATTGGTTGGGGCTGGGCATTGATTATGAGCGAAATTGCGCCACAACGTGCTAACCATATTTTCTTACGTGGACGAGCATTTGCGGAAAGTCGTTTGGTATGTAATGTACATTGGCAAAGTGACATCATTGAAGGTAAAAATATGGCAGCCATGACCGTGGCGCAGTTACATACGCAAAAGCAATTTTTAAAAGATTTAGCCAAAGCACAGAAAGAATATCAGACTGCACAGCGTAAAGGTGATGTACCTGATCCGGCTTCTTGCGAGTTTGAAAATAAAGCCTTATCGACCACCGTTGGTTCCGTGATGTAAATCTTAAAGACGAAACATAGAGAATAAAAAAAGCCCAATTTACAATTGGGCATTTTTTATTCTAACTCTTTAAGGCTGAACTTGATGTTCAAGTAAATAATCTTCGGTACGTTTCAGAGCTTCTTGAATATTTCGAATGGCATTTTCAACATCAGCAAATGTTTTGGCATTGCCACCACTTAAAGCTTGACGCCATTTTCGTGCACCTGGCAAGTTTTGAAATAAGCCCAGAATATGACGGGTTAAAATCGACAAGGGTGCACCTTCAGCCATACGCTTAGAAATATAAGGCAGCATTTGTTCCATAATCTCAAAACGATCTGGCGCATCCAGTTGCCAAAGTTGTCCTAATTCTGCCAGTAAATACGGGTTGTGATAGGCTTCACGACCAATCATCACGCCATCCACATGCTGTAAATGTTGTTCTGTTTCGGCAAAGGTTTTAATCCCGCCGTTAATTTCAATCAGCAGCTCTGGACGTTCTTGTTTGAGGCGATAAACATCTTCATAACGGAGAGGTGGAACTTCACGGTTCTCTTTCGGCGATAAACCTTGAAGTAAAGCAATACGGGCATGCACAATAAAATTATCACAACCTGTTTTTGCCACGGTATCAACAAAATGCAGCATTTCTTCATAAGAATGCATGTCATCAATGCCAATACGGTGTTTCACGGTCACAGGAATGTCGACTGCTTGACGCATTGCTGCAATACATTCTGCGACCAAGTCTGGCTCTGCCATTAAACAGGCACCAATTTTATTGTTCTGTACACGGTCACTCGGGCAGCCGACATTTAAATTAATTTCATCATAGCCCCAGTCCTGCGCCATTTTGCTACAAATGGCAAGGTCCTTTGGATTCGAGCCACCCAGTTGCAAGACAAGTGGATGTTCTTGATGGTTAAAGTCGAGATGACGTTTGGCATCGCCAAATAAAATGGCACCTGTGGTCACCATTTCGGTATAGAGAATCACATTTGGGTTAAATAAACGGGCAAAAAAACGATAGTCCCTGGTGGTCCAATCCATCATCGGGGCAACACTGATTCTCGGAGATTGAGTGGTTTCAATATTTTTGTTCATCGTCATGAAAAATCATACCTTTAATCTGTGCTATGCAATCTGTCAAAGATTATGTAAACCCATGTGGACGAGTTAAGAGCTGTCCTAACCGTTCTGAAACTACATAAGTGTCTTGTGGGAGCTAAAAATTGAATTAGAAAAGTGCAATCAACATACAGGAAATCAGATAGCTCGTTGGAGAAAGAGCGAGAGCTTGAACTGACTTTAACGAGTTGCTATTGATCAATATCTGAATCAAATTCGATGCGAATATGGGAGAGTACGCTGCTACTTTAGGCTTAATTCAATCTTGGCCAATCGCGCGCAATACTACCATAAAAATAAAGTCAGTACATTTTGCTGAACACTAGAGCAAGTAAAGGGAACTTCTGATCTGGAATTAAAGCTTATAACCAAAAGGTCTTTAGTTACATGAACCACTGCGAATATAGCGTCAGTTTTCAGTTGTCGTTGCAAGATTGAATGGAAGGGGGAGATGGCATACATTTTACTTATAAATATCAAGGTACTTGAGTGGCACTGAAGGAAGTTTTTGATATTTTTCATCTACTCCTAATAATGAAGATGAGCAATATTTGCAGTGACTCGAAGACATGGATATGCCACGACCATTCACTTGTGAAACATAGTCTCATCGCAACTTGGGTTTTATAAAGGGTAATCTTTATGTGACTTCGGACGCTTTAGCCTATTGTCTAGTAATTATACAATTGCTATGGATGGGGCGATCTCTTACAATGGCTGAGACCCTAGTAGGAATCATAATTTGTAGCACAATTAAATCATTATCTGGTTTAAATCAGTTTTGAGTTGGTTTAATGCTATTGAAAATAGACTTGATAAATATGCGTCTAAGCGGTTCGCTTAGTGAGCAGAATAATAATCACAATGGACTACAATTCAAATAATTGAGCACTGTAGTTGCTGTGATTAACAATGAAAATTTAGAACGACGTATAACAATTTTTTATTACATTATTTTGGGAGTCATACGATGAAATTTGTAGTAAAGCCCTTAGCCCTTGCGCTCAGTTTAATCTGTCCATCACTCATTGCTACCACTTCACATGCCGAAGAAAAAGTGGATAGAAGCTCTTTACCGATTCCACTTTCAACATTTAAAGGCAAAATTGGGAAAACATATAAAGATACAACCTATGATTGGCAGCACAATGCTGAAGCACCTGCTGGTGCGCCAAATGTAGTGGTGATTTTGCTCGACGATGTCGGATTTGGTCAAACATCTACTTTTGTGGTCTAGTACCAACTCCAAATCTCGATAAGCTTGCTGCTCAAGGCTTAAAATATAACGAGTTTCATACCACTGCTATTTCTGGACCTTCTCGCGCGGCACTGCTCACCGGACGAAATCATCACGATACCGGAAATGGTTTCTTAATGGAGTGGGCGACGGGACTTCCAAACTACAGCACAATGATGCAACGAGATACAGCAACCATTGGACGAGTCTTACAAGGCAATGGTTATAATACGTGGTGGTTTGGTAAAAACCATAACACGCCAGATTGGGAAACTTCGGTTGCGGGTCCCTTTGATCGTTGGCCAACAGGTTTAGGTTTTGATTATTTCTATGGTTTTAACTCGGGCGAGACCAATCAATTTTATCCGACCATTTTTGAAAACACAGTACCTGTAGAACCCAATAAGACGCCTGAAGAAGGCTATCATTTGTTGGAAGATATGACAGATCGAGCGATTGCACGCATGCAATACTCGAAATCGATTGCACCCAATAAGCCATTCTTTATGTACTTTGCGCCGGGTGCCGCACATGCACCACATCAACCCCCTAAAGAGTGGAGAGAGAAGTTCCAAGGCAAATTTGATATGGGATGGGAGAAATACCGCGAAACCGTATTTGCAAACCAGAAAAAATTAGGCGTTATTCCTCAAGATGCGAAGCTGACAAAACGTCCAGATTGGGTGCAACCTTGGGATAAGCTGAATGATAAACAGAAAAAAGTTTATACCCGTTTAATGGAAAATTTTGCAGGCTATCTTGCTTATACTGATATGGAAGTTGGGCGATTGCTAGATGAAGTGAAAAAACTTCCAGATGCTGATAACACCATGATTATTTATATTGTTGGTGATAATGGTGCATCTGCAGAAGGTGGACCAGATGGTACGGTCAATGAAATTAAAGCGCTCAGTGGTATTCCATCCACGATTGATGATTCATTAAAAATGTATGATGAAATTGGTGGCGTGAAAACTGAAGCACACTATCCTATAGGATGGGCTTGGGCAGGTAACACGCCATTCCCATGGGTAAAACAAGTGGCATCTCACTTAGGTGGAACCAGAAACCCAATGGTGATTAGCTGGCCTGCCAAAATTAAGCATGACGAGCAAGTTAGAAGCCAATATTTACATTTAGTCGATGTCGTTCCAACTATCTTGGAAGCCAGTCATATTCCTATGCCAAAAACAGTGGATGGTTATGCGCAAAAGCCACTGGCTGGAAAGTCGTTTATGTCCAGTTTTAGCAATGTGAATGCAACAGGAAGAACCACGCAGTACTACGAAGTCTTTAGTAACCGTGCGATTTATAATGATGGTTGGTTAGCAAGCGCTCAACATACGTTACCTTGGCGTCAAGACCTTGCACCAGGCAACTGGGATAAGGACAAATGGGAGCTGTATAACCTCAACGAAGACTTCACCCAGTCAACGGATTTAGCTGCAAAAATGCCTGAAAAAGTTGAAGAGATGAAGAAACTCTTTGATAAAGAAGCACAAAAATATAGTGTTTATCCATTTGATGATCGTGGCGCAGCTCGCTTAATGATTAAGAAACCTACACCACCTGGAGCCGATCCAAATGCCACTCATTTTGTGTACCATGAGGGTGTTACACGTTTAGCAGAATCTTCTGCCCCTGCCATTAAAAACCGTTCTTGGAGCTTAAATGCAGACGTGGAAACTCAAGGTAGTCAAACTAAAGGGGTAATCATGGCATTTGGTGGTGTTGCAGCGGGTGTAGTGCTGTATGTGAATGAACAAGGTCAGCCTGTTTTTGATTACAATTATTTTGATAATCATAGCGTCATTAAGTCCAACAAAGCATTACCAAATGGTAAATCTAAAGTGACTATGAACTTTGATTACGAAGGAAAAGAGCCTGGTCAAGGTGGCAAAGTCACCTTACTGGTTAATGGTGAAAAAGTAGCTGAAGGAAATGTACCGAAAACAATTTCAGGTCGTTTTGGTACGGATACTTTTGGCATTGGCGAAGACACGGGTCAGCCGGTTAGTTTTGCCTATAAACCACCTTTTAAATTTAACGGTAAAATTGAGCAAGTTGTCATTGATTTAAAATAAGCTTTTAATCTAATAAATAAACCCACGTCTGGTTTCAGGCGTGGGTTTTATTTTTATTATGATGACAGGCCTATAAAAGGTGAGGTGATTTTATTGGAGTTAACGTGCAGTGCAGAATGCAAAAAAAAAGTAATAATAATCATTTAAAAATCAATGTGTTTGTTATTTAATCAGTTGGGAGAACTTTCGTAGGAGAGGAAAAAAGAACAAACAAAACAATTTTTATTTAGTTATTGAAAAATAAATATTTTTTATCATAAATTAAGTGATTGATAGCAGAGATTGGTACAAATAAACCCTTGCTCGCATTTTTTTGATTGTTTAGTATCGAAGATGAAAATAACCATTTACCGATAAGATCATAACAACTTGGGGAATCGATACAAGATGCGCATAATACCCACACAGGATCCAACCCCACCATTAAAAACTATGCAAATTCAGGGGCAAACCTATCGTTACCATGTGATGATTAAACCTTCTGGTGCACAGTGTAATTTGGATTGTAGTTATTGTTTTTACCTACATAAACAAGACCTTTTACATCAACCAAAAACGCCGCGCATGCAAGCGTCGATGCTTGAATTGCATATTAAGCAATATATTGAAGCACAGACTGGTGATGAAATTATCTTTAGCTGGCAGGGGGGGGAACCGACCCTGATGGGCTTGGAGTTCTTTGAGCGCGTGGTTGAGCTACAACAAAAATATAAAAAGCCAAACCAGCGTATTGAAAATGACTTGCAAACCAACGGCATTTTACTGGATGAAGAGTGGTGCGCCTTTCTTAAACGCCATCATTTTTTTATCGGATTATCTATTGATGGTCCTGCTGAATTTCACGATAAACATCGCTATAATAAAGGTGGAAAGCCAACTCATGCCAAAGTCATGCAGGCGGCAGCACTTTTGCATCATTACCAAATTCCGTTCAATGCCCTGTGTGTTGTGAACCGTGATAATGCCAAAAGACCGATTGATGTGTATCGCTTCTTGAGAGATCATGTTCGACCACGCATGATTCAATTCATTCCGGACATGGAAAGTGCGCAATTCCAACAAACTGCGCCAGGGCAGTGGAATCCTGATGATTTACCAATGCTGGGAAGCTCTGCGACCCAACCGGGTACACCTGATTCAGTCGTGACAGACTGGTCTATTGCAGCAGATGACTGGGGCTATTTCCTTTCTCGTGTTTGGGGAGAATGGTTGAATAAGGATTATGGCAAAGTCTTTGTGGATCAATTTGAAAATATGGTGTCGATGATGTTTGGCTATGGTTCACAAAAATGTGTATCTGGGCAAATTTGTGGCAAAGCATTGGCAATTGAACATAATGGTGACTTATTTTCCTGTGATCATTTTGTTTACCCAGAATATAAGTTAGGCAATATTCAAGAGACGCATCAAGGTGATTTGGTTTTTTCTGAGCGTCAAAAGCAATTTGCCTATGCAAAGTCAAATACCTTGCCTGAATATTGCCGTAAATGCGCTTATTTACAATATTGCTGGGGGAATTGCCCGAAAGACCGCTTCTTAAAAACACCAGATGGAGAGGTTGGTTTGCATTATCTCTGTTCGGGGTTAAAGCAATTTTTCCATACGGCAACAACATCAAAGCATGACATTGCAAAACGCTTACAACGACATTAAAAGAACTTGTACAACAAGAGCAGAACAAATTCTGCTCTCCAAAATAACTAAAAAGTCGGGGCGAAGTCATCTCTGGCCTAGGCTTCGTGAAATAAAAAACTCTAGTGCATCATAACAATCTGAATAAGAGAGAATATCATGTGAAACGTCTAATGGTTTGGTCGCTTTCCTAATGAGGCTCGTCATGCTCAAGAGCAACTGGATATTTAAAATAAGTAGTTCGAAGTTGATCTAGCTAAAATTCAAGCTGATCATTGGCTCATTTCAAGACTTTCTGTTGCTGGCTGAAATATGAATCAACTTTGGATACTTCAGAATTGAGGGTGAATATCCAACGAGAGAAAGCCTTGCTCTAAATTCAGTTGAGATAAAGCCAGAAAATAAGGATGTCTTGGTTCGGTATTCATGCTAAAGATATTTCTGTCTATTTTTTATTTAATGTTGTGTGCCTAGCACCAAAGCCTTCAAGTAATAAATTTCCATGCGCATTTGAGATGGTAAATATAGGGTCGGTACTTGACCAAATTGAGGCGCATGTAGGACGTGTGTGGGTCTCGAATCGACAGTTTGCGTATCAATGTGAAGCATATGCTCGGCGAAGTGTACGCACATCGGATTTTGATGGATGTATTCATACTGTTTCAATCCATCTCCTATGCTTTGCTCTCGTTTCAATATAACAGCAATAGAACTGACGGCTTTTGATTATTTAAATAGGCGTAATTAACAGGAATACTTATGCGAAATATCGTAAAGCTCTGAATTGCTTATGAGGATGTATTTTTAATGGAGCAGCGTCTGAGTCAATGACCAGAAGATGACCAAAAACTATCTCATCGTAAAGAGTATATAAAAGATTGATCCGAAGAAAACGATAAATTTCAGCATCAATAGCTAAGCGTTATAAAAGCAAAGGGCTTATGACTTAAGCCCTTATCAGCCTTAGCAATAAAGTATTAGTTAATTGAATAGGCACCATCAACTTTCACTATCGCACCATTTACAAAGCTTGCTGCATCAGACGCGAGGAAGACTACCACGTTAGCAATTTCTTCAGGCTTACCTAAACGCTGCATTGGAGAACGTTGCATAATGCCATTGAATACTTCAGGCATATCTTTCAATGGTTGGATAAGCGGCGTATCGATCCAACCCGGAGCAACAGCATTTACGCGAATTTTGGCTCGGGCCATGCTCAGTGCATGTGAGAAGGTAAGTTGATCAATGGCACCTTTAGAACAAGAGTATGCTGGTGCAATACCTGAACCAAATTGCGCGTACAGTGAAGACACGTTAATGATCGATGGATTGTCCGATTTAGCTAAGGCTTTAGCAGCGACTTCACTGATATAAAAAACAGAGGTGAGGTTAACTTCTAGCACTTTTTTATAGGTGTCTAATTCGTGCTCTGAGACAGAACCCATACCTGCGCCGTTGAATAAAGTATCAATGCGATCTACTTTTGCGAAAAAAGCATCGACAGCGGCTTTATCCGTGACATCCATTTCGACAGCTTCAATATCCAAACCAGTTGGGAAAACTGCCTTGGCTGCTTGTAAGCCAAGCGCCCATACTTTTGCACCACGTTCAGCAAATGCGACTGCAACGGCTTGACCAATACCAGATGTGCCACCTGTCACGACGGCGATTTTATTTTCAAACATCTTTGAGTTAAATGTTTCCATGATCTTTTTATCCTAGTTTAAGTGGCATCAATGCTTCCTGATTGATGCCATTTAACTTAGCGCTATATATCGCTGTAGAAAAGAATGGAAATAAAAACAGCAGGATTTCCATTCTTTGGAATGGCTGTTTTAGGTGCTTGCTAGAATCGTTTGATGAGTGATTTCTAGGGCGACCAAAGCATGGAAAAAATTGAATAGTTCTATTTTCAAAAGAACATTCATACTGAACTTGTGGGATTGATCAATCACTATATCCTAGCAGGATTGAATTTAGCTTAATCATTCAGTATGTTGAATACATAGAAGAATAAAGTATAGGAAAAGCCGATGTTGCTTTTAGAAGAAATTTTTAAAACTAAAAAAGTACAACAGAGTGATGAGTTTAATCTGAGAATACATCGTGGGCTGAGTTGGTTAAAGCAGGCATTACTGCTTGATCATGATCCCGATTTACAATTTATCAGCCTGTGGATTTCCTTCAATGCGATATATGCACAAGACTTGGGGCAAAGTCAGGACAAGCAGAGTTTACGTCAGTTCTTACATTTAATTTGCCAACATGATGTCGATCATAGAATTTATAGCATTTTATGGGACAAATTTAGTCAGCCTATTCGTATGCTCTTAGACAACCAATATACCTATCAAGGGTATTGGGACTATCAAAATAAGAAAATTGCTTTAGAGGTCTGTAAGGCTCAGCTTGAACAAGAAAAGAAGAAAGTGGCGAAAGCGCTACAGCAGAAGCATTCGGTTGATATTTTACTGGTACTGTTTAACCGTTTATATACCTTGAGAAATCAGCTGATGCATGGGGGTGCAACTTATAAGAGTTCGTTGAACCGCAAGCAGCTACAAGATGGCTGTCAAATTTTATCGGCTTTGCTGCCCGCATTTTTGTACATTGCTTTGGAAAATGCCGATAGTCTCGATTTGGGTAAACCCTTTTACCCCGTGGCTCAGGTCAGTTAGCGTTCAAAATGAAGTGCCCAAACAAAAAGACAGTTTACTGAGTAAACTGTCTTTTTGAGGGTTAAGCAATACCCTGTTTTTTGCTATACAGGGTATCCAGCAGAGCAAAGACACTTGCCATCATCACCAGTGTAATACCGACTAAACACGTACTGCTCCAGCCGCCGTGATGCCATGCATAGACACCTAGCGCCGAGCCACACGCACCACCAATAAAATATAAGGTCATATAGATGGAGTTCACCCGAGACTTCGCATCGGGGCGTAAACGGAAAATCACGTTTTGGTTACAACTGTGTGTGGTTGCAAGCCCTAAGTTAATCAGTGCATAACCGATGATGTAGCTGATAAGTGAACTCCCGCCTAAATATAGGAACACCCAACTGAGGGCTAACGTCCCGCAGCCGACCCAAGTCAAAAGCAGGGTATAACCGCGATCGGCCCATTTACCAATCCACTGGGTGGACAGTGCACCAAATACGCCGACCAAAGTCACCACGCCGACTAAAACATCGGGAAGTTGAAATGGCTCAGAGGTTAAAAGTAGGGCAATGGTTGAAAACAGCATACTCATGGCTGCAAAAGCAAATCCACCCGTGATTGAGCGAAACACCAAACGAGGCTCTTGTTGCAGCAGACTCCCCATGGACTTAAAAATGTCGAAATAGGTGATTTTAAGTTTTGGTAGTTGAGGTAGTTTTCCTTTCATCAGAAGAGCCAAAGCAAACATGGCAATGCCACTCAGCACATAAATCATTTTCCAGTGCCATAAATCTGAGAGTAATCCCGCCACACTGGTCGACAGTAAGATCCCGACCAATAAGCCACTCATGAGGAAACCGACCACTTCTCCCGTTTTTTCAGGTTTGACTGCCATCGTAGCCAGAGGAATCAGCACTTGTGCTGCAACTGAAAAGAGTCCTGTAATAATGGTGCCTAACCAGAGCATCGATAAGTTGGTGGATGTCGCACAGATAAACAGCCCAGCAGATGCTCCAAACATCAGGAATGGAATCAGTTTGGCTTTGTTCAGCATGTCGCCTAAGGGCACAATGAACAGTAAACCTAAAGCATAGGAGACTTGAGCAAAGGTCACGGTCAAAGCCACTTGTTCTTCTGGTGCTTGAAAGCTTTGCTGAATAGAGGAAATCAAAGGCTGGCAATAATAGTTTGCCCCTGCACATAAGCCGCAGACAATTGCCATCAGCCAGAGCAGAGATTTGTCTCGACTGATGTCGAAAGAAGTATTCATAATGAGCCTTTGATGAGGGAGTATTTTTTAGAATGACGTTTACATCGTGCTTTGAGCTAAATAGATGCATCGTTTCAGAAATTGTATACGAAGCTGATTCAAAAGCCTAAAACAAGCGAGAAAAGGCTGCATAAAAAAATGAGTCGAAGATGAAGACATAGCAAATAGTATGACCTGTTCTGAGGATGGTGTTTTCATCTAATACAATCAAAAAATGATGATATTTCGAATTTCCTGTCAAAAAATAATAAAAATCTTTAAAAAATTCTGAACATGGCCATCTATTTTGTATGAAATTGTTGCATTCGATCATTTTTACTCATCTTGCACATCAAAGATTTGGGACAAATTACTGAAATATTCATCTATTTAGGGTGTTTTTGCTCAATTGTGGTGCATTTTTGCTTGAGGTTAGTATGTCAATGCGCGCCATTATCATCCGATAAAATATGAAAAAAACATTTTTGTTGGTTATTTCTCGTTTCAGATCTAGTTAAACGCGATCAACCCCTCCTTGTATTTTTAGATGATCCATTTCAAATACGCATTTTAGTTGAGCTAAATTTTGAGCATTGGCATTTTTGATCGATGAAAAATAGGGACAGGCCAATTCGAAGCTTTTGCAAATGGGGCAAAACTGTCATTTAAGTCAATGTCTGCAAAGTTTGCTTGACAGCAGATGGTAAAGCTCGATGAATGACGGGTTCGGGTTAATGTCAATGTGGTGGTTCATATTCTTGGATTGGTCAAAAAGATCAATACTGCGGAATTAAATGACTTGGTTTTGTGCAAAAAAAGTGCAGATTTTAGTGTGTAAAGATCTGTGGTTCAGAATTTGAATAGAAATAAATCAATTTTTAAGCGGATTCAAAGCAAATAAACGCAATATCACCCAATATTTTTTATGAATCACCAGTTCAGTATATGGGTATTTATTAAATAAATAGTGGGTGGTATTTTAAAAAAGTTTCATTAGAATCCAAAAATTCATAAGAACATCCTGTGAGAAAACATTGCCTAATGGGTGATGTTTACTTTAAGAAAAACTAGCTTGAGGGACGCTCATGCAGATCGGAATTCCAGCCGAAACTGTCGTCGGTGAAAATCGTGTAGCCGCAACGCCAGAAACGGTAAAAAAGTTGATCAGTGCTGGTCATAGTGTAGTGATTGAACGTAGAGCGGGTGTGAAAGCTGCTTATATCGACAGTGCCTATGAGCAAGTCGGTGCTACGCTGACAGATGATGCCTATACCGGTAGCCAAATGATTTTAAAAGTACGTGCCCCTCAGGGTGCTGAAATTCAAAAGCTTGCGCCAAATACATCGGTTATTGCCATGTTTGACCCGTACCGTAATACGGAGCTTGATCAATTTGCATCACAACACGTGTCTGCATTTGCTTTGGAGCTACTGCCACGGACTTTATCTCGTGCGCAGAACATGGACGTATTATCTTCACAAGCCAATTTGTCGGGTTACAAGTCAGTGCTTCTTGCTGCGGCAGAGTACCAGCGCATGTTCCCAATGTTGATGACGGCTGCGGGTACTGTAAAACCTGCACGTGTCGTGATCATGGGGGTCGGTGTTGCAGGTCTACAAGCAATTGCGACAGCAAAACGTTTGGGTGCTGTGGTTGAAGCAACGGATTTACGTCCGACGGCGAAAGATCAGGTGGAGTCTTTGGGTGGCAAATGGTTAGACGTACCTATGTCAGCGGAAGAACAGCAAAAAGCAGCCGATGCTGCGAAAAATGGTTATGGCTGGATGCCGGGTGAAGACTATATCCGCGATCAAGCCATTATTGTGGATAAAGCTGTATCGAATGCTGACATCGTGATTACCACTGCACTTTTACCAGGTCGTAATGCGCCACGTCTGATTAAGGCGGAAACGGTTGCCAAAATGAAACCAGGTTCAATCATCCTTGATATGGCGGTTGAAACAGGCGGTAACGTTGAAGGCTCTAAAAATGGTGAAAATGTTGTGACTGACAACGGTGTGACCATTTTAGGTATTCCAAACATTCCGTCTACAGTTTCAACTGAAGCTTCTGCTTTGTATGCACGAAATGTCTTAAACTTCTTAGATACTCTATTTGATGCAGAGAAAAACTTTGCTATCAATCCTGAAGAAGAAATTCAAAAAGCCCTTCTAGTAACTCATGGCGGTCAAGTACTGCTGAAGCGTGGTTAAGGAGATAGATCATGGTTGAAACAATTACAATTTTCGTCCTTGCCATCTTTGTAGGCTACTACGTCGTGTGGGGCGTTACGCCAGCACTACATACACCACTTATGGCAGTAACCAATGCGTTGTCATCGATCATCGTGGTGGGTGCAATGATTCAAACTGTAGGAATTCCTGCAATTGGTGCTGATGCGAATGTTGCATTCCAAAGTGTGAATGTCGTGAGCATCTTAGGTGCAATTGCGGTGTTCTTAGCAAGTATCAATATTTTTGGTGGCTTCGCAGTAACTGCGCGCATGCTTGAAATGTTCAAGCCAAAGCAAAAGAAAAAAGAGGGCTAATATATGGAATTCATTCGAGACTATGCGGATTGGTTCTACCTGATTGGTGCTGTCCTCTTTATCTTAACTTTACGTGGTTTGTCTGGCCCGAAGACGGCAATTCAAGGTAACCGTTACGGCATGATCGCAATGGCGATTGCTGTAGTGACCACCTTCTTTGTGGCAGATCATCCTGTGATTTGGATGATTGGCGGTGCGATGGTGCTGGGTGCGATAGTGGGTATTGCCCGTGCGCGTACTGTACCTATGACGCAGATGCCTGAAACGGTCGCATTGATGCACTCTTTGGTGGGTCTGGCTGCGGTATTAATTGCAATTGCGGCAATTCTACATAACAACCAACTGACTGCATTATTTGCACAAAATGAAGCTGCATTAACTGCTGCGGGTGTGCAACATGCACACATGAGCAAGGTTCATTTATTTGAATTGTTCGTGGGTTGTTTCGTTGGTGCGATTACCTTTACAGCGTCTGTATTCGCTTATGGTAAATTGGCTGCGAAAAAATGGGCAAAAACCATTTCTGGTGCATGGGTTAAACCTGTACAAGCACTGATTTTCCTTGCAATGTTGGCGTGTGGTGTGTACTTCTTCACGACAGGCAACATGAATGCATTTTGGGCCATGACTGTACTTGCACTTGCATTCGGTTGGGTGTGGATTGCACCAGTCGGCGGCGGTGATATGCCAGTGGTGGTATCACTATTGAACTCCTTCTCTGGTTGGGCAGCAGCAGGTATTGGTTTCACACTTGAAAACAATATGTTGATCGTTGCGGGTTCTCTGGTGGGTTCTTCAGGTGCGATTCTGTCTTACATCATGTGTAAAGCCATGAACCGTTCAATCATCAACGTTTTGTTTGGTGGTGCAATGGGTGGAACTGCGGTAGCTTCTGCGGACAAAGGCGAACAAGCACAGCGTAACCATCGTTCTGGTTCAGCAGATGACGCAGGCTTCTTGATGTCAAATGCAGACAGCGTTGTGATCGTACCTGGTTATGGTATGGCACAAGGCCGTGCACAAAATGCGGTGAAAGAACTGTGTGAGATCTTGAAAGAACAAGGTGTAAAAGTGCGCTTCGCGATTCATCCAGTGGCTGGTCGTATGCCGGGTCACATGAACGTACTTTTGGCTGAAGCTGACGTGGCGTATGAAGACATCTTAGAGATGGATGAGATTAACTCAGACTTCCCTGCAACAGATGTGGTGCTTGTGATTGGTGCGAATGACGTGGTCAACCCTGCGGCGAAAGACGATCCAACATCTCCAATCTATGGCATGCCAATTCTTGAAGCACATAAAGCACGTACCATTATGGTCATCAAACGCTCTATGGCGACAGGTTATGCAGGTCTAGACAACGATTTGTTCTATAACGAAAAAACCATGATGATCTTTGGTGATGCGAAGAAAGTGGTTGAAGATATGACCAAAGCAATCAATGGTGGTGGACACTAATCCTCCTCCTAGAGTGTATAGAGACCACCTTCGGGTGGTTTTTTTATGTTTGCAGCTTTTGCTAAGATGATGTGTATCTTTTCAATAAGAAAACAAGATGAACATAAATCAGATTTCGTTTCAGGTGTTGCTGATCTTTAGTGGGTTCGTTTTGAGTCAAACTACTCAGGCTCAAGTCTTCGAAATAAAAAATGCATCGAAACGCTATGATGTAAAAATAACGACGAGCTGTACGGACAGGAGCTGCGATGGACAAGCCAATATTGATCTTTACCTAAAAGGGACAGTACAGCGCTTTCAGCGTATTTCCTCGGCTGAATTGACGATGGATCTGGACGAAACTGACAAACCATCTGTCAATGTGGTGCAGCTTTATGGTGAGCAAAGTGCCGTGATTTTTGCCGACTTTAATTTTGACGGCAGTGAGGATGTCGCCATCCGTAATGGTAATTATGGTGCTTATGGCGGGCCAACTTACGATGTTTATGTCTTTCATCGGACTAAAAATAAATTTGTGCTGAGTCAGGAGTTATCGGCCTTAACTCATGAAAATTTGGGCATGTTTGAGGTCGATCAAAAACAGAAAAGAATCTTAACCTTCAATAAAAGTGGATGTTGTTATCACATCCGTTCGGAATATATTGTAATTCCTAAACACGGTTTGAGTTTAGTCAAAGAATTTATTGAAGATGCAACAGTTCAAGAGGGAAAGGTTAAAGTGACGGAGCGAACGCTGAATCGTGGTCGATGGGTAGAGAAGGTCCACTATTATGCTGTGGATGAGTACTATAAAAACTAAAAGCTATGTTTTATCAATCAGCTGATAAATGTGCTTTGGCCCTTTTATGGTGTATCGCTTTTTCGCCTTGTTTGAATTGTCCATTTATATTGGTGGGCATGGATCATGATTAAATATCTGTAAGGTGTTGAAACACTGGCATTGATTTTGCAATTGAGATGAATAATCTTTGGGGGATTATTCATGAAAAAAATAAAATACTTACTCTTCTTTGTGTGCTGTATTGCTTTACCCAGTTTTGCTGCAGAGCCCCTGCCAACACAGGCTCAAAATATTCAAGAAATTCGTCTCTCGCTCGACAGTGTCTGGGTGGTGCTCGGTGGCATTTTAGTGTTTTTCATGCAAGCAGGTTTTGCCCTGATTGAAAGTGGTTCGGTGCGCTCTAAAAACACCATTAATGTACTCATGAAAAACTATATGGATGCCTGTTTAGGAGGCTTGG
Organism: Acinetobacter sp. BWR-L5; assembly: GCF_039655985.1. NCBI lineage: Bacteria > Pseudomonadati > Pseudomonadota > Gammaproteobacteria > Moraxellales > Moraxellaceae > Acinetobacter > Acinetobacter sp. BWR-L5. The sequence goes on along the minus strand of NZ_JAGFEV010000004.1, from coordinate 60,756 downwards.
TCTTTTGGTTGATTGGCTTTGGTTTGATGTTTGGTGTCAATTCGAGTGGCTGGATAGGAACCTCACATTTTGCCCCCAATGCCATGGATGACTGGCACTGGAACCTCTTGTTCTTTCAAATGATGTTTGCGGCCACCGCCACGACGATTGCCAGTGGGGCGATGGCTGAGCGGATTCACTTTGTGGCGTATATTGTGAGTGCTGCGGTGGTCAGTGGTTTGATCTACCCGATTTTTGGTGCATGGGCTTGGGGGAGCTTATTTGATGGCGAAGGTTGGCTAAAAGCCATGGGTTTCATTGACTTTGCAGGTTCAACGGTGGTGCATTCGATTGGTGGATGGGTGGCTTTAGCCGGAATTATTGTGTTGGGGCCTCGTTTAGGGCGGTTTGGGCGCAATGGACAAGTTCATTATTTGGCAGGACATAATTTACCGTTGGTGGCGCTAGGCGGTTTTGTTCTATGGCTGGCATGGTTTGGTTTTAATGCGGCCTCTACTGTGAAGGCGGATGTGAGTATTGGGCGGATTGCCTTGAATACACATTTGGCAGCGTGTGCTTCGGCAGTTGCCTATATGGTTTATACCCTAATACGTGGTAAAGCAATTTTAATGCGCGGTACCATTAATGCCTCCTTGGGTGGGCTGGTTGCAATTACGGCGGGCTGTGCAACCATGAGTCCACTGTATGCCATCATCAGTGGGGCGGTGGCAGGTGTACTGGTCAGTATTTTACCAGTGGTGATGGAAAAACTCCGCTTGGATGATGTCGTCGATGCGGTGACTGTACATGGTTTTTGTGGGGCATGGGGCACATTGGCTGCGGGGCTATTTTTTGAAAACAATATGTTTAATGCGGGGATCATTGCGGTACAAGGCTTGGGGATTTTGACAGCCTTTGCGTGGGGTTTTGGTGTGGCATTGATCGTCTTTAAAGTCTTAGACGTCGTTCTTGGTGGTTTGCGGGTGAGTAAACAACATGAACAACGTGGCTTGGACTATACCGAACATGCAGAACTGTCTTATCCCGAGTTTCAGCGTGATGTGACGTTTGAAACTGATGATATGACCAAACGTCATTAATGAAAGAGGATAGCTCATGTCGACTGAAACATTAACTATTGTACAAAAACGCCAAGCGATCGAACGTGGATTGAGTCAGTACTTACAAGGAACACTTTTAGAGCAAGTATTGAATCACTGGGAAGCGAAATATGGTGATCAACCCTCCTTTGTCCTGAATCGTTTTTTGAGTGAAATTTGTACCACAGAGGAATTACGTTACTTTCGAAAAGACATGCTCAAAAATGTCTTGGCAGAAATGGCCCAAGTTGAAAAACAAGTGTTGTTGAATCCATCTGCAAAAGCATCGAAAAGCGAACAAGGGGGAGCAGTGTTACTCGATGCATTGACGTTTTTTCTGCAAAATGTCTATCAAGCAGTCAAAGCCGTTGATGTGCAGGAGTTTGAGCGTGAGGTGAAAACGCAGCTAGATGCTTTATCCATTGTGATTGATAGATATCAGGCCTTGGATGATCGAGCGGTGCTCGAAACTTTGCCCATGACTCAATATGCGCAGGTCTTGACGGTCTGTTATGAAAATTATTGTGAATTTTATGGTCCAGCAAAAGCAGATCAACTCTATGCCCATGTGAAGCGCCAAGTGAAAGAGCACTACCCAATGGTCGATATGCATCGCTTAATTTAAATAAAATTAGACATAAAAAAAGCGACCTTCAGGTCGCTCTTTTCATATTAGGCTACAGTTTCTTCTGGGGCTGCACGCCAAAGGCTTTCTAAGTCGTAGAAACGACGCGCTGTTGGCAACATCACGTGCACAACAACAAAGCCAAGATCAATCAAGATCCATTCTGCATCACGTTCGCCTTCGACACCGAGAGGGCGAAAACCTGCTTTACGTGCTTCTTCAGCAACGTTATCAGCAAGTGCTTTGATGTGACGCGTTGATGTACCGCTTGCAATCACAATTGCATCAGCGACGTTGCTGATTAGGCTGACATCAATCGCTAAAATATCTTTTGCTTTTACATCTTCAAGGGCTTCATGTACAACTTTTAAGCAAGCTTGTACGTCGGCAGCTTGGGTATTCATTGCGAAATCGTGAGAATTAGAAGCGCTGGGCGATGGTTCTAAATTCATAAAGGGAATTTTTCCGGACAATAACTCATCTTATAATATAGCGTTTTTAGGCGAAAATTTCAAATCCGCAACAGTTCAACTTTGAGGATGTGCAGCAAAGTATTTTGCCTTCCATGCAAAGGACTGAGTTGAAACAGTTTTTGGTCGATATTCCGCCGCAATAAAACCGTCATAACTGCTGTGTTGTAGCCATTCAAAAATATTTGCATACATAATTTGTGCAGTATCTGGTTCATGCCGCCCCGGGCAGTCTGCAAATTGGATGTGACCAATATCTTGAATATTTTCTTGTAGCCCTTGCAACACATCCTCACCCATCATGGCCATGTGATAGCAGTCGTATTGCATTTTAAGTGCAGGATGTTGTACTGCTTCTAGCATTTCCTGTGCTTGGGCAATATTTTGTACTAAGAAGCGTGGCATATCGGTGCCGTTGATCATTTCAAAGACAGGTTGAATGTCATGTTCACTGAACATATGGCAGGCCAGTTTCAGGTTTTTGGACAAGGTATTTAAACAGGGCAGTAGATCGGCATCTAGGGGTTGTTTACCAGCAAGGATATTCACACTTGGCACTTTGAGTGCGCTGGCATATTGAACTGCCAACTGAAGAGCGTGATGAAACTCTAGCTCTTTGCCGGGGATGCCTGCTAGACCATTTCCACCGGTCATTAAGTCGCCCGCAGGAACGTTAATCAGGCAGAGACTTAAGTCATGAAGCGTAAGCTGAGTTTGAATTTGTTCAATGCTGAGTTCATAGGGAAATTGGATTTCCACATGTTTAAAGCCTGCGGTTTGAGCCAAAGCAAAACGCTCAAGCAGCGGCACTTCGGTAAAAATCATGGATAAATTTACAGCAAGTTTGGTCATGATTTTCTCCTAATTTTATTTGGCTTTTTGTTCTACTTGTAAGATGACTGAGGCAAGATCAGCTTCAGCATAGCCTTGTTGTTGGTGTGCTTGCAATTGCTGAAGTGCTCGCGCAGCAACAGGAATGTCGAGTTGGTGCTGCGCCGCAAGCTGCACGGCATTGTTCAAGTCTTTGGACAGGGTTTGAACTTTCCACTGTACGGGCTCAAACAGGTGAGTCGCCATACGTGGACTTAAAATTTGAAAGGGTTTCGAATCGGCAAAACCGCCTGCAAGCGCAGGTGCGAGTAAGCGAGTGTCCACGCCAGCTTTGGATGCTAAAGCAACCGCTTCTGCAATCAGCGTGCTATTGGCTGCCACAATCAGTTGATTACAAATTTTGGTGGCTTGTCCTGTTCCTGTGTTGCCCATACAGGTGACACGTTGCGACAAGATATTATAAATCAAAGACAAGTCTTGAATCGTCTGTGCATCGCCACCAGCAAAGATGACCAGCGTACCTTGTTCCGCACCGACAGTCCCCCCTGAAACAGGTGAGTCGATCCATTGCACCTGTTTTTGTTCGGCGCGTGCTGCAAGACTCAGGGTTTGCTCCACCGAAAGACTGGAAAAGTCGATGATCACTTGCTTTGCCGTCAAAAACGGTTCGATTTGTTCATAAACGCTGAGTGCGGCTTTGTCATCAGCTAAACAGGTCAGAACTACGGGATATTCAGCAATACTCTGTAGTGCTAAGTCTGTCGCTCCCAAATCAATGAGGGCATCACAGGCGCTACTGGTACGGTTCCATACAGCGACTTCGAAACCCGCTTGAAGTAAGCGGGTGGCCATCCGGCTTCCCATGAGTCCCATGCCGAGAAATGCAATTTTAGTGTGTCGATCGAAATTCATGGGACCCTCTTTGATTGTCAGTGCTTAAATACTGTTATTTATATTGGCGTGGTAGATACTGCACGTCGGGTTGTTTATCTTTCTTACGTGCGATTTGGCTATTTTTACCTAACAGTAATTTGAGCTGCCAAATTTTTTCCAAACGTAAGGATTTTTTAGGCTCATGCTGCATGGCATCCAGCACATATTTTGAGGCCATGAGCGCATCTGGTGAGCGTTGTAACATTTCTTCTGCAATGGCTTGGGCTTTAGCAAGCGGTGATTCATCAAGATGTGTGACTAAGCCGATTTCTTTGGCATAAGTTGCATCGAAAATACGCGCCGTAAGTGTTAATTCTTTGGCAAGATCTAGTCCGATCAGACCTTTTAAAGAACGCGTTAGTCCCATATCCGGAACCAGTCCCCAACGGCTTTCCATAATCGACATTTTGGTTGCAGGGTGTGCGACACGAATGTCTGCCGCTAAAGCCAGTTGCATACCAGCGCCAAAGCAAAATCCTTCAATCGCGGCAATCACAGGAACAGGCAGTTCTTGCCAAATTAGGAAAGCTTTTTGAAATAGACTTTGTCCCGGTTTAATCAGCTCCCATGCGGCATAGGCGCGATTCTTCGGATTGTTCAAATCGGCAAGATCAATGCCTGCACTAAAGACTTGCGCTTCACCAGTGAGGATGACACAACGAATGCTGCGGTCTTTTTTAATTTTTTCAGCAGTTTTAACCAACTCGCGCAACAGGTCGAAACTCATCGCATTGCGTTTGTCTGGACGGTTTAGTGAAACAGTGGCAATGCCATTTTTGTTTTCAATGCGAAGTAAAGCCATGATGAGAACTCTTATTTTTTGCTCGCACGGAGCATAGCATAGCTCTCGTGCGGATAAATGACACCAAGAGTCACGTCGCAATTTGTCTTTCGTGCCATGCTCTTTTGAATGTTTTATGGGATATGTTTGATTAAAATTTGCTGTGCCGCATGTTGTACTTGTTCAATCACAACTTTGAGTTCATTGAAACGCTTTATGGTTTCTTGAACAAATTGTTCATCGGCTTTACGACGTTCTTTACGTAAGGTTGAAACAAACTGTTCAAATGTCCCTGTTGCTTCTTGTAAGTTGGGTACACCGACATAGCGTGTTGCACCATACAGACGGTGTAGCACATGCTCCAATTGTGGGAAATCTTCCATTTCAATCAACTGCTTCATTTCATGCAGCTCAGTATCAAAACTATCCATTAACATACGCAGTAAGTCGACTGCTAAGTCTTCTTTGTTGGCGGCTAACTGTAAGCTTTGCTGCCAGTCGAGTACCTTCGGATCAAGTGCTTCAATCACTATGGCTTTTTCAACGGGTGAGCCTTTGTTGAAACGATCAGTGGTCCAATGGGTCAAGATTTGAATAATCTGATCAATTTGAATCGGTTTGGTGACATAGTCATCCATGCCGACTTGCAGTAGTTTTTGTTTTTCATCGGCCAATGCATGTGCGGTGAGGGCAATGATGGGCAAACGCTTATGGTTTTCAATGGTTGACTCCAGCGCACGAATGGCACGTGTGGTATCGACACCCGACATGACAGGCATTTGAATATCCATAAATACCAAATCAAAAGCTTTGCTGTCGTGTTCAGCGCGCTCTTGTAAAATCTCTAAGGCTTGTTGGCCGCTTAAAGCTTTTGTTGTCGTGACATTCAATTCGCCTAGTAGTGCTTCAAGGACAATCAGGTTAGGGAGATGGTCATCCACCGCTAAAATATGTAAGCCTTGACCATTGAAGGACTCTATTTCATCTTCTTCAAATAGCGGTTGATTGCTGAGCAATTGAATCAAAGCACTCCGACTGAGCGGTTGGTATAATGGTCGTGCGCGATACTCATTCAGCGTGGTTAAATCAAGTGACATCTGGTAGCCATAAACCGCAAGGTTACCGCTATAACGCTGACGAATTTCTTTTAATAAGGCTTCGGTATCACCACTGTGGTCAACAATCAACCATGTGTTTTCCACATCTTGAGGCAGTCTGTTGAGGTGACTGAACAAGTCTAAAATTGAACTCGATTCGATGTGCTCCACAGCATAGTCTTCAAGATAATGGCGCAGAATATTGGCTGTTGCAGGATGTGCCAAATACGAGACCACTTGCATATCGCTAAACTGAGGATGCTCAACGTACTCATCTTCTTCATTGACCATAAACATGGCTGTAAACCAGAAGGTGGAACCTTTTTCGGTTGGCGCGCGTTCTTGGTTGTCCTCAAATCCAATTTGCCCCTGCATCAAATGCACCAGCTGTTTGGAAATCGCTAAGCCTAGACCTGTGCCGCCAAATTGGCGCGTGACCGAAGCATCGCCTTGCGAGAAAGACTCAAACAGTTTTTTACGGTCGGTTCCACTGAGTCCAATGCCGCTGTCTTGTACACTAAAGTGCAATAGGCACTGTCCAATATCATCTTGTTCCATTCTTGCGCGGACGATGATCTCGCCATCAGGAGTAAACTTAATGGCATTGGAAATCAGGTTGGTTAAAATTTGTTTAAAGCGTAGGGCATCTCCAACCACATGCTTTGGCACATTGTCGGCATAGTAAAAGGCCATATCGATATGCTTTTGTGCAGCAAGAGGAGATAGCATATCCATAACATCAAAAATTGCTTCTTCTAGATCAAAAGTGGCAGTATCGAGTTCTAATTTACCAGCATCAATTTTTGAAAAATCTAAAACATCATTAATCAGCGCCAGTAAGTGGGCAGACGATTTTCGGATGGTTTGTAAATAAAGATTTTGGTCATTGTTGAGGTTGTCTTGACGCAGTAACAGGTGAATAAAACCATCAATACTGTTCAGTGGCGTGCGCAGTTCATGGCTGATATTGGCCAAGAACACTGACTTGGACTGACTGGCTGAAATGGCTTGGTCACGCGCTTGACGATAGGTAATGTTTTGCACTTCTAAAGTGTCAAGGGTTCGACGTAAATCGTCTTCCGTCTGCTCAGTGTGTTCTTTCAATTCTAAAAAACTAAAATGCAGGCGTTTCACCACATTGGCAATATCGCGCTGTAGTAAGCGTAATTCACCAGTACTGTTAATCAGCATGTGTTGATCAAGAGTGTCGGCATTTAAACGTTGCAGCTGCATGCGAATTTCATACATCGGCGCAATCCAGCGACGCGAGTAGAAATTTAAACAGAGTAAAAGCAATAAGAGTGTCAACAGACCCGTCGCAATCAACACAATCAACACGCGATAACGGGCAATTTGTAAGGGCTGGTTATCTAATTCAACCACCAACTGCGCAGGTGTGCCTGTAAATTGGTTGATGGGCAAACCATATACCGTATTGCCTTTAAAATTCATCGGGCCAAAAAAATCAGTATTTTTTTTCAGCGCGGGCCATGGCGCTTGGTCTTGGTAGCCAATGCTGAGTTTGTTATTGCCTTTGTCATCAATAATTGCGGCACGAATCAGATGTTTTTCATCTAACATCTTTTGCATCAAATAACGTGCATTTTCATACTGCCAAGGGGAGGCATTCACCAAATTGATCGCCGCTTCTGCATCCAGCTGATAGCGCGTTAAAATCGCTATCGCCATTTGTCGCTGCTGGGCTTTGGCCGCATTTGAAGTTTCGGTAATAACCAGTAATGCACCTACACAGGCCAAAATCATAATCGGCACGAAAATAAGTGCAATGAGCTGTCCATAAGCATGGTTTAAGTGCAGACGATTAAATAACTTTTTATTGATATTTGACATGGTGCAAGTGATTTATTCCCTATGCTTTGAAGTGTAGCACGCTTTATAAAAAATCGATGGTGCTTTAATCACTTTCACGAAAAAGCACGCTAAATGGGTGCAGGGACAGGCATTTTTCCATACAATAGGCGCACCTCGATCAAGGTGCAAAGAATGAGTACTACATCCACTGATTTTCAAGCAGACGAATTTTTGTTAGATCACTATGTTGGAAAAACTCCACTGGTGCGTTTACAGCGTCTGGCAAGTCAAACTCAAGCAACAGTATTGGCAAAGTTAGAAGGCAACAACCCTGCAGGTTCTGTCAAAGACCGTCCCGCGTATAACATGATTATGCAAGCGGAAAAGCGAGGGCAAATCCAGCCGGGCGATACCTTGATTGAAGCGACCAGTGGAAATACCGGCATTGCACTGGCGATGGTTGCTGCGATGCGTGGCTATCAGATGAAACTGATTATGCCCAACAACATGAGCCAAGAACGTAAAGATGCAATGCGTGCTTATGGCGCGGAACTGATTGAAGTGACCAAAGAACAGGGCATGGAAGGTGCACGTGATTTGGCTTTGCAAATGCAAGAAGAAGGCAAAGGGCATGTACTCAACCAGTTTGGTAATCCTGATAATGTTGAAGCGCATTATTTAACGACTGGGCCTGAACTTTGGCAGCAAACGGGTGGCAAAATTACTCACTTTGTGAGCTCAATGGGCACTACAGGCACCATTATGGGAGTCTCTAAATATCTCAAAGAGATGAACCCCGACATTCAAATTATTGGCCTACAGCCATCAGATGGTTCAAGTATCGCTGGGATTCGCCGTTGGCCTGAAGAATATTTACCAACCATTTTTGACCGCAGTCGGATTGATCAAATTATTGATATTCCGCAAATTGAAGCGGAAAGAACCATGCGTAAATTGGCGCAAAAAGAAGGGATTAGCGCAGGAACTTCTTCAGGTGGTGCGGTGTGGGCATCAATTAAAATTGCTGAAGAAAACCCCGGTGCTGTCATTGCGTGCATTATTTGTGACCGTGGTGACCGTTATTTATCGACGGGTCTTTTCTCTGTGGTTGATCCTGAATAAAACAAAAAATAGAGTCTTAGATATGCGCTTACCTGTTCTCACCTTTGATATTGAAACCATGACTGATTTGAGATCGGGGGCGCATTTATATGGTTTAGATTTGCCTGAGGCTGATTTGGAGGCGGCACTGACCAAATTGCGTCGCCAAGAATCAGGCATGGATTTTCAGCGTTTGGCTTTGCATGAAATTGTGTGTATTTCAGGCTTGTGGCTAGACGACCAAGGCCAGATGAAACTCTTTTCTTTTAGCCGTGAACAATATTCGGAAGCAGAAATTCTTAGTAAGTTTTTATCCATATTTGATAAGCGCTTACCAACTTTAGTGAGCTGGAATGGCGCTCAGTTTGACTTGCCAGTAATCATGCTTCGAGCTATGTATCATGGTTTAACTGCACCTGCTTTGTTCGATCAAGGCGAAATTGACACACAAAAGCGCTATAATAACTATCAGAACCGTTATCATCAGCGTCACATCGACCTGATGGATGTGATGGCAATGTTTAATGGACGTCATTTCCAAAAGCTAGATGATGTTGCCCATTTATTGGGGTATCCCGGTAAACGAGGCGATGGGGCTTACCATGTACCTGAATATGTTCGGGCGCAGGAATGGCTCAAACTCACCAGTTATTGTGAAGGTGATGTGCTAAATACATGGTTGGTGTATTTGCGTTGGCTCTTGCTCAAAGGGCAATTGCTCGCTCAAGACCACCGTCATTTTATCGATCAAACCATCCAGTTTTTACAGGCTCAACCGCAGCATCAAGACTTTTTGTCGGTGTGGCGTGAGACCTCACAGCAGACGGCTTTTACCGCTGCCGATTTTTCCCCTTCCCATCTTTAGGTACACATGAAACATAGAGCCAAACCTCGTCCAACTCAACAGCCCAGTTATATTTTTCAGGTTGAGTCACTTTCGCATGAAGGACGCGGCATTGCGCACTATGGTTCGCATCCAGACCATCCTGCGGACAAGCAGGGTAAAAAAGTCTTTATTAGCTATGCGTTGCCGGGTGAAACGGTTAAAGCGCAGATTACCCATGCGGTAAAGCGTTTAGAGGAAGCCGATGCTGTTCAACTCCTCAGTGAAGCCTCTGCTTTTCGGGTTGAACCGAAGTGCCCGCATTTTAAAAGCTGTGGTGGCTGTAATATGCAGCACATTCATCCCGATGAACAAATTCGTTTAAAGCAAGATGTGCTTAAATCACACTTGCAGCATTTTGCGGGGATTCAACCTGAAGAATGGTTGCCGCCTTTGCGCTCTTTACGTGAAGACTACCGCCGTAAAGCACGCATTGGGGTGCGTTATTTGCCGCACAAAGACCAATTGGTCGTGGGTTTTCGAGAGCGTCAAACCAATAAACTGACTTCAATTGATCGTTGTTTGGTGTTAGATCAAGCGTTTGGTTCAATCACACGCTTGAAGCAGTTACTCCAAAGTCTAACAGCCAAAGCAGCTATTGGTCATATAGAATTGGCCATGGGGGATTGTGACATCGCCCTCACGGTGCGACATACTGAAAAATTAAACACAGAGGATGTCAACCGATTAAAACAATTTGCGTTAGACAGAGGGTGGCAATTGTATTTACAAGCTGCTGGCCCAGACAGTCTAAAGCGTATGGATGATGAACATGCAGAGATGCGTTTACATTATCGTTTAAATGATTTTGATGTGGCATTTGGATTTAACCCACATGACTTTACTCAAGTAAACTCAACCATTAACCCGCAAATGGTGAAATTGGCATGTGACTTGCTAGATTTAAAACAAGGAGAACGTGTTCTCGATTTGTTCTGTGGTCTAGGAAATTTCTCTTTGCCTTTGGCTCGATGCGTGGGAGCAACAGGACAAGTGGTTGGTGTTGAAGGCAGTGAAGAAATGGTTCAACGTGGTGCAGAAAATGCGGAACGTAATGCTCTTGGCCAGTTGAAGTTCTTTTCACAAGATTTAACAAAAGATTTCTCGCATCATTCTTGGGCAAATCAAGGATTTGATGCATTATTGATAGATCCTCCACGTGCAGGCGCAGAGGAAATAATGCATTATATGCCTAACTTTGGTGCAAAAAGAATCGTTTACGTGTCGTGTAATCCAGCGACACTCGCAAGGGATGCGGGGCTGTTGGTACAACAGGGTTATCGATTAGTCAAAGCCGGTGTGATGGACATGTTTACCCACACAGGTCACGTTGAGTCGATAGCATTGTTTGAAAAAGATAATGAGATAAACGATTAAAGAATATGAAGCGTAAAAGTGTAGGAGAAGGGTATGGTCACAGTACGTGAGCAACTACCTGGGCGACTCAATGAGTTGTCTCAGGAGGCGACTGTAGAGCATGCCGAACAAGCTCAACATGATTTGGCTGAATGGTTAGATCGTGTTCGAAGCATATTAGATGATGCGAAGCTTGAGCAACTCGAAGAAGTTGCCAATTTGACTTTACAAAAAGAGTTAGAAACTACGGTTAATCATCGTTCCAATACCTTTTATACCGGTATTGAAATGGCGGATATTCTGGCCCATTTACATGTCGATGAAGACACCTTGGCTGCTGCGATGCTCTATCGTGGTGTACGCGAAGGCGTGATTCCATTGGCGGAAGTACAAGAGCATTTTGGCGAACAAGTGCATGCACTTGTCAAAGGCACTTTGGCTATGGGTAAGTTATCTGACCTCATCGAGCAGAATAAACGCCTCGAAGATCACTTTAATAACAATCAGCGCGAGCACTTAAACGGCATTTATAAAATGTTGATTTCGGTGACGGAAGACGTGCGCGTTGTACTGATCAAATTGGCTGAGCGAACTTATGCACTGCGTGAATTGGCGACTTCATCTAAAGAACGTCAAGAGCGTGTAGCACGAGAAATCTTAACCATTTACTCACCTCTGGCACACCGTTTAGGGATTGCGCAGTTAAAGTGGGAACTGGAAGATTTAGCCTTTCGCTATTTAGCACCCGATCGCTATAAAGAAATTGCGACGCTGCTGAATGAAAAGCGACTGGAGCGTGAGCAATATATTCAGTTTGTGATTGATACATTGCGTGCATCTTTGAATGAGCATGGCATTGAAGCTGAAATTAGCGGCAGGGTAAAACACATTTATTCGATTTATCGAAAAATGAAAAGTAAGAACCTGAGCTTCGATCAGCTCTATGACATTCGTGCCGTTCGGGTCTTGGTTAAAACGGTTCCTGAGTGCTATCACTCGTTGGGGATCGTGCACCAAATTTGGCGGCATATTCCGCATCAGTTTGATGACTATATTACCAATCCGAAAGCCAATGGTTACCGCTCACTGCATACGGCTGTGATTGCGGAAAACAAGTCACTTGAAGTTCAGATTCGTACCAAGAGCATGCATGAAGAAGCAGAGCTCGGGGTGTGTTCGCACTTTAACTATAAAGAGGGCGGTAAGAATACCGATCGCTCTTTTAACCATCGTTTACATTCATTGCGTGCAGTACTTGAACACTATCAAGAGCGCAATGATGCGAATGTACATAAGTCGGATGAAGACTCTGAAAATTTTGAGCAAATTCAAGATTTTGAGGACTTTGAAAAGATTTATGTGTTTAGCCGTGATGGAGATATTAAAGAGCTACCACGTGGTTCGACCGTACTCGACTTTGCTTATCATGTGCATACTCAAGTCGGTAACAAGTGTTATGCCGCGCGGGTGAATCAGCGTTATGTTCCGCTGACTTATACCTTAAAAACGGGTGAGCAAGTTGAGATTTTAACCAAGAAAGACCGTGAGCCAAACCGTGATTGGTTGGTGAACTCTTTAGGTTATATCAAGACGGCACGTGCGCGTGACAAGCTGCGCCATTGGTTTAGACAACAAGACCGCAGTAAAAACTTGGAAGTGGGTCGTGACCTGCTCAACAAAGAACTTTCACGTTTAGCAATTCACCCAAAAAGTATTGATTTGAATGATTACTGCAATCATTTCAATGTTAAAGCGGGTGAAGATATTCTGATTGCACTGGTCAATGGTGACATTAGTCTGCATGCCTTGATCAATCAGGTGAACCGCCATATGCATTTGGATCAGGACGAACCTGAACTGGTGCTGAAGCCGACGTTGAATCCACGTGCTAGTCATACCTTGTCAGCACATGGCATTCTGATTGATGGTTTAGATAACGTTGAGCTGCATGTGGCGCAGTGTTGTCAGCCTGTACATGGTGAGTCAATTGCGGGTTATATCACCTTGAACCGTGGGGTGAGCATTCACAAAGTGGCATGTCCTGACTACTTACGCATGATTCAAAATGAACCTGAGCGTGCAGTAGAAGCTGATTGGGAAATGCAGCCAACGCGTGGTCAGAGTGTACAGATTGTGGTGGAAGCTTATGATCGCCGTGGTTTGCTCAAAGATTTGACCCAAGTGATTTTCTCCGATCAAATCAATATTCGTCAGGTCAACACCATCTCTGAAGCAGACGGTATTGCCAATATGAAATTGTTGATTGAAGTTAAAGGTTTATCGCAACTATCAAAACTGTTGGCACGATTGGAGCAACAACCAGGCATTATTAGTGCGCGTCGTTTGGTACAAGGTAACTAAGCGAATTGAAAAAAAAAGCCTGCAATTGCAGGCTCTTTTTTTATTTAGAAAGGTACAAGTTGGTTAGGCGATTCAGAAATTGGGGACTGATTTTACTCAGTTGAAATAAAAGCTTGGCTTTGGCACCCACGGCTTGATGGGTTGCAGTGAGTGCCGTATCTTTTGCAACAGCACGTTGAAAAACGTGGTGCGCTACATCTTCTGCAGTTAAGTGTACCCCCATGTTTTGAATACTCTTCGCTTGCATATCTTGCACCATGGCAGTTTGTACAAATAGCGGCATAACATCTAATACGCGAATGCCATATTTCTGCCATTCGGTATCTAAGCCTTCGGTGATACCGCGTACTGCAAACTTACTGGCAGAGTACGAGACCAAATCAGCTTGACCATAGATGGCTGAAGCCGATGAAAGGTTGATGATGCGGGCAAAATTCGCTTGTTTGAGATAGGGCAATGCAGCATGGCAGCCATTCAGTACACCATTAACATTGATCGAGATGGTTTTGTGATGTGCGCTGATCTCTGTGTGTTCAAAAGGCCCTGAGAATAGAATTCCTGCATTATTGACCAAAACATTGAGCTCGCCCGCCCATGCGACAAACTCGGCTAAAGCAGTTTGCCAATCTTGATAGTTGGAAACATCGAGCTGTCCTGCTTTGGCATTTGGGCCGAGGCTAGCTGCCAGCTGTTCGGCTTGAGCGCTATTGATGTCATAAATCCCGACTTTGTAGTGATGTGCATAAAATAAGCGGGCGATGGCCGCACCAATACCTTGGGCTGCACCGCTAATCAAAATACTGCGCATTGAAACTGCTCCTTGTTGCTCTTTTTCTTGATGTTATTGTTGTGATTGGATTGAGCATAACAAATGAATGCCGTCATAATGTAATTTTTATCAATTTGATTTTTGAAGAGAGATAAACATGGAACAATTGCTTAACGTGATGCGTGAATTACGTGAAAAGTGTCCATGGGATCAACAGCAAACCCCAGAAAGTTTAACCCGCTATGCCATTGAGGAGGCTTATGAAGTTGAAGCAGCCGTGCGTTCAGGTAAAGCTGATGAGGTGCGTGATGAGTTGGGTGATTTACTGCTACAGGTGGTGTTCCAGTCACAGATGTATACCGAGCAAGGGGCTTTTAATTTTCAAGATGTGGTCCATGCCATCACAGAAAAACTGATTCGTCGTCATCCCCATGTTTTTCAAGCACAGCAGTTTTCAGCTTTGTCTGCCGAAGATGTAGGCGAGCTTTGGAAGCAAATTAAACAACAGGAAAAACAAGGTAAGGCACAGTCACGATTAGACAGCATCAAGCATGGCCCAGCCTTACAACAAGCGGAACAGATTCAAAAAAATGCAGCACGGATCGGTTTTGACTTTCCAGATGTAGCAGGTGCTTATACCAAGCTTGAAGAAGAATTAGCTGAATTGAAACATGCGGTTCAACAGCAAAATTCCGATGAAATAGCAGATGAATTTGGCGATTGTTTATTTTCAATGATCAATGTTGGACGTAAACTGGGCGTCTCAAGCGAAATGTCGCTTTTGAGTACGATTCATAAATTTCGCACTCGTTTTGCTTTCATTGAAGATCAGGCTTTGCAACAACAAAAAAAGATTGAGCAGATGTCTTTAGAAGAAATGGATCAACTGTGGGAGCAAGCCAAATTACAACTGAAATAATAAAAATGGTGGCTTGAATTGATAAAAATAAAAGTAAGTTTGTTGATCATTGCGTTGTTATTGCTGAGTTTATTGGCTTGGGTGCCCAGTGGTTATGCACAGTCTTTTGATCAGAACTATCTGAACTGGAAAGCAGAGCAGCAGGCGTGGGATGATCGTACTCAAGCCCCCAAGAGCGTGAAACGTGCTGTGTCGCCTGTTCAGGCCCAACCTGTGTCGAACGCAAATAAAATTAGTTTAAATCAAGCCAGTGTTGATCAATTGCAGCAACTTCAGGGTGTGGGTTTAAAAAAGGCCCAGGCAATCGTGGCCTATCGCCAGAAACAAGGGCCATTTAAGACCATAGATGAGTTACAACAGGTGCGCGGTATTGGACCAGCGATTTTTGCAAAAAATAAAGCCCGTTTAGGCTTGTGAAAAAAGCAGTGTCATTTATTGGTGAATTGATCAGAATCCTGCTTTGCTTTCGATAATCAAATTGCCCTTTGATTGTGTTAGATATATGATTAGCGTCATCTTAGAATTTTACGTTTAGGCGTAGGAGACAGCGGCTTTTGCAAACTTTGCGCGCGTCAAAATGTGGTTTATCAACCGCTCAATTACCTTCTTACATTTTAGATGTGATCGATGCATTAACTAAGGCAGGCTATGAAGCGTATATCGTCGGTGGCGGTGTCCGCGACATGATGCTTGGCCTAAATCCCAAAGATTTTGATGCAGTGACCAATGCAACACCGTCACAGGTAAAAGAAGTTTTCGGACGACGTTGCCGTATTATCGGGCGCCGTTTTGAGCTGGCTCATGTCTATTCAGGTCGTGAGTTGGTTGAGGTGGCAACTTTCCGTGCACCGCCGAAGAAAGAAGTCACCTCTGCACAAGGCATGATTTTGCGTGATAACAATTGGGGCACCATTGAGCAAGACTTTGTCCGCCGCGATTTTTCAATTAATGCAATGTACTATCAGCCACGTAAGGGCGTTGTCTTAGATTTCTGTCATGCTGTGGATGACATTAAAAATAAAACCTTACGTCTACTGGGCGATGCACAAACGCGTTTTGAAGAAGATCCTGTGCGAATGCTGCGGACTTTACGTTTTTCTGCAAAATTAGGTTTCTCAATCGATCAGCAGATTCTCGATGTTTTCACCTTGGAAATGACGCAGTTGCTACGC
This sequence comes from Acinetobacter sp. BWR-L5, assembly GCF_039655985.1. NCBI lineage: Bacteria > Pseudomonadati > Pseudomonadota > Gammaproteobacteria > Moraxellales > Moraxellaceae > Acinetobacter > Acinetobacter sp. BWR-L5. The sequence continues at coordinate 44,567 of NZ_JAGFEV010000004.1, read as the reverse complement.
GATGTTTCACCGCACCGTTTATATGATGAATCTCAGAAGCTGTTCACGATGGGGCATTTAAATCGGGTGCTGCCAATGTTGATCGATTTCGGTATTTGGAAGCAGTTATTTGCAGATATCAAACCGAATATCACTCCATTTATTGAACGTGCTGCTAAAAATACCGATCAACGTATTCAAGTGGGCAAAACCATCAACCCTGCATTTTTCTATGCGGTATTGTTATGGCAACCGTTCTTAGAGCGTTGTGAGTTTTATAGCAGTAAAGGTGTGGTTGCAGCTGAAGCGCGTGCACAAGCAGGACTTGATGTATTAAAACGCCAAGCCACGCGGACTATTATTCCGCGCTTTGCCGAAACCTTCATTCGTGAAGTGTGGGAAATGCAAACTCGGTTACTTAATCCGAAAGCACAGCAAATTCAAGCCTTATCTAGCCATGCACGTTTCCGTGCAGGCTTTGACTTCTTGTTGCTTCGCGAAAAATCCGGTGATGAGGGTACGCTCGGCATGGGACAATGGTGGGACGCGTATCAGTTGATGAGCACCGATGAAAAAGAACGTGCTATCAGCCAATATAACCGCCAACGTGCAAAATCACGTCGCAGCGGTAAAGCAAGTGCTGAAGAAGCGGCGATTGCTAAAACGGTAAGTCATGAAATTGAGCCTTTGGTACAAGAGCAAGAGTCGCGTAGTCGTCGTGCACGTAAACCGAAGCAACACGCTGAAGCTCGTACCCAGATTGGTACGGGAGCAGGTCATAGCTCGACCGAGATTGGTGCAGATCACCCAATTTTAAAACGTAAACGTGTTCAGCGTGATTTAAGCAGTGTGATTTTTGGACCGACACAATGAGCATCGTTACGTACATTGGTCTAGGTAGCAACTTAGGCGACTCTAAAGTGATTTTGACTGAAGCGGTGCACAAGTTGGCTAGTCTTGGCGGTGTAAAGATCTCCAAGCTGTATCAAAGCCCACCGATGGGGCCGCAAGACCAGCCTAATTATTTAAATGCCGTGGTGCAACTCAGCACAAACTTGGCACCGTTGGCTTTGCTAGATGAGCTGCAACGTTTTGAGCAAGAGTCGGGACGTGTGCGTTTACGCCATTGGGGTGAGCGCACTTTAGATTTAGATTTACTGATCTATGCAGAAGAGAAAATTCAGCATGAACGCTTAACCGTGCCACATGTCGGTGTGATGGAGCGTGATTTTGTGTTGATTCCATTGCTGGATTTAGACCCCAATTTACACATTGATGGTATTGCGTTGAAACAGTTGCCTGTTGTACAACAACCCACGTTGAGCGTACTGGATGCAGGCAATTGGGCAGAGATTTAATTTAGCCGAGCTAAAGATGTTGAAAGGAATAGTTTGATGATTAGTTTAAATGACTTAAGAAAATTTAAAGCAGAAGGTCGCAAATTTTCCTGCCTGACTTGCTATGATGCAAGTATGGCAAAGGCAATGGAACTTGCTGAAATTGATACCATTTTAATTGGCGATTCGCTAGGTATGGCCATTCAAGGTCGTGATTCCACTTTGCCTGTTACAGTTGAAGATATGGCTTACCATACCGCAGCTGTACGCCGTGGTAACCAGCATGCCTTAATCATGACCGATTTACCGTTTATGAGTTATGCCACTTTAAGTGATGCTTTGCAAAGCTCAAAAGTAGTGATGCAAGCGGGCGCGCAAATGGTCAAAGTTGAAGGTGGTGCGTGGCTGGCTGAAACGGTCCAGGTTTTGACACGTAACGGTATTCCTGTATGTGTACACTTAGGTTTAACCCCACAGTCGGTACATGTATTTGGTGGTTATAAATTACAAGCACGTACACGTGAAGCGGCAGACCAACTGATTGCGGATTGCCAAGCGGTGGTTGATGCGGGCGCTGCGGTGCTGTTATTAGAGTGTGTGCCTGCGCAGCTCGGCAAAGAAATTAGTGAGTTGTTCCCACATGTACCTGTCATTGGCATAGGCGCAGGTGTGGATACCGATGGTCAAGTCTTGGTGGTACAAGACATGCTTGGACTGACTTTTGGTCGTGTTGCAAAATTTGTGCGTAACTTTATGAAAGAACAAGCAGGGGAAACGGCGATTTTGGATGCGTTCAAGGCATACCATACAGCTGTGCTAGATAGCTCATTCCCTGCGAAAGAACAAACATTCCAAGTCGAGCTGTAAAACATGAAAACTGAAACCACGATCCAAGGCCTATCAGCATCATTGAACCCTGCGCGAACGGCTCGAAAAAGTATTGGTTTCGTCCCGACCATGGGGAACTTGCATCAGGGGCATTTGAACCTTGTGCGCGAAGCGAAAAAACTCTGTGATGTGGTTGTAGTCAGCATTTTTGTGAATCCTATTCAATTTGGACCCAATGAAGATTTTGACAGTTACCCACGCACCTTGGAACAAGATCAGCGCTTGTTGGCCGAGGTTGGTTGTGACATCGTGTTTGCACCATCGGTTGAGCAAATGTATGGCAACAGTCCACGTTTGACCAATATTACTGTTTCAGATATCACCAATGATTTGTGTGGTCTACAACGCCCAGGTCATTTTGATGGTGTCGCCGTTGTAGTGACGAAACTGTTCAATATTGTGCAACCTAATTTTGCTTTCTTTGGTGAAAAAGACTATCAACAGTTGGCTGTGATTCGTCAGTTTGTTCGTGATTTGAATATGCCGCTTGAGGTAATGGGTGTGGCAATTGCACGTGCAGAAGATGGTTTGGCTTTAAGTTCCCGTAATGGTTATTTAAGCGAAGAAAACCGTCAAAAGGCACCGACCATTTATCAAAGTTTAAAAGCGGCAGAACAGTCGCTACAAACCGGTACTGCTTTAGCGGATGTGTTAGCAAATATAAAGGCGACATTGACACAGGCTGGTTTTGTTGTGGATTATGTGGAAGCACGCACACCTGCATTGCAGAAATTAGATGCGTTTGACCAAGATCTGGTGCTTTTTGTTGCGGCGAAACTCGGGGCAACTCGTTTAATTGATAACTTGAAAGTGAAACATATTTAGGCAAGCTCACCTCTCAAAGGATTAAGATGAAGCGCATTTTAATTGTTACAGGACAGTCTGGTTCAGGTAAATCCTCTGCATTACAAGTATTGGAAGACCTCGGTTATTACTGTATTGATAATTTGCCTTTGGCCTTACTCCCAGAGATTGTGGCTAAACTGGATCGGGAAAATAACCTTGAGCAGTTGGCGCTTGGTGTGGATGTACGCAGTACACGTGCAGATTTGCAAGAGTTCGACTTGGTGTTTGAACAATTGCAAAGGCATGGTACGGTCGATATTATTTATTTGACCACGCGTGACCAAGAGCTGATTGCGCGCTTTAGTGCTTCACGTCGTCCGCATCCGTTGGCGACACGCTTTCAAAGTTTGAATCAGTGCATTCAAGAAGAAAAAACCCTTTTATTGCCGATTAATTTGCGCTCAACCGTGCATATTGATACCACCGATAAAAGTGTGCACGATTTAAAGCATACCTTGCTGTCAAAGTTGGGGCAGTCGGATAACCTGATTTTGATTTTGCAGTCTTTCGGCTTTAAACATGGCATTCCGCTAGATGCTGACTATGTGTTTGATGTTCGACATTTACCCAATCCCCATTGGGATTTAGAACTGCGGAAGTATTCTGGACTAGATGCCCCTGTGCAAAAATTTTTGGAACAAAGTGAGCAAACCCACGAAATGTTCCAAGATATTTATAAGTTTTTAGATAAATGGTTACCAGCTTTTGCTGAAGGGCATCGTCACTATATGACCGTGTCAATTGGTTGTACGGGTGGGCAGCATCGCTCTGTATATATTGTGGATAGACTCAAAAAAGCCCTTGAGGCAAAATGGTCTATTCAGGTCCTCCATCGAGAAATGAAGCACTGGGCATGATTGACACAACTGTTGACGTAATTAATAAACTAGGGTTACATGCGCGTGCATCTGGCAAGCTCATTGAAGTGACCACCAAATTCCGTTCTTCAATCCAAATTGGAAAAGGAGACAAATTGGTGGATGCCAAAAATATTATGTCCCTCCTGATGCTAGGCGCAGGAAAGGGCACCACTTTACGCTTGGTGCTTGAAGGCGCAGATGAAGAACAAGCTTTATCTGAGATTCAGGCACTATTTGCAGCAAAATTTTACGAGGCAGATTAATCGTGGCACGTCGACCGCATAGTTTTACTGAAGAAGACTTTGAATCTTTAGAAGGACGTGCAAGTAAAACTGAACAGAAAAAAGCCGTACAACGTATGGCATCTTTGGGTTCTCAACTTGCAGAGTTGAACACTAAACAAATTCAAAACTTACCTGTTGAAGAACGTTTGATTGAAGCCCTTTTGGATGTGAAACTGATTACATCAAATGAAGCTCGTCGTCGCCAATTTTTACGCATTGGGAAGTTGTTGCGTAATGAAGATGAAACGGTGATTTTGTCTTATTTGACACCGCAACAAGGCGCGAAAAAAACCGCTCAATTGCAGCGTTGGGTTGACCGTATGATCAAAGATGGTGATGTGGTCATTAATGAGTTTTCCAAAACCTATAATGCCGCGGAACGTCATACCATTCGTCAGCATGTATTGCGTATTCACCGTGATATGAAACAGCAGGCTGATGAAGAACAACTTAAAGCTTCGCGTTTGAAGTTGTTTAACTACATTCAGCAAGTGGCTTTAATTTCAGATAATTAAGTCATTTAGACATAAAAAAGCGACCTTCAAGGTCGCTTTTTTATGTGAGAATATTTGCTTGAATAGACTGCTGAATGTTTAGCTAAACTCGCCCGTTGCACGCTCTTTGGCCCAATCGCGTAGGACAAATTTCTGTAACTTGCCTGTCGACGTTTTTGGAATTTCTGTAATCACCACATCTTTCGGGACTTTAAAACGTGCCAGATGTTGCTTACAGAATTCAATGATTTCCTCAGGCGTAGTTTCTTTGCCTGCTTTGAGTTCAATAAATGCACAGGGCACTTCTTGCCAGCGAGGATCGGGCTTCGCGACCACCGCAGCCGTTAAAATAGCAGGATGTTGATAGAGAATTTCTTCAACTTCTAGTGATGAAATATTCTCACCTCCAGAAATGATCACATCTTTAGAGCGGTCAGTAATTTTGGCATAGCCATCGGGTTGGCAGACTGCAAGATCGCCTGTATGAAACCAACCACCTGCAAAGGCTTCTGCGGTCGCTTCAGGGTTTTTGAGATAACCTTTCATCACAATGTTGCCACGGAACATAATTTCGCCCATGGTCTGACCGTCATGCGGTACAGGTTGCATGGTATCTGGATCAAGGACTTTCATGCCATCTTGCAGTGGGTACGGTACACCTTGGCGTGAGTGCAGCTGCGCTTGTTCTTGAATTGATAAGTCAGACCAACCCGCTTGAGAGGCACAAAGCGCAGAAGGACCATAGGTTTCAGTGAGACCGTAGACATGGGTGACATTGATGCCAATATGACGCATGCCCTCAATAATTGCAGCAGGAGGCGCAGCACCTGCCACCATTACTTCGACGCGGTGTTCAAAGTGAACCCGTTGCTCTTCTGGAGTATTGATCAGCATTGATAACACAATCGGCGCACCGCAGAAATAATCGACTTTGTGTTCAGCGATGAGTTTGAAAATGAGTTCAGGGTCAATTTTACGTAAACAGATGTTGGTGCCCCCATTGGCTGCCATAGTCCATGCAAAGCACCAGCCGTTACAGTGAAACAGGGGGAGGGTCCACAAGTAGGTCGCACGAGGTGTCATGCCACAAGCAATGATGTTACTGGCTGCATTGATATAAGCCCCGCGGTGATGATAGACCACCCCTTTCGGGTTACCTGTCGTTCCCGAGGTGTAATTTAGGCTAATGGCATCCCATTCATCTTGAGGTAAATGCCACTCAAAGTTTTCATCGCCTTCGGTTAACCAGTCTTCATATTCAATCTGACCAATCGGAGCTGCAAAACAGTTTTCGTACTCAGCATCATCTACATCAATCACAAAAATGTCACGCTTGACCAAAGCCAAAGCTTCTTGTGCAACCGATGCAAACTCAGGATCGACCAAAAGGACTTTGGTTTCGGCATGTTCCAACATGAACGCAATGGTTTTTGCATCTAGGCGTGTATTCAGCGTATTTAGTACCGCACCTGTCATGGGTACTGCAAAATGTGCCTCAATCATTGCAGGGATGTTGGGCAATAGTACCGAGACGGTATCATTCTTAGTGATCCCCAGTTTTTGCAGCTGAGAAGCAAATTGGCGACAACGTTGATAAGTTTCACGCCATGAAATATGACGGTGTCCATGAATGATGGCATCTTGATGGGGATAAATATAGGCAGCTCGTTCTAAATAACGCAGCGGTGACAAAGCCACAAAGTTTGCGGGGGTTCTTGGTAGTTCGTCATAAGCGCTGACCATGTTTATCACTCCAAATTCAGTATTATTTTTCCATTGCTTAAAAGATATGCATTTTTCAGCCATCTTGCATTTATGCTTTAGTCGAGTTGCGCTTTTTAGATGAATTTATTGAACTTTTTTGTTTAGTTTATCTAAACTGAATCTATGGATTCTGTGCGATATAAGCGCTTTTAGGTCGATTCTAGCTTGTTTTGTGAGCAATATGTATATGCTTGTGTTGCAGCATTGTTCAATAAAAAGTGACCGATAAAGTCATTCTAAAATGTAGCGATGAGGATTGCGGCACATCAATTCCCTCATTTTAGTGATGCTGTCGGATTGGCAAATGAATTCAAAATGCGCCGAAACGTGAATTTTCTAGGGGAAAAGGTTTAATCCTGTGGATAACACGTGTAAAATTCGACTGATTTTATTTATCCACCGTTTTTATCTTTTGAGGTTTTACCTCGATCATAATCTCGCGGTGACATGCTCCATGGTACGGGGCATCACTCCTTAAGGATTTTTTATGCCAATTATCACTTTGCCAAATGGCGATCAAAAACAATTTGATCAAGCTGTATCTGTGATGGACGTTGCACTGAGCATCGGTCCGGGTCTTGCGAAAAATACAGTTGCAGGAAAAGTCGATGGTCGTTTAGTCGATGCATCTGACTTGATTACCACGGATGCCAGCCTTCAAATTATTACGCCTAAAGACGAAGAAGGTGTCGAAATCATTCGTCACTCTTGCGCTCACTTGGTGGGACATGCGGTGAAGCAATTGTTCCCTGAAGCGAAAATGGTGATTGGTCCTGTCATTGAAGATGGCTTCTATTACGATATTTTTAGCGCAAAGCCATTTACGCCAGAAGACATGGTAGCCATTGAAGAGCGCATGAAAAAGCTCATCGATCAAGACTATGATGTCATCAAAAAAATGACACCACGTGATGAGGTGATTGCAGAATTCACAGCGCGTGGTGAAGATTATAAATTACGCTTGATTGCAGACATGCCTGAAGAAACAGAAATGGGCTTGTACTACCATCAAGATTATTTGGATATGTGCCGTGGTCCACACGTGCCAAATACTAAATTTTTAAAAGCATTCAAGTTGACTAAAATGTCAGGCGCTTACTGGCGTGGCGATGCGAAGAATGAACAGTTACAACGTATTTATGGTACAGCGTGGGCAGACAAAAAACAGCTTGCAGCGTATATCAAACGTATTGAAGAAGCTGAAAAGCGTGACCATCGTAAAATTGGTAAAGCTTTAGATTTATTCCATATGCAAGAAGAAGCACCAGGTATGGTGTTCTGGCATCCAAATGGTTGGACCATTTATCAAGTACTTGAACAATACATGCGTAAAGTTCAGCAAGACAATGGCTACCTCGAAATTCGTACCCCGCAAGTGGTTGATTTCACGCTTTGGGAAAAATCAGGCCATGCTGCAAACTATGCAGATGGTATGTTCACGACACATTCAGAAAGCCGTAACTATGCAATTAAGCCGATGAACTGTCCTTGTCACGTACAAGTGTTCAACCAAGGTTTAAAGTCATACCGCGATTTGCCAATTCGTTTGGCTGAGTTCGGTTCGTGTCACCGGAACGAACCATCGGGTTCATTGCACGGCATTATGCGTGTTCGTGGCTTTACTCAAGATGATGCACACATTTTCTGTACCAAAGAGCAAATTGGTCAAGAAGTGGCTGACTTCATTCAACTGACTTTAGATGTGTATAAAGACTTCGGTTTCGAAGAAGTGCAAATGAAGTTGTCTACACGTCCAGAAAAACGTGTGGGTGATGATGCACTTTGGGATATGGCTGAAAAATCTTTAGCAGATGCTTTAGATGCTGCTGGTTTGGAGTGGGAACTTCAACCGGGTGAAGGCGCATTCTATGGTCCGAAAATTGAATTCTCACTGAAAGACTGCTTAGGCCGTGTATGGCAATGTGGTACAATCCAATGTGACTTCAATTTGCCAGAACGTTTAGATGCGTCATATGTCACTGAAGACAATGATCGTGATCAACCTGTTATGTTGCACCGTGCAATTCTTGGCAGTTTTGAACGTTTTATTGGTATACTAATCGAACACTATGCGGGCTTTATGCCACCTTGGTTAACACCAATCCAAGCATGCGTGATGAACATTACCGATTCACAAGCGGAAGCATGTGAGTCAGTCGTCGCTAAACTTAAAGAAAACGGTCTCCGTGCGATTTCAGACTTGAGAAATGAGAAAATCGGCTTTAAGATTCGTGAACGTACATTAGAGCGTATTCCTTACTTACTGGTACTTGGGGATCGTGAGGTAGAGGAAGGTACAGTGAACGTGCGTACCCGCTCAGGAACAAATTTGGGTACTATGTCAATCGACGCTTTCGTTGACCTAGTAAAAGCAGCCGTTGCCGAACGCGGCCGGTACATTGTGGAGTAACAGCGATTAAACAGCCTGACCGTAATCAACAGGGCGGTAACAAATCAAACCGTCCTGCTTTGAATGATGAAATTCGTGCGAAAGAAGTCCGTCTTGTAGACGAAAATGGTGAGCAAAAAGGTATTGTTAGCTTGGCAGAAGCATTACGCGCTGCTGAAAGTGTTGAGCTTGATCTTGTTGAGATCGTAGCAAACGCTGAACCGCCTGTTTGTAAAATCATGGACTTCAACAAGCATTTGTTTGATCTAAAGCAAAAGCAGAAAGAAGCGAAGAAAAAACAGCATCAAGTACAGGTGAAAGAAATCAAACTCCGCCCGGGTACTGATGTTGGTGATTACAACGTAAAACTACGTGCAATCACTAAGTTCCTTGAAGAAGGCAACAAAGTAAAAATTACTCTTCGTTTCCGTGGTCGTGAAATGGCGCACCAACAGCTTGGTTTGGCTCAACTTCAAAAAGTTGAAGCAGATGTGGCTGAAATTGGTGTTGTTGAGCAATCACCAAAAATGGAAGGTCGTCAAATGGGTATGTTGCTTGGTCCTAAAAAGAAAAAGTAATGATCCATTGATCTTAAAAAAAGCACTGCCTATGCAGTGCTTTTTTTATTTTGTTGATTGACTATGCCGTAGTATTTTCAGTTGTTAATTTCTTCTGTCTGATTGGAATTCGGCATGGTGCTTTTTCTTCTGGAACAATCCTTTGTAGTTGGATGGTGAGTAAACCATTTTCATAATTGGCCTCTTGTACTTCAATGTGTTCATCTAAACGTAAGGATAATTTAAATGAACGCTGTGTGATACCTTTATGCAAGAACTCAGCATGATTGTCTTTGGTCTGATCAGCATGTTGACCTGAAATATTAAGTACCTGATTCTCTAAGTCAATCGCGAGCTCATCTTGGTTAAAACCAGTCGCAGCTACGACAATGCGGTAGTGATCATCACCGACTTTTTCAATATTGTACGCAGGATAATGTGGTGCTTCACTGAGCATTGCATGATCAAACAAATCGTTTAAACGGTCAAAACCGATACTACGACGGAATAATGGCATTAAGCTTAAATTACTCATTGATAAAACCTCCATCATTAGGAAAAGTGATATAAATAAGCAACCTATGCGACTCAATTAGCATGGTTGTCACAGCAATAATCGGTGTGGATGTTTGCTGTACTTTTAATATTTGGATGCTCTGTGAAATTTCAAGATTAAAAAATAAGATTTTTTTAAAAATTCTCTTTGGTTGATAATTATTCTATTTATATGAAGCTAGTCATGCATATTTTAAGATTTCAATTTCAGTTTAACCTAATGTTTCTAGGCTGGAATCATGTTATAAACAGTATCAAACCTCGACAATATGAACTAAAACGAGAAAAGTAACAGGATAACCACATGATCGATTTGTACTATTGGGGAACACCCAACGGACATAAAATTAGCATCGCATTAGAAGAGATGGGTTTGGAGTATCAAGTCTTTCCCATCAATATTTTAGAAAATGATCAGTTTCAACCCGACTTTCTACGCATTTCACCCAACAATAAAATCCCTGCGATTGTGGATCAAGATGGTCCTAAAGGTGAAGCCATTTCTGTGTTTGAGTCAGGGGCGATTTTGCAGTATTTAGGGCGTAAAACAGGACAGTTTTACCCAAGCGATGAACAGTCTCGTGTTGAAGTTGAGCAGTGGTTGATGTGGCAAATGGGTGGTTTTGGTCCAATGCTTGGACAGAACCATCACTTCAGTAAATTTGCTCCCGAACGTATTGCATATGCAACTGAACGCTATGTCAATGAAACCAAGCGCTTGTATGCTGTACTAGACAAGCAGCTTTTTGGTCAAAACTATGTGGCTGGCGAGTACTCGATAGCGGATATGGCAATTTTTCCATGGATTTTGCGTTATGAGTGGCAGCAAATTGATATAAATGACTATCCAAATGTGAAGGCTTATATGGAGCGTATTCAAGCGCGTCCTGCAGTTCAGCGTGCGTTGGCGCTTCAAGTTAATTAGTTACAGAAGCGGTGACTTGAACTGTGTTAAGCTTAGTGCCTTCAAGGTATAAGCCATTCTTTAAAGCCACCGATGGGTGGCTTTTTTGTTGAAAGGTTGTTTGGACATCAGCGTAATGAAAAAAGAGTTTTTCCTCAATTTAACCCGTATTATTGAAGCGAATCCTAAAATCTATCTCAGTATTATTGTGGGGATTGCAGGATGTTTGGTGCTATTTGTAGCTGAAGCGGTACACATCCAAAAAATCATTGAACTGCTGAATACCAAAGATCAGGTGGTACTTCGAGCTGCAATTGAACCGATTGCTGATAAATATTCATGGTCGCGTTGGTCTTTGTTGATTCTGGCATTGATTTGGTCAAGTTTTGCTTATAGCTCAACCAAGAAAAAGTTGGGTTTAAAATCATAAAATGATGTGGGCCTTAGGACTGCTTTTCCTTTCTGCTTTTGGGGCGGCGACACTGCTACCGTTACAGTCAGAGGCAGTCTTGGTAGGATTGTTGGCTCAGATGCAGTATTCAGTGTGGTTATTGGTAGCTGTTGCCAGCCTAGGCAATATTTTAGGTAGCTGTGTGAATTGGTGGCTCGGTTTGAAAGTTGAGCAATACAAAAACAAAAAATGGTTTCCCATCTCAGAGCAAAAGATGTTGCAGGCGCAGGGTATTTATCAAAAATATGGTTTTTGGTCTTTATTACTCAGTTGGGTGCCCGTTATTGGTGATCCGATTACCCTCATTGCAGGATTACTCAAAGAAAACTTTGTTCGTTTTGTCGTGATGGTGAGTATTGCGAAAATCGGACGCTATCTTTTTGTGTATTGGATGTTTAGTCAGTTCTAATTATTTTCAGAGACCAACTGGCCACATGCTTATATTGGCTGAATGGGTTTAAAGTTTATATAGAGAGATGACACGAGTGAGTGAAAACTCGTGTCATGCTAAATTTTAACGACAAGCATTTAGATCGAATTCAATCGCATCTTTAAATTTAGATTTTTTATAGAGCCATAGTGTGCTTGCTGTGCGTTTAACACTGACTTTGCTATTTGCAACGGCTTGTAAAACCTGTTGATCAAGCGCGTAAATACCTGAACCTTTGGTGATTTTGGGCTTCTTGATGTTGCCGTGTTTATCGGCTTTAAAGCTAAATTTAATTTGACGGTCATGCTCATTTAACTGCGTAGAATCTAGCGCAAGCTTAGGTTGAGCCTGATATTGAAAAGGCACTTTTTGCTGCTGTTGTTGTGCAAGCCAATTCTTCGAGTCGAAGGTGTAGTTACATGCTTCGACATCATCTGGGGTCAAGTTTAAATTAAAAACTTGATAACCAATGACAGCTAAAGCGGTGTCGTCCTCCATAAAAGGTTTTACTTTGGCTTGAAGCACGGCATTTACCAGCTTTTCATCCAAAGCTTTGATTCCAGTTGTTTCTTGGACTGTCGCTTTGGTTACTTCACCTGTTTCATCTGCATACACACGAATAATCGCTGCACGGTTTTGTTGGTTTAAATCACTATTTTTATATTGGGGTTTGGGAAAATCTACCCATTGAATACGCGTAGTCAAATGCGCCGATTGAGCTGAACTTTTTTGAATGGTGAGTTCTAATGGGGGATGAGCTGCATGACTGAGATGAAAGGGCAGTGTAGATAATGCGAGCAAGAAGAGTGGTTTCATATGGTCGATTTCTTTTATAACGCATCCAGTGCGCATGACTTAAATAATTGTTGCGAGTATTTCCTGAATTAGAAAGACTCGCAAGTTATATTGTTAAATTAAAACTATTTTTGCTCGGCTTGGGTGATGTCTACACCAAATAAGTCTTTGGTTTTAGTCCAACTCAGTGCGACCACCAAGAGCGTCATGCTGCCGCCAAAAACCGTTGCAATCACAGGGCCTAAATATTTTGCTGCAAGACCTGACTCAAATGCCCCCAGTTCATTACTACTCGACACAAACATGCCATTTACTGCTGCAACACGGCCTCGCATATTCTCAGGAGGATAAATTTGTAAAATGGTCTGACGAATTACCACTGAAATACTGTCACATGCACCCGTCATCGCAAGAGCAAATAAAGATAGCCAGAGGTAGTTTGAGTAAGCGAACAATAAGGTGAATAGGCCAAAACCAGCAACAGCAAGCAGCATATTGCGCCATGTATGTCGGGTGGGCGGAAAACGTGTCAGCGCAATCATGGTAATGAGTGCACCAATCGATGGCGCTGCCCGTAAATAGCCCAATCCTTCGGGTCCAATTTTCAAAATATCTTCAGCAAAGTCGGGAGCAAAGCAATTACACCACCAAACAGTACCGAGACTAAGTCGAGTGAGATGGCCCAGAGGACGATTTTAGTTTTAGCAATAAAGCGAAAACCTTCACCTAAACTTTGTAGTACACGTTCCGTTTCAATTTTAGGAAAAGTGCGTTTGCTTAAAAGATTGACGAGTAAGAAGCACAGACTAAGCAGCACCGCCACACTGATTAAACTGGTTTCACGGCCTAAAAAGGCTAACATCAACCCACCGAGCATTGGCCCAATAATCACCCCGCTTTGCCAACCAATGGTGGTCCATGTGGCGCCATTGGCATAAAGTTCCCGAGGAATCAAAAAGGGTTTGAGTGATGTTGCAGATGGATTATAGAAACCTCGAATTATTCCTAAGCCAAAGATCACGGCATAGACACCCCATGACAGGGTGGAGAGTCCAATGTGCTTTAAGCCATAAGCATGAAATAACGCCCATAAAACCAAGGGTAGAGGAATGGCAAAGAATAAGCAGGTTTTCATGATGGTTTGCTTATTAAAGCGATCGGCAAAATAGCCGCCCCATAACGAGAGCGCAATAAAGGGGATTGCTTCTGCTAGACCAATCGAGCCTAGAGTGAGAGGATCTTTGGTAATTTTATACAAAGAATACGCCACAATAATTTCCTGAATCAAAATGGCAAGCGTCAGGCAAAATTGATTGAGTGTAACAATAGAAAAGTCTCGGTGTCGGAGTGCGGCAAAAGCATCCTGTGTAGCGTTCATAAAGGTACAGTATGGAATGGATATGGCATTATACGACTTGGACTAAACCACGGTTATAAATTCATCGCTTAAAGCTTATCGGGAAATAGACTAAGCTTGCTTTTATTGTTGATTATTTGCTTTTGTTTTAGACAAAGTTCGATTAGAATATTCGCTCCCTTACCTGCAGGTCGTTTTGCAATGGTGCAAACGTTCCGAACAGGTGTTCAAAAGAGGTTGTTATGCCTAAGATGAAAACTCGCCGTGGTGCAGCTAAGCGTTTTAAAGCTACTGCTAACGGTTTCAAGCGTAAACAAGCGTTCAAACGCCACATTTTGACCAAAAAATCTGCTAAGCGTATTCGTCAATTACGCGGCTGTGTAATGGTTCACGTGAGTGACGTTGCTTCAGTTCGTCGTATGTGCCCATACATCTAAGGAGATTATAAATGGCTCGTGTAAAACGTGGTGTACAGGCTCATCGCCGTCATAAAAAAATTCTTGCTCGTGCTAAAGGTTACTACGGCGCTCGTTCACGCGTATATCGCGTAGCGTTCCAAGCAGTAATCAAAGCGGGTCAATACGCTTACCGTGACCGTCGTCAGAAAAAACGTCAATTCCGTGCTCTATGGATTGCGCGTATTAATGCTGGTGCTCGTCTAAATGGTTTATCGTACAGTCGTATGATCGCTGGCTTGAAAAAAGCTCAAGTGATTATCGACCGTCGCGTACTTGCTGACATCGCTATGCATGACGCAGTTGCATTTGCTGCTTTAGCTTCTAAAGCTAAAGATGCATTAGCTGCATAAGTCTTTAAGACTTAAAAAAAGACCGCTTTTTAGCGGTCTTTTTTATTGTTAGGGTGCATGGCGTTTTTATAAAGTGCATATAAAAATGCAATCGTTAGTATAAAAGTATTTCCCCAAGATACGGAATAGAATGCCAAAGTCCACAATGCACAGTAACACCAAATGATGTGCCATAAAAATTTCATGATTTTGAATAAATTAAAAGAGCTTACAGCTACGCTCTTTGTTTCTACTTGATGTTCTATGTCTTTTAGGTGCGCGGTATTTTCTACTACATCATTAGATGTCGGAATTTGAACGGTGTTTTTTTCAATAGAAAAAGAAGAATCTTT
Source organism: Acinetobacter sp. BWR-L5 (assembly GCF_039655985.1). Taxonomy (NCBI): domain Bacteria; kingdom Pseudomonadati; phylum Pseudomonadota; class Gammaproteobacteria; order Moraxellales; family Moraxellaceae; genus Acinetobacter; species Acinetobacter sp. BWR-L5. Next base: position 29,537 of record NZ_JAGFEV010000004.1, on the reverse strand, counting down.
TGTTGTTTCGGGAATATTGGACAAGTAATTGCAATTTTTAATGTCTGAAAACTGATATTGATTTGCACAGTGTTTAAAGATTAGTGGACGGAGTAGGGTCAGTTGATTATAGGCTGCTGAAAAAGTATCTCTTTCGTTACTATTCATTTGAACATAATCGGAATATTCATTTTTTGAATGTGATGCAGCGGAATATTGCTGTTCTAATAAAGATGTATTTTCTATCAAATTCGAAGCGTAATTTTTTCGAATAGTGAATGGAAATATCGGATACTGCTCTTTTATAGAATCATTGAATAAATCGCCGACATAGCAATTATTGATATCTAATGGAATTGGATAACTACCATATTGTTTTGCCATATCATTAAAATAAAGACGTGCTTCTGTGTCTTTAAAAAATGTATCCCAATCGATTGGCTTTAAGTCTTGTTCTATAGTAGAAATTGCTTGAGGGGATGGGTGGTGTAACGTGTATGCCTCTACATTTTGGTAATAATTGGAATAATCATAAAAATCTTTGTTTCCATATTCATCAAAACTTTGCCATGTTGGTTTTTCCTCGCTAAGGATTAAAACTTTATATTCATTATGAGGATAATGCACAACAATACAAAAACTTTCTTCATCGGTTGAAAAATAAAAAATTGAATAGTCATTGAGTTCCATATGCAAGTCTTGAGCAACATGTAAACTCAGTTTTATGGCTCCGGATTCTTGTAGTCTACTTAAGAGATGTGAAGCAGAACCGCATACAAGCGTACCGTATTTAGTATCACGTAATATTGGAAAATGGTTGAATAATAATGGATGTCTATCTAGGATCTCTGTATCAACGGCACCATTTAAATATTCATTTCCATAGCTTACAAAAGCAATTTAGCGATAAGCTCTATTTAGATACACTTTTTAATTCCGATAACTATATTTTACTAATTGAATAAATACTAAAAATTATTGTTTTGTCGGTGCAGAGAATATCGGTGTTTACGTTTTTAGGCTATTACTTTAATTGTAATTTTATTGATAATAATGTTTTAGGTATTGAAACTTCTAGATATAGTTTTTAACTCTTTTCGAGTCTTGGGTAGATGGTTATGAAAAAAATTAATGTTGTAGGAACCTCTGCCACGGGAAAATCTACATTTTCCAGAGCTTTGGCCGAAAAGTTAGATTTGCATTATATCGAGTTGGATAATTTGTTTTGGTTAGACGACTGGCAAGAATGTCCCGATGAGGTGTTCTTTGCCAAGATTGAGTCAGAAGTACAAAAGGCGACACAGGGCTATGTAATCGATGGAAACTATACCCGTGCCATTCCTGTGAAATGGGCGGAAATTGATACTGTCATTTGGTTGGACTTACCGTTTCCAGTCAACCTTTACCGTTCTGTGAAGCGTGCGGTTCAGCGGGCATGGGCGCAACAGGATTTATGGGAAAACTCGAATAATCGGGAAAGCTTGCTGCGGATGTTTGGTCGGGACTCGATTATTTGGTGGATGATCAAAACACATGCTAAAAACCGACAGAAATACTTAAAAATGATGCAGATGCCTGAATATCAACATATACAGTGGATTCATTTAAAGACACCAAAACAGGTGAGTCGTTTTTTAGACCAGTTGGCTGTTGAAAAGCATAACGTTTAAATTAAAAAGCTCAGTGCCTACTCAGCGATTAAGGTGAACCGTTAAGTTTTAGTTACATAAATCTGCTTTAATCTCAAAGGTGGCCGATGCCTAATAAATAAAAAGATTAAAAAGAAAAGGAGTAGGATATGCTTGCAGAAATTACTGGGATGGGACAGGGAAGTATCACGGTGGAATTACAAATGATTCCTAGAAAAGGTGAGTCAGTCAAAATTATGTATGGACCTGATGCGGAGCTAGAGGGCGAGGTTGTTTCGGTTAATCATTATATTAATCAACATGCCAATCAGCATAAGGTACAAATCAAAATCCGGCCCTTCAATCTTCTAATTACCGCCTGAAGAAGTTGAGCCCGTAAAAAAGCGCTCTTTGAGAGGAGCGCTTTGATATCTCGCTAATAACTTATAAGCCAAAATAATAGCCAACTACGCAGATCAAAATCGTAATTATGATTAAAGCAAACACCCCAGTTTTCCCCGATTTATGGTGTATTTCATGAGGCTTGCTCTCTATCGCACTTAATTTAGGTGTTGGATGATTACGTGCATCCAGTGGTGTTGTCGTATCTTTGGGTGTGAGCTGCGCGGTTTGATAGTGATTGGCCACTTTCACAATGAACTTGGTACTTAAATCATCAATCTTCTGCTCAAAATGACGTAGATTCAATTGCTCATCTGGCGTGAGCACTTGGCCTTCTGCATTGTAAGGATGTTGAATCTTAGTCTGGATCAATGTTGATAGTGCATCTAAACGATACAGCGTTTGGTGTGCATAATCAGCAACGTAGTCTGTTGGTAAAAGAGCGAGACGGTGGACTGCATCTGAGGCATCTTGTTGTCCATAGTAAGGTAAGTTCACCGACTCAGGCTCTACTAAACCTTGTGCAAATGGCGCACTAAACAGTTCTTGTTCGGTAAAGTTTTCGATTTCATCCCATTTCGGCGTTTGTAAATCCGATTCAATGCGTTTGCTGAGCTTGTGATTCAGTTCAAAACGCCATAAATTTTCGCTACGGATTGAACTTTGTTGTGCTTTTGGAATTATAAAATCGTGTTCAGCGCTGTACCACTCAGCTAGTTCTTTGCCAAAAATCCAAGCTGTTTTTTGCTGTGCTTGATGGCTCACAATAATATGTGGTGTCGCGAGGAGTTCAACATTTGGGTTAGGGTTCTTTTCATCTGCTAGCAATGTTGAGCTATGCAGACTGAGCTGTTTGACCCCTTGTTTTTTTAAGGCTTCAAGCCAAACCTGAAAATGCTGAGCCAGTAAATGTTGGCTATTCAGATCACGAAACTGAAAGCAATGTCGGTCAAAAATGGCATGTTCTAACCAACGTTGGAAACTTAGGTTGTGGCGTAAATATTCATTGCCATAAGTAACTAAAGTAAGTTGTTGTTGCCAAATAGGATCAAGCGACATCGTTTGTTGTTCTCTTCTGTGATGACACTATCTTAACCTGTTTATAAAACCATGTACTAAACAAATTTTCCTGATCGTAGAGCTTCATCAACGTGCTTAAAAACTGATAGAATATGGGGTTTTATTAATTTTATAAATTGTTGCTTTGAGAGTTACTATGTCACTGGAAGCCCTGACCACTGAAGCGCTTGCTGCGATTGCAGCAGCAGAGGACCTTGCTACACTCGATCAAGTACGAGTGCAGTTTACGGGTAAGAAAAGCCAGCTCGCTGAGCAATCCAAAGCTTTAGGTAAAATGGACCCTGAAGAGCGTAAAAATTTTGGTGCGCAAATTCATGCAGTCCGCGAAGCGATTACCGGTGCTTTAACTGAACGCCAAACACAATTACAACAAGCAGCGTTGGCGCAAAAACTTGCAAGTGAAACGGTGGATATTACTTTACCGGGTCGTGGTCAAACGATTGGTAGTATTCACCCCGTTACTCAAGTGCAAGAGCGTATTTGTCAGTTCTTTACCAAAGCGGGTTTTGTGATTGAAACTGGACCAGAAGTTGAAGATGACTATCACAACTTTGAAGCTTTAAATATTCCTGGGCATCACCCTGCGCGTGCAATGCACGATACTTTCTATTTTGATGCGACACATTTGCTACGTACCCATACTTCGGGTGTACAGATTCGTACCATGGAAACCCAGCAACCCCCGATTCGTATTGTGTGCCCGGGTCGTGTATACCGCTGTGACTCTGACCAAACGCATTCACCAATGTTCCACCAAATTGAAGGTTTGTATGTGGCTGAAAATACTAGCTTTGCAGAACTGAAAGGTTTATTGGTTAATCTATTAAACGAATTCTTTGAAAAAGACTTAAAAGTGCGTTTCCGTCCATCTTATTTCCCATTCACAGAGCCAAGTGCTGAAGTGGATATTATGGATGAGCGTGGGAAATGGTTAGAAGTGCTTGGTTGTGGCATGGTACATCCAAATGTCTTGCAGGCAGCAGGGATTGATCCTGAAAAATACAAAGGCTTTGCTTTCGGTCTAGGTGTGGAACGTTTTGCGATGCTTCGTTATGGCATCAATGACTTACGTATGTTCTACCAAAACGATGTGCGTTTCTTACGCCAATTTGCTTAATAGTTTAAACAGTTATTTTAGAATTATTGAAATCCCCCTAAATCCCCCTTTATAAAGGGGGACTGGTCTACCTAAAACGGTGGTGTGTTTTCCTCTCTTTAAAAGAGGGGTTAGGGGAGATTAAGGACATTGAATTTATGAAAATTAGCGAAAATTGGTTGCGTACATGGGTGAATCCAGCCGTTGATAGCAATACTTTATCTGACCAACTGACCATGCTAGGTTTGGAGGTCGATGATCTATCACCTGCGGCAAAACCGTTCACTGGCGTGGTTGTTGGTGAAGTGTTGACTGTAGAGCAACATCCCGATGCAGACCGTTTACGTGTGACCACGGTGAATATTGGTTCAGGCGATTCTTTACAAATAGTGTGTGGTGCACCAAACGTACGGGTTGGTATGAAAGCCCCTGTGGCAACCATTGGTGCTGTGCTTCCAGGCGATTTCAAAATCAAGAAAGGCAAACTTCGTGGCATTGAATCACAAGGGATGTTGTGTGGTGCATCTGAAATTGATCTAGAAGACAAAATTGATGGCCTTTTAGAGCTGCCCGTTGATGCACCTGTCGGTGTGGATATTCGTGAATATTTAAATTTAGATGATCATGTCATTGATATCAGCATCACGCCAAACCGTGGTGACTGTTTTAGTATTCGTGGTATTGCCCGTGAAATTGGGGTAATTAACCAACTGACTGTGACTGCACCTGAAATTAATGCCGTTGCTGCGACCATTGCTGATGAGAAAAAAGTGGTGGTGAGCACTGAAGGCTGCCCGCGCTATTTGGGTCGTGTGATTAAAAACGTGAATACCAAAGCCGCAACCCCAGAATGGATGGAACGTGCTTTGGTTCGCTCAGGGATTCGTCAGCATAGTATTTTGGTTGATATTACCAACTATGTACTGATGGAGTTGGGTCAACCGCTCCATGCTTTTGATGCCGCAAAAATTCAAGGTTCAGTCCAAGTTCGTCAAGCGAATACGGCGGAGAAATTGGTTCTACTGAATGAACAAGAAGTTGAGCTCAATGAAAAAGTCATGGTGATTGCGGATGATGAAAAAGCATTAGCGATTGCAGGCATCATGGGTGGCTTGTCTTCATCTGTTACCGATGAAACCCAAGACATTTTCTTAGAGTCTGCATTCTTTGCTCCATTAGCCATTGCAGGCCGTGCCCGCAGCTTTGGTTTACATACCGATGCGTCACAGCGTTATGAGCGTGGCGTGGATTTTGAACTCCCAATACTCGCGATGCACCGTGCATCACAATTGATTGCAGAATTGGCAGGTGGTGAGTTTGGTCCGATTACGATAGCGGAACAAGCAGCTGTTTTACCGAAGCGTGAAGCGATTGAGCTAGAACAAGCACAAGTGGATCAATTGCTCGGTTATCGCGTAGATGCTGTATTTATTGCGGATGCCTTAACCCGTTTAGGTTGTGCTGTGACAGTTAAAGCAGAAGGTCAGTGGTCTGTAGTACCGCCTTCACACCGTTATGACATGGCAATCTACCAAGACCTGATTGAAGAAGTCGCACGTATTCATGGTTATGACAACATTCAAATCAGTTTGCCAAAAATTGAAGCGCAATTGGCGCAATATCAAGACCAATTTGAAATGACTCAGCTTCGTCAAACCCTCGTGACTTTGGGTTATCAAGAGGCGATTAGCTTTAGCTTTGCAGACTTAAAGCTTGAGAAGCAACTCAATACGGCTGTGAATCCTTTGGCTTTGGCTAACCCAATTTCAAGCGATTTAGCAGTGATGCGTTCAACACTGCTCTCTAGTTTGATTCCGTGTGTGCAATACAACGTGAACCGCCAACAAAGCCGTGTCCGTTTCTTTGAATTAGGCTTGCGTTTTGACTATCAAGACGCTGAATCTATTCATGATTTGAAACAAATTCCTACCCTTGCAGTGATTGCAACAGGTGCAAAAACTTCAGAAACTTGGCATGCTAAACCTCAAGCTATGGATTTCTTTGATTTCAAAGGTGAAATTGAGGAGGTATTGGCAGCAGGTCGTGTGCAAGTAGACTATGTTCGTTCTGAGCGTAGCTGGTTGCATCCAGGACAGTCTGCTGAGATTTTAGTCGATGGCCAATCTATTGGTTACTTTGGTCGATTACATCCATCTTTAGAGGATGCGCTGGATTTGAGCACAACTTGGGTGGCTGAACTTGATCAATCGGCTGTTTTGCAAACTTATGTATCTAATTTTACAGAATTATCACGTTTTCCGTCGGTTAGACGTGATATTGCGCTTTTAATTAGTGATAAGATAAATGTAAGTGAAATTCAGCAACTTATCGAAAAAACAGGTGGTGAGCTATTAGACTCGACTTGGTTGTTCGATGTGTACACTGGGCAAGGCGTTGAAGACGGTAAGCGCTCATTGGCATTTGCACTTCTTTGGCAACACCCATCACGTACGCTTGAAGATGCTGAAATTAAATCCGGTATGGATCATATTTTACAAGTGTTGGAAAACACTTATCAGGCGACATTGAGGGCTTCATGACAGCATTAACAAAAGCGGAAATGGCTGACCATCTAAGTGAGCTCACGAGTTTAAACCGTCGTGAAGCTAAGCAAATGGTCGAGTTGTTCTTTGACGAGATTAGCCAAGCGCTAATCTCTGGTGAGCAAGTTAAACTTTCTGGTTTCGGTAACTTCGAGTTGCGTGATAAACGTCAACGTCCAGGTCGTAATCCGAAAACGGGTGAAGAAATTCCGATTTCTGCACGCCGTGTAGTGACCTTCCGCGCAGGGCAGAAATTCCGCCAGCGTGTGGGAAATGAGCAGATCGATTGATCTGCTTTTTTTTGCTTAGAATTTTTGATGATCGTTTGGCTGATTCAATTCTTGCCAAATAATGGAACGTCGTTTTTTGATAAATTTTGAGCATAAAAAAAGAGAGCCAAGGGCTCTCTTTTTCTGACTAATCTCTAAGAGATTAGTGAGCTTCAGAAGCAGCAACTTCAGAAGCAGCAGCAGTAGCTTCAGAAGCAGCAACAGTAGCTTCAGATGCAGCAGCAGCAGCATCTACAGCAACTTCAGAAGCAGCTTGAACAGCTTCAGATGCAGCAGCAACTTCAGATGCAGCAGCAGCAGCAGGAGCTTCTTCTTTCTTAGCACAGCCAACGAAAGCTAAAGTAGTAGCAACTGCAGCAGCAATAGCGATTTTTTTGAATAACATGGCATCACTCTCTAAAATATGAGATTAAAAAAAACCGACGTTAGTCTGTTGTGTGCTTTTATTGTTCCTAATTTTGCTAGGGACTAACAATGCAGGAGCAGCCTAACTGGTCTGCAAATATGCTATCACTGCGCATTTTGAATTGCTACTAGCTGGGATGAAAAAAGTGATAAAAAAGGTCTAAAAACAGGGCTTTTTTAACAGAAAATAACAATCAATGATGAGGTTTGTATTGGAGAAGTGCTGAATAAACATTTAAAAAGATGAAGGTTTTTTATTTCAAATTTTTGTTTATCAAAAACTTGCAAATAAGTTTACAGAGAATCGGATAAAATGTTGCTTTGTGTAAGCTAAGTCAACCAAATAAAAAGGCTGTCGTTAAGACAGCCTTTTTAGGTGAAGCAGGTCGGATCAACTGGTTGCTTTACGCTTCATTTGATCAAAGAAATCATCGTTGGTTTTAGTTTCTTTCATGCGATCAAGTAAGAACTCCATTGCTGCAAGTTCATCTTGAGTATGAAGTAACTTACGTAAAATCCAAACCTTACGTAGATTGTCTTCAGACATTAAGCGCTCTTCGCGACGGGTGCCAGACTTTTTGATGTTCATCGCAGGGAAGACACGTTTTTCTGCAATACGGCGATCCAGTGTAATTTCTTGGTTACCAGTACCTTTAAATTCTTCGTAGATCACTTCATCCATTTTACTGCCAGTTTCAATCAGGGCTGTAGAAATGATGGTTAGTGAGCCACCTTCTTCAATATTACGTGCTGCACCGAAGAAACGCTTAGGGCGTTCTAGCGCATGTGCATCCACACCACCAGTTAAAACCTTACCAGATGAAGGCACAACCGTGTTGTAAGCACGTGCTAAACGGGTAATGGAGTCAAGAAGAATCACAACATCTTTCTTGTGCTCAACCAAACGTTTTGCTTTTTCAATCACCATTTCAGCCACTTGAACGTGACGAGCAGGAGATTCATCAAACGTTGACGCAATGACTTCACCACGAACAGTACGTTCCATTTCGGTCACTTCTTCAGGACGTTCATCAATGAGAAGAACGATCAGGAAGCACTCAGGGTTGTTACGCACGATCGACTGAGCGATGTTTTGTAACAACATGGTTTTACCCGCTTTTGGCGGCGCTACGATAATTGAACGTTGGCCTTTACCGATAGGTGCAACCAAGTCAACTACACGTGCGGTTAAATCTTCTGTCGTCCCGTTACCAAGTTCCATCACCAATTGCTCAGTTGGGAAAAGTGGTGTTAAGTTTTCAAACAAGATTTTGTTACGTGAGTTTTCTGGAGTGTCGTAGTTAATTTGGTTCACTTTTAACAGTGCAAAATAACGTTCGCCTTCTTTGGGCGGGCGAATGGTTCCCGTAATGGTGTCACCAGTACGTAGATTGAAACGACGAATTTGAGATGGGCTAACATAAATGTCATCTGGGCCTGCAAGGTAAGAACCCGCTGCAGAGCGTAAGAAGCCGAAGCCATCTGACAGAATTTCCAAAACGCCATCACCAAAGATCTCTTCGCCATTCATCGCATGGCGCTTTAAGATGGCAAAAATAATGTCTTGCTTACGGTTACGAGCCATTCCTTCGAGGCCCATAAATTCAGCAATTTTGATGAGTTCGCCAATCGGTTTTTTCTTGAGTTCGGTTAAATTCATAGGAGGTCAGATAAGAATCAAAAATTCTAAATTACAGGATGAAAAGGAAGCAACATTTAGCCGCAGACATGCAATGAAGTAACGCAATTGTATTTGAACTATAACAATTCAGAGGACTGATTCATTGTTTGAAGAGAAACGTGTCAAAACAATTTGTATTGCCGAGCGGCGATCTTATGTGTTGTGTCTTTTAAGAAAATGACAGGATTGAATAATCCTTTATCTCTTGATCATGCAATATAAGAGAGAAAGACAGACTTGTCAATTTATAGCCGAAAAAAATACGCTGTTGTTTAGACAGCGTATTTCATTTTCAATCTAAACGGATGCTTAAATGTTTTCTTCAATGAAAGCAGTCAATTTCGATTTTGGTGCAGCGCCCACTTGTTGAGCAACAACTTCACCATTTTTGAACATGAGTAATGCAGGAATGTTACGGATGTTATAGTTCACAGCCGTTGCTTCGCAAGAAGTCACGTCAACTTTAACAATCTTCACTTTACCTTCGTATTCGTTCGCCAATACTTCTAATACAGGTGCAATTGCTTTACATGGCGCACACCAGCCTGCCCAGAAGTCAACAAGCACAGGAACGTCTGATTGAAGTACATCAGCGTCGAAGTTTGTATCAGTTGTATTTACGATATTGCCAGACATGGATAGCTCCAGTTTCAATTTTTGGATAGTTTTATGGCTAATAGTATGTCATAGCCTGCTATCACTGAGTAGATGGATTACTAAATTTTCAACCTTTAGTTTGAATTTGTCTAATTGAAGCTCACGATGTTACTGATCGTGTAACACAATTGTCATATATGCCGAAATTTTAAAGGCTCGTCAATTTCTGACCACAAATGGCTTTTAAATTGCATGGAGGTGAATTAATCTAAGCACAATTCTGTATAGGTTTATATTAAATCATGTCTGATTTTTTGATTGATGAAGAGTTACTTGCTGCCATCGATATGGGGTCGAACAGCTTCCACTTAGCGATTGCGCGAGTGGACCATGGCGAAGTGAAAAAAGTTGCGTCAATGTCAGAAAAAGTACAGTTAGCAGCGGGTTTAGATGAAAATAAAAACTTAACAGAAGCCGCACAGCAACGTGGTTTGGCCTGTTTATCTCGCTTTGTCGGACGCTTAGGTTCGGTTCAGCCGAATCGTTTAAGAATTGTGGCGACCAATGCGCTACGCCAAGCCAAAAATGGACATGAATTTATTCAAAAAGCGGCAGAAATTTTGCCGAAGCACATCGAAATTATTGCAGGTCGTGAAGAGGCTCGTCTGATTTATTTGGGTGTATCGCACACTATGGTAAACAGTGGGCGCCGCCTTGTGATTGATATCGGTGGTGGTTCAACAGAGCTGATTATTGGTGAAGAATTTGAGCCCATTCATACCGAATCTTTACAAATGGGCTGTGTAGCATTTACCAAAGCCTTCTTTGTTGATGGTGAAATTAACCAAAAAAGTTTTGATAAAGCCGTGGTTGCAGCACGTAAGGAGCTGTCTGGTATTGCCAATACCTATAAAGAAGCGGGTTGGGATACGGTGGTCGGTTCGAGTGGAACCATCAAAGCGTGTCGTCAAATTACTGTAAATATGGGCTGGAGTAATGAAAAAGAAGAACTCACCCGTGACGGTTTAGATAAGCTTAAAGAAAAATTGCTCAAATACAAACATGTCGCTGAGATGGAGTTTGATGGTCTGAAAGAAGACCGTCGAGCAGTTTTGCCAGCCGGAATCGCTATTTTGTATGCCATTTTTGATGTACTTGAACTGGATAAATTGGTGTATTCGGATGGTGCCCTACGCGAAGGGGTGATGTATGACTTGCTGGGACGTTTTCAACATGAAGATATTCGAGATCGTTCTGTACAAGCGTTAATGGGCCGTTATAACGCCGATCCAAAACAAGCTGAACGAGTCGTGAATATGGCTCAGCATTTGTTCGATGGTGTGGCGGATTCATTGAAATTAACCACAGAAGACAGTGATTTACTGCGTCGTGCAGCTTATCTGCATGAAATTGGTTTAGCGATTAGTCATGCCGGCTACCATCGTCATGGTGCATATTTATTGCAACATTCTGACATTGCGGGATTCTCGCAAATTGATCAAAACCATCTGTCGCATTTGGTGGCCCATCACCGTCGTAAGCTGCGCAGTGACGCGCGTGTCGATGTGATGAAGGTTGGCGGCAACAAATTAGTCTATCTGTGTTTGTTACTTCGCCTCGCAGTTTTACTGAATCATAGTCGTAGCGATCAGATGCTTCCTGCCATTGAATTAACAGTAGGCAATGCGCAACAATGGCAGCTGAGTGTTTCTGGTAATGCCGCGCAATGGCCTTTGTTGGTTGCAGACTTGCATGATGAGCAAGCGCAATTTAAGCATTGGGATGTTGAGCTGGATATCCAATCAGAACAATTTGTCGATGAATAAATTGGTCAATTAGGGATTTATGGTTGAGCTATGAAGAATAAAGCTGCGCAATCCAAAGCATGGACGACGGTTCAAATTGCACGTCATCCTGAGCGTCCGCAATTTTTAGATTATGTGAGTGAAATTTTTACCGAATTTGATGCTTTGCATGGTGATCGCTTATTTGGTGATGATGGTGCAATGATCGGTGGATTAGCTCGCTTTGATGGTCAGCCAGTCATGATTGTGGGTCAACACCGTGGTCGTAGTACGCGTGAAAAGTTACAACATAACTTTGGTATGAGTAACCCAGAAGGTTACCGTAAATCACAACGTTTACTCGATATGGCTGAACGTTTTAATCTACCCGTCTTTACATTTATTGACACCATGGGTGCATATCCAGGTGTGGGTGCAGAAGAACGTGGTCAGGCTGAAGCAATTGCAACGTCTTTGGCACAACTTTCAAGCTTGAAAGTGCCTGTCATTGCAACCGTACTCGGTGAAGGCGGTTCAGGTGGTGCACTGGGTATTGGTGTGGCTGACCGTGTGGTGATGTTATCCCATAGTATTTATTCGGTCATTTCGCCTGAAGGCTGTGCATCTATTTTATGGAAAACAGCTGAAAAAGCAGAGCAAGCCAGCGAAGCTTTGGCCTTGACTGCTGAAAAATTACAGAAAATTGGTATTGTTGAATATGTGGTCGATGAAGGTGAAGGCGCTCATCTCAACCCAGAACAAGTCATGCATGCTTTAAAAACCGTTTTAAAAGATGCATTGGCTGAGTTGCAACCAATGGATGCGAATGAACGATGCGAAGCACGTTACCAACGTTTAATGAAGTTTGGCAGCGACAATTTAGGGCTAGTGTCTTAACTGAGTTTCAGGATACGCCTGAACAGCCTCATTTTTTAATCGGATGTAGTGGTGGCATGGATTCCATGCTGCTACTCCATTTGATGTCTCATTTATTTCCCAAGCGCATTCGCGCTATCTATATTGATCATCAATTGCAGGATGTCAGTCCGCAGTGGGGCAGCTTTGTTCAAGAACAATGCTATGTCTTGGATGTCCCATGTGTGATTCAAGCGGTGGATGTTGATACAGGCAATGTAGAAAGCCAAGCGCGTAGTGCACGTTATGCGGCCTTTCAGAAGCATCTTCTTGCCAATGAAATTTTAGTTCTCGCCCATCATCAACAAGATCAAGCCGAAACCGTTTTACTCCGATTACTCTCTGGTGCGGGGATTCATGGACTTGCTGCCATGCAAAGCATCGATATACGAGAGAAATTTACAATTTGGCGCCCTCTATTGGCTTTGTCCAGACAGCAAATTGAGCTGTGGGCCGCTGAGATGCAGCTAAGAAATATTCAAGACCAAACCAATTTTGATACCAGTTATGATCGGGCATGGTGCCGAGCTGAATTGTGGCCAATCTTAGAAAAACGCTTTCCGAAAATGCAGCAAGCTTTGGCACGCACCAGTTATTTGATGCAAGATGCCGAAACGATTTTGGCTGATGTGTTGACACAAGATTGGGCCAGTTGCGGGAATGCTGCGGTTTTAAATTTAACCCCATTTCGTCAATTATCTGCACCGAGACAGCGACAGTTGTTGTCCGCTTGGATGAAAGGTGAGGATTTATATCGCCCCGCTTTTGATATGGTGCAACGCTTGTTTGATGAAGTGATTGAATCCAAAGTGGATGCCCAAGCCGCATTGCACTGGAACCAATATTATTATGTGCGCTATCAACAACAGCTCTTTCGTGTCAGTAAAGCAGAGTATTTGGCGGAACAATTCCAGACGATTGAGTCAATTGAGCAGCGTTTTAGTTTAGATCAAGCTTATGCATTGGCTTCAGGGCAATATCGGATTGAAACACAAAAATATGGACTGTCTTCTGCATTATTGGAGCAGCCTTTACAGATAAAACCGCGCTTAGGTGGGGAAAAATTGCATTTGTATGGGCGTGTTGGGGCTTGGCCGTTGAAAAAAGCCATTCAGAGCGCACAAATTTTTCCGTGGCAACGTCATACAATACAAATATTAAGCATAGATAATGTTATGCTTGGTGTTTTTACGCCTAAAGGATTTTGGTTGGTCGAGTCGGCTTATTGTGAAGCGGGTGGATGGCAACCAAATTTAATCGCTTAGTTAAAAAATTCAGGATAGAGAAATAATCATGAGCGCAGTGTTGAATCGTAATATTTGTTTTATCGGCGGTGGTAACATGGCTCAAGCCCTCATTGGTGGCTTGATTTCACGTGGTTTACCTTCAACTCGCATTACGGTTTCTGATCCTGTTGAACAAGTTCGTCATTTATTGGCTGAAAAAGACTTGGTGGTGACTGAGGACAACGCATCTGCTATTCGTGAAGCTGATGTCGTGGTCTTAGCGGTTAAACCTCAAGTTTTAGCCAATGTTTTAAAGCCATTAAACGGTTTATTTGACGGTAAGTTGATTATTTCGATTGTTGCGGGTGCTGAAATTGCCACGATTGCTGCATTAGCTGGCAGTAATCGTATTGTTCGTGTTATGCCAAATACGCCTGCTTTAGTACAAACAGGTGCGCATGGTTTATATGCCACTGAGGCTGTAGATAAAGAAGACCGTGATTTGGCGAGCCAAGTACTTGCTGCAACAGGCTTGACCTTATGGGTAGGCGAGGAAGCGCAAATTGATGCTGTGACGGCGGTGTCTGGTTCAGGTCCTGCGTATTTTTTCTACATGATGGAAAGCATGATCCGTGCAGGTAAAAACCTCGGTCTAGATGAAAAAGTGGCAACGGCATTGACGTTGCAAACTGCTTTGGGTGCAGCACAAATGGCAATCACGAGCTCAAATACACCAGCTGAATTGCGTAAAAATGTCACTTCGCCGAATGGCACAACCCAAGCGGCACTTGAAGTGTTTGATCGTGCACAAATTTCACAAAATATCCAAGCTGCATTGGCTGCTGCTCAAAAGCGCAGTCAGGAACTTGCTCAAGAGCTGAGTGAAAGTAGCAAATAACCGTTTTATTTAGGAAAGTTCAAGTATGGGTGCAAACTCTGCGCTAATTTTTGGCATCATTATTAACGTTGCAATTTTACTGGTGTTCTTCCGCTTTCTCATGCAGTTGGCAGCGGTTAACTTTTATAACCCAGTGGTGATGTCGACCGTAAAAGCCACAAAAATTGTGGATATGTTTGGTCGTATTTTTCCAAATGTAGCGAAAGGCCGCGTTAACTTAGCGGCTTTAGTGCTTTTGGTTTTATTGTATTTACTGAAAATTTTTGGCGTCATGTATCTCTCTGGAGCGATGCCGAATAGTCCTGTACATTTGGTCATTTTAACTTTTGTGACCATGATTCAGGACTTGATTCGTTTCTGTCGTTACCTGATTTTTGCAACGATTATTTTAAGTTGGGTGGTGATGTTTACGCAATCACGCTCGCCTTATATCGAAGTGATTCAAGAACTTGCAGAACCATTATTGGCACCGTTTCGTCGTTTATTGCCCAATATGGGGATGATTGATCTTTCTCCAATCGTAGCGTTCTTGGCGTTGTATATTGCTGAAATGATTATGAATGAAGTGGCGATTGTCCTGCTCACTGGTTTATAAGATTGTAGCGATATAAAAAAGGACTCGATTGCGAGTCCTTTTTTTGTGGTTGAAATTTTTAGGTGAAGACGTTGATATTTCTTCTAGGAGGCAAATGACCTCCATACCAGCCTTACTCCTGGGAGGAGGAAGGTGCAAATGTTTTAGTGGGCTTCATCCCAGTTTCGACCTTTGCCGACTTCAACCAACAATGGCACAGAAATTTGCAAGACGGACTGCATCACGTCTGCCAGTTTCGAAGCCAGTTCATCTGCAATACTTTCATCGACTTCAAAGACTAATTCATCGTGTACTTGAAGTAGCATTTTGGCTTGATCTTTAGGCAGCATTTGATCAACAGCAATCATCGCCATTTTAATAATGTCCGCAGCAGAACCTTGCAGCGGTGCATTAATTGCGGCACGTTCAGCCGCTTGTTTGATCATTTTATTGCTTGCCATAATATCGGGCGTATACAAGCGACGGCCTAAAATGGTTTCGACAAAACCTTGTTCACGTGCAATTTGGCGGGTACGTTCCATATAGTCGAGCACGCCCGGATAACGTTGGAAGTATTTTGCAATATAGCCACGCGATTCTTCACGGCTAAAACCGAGTTGACGGGTTAAGCCAAACTCAGACATGCCGTAGAGTAGACCGAAATTGACGGCTTTGGCCTGACGACGTTGGTCTGAAGTGACATCTTCAAGTGCAACACCTAAGACCTCAGCTGCTGTACGACGGTGTACATCTTGCCCATGATTAAAAGCATCGACCAAGGCTTCATCTTGGGAGAAATGCGCCATTAAACGCAGTTCAATTTGTGAATAATCGGCTGCCAAGATCACGCGACCTTGTGGTGCAATAAAGGCTTTACGAATTTGGCGTCCAATTTCCTCGCGCACAGGAATGTTCTGTAAGTTGGGATCGGTCGAAGACAAACGACCAGTTGCGGTCAGTGCTTGGTGGTAACTGGTATGCACACGATGGGTATCACTGTTGGCTTGTTTTAATAAGCCATCGGTATAGGTGCTTTTTAGTTTGGATAAACCGCGATAGTCCAAAATCAGCTCGGTAATCGGGTGGTCAATCTTTTCTAAAACACTTTCAGAGGTACTGTACTGACCCGTTGCGGTTTTTTTGCCGCCCTTAAGTCCGAGTTTATCAAACAGAATTTCACCGACTTGCTTCGGCGAGCCGACATTGAAACTTTGTCCTGCCAGTTCGGTAATTTGGCTTTCAAGATTGGCCATGGTATTGGCAAACTCAACACCGAGTTGGTCAAGGAAGCCTAAGTCGAGCTCAATGCCGTTTTCTTCCATGATGGTCAGGACGCGGGCAACTGGCATTTCGACATTGTGCAAAATATTGACCAGTTCGGGATGCTTTTGTAGTTTGGCATCGAGCACTTCAAACAGGCGATAGGTCACGTGTGCATCTTCAGCCGCATAGTGTGCGGCGGTTTCGATCTCAATTTGGTTAAAGGTTTTCTGTTTTGCGCCTTTACCCGCCACCTGTTCAAAAGTGGTGGTTAAGTGGCTGAGGTAGAGGCGTGAAACATCATCCATCCCGTGACGAGTCGCCACAGCATTGAGTACATAAGATGCCAACATGGTATCGAAATACCAGCCTTTTAGCTCAATGCCATGATTTTCTAAGACATGTGCATCGTATTTCAAATGATGACCGATTTTCTGAACCGACCCATCTTCTAAAATAGGTTTAATTTGCGCCAAGATCTGTTCACGATCTAACTGCGCAGGTGCATTTTCATAATCATGCGCAAGTGGAACGTAATACGCATCTTGCGCATCGAACGCGACCGAGAAACCAACAATTTGCGCTACGCGATAGTCTAAACTGGTGGTTTCGGTATCAAAGGCAAAGCGTTTTTCTGTATTTAAACGTTTGAATAATTGAGTCCACTGTTCTGCACTGAGCACAGTATGGTAATTCGCTTGACCCAGTTGGTCATCGACACTGCTTTGAACGGCCTGATCTTCTGTATTGATGACAGTTTCAGACTGCGCTGATTTGGCAATGTGTTGCGTCGCTTGTTTGTAGGTTGCGCTATTCGGATTGTTTGGATGATCGAGCGATTGTAACTGCTGGCGGAATTCAAGCTCGGTATACAGTGAACGCAAGGCTTCGGTATTCGGATCTTGGAGTTTAAGATCGTCAAAGGTCAATCCTGTCTCTAAGTCACAGACAATACTTGCCAATTGGTGATCTAGAGCAATTCCATCGGCATGTTCTTTGATGTTTTGACCGACTTTGCCTTTAATTTTATCGACATTTTCTAAAATGCCACCAATCGAGCCATATTCTGTTAATAGTTTTGCTGCGGTTTTAGCCCCGACACCCGGAACACCCATAATGCCGTCAGAGGCATCGCCCATTAAAGTCAGATAGTCAATAATTTGGTTTGGCCACACCCCAAACTTTTCAAACACGCCATTTACATCCATCGGCTTGTCTTTAAAGCTGTCTTCTAGTGTGACTTTATCGGTCACCAACTGTGCCATGTCTTTATCGCCTGTGGAAATCAGCACTTGCTGTCCCGCGGCTTCCGCACGTTTGGCTAAAGTCCCGATGATGTCATCTGCTTCGGCACCTGGGAGCATGTACAAGGGGATACCCAAAGCACGAATTAAGGCATGCAAGTACGGAATTTGCTCTGATAACTCCTCAGGCATACTTGGGCGGTCACCTTTATAAATCGGCGATAGCACATGACGAAAAGTTGGTTCTGGCGTATCAAAAATGACCGCCATATGTGTTGGCTGGGTACGACGCATCAGTTTTTGGATGGCAGAAATTGCCCCACGAATTGCATTGGTATGTAAGCCAGTTGACGTGGTGAGCGGTGGCAAAGCATGAAAAGCACGAAATAAAAAGTATGAGCCATCGACCAAGACAAATGGTGGCATTGCAAGATTCCTTATCCAAATAACCTGTTTATTGTACGTGATTTTGACGCAGAACAAAGTGTATTGATGTACCGATTGGCATAGATGGTTACGGTTATGCGCTTAAAGATGTACTACAAGCTGATGTATTATTTGAAGATGAGAAAAAGAGATCGAGAACGGATGCAAACTGGACAGCGTGAAATTCGCATGATGTGGTTAATGGGGCTCACGATTGTTGCTATTGCAGCATGGTTTCTGGCCGTACCGCTGTTGAGTGCATTGTGTGGAATTGCTTTGATCATGAGTGTTATGCACTATGTTGATAGCATTGAACACCCCAGTGCGAGGTTAGCGGAACAACGGGGCGTTGCTTTCCAGCCAACGTCAAAGGTCCCTCTTTATCTTGCTGCTTTCGTTATTTTAATTGGCATGGTGGGGCAATGGGGCGGACTCATTGGATTGGGGATCAGTGGCTGGCTGTTCTTTTTCTTTCGTTGGTTACGTCGCCTAGAATATTTATTGTTATCCGTGCAAGCACAGCCACATCAGGCGATATCCGACCGAATCCTAGAATCTGAAAACGCTCCCTCTTTACCCACTACTCTAAACAACACAGATGATTTAAGTCTAAGTGAGCAAGTGAAACGCTGGCTTTGGCAGGGCAATCCTGTCTTAAAAGTTGCGATTGTGATACTGCTGATAGGGCTTATTTTATTATTACGCTTTGCCACCGAACATTGGCAGTTGAGTCTCGCGGTAAAGCTGAGCCTCGTTGCTGCGGTAAGTGTGGGCGTTGTGATCTTTGGTTATGTGCTTCGGCACAAAAACCGCAGTTTTGCTTTGGCTTTGGAAGCACTTGGACTGTCAGGCTTATTTTTGACTTTGTTTTTTGCTTACTACAATGGTGTGATTGCAAGTTTAGCGATTGCAAGTCTGTACTTTGTGGTGGTGATGGCGGTTACACTTTGGCTTAGTTTAAAACAGCAGTCGATTGAGCTGGCGTTGATGGCGATGATCATTGCTTATTTGGCGCCTTTTACTTTGCCTGTACGGAATGCCACTGCGATAGAGCTGGTGGCCTATTATTTGGTCATCAATATTGCGGTCGCGGTTTTAAGCACGTTCAGGCCGTGGAAAGTCCTCAACCAAATTGCTTTTTTAATGACGGTGGTCGTAGCCGGCACTTATGCCTTTTACCAGGGTAAAGCGTCAGAGCGAGACATGCTGGCCGTGTTGGTTTTGGCACATAGTGCGGTCTTTATTTGGTTGAGTTTTCGTTATAGTCAACTGTTGGCGCGTGAGGACTTAACTCAGTTTAAGTTAAAACCGATTTTGGATGTGGCTTTGATTTTTGCTGCACCCATTGTTGCTTTTGCTTTTTTGTATGTGATGTATTTTGAGGAAACGATTTGGCAGGCAGGCTTTAGTCTAGGCTTTGCAGCGCTCTATGCCATGCTTTATCAACTGCTAAAAAGAGCCCATAGTATTGAGCTGATTGCGCAAAGTTATCTCAGTCTGACTTTGGTCTTCTTGGCATTGATTCCCCCTATTTTACTGCCTGATCAGTGGGGTGTGGTGGGGTGGAGTGTTGAGGGTGCACTGATCTTTATGTATGCCTTATATCGAAATTCCGCTCTGAGTCGTTATTTGGCGATGGGCTTATTGGCCGTGGCAGGGCTCTCAAGTCTGTATTATGTGGTGGAGCTCAATCGTTTTCCAACGGAAGTCTATTGGGCGCTGTGTCTGAGTTATTTTGCAGTGGTTGCCGTTGCCAACAGTGTAGAGCGCTTTAGACAACAGTTGTCTTTTGCCACCATTGCCTTTTTTTGCTTACAACTACTTTCAGCAACCAGCATGTTGTTTATTTTACTTTTGGATGAAATCGACAGTAAAAGTCAGGTGACGATGGCGCTACTGATCATCGTGCTTTTATATACAGTACTGAATGAATGGCTGCTCTACCGTAAAGCCAGTTGGTCATGGCTATTACCCAAATGGATTGGCCTGATTCCGCTGTATGCAGTTGCCTTTATTTTCTTGGTGGGCTTGAGCCATGATGGCATCATTATGTGGTCGTCTGGTTTAGATCGCCTACTGTTTGCTTTAACGAGTGGATTACTCACGTTGCTGTGGTTGCGCCCGTTACAGGGCGTAGAGGATGAGCAGGAGTGGGTGAGTTTGGGTGCTTTACTGAGTTTGGCGCTCACCAGCTTAACTCTCATTCCAAGTATGCCGTATCTGAGCATGGTCATTTTACCGCTGGTCTTTGCTGCATGGTGCTATACACAACCGACTCAAACGCGATGGAGACAGTTTTGGCAAGCACGCAATACCTTAGTGCTCATGTTGTTTTGGATCGTGTGTTCTCAGATCTTTAGCCAACAAGCTTTTGCAGGGTACTGGTTACCCATTTTCAACCCATTTGACTTGGTCAGTATTGCGATGCTGATCGGTTTCATTTGGATGCTGAATTTACAAATGAAAGCGGGTTTGGAAAAAAGTCTGGGTGCCATTTTGATGATGTCGAGTCTACTTTGGCTCAGTAGTTATGTGGTGCTACGTGCGCTGCATGTCTACTTCCTCACACCCTATAATGACTGGGAAATGTGGGAAAACGCTTTGGTGCAACTGAGCTTTACTTTGCTTTGGGTCAGTTTGGCGTTCATTTGCATGCTGACGGCAACCAAACGCAACTTGCGTTCATTGTGGATTTTCGGCGGCTGTATTTTAGTTCTTGTGACGCTGAAATTGGTCTTGTTTGACTTATCTCACATTGGGACACTCACTCGAGTGATTTCATTTTTAGGCGCGGGTTTGGTGATGTTGGTAATTGCGTATATTGCGCCGATGCCGGAACTTGAGGAAAAGACCAATTAAACAAGTTCAGCTCCTTATGTCTGCAGGGATCATAAGGAGCTGAGGCGATTTATTTGATATTCGGTTCTCGTTTCAAGGCTTGCGCATTGGCATATTGATCAATTTCTTCATTGGATAAAGGACGCGAAAGCGGATGATCGACAAAGCCCATTTTCGGCACAGGAATTTCGATTTGGTTATCCAAGAAACCATTGCGAATACGTTCCTGCATTTCATCGCGTACTTGCAAAAAGTGTTCTTGCTGACACCATACGGCAAACAATAATTCAATCGAAGACTCACGAAAGGCGGTGACGGTGACGGCAGGTTTCGGGTCTGCAAGCACCAAAGGATATTTATTGGCGACATCAATCAGCACTTCACGTACTTTAATGATGTTCTCATGAAAGTTGATCGCTAGGGTGATGGGAATACGCCGTATTGGGAACTTAGAGAGGTTATGAACAGGCGCTCGAATCAGTTGTTCATTCGGCAGTCGTACATAAATGTTGTCCTGAGTGAGTAACTTAACCGAGAGGAGGTCAATTGAAATGACTTCACCTTCAATGGTATTGCCACGAATAAGGGTGATTGAAATGGTGTCGCCAATTTCAAAAGAACCTTCACCAATCAGGAACAATCCACTAATTAAGTTGGATGCTGAGGTTTGTGAGGCAAAACCCAAAGCAACCGTCAAAATACCTGCGGCGCCTAAAAATACACTCAGTTTAAAACCAGCTTCTTTGAGGCTGGCCATCACAAAAATTAGGAAAATAAAGTAAAAAATACCACGACGCCAGACCAGCCGTTGGTGGGCGTTAAACTTGGTTCCAATGGTTCGGATAAAGGTATTTGAAACCAGACGTGCCAAGAGAAACCCAACAAAACACAGCACTAAGGCAATTAAGATTTCCGTTAATCGTTCTGTATTGATGTTGGTGAAAATGCCTTTTAGGCTACTGGTAATTTCTTGGGGAATATTTGAGTTTGGCATATTTCCCCCTTAGAAGAATGAATCAAACATATTAAATAACGCACTCGCCGAAGAGCGAGGTGGATGCACATAAATCACTTTGCCTGCATGCGGAGGCGTACGATTTTCGATACGGATTCTCGGTGGCCGATCGGCACCTTCATGCAAGACTTTAATTTGTGATGTCCAAAGTCGATCCGTACTTTCACTATAAAATAAAGGCAGGGCTGAAACAGGCACGTTCATGCGGTCAAAACGCAGTTGTAAATGGCTGGTATTGTGGAACTCAATGGGAGTCACTGCACGAAATGCACGTGGTTTGAGTTGATGCAATTCAGTTCGACCATCGACAGCTGTAGCGTAGGCAATTTCACCTGTACGGTGGTTTGGCCCAAACCAAGTTTCTTTGGGTAAAATCACAGGAATATCAAATAGGGGATCGCGCTGACCTTCAATAAAACCCGAAATCCATAACGGAGTGCTGATATACAGCGTCCCGCGCTGACCAGCTGGAATATAAATCGGGTCGACAGGTTTAATTACCACTGAACGATCGGCCAAACGTGGCATCAGTTGAATTGTATGGTGAGTGTTTTTAAACATGTAGCGTTTAATTTCAACCGGTTGCGGAAAGGCGAAATGTGGGTCTTCTATCGCATGCCATTTTTGCTCATAGTCATACTGAACTTGAGGACGATGAAACTCTAAACGCCATTCTTGTAGACCGCGGGTGAGGCGAAAAAGTAATGAGCCGAACTGCCACGCACGAGCTTGATTCAACTCAAAGTTGTATTCCCCCCACCATTTTAAATTGGGGCTATCCGATTCAAACAGTTCATTCATATTAGGCAACAGCACATTTCCTTATATTGCAAATCAGTGAAAAACAGACTTCACGCTGTCATATGCTTAGAGTACACTCAAAATAATATTTTTCATCATTATTATAATTTTAAGATGCAAGTGCTTAAACAATTACAAATTCCCTATAGTTTTGCGAAGCGTCATGGCGTGCTGTTGCGTTACGAAGGTGATCAAGCCTTTATTGTGCGCCGTGAAAGTACGCCGTTGTTGGCTTTGCAAGAGGCGCGTCGTTTTTTAGGTGTGGCAGCACAACATCAACTGTGTAGTGATGAAGAATTTCATCAGCTTTTAAGCAGTAGCTATGCAGGGGACAGTGGCGAATCACAACAAGTGGCCGCAGGTTTAGAAGATCATCCCGATTTACTCAGCTTGGCTGACCAAGTGCCTGAAGCTGAAGATCTGATGGACCAAGAAGATGATGCCCCAATTGTTCGTTTGATTAATGCATTATTGTCTGAAGCCATTCGTGTTGGCGCATCCGATATTCATATTGAAGCCTTTGAAAAGAAACTATCGGTGCGTTTACGTGTCGATGGGCAATTACGTGAAATTGTGCAGCCACGCCGTGAACTAGCACCGCTGTTGGTGTCTCGTATTAAAGTTATGGCAAAACTGGATATTGCAGAAAAACGGATTCCGCAAGACGGGCGTATTTCACTGCGTTTAGCCGGGCGTGAAGTGGATGTGCGTGTATCGACTTTGCCATCATCACATGGCGAACGTGTGGTGATGCGTTTATTAGATAAACAAGCCGGTCGTTTGAACATGACCCATTTGGGTTTATTGAAATCTGACTATGAACGCTTGACTCAATTAGTGCATCGCCCACACGGCATTATTTTGGTCACAGGACCGACAGGTTCGGGTAAAACCACAACGCTTTATGCAGCACTTTCGGACCTCAATGACGGATCGAAAAATATTTTGACCGCAGAAGACCCGATTGAATATCAACTGGAAGGGATTGGACAGACACAAGTCAACACCAAAGTCGATATGACTTTTGCGAGAGCCTTAAAGGCCATGCTACGACAAGACCCTGATGTAGTCATGGTCGGTGAAATACGTGACTTGGAAACGGCTGAAATTGCGGTACAAGCATCGCTCACAGGGCATTTGGTTTTATCTACACTGCATACCAATACGGCCATTGGTGCGGTGACCCGCTTAAAAGATATGGGCATTGAACCATTTTTACTGTCGAGTTCTTTGATTGGTGTGATTGCACAGCGTTTAGTGCGAACCTTATGTAGCCATTGTTCCATTTGGCATGATGCCGATACTTTTGAAACACAACTGTTTCAGCATTTGAACCCAAAAGTAGAACTTCAGTTACCTCAACCGAATGGCTGTGAACGTTGTTCACATACGGGTTTTACGGGGCGGACGGCAATTTATGAAATTGTTGCTGTGGACGATCAGATGCGCCGTTTAGTTCATGGCAATGCAGCTGAGTTTGAGCTAGAAAGTTATGCAAGACAACACTCAGGTTCTATTCGTGATGATGGTTTGCGTAAAGTATTGGCGGGGAAAACCACACTGGAAGAAGTATTGCGTGTGACCAATGATGCTGCTGAATAATAGAATATCGAGTAGTGGATACGGATTATGTGTGTAGTTGTATTATCCTGAAATTACCTGATGTGTTTCATAACAGATTTCGTTTTACTTTTAGAATGAAAATAAAGAACTTTATAATGATGAATAAATCCTTAGCCTTGTTTGGTGTGCTGAGTGGTATGAGTATTTTTACTCCACTCAGCTTTGCAAAAGATGAAACTTTTAATGTTTATAAACAATGCCATGATGAAATGGAGTGGTCTTGTGATGTCATTAGAAGCACCCATGGCAAGAAAGAAAAAGTTTATGGCGGTATGAAATCACCAAATATTGAGCGTTTAAATCAAAATTATTATCATGTTCAAATGTCATGTGGTAGTCCATGTCAGGCTCATAGTTTTCTATCGAGAAATAAACAAGAAGATGATGCGACTCAAGAATTTATCGCTATTGATACGAAGAGTAATTGTTTAATTGAAACTGATTCTAAACACAATAAAATCACAGCTCGCCAATTAAATTCGAAAAAAAGACATACTTTGATCAGTACTCAGCACCCTATTTTTCAAAATGTCCCTATTTTTGATATTGCCCAATACACTGTGTTTCAAGGCACTTCTTATTTTGATCAAAAAGGAAATTTGATTTTGCTGGCAGATGAAATCGATGATCAAAAGAAATTTAAAAAGATATTTCCAAACCCTTGTAAGTTATGAAATCTCTATCCCAAAGCTATGGCTTTAGGATAGAAGAGGTGACTTAAACAATTACATTCAATGTCACATCAATATTGCCACGTGTTGCATTTGAATAAGGGCAAACGATATGTGCTGCATCCACTAATTTTTGCGCTTCTGCTTGCTCTAAACCTTCTAAATGAATGTTCAAGGTCACTTGAATACCAAAGCCTGTTGGAATCGGGCCAATACCTACATCACCTTCGATATAAACATCAGGTGTAATTTTTAATTGGTCACGGTTAGCAACAAACTTCATTGCACCTAGAAAACATGCAGAATAACCTGCGGCAAAAAGCTGTTCAGGGTTCGTTCCACCACCTGCGCCGCCCATTTCTTTAGGAACGGTGAGTTTTACATCTAAAATTCCATCAGAAGAGGTTGCGCGACCATCACGGCCACCTGTCGCTTTAGCATGTGCTGTATAAACTACTTTTTCTAAAGACATTGTGATTCCCAGAATATTGTATTTGAGTTCTTATCCTGTCCTAAATTGCAGAAAGAATAAGCAGTGTTTTTGTAAATTTATACAGAGTATGCTTGCGTTTAAATTGAGGGTTTAGTTAATTAAAAATCAATGGTATAGAATCCTATTATTGTTTTTTAACATTCGCAATCGGGGCTTGTCGATGTGAATGAAAACTGAGAGGGATTTGAGGGATTATTAATTTTTAAAGATAAATAGAGTCATGTATTTTATGAGAGCTAGATCTACTCAATGCAAGAGCAGCAAATCAATATGAAGTTTTTGTGCGAAGACTGACGTTATCTTAAATGATCGCGGCTTGATTAAAACTGCACTAATTTTCGGTGTTGCATCAACGGCATACTTTCACGAATTTGAGCTTGTTCTGCCAAGTCAAAAGGAACCGTAATCAACTGTGCGCCCGGGTTAAGAATCAAATCCAAAACTTGACCACGGCTATTGGTTGCCGCTGCATGTCCCCAAGTTTGTCTCTTTTCACCATGCCAGCCTTGTTGTGCGGCGCCTAAAACCTGACATTGACTGTCCATCGCACGGGCTTGTAATAATAACTGCCAGTGCATTTGCCCTGTGGTGTAGGTAAACGCAGCGGGTGCAGTCAAAATATTTGCACCGCGCGCGCGTAAAGTTAAAGCCAATTCAGGAAAGCGTAAGTCATAGCAAACCATCAAGCCAATATTACCAAAAGGTGTTTTTGCCACAACGACCTCTGTACCAGGTTCAAAAAACTTCGATTCTTGGTAGCCACCCACAGCATCGCCAACTTGTACGTCAAACAAATGAATTTTGTCATAACGTGCTTCAGTACGTTCAGGGCTGATGCAAAGACTGACTGTACGAACACGACCATCTTCAATAACAGAACCATCTGGACGGAACGGACATGGGAGGGTACCCGCGACGATCCAGATCTGATATTGATGGGCAAGATTTTCTAAACGCTTTTGAATGTCTTCAAACTGTGCTGCGGTCTCACGTTGTTTGCCTGCGGCAAAACAAACGAAGTTTTCGGGGAACACAATAAGTTCAGCACCATTTGCTTTACTTTGTTGAATGAGAGACTCAATGACAAGGAAGTTTGCTTCAATGTCATTTTGAGAGTTCATCTGTACAACAGAAAGTAAAGTCATAAATGGGCCTACAAAATTTGTTGTTATGCGTTTTGTTGCTGTGACACTTGGTCGAGGCTGTCTTGTTCTTTTTGCAACTGTTTGACCAAAGGTTCAAACATATTTTGATTACTTTGATTCAGTTCCATCAAAGTTTTATGTGCATCTAGTACGGTGTTTAACATATTACGATGTGTAATGTGCTCTTCCATCAGTTCGAGGGTACAAACGTTTGGATCGCCGCAGTAGTTTAAAATCACAAAAACCTGCCCTAGCCCCATGCTGTTGGCTAAGGTAGTGATATCAGAGTTGGTGGACAACATGACAGCTTGGATATTATGGATCTGTTTAAGCTTTAAGCCTAACTTTGCCAAAATGCCTAACACAGTGCTGTCGATGAATGTAGTTTGGGTTAAATCTACGATTGCACCAACAACATTTGACTGTTGTTCAATACGGTTTAAAAGTTTGTCTAGACTGATACAAGATTGGGCACGCACTTCGCCAATAAGCTTAAAAATATGCGTTCCATTCAAGCTTGCATATTCAACATGACCTGTTGACATATAAATGCCATTTGCAGAGAAGGATAGGAAATTATCCCATAGGGCAAATACTTACTCAAGTATCTAACAGTCTTAGAAGATAGGATATTGTAATAAGTTATTGATAATTTAATTAATTCATTCGACGTAAACTTAAAATGGCAATATCGTCTGCAACATGCTCTGGTGCTTCAAAGGATTGATTTTGCAAATGATACACCAATTGTGTGAACTGATCATTCAGTCCGCCATTGAAGGGTTCGAGTGCGCCATCGGAACAAATAATGAAGCGGGCATGACGGTTGAGTACACATTCATGCTCTTCAACTTCTAGTTCTTCAGTAAGGCCTAAAGGAAAACTACTGGTATGTAATATTTTAGGAGCTTGATTTGGCTCAAAGATAATTGCGGGGGGGTAATGTCCTGCACTCGACCAGCGAAGTTGATGTGTTTCGAGGTTTAAAATCCCTGCAATCATGGTGATGTGCTTTTCAATATTCTCTTGAACCAACATGCCATTGAGTTTCTTAATTAACCCACGCGGTGTTTTGGCACGACCATGAAAAGCAGCCATCCAAGAGGTTAATAAGCTACTGGTGACCCCATGACCGGATACATCAGCCAAATAGAACATCACTTCTTTATCGCTAATTTTCCAATAATCAAACCAGTCTCCGGACAAATAAGCAGAAGGTTGAAAAAACGTTTCAACGGTGTAGTTTTGGAGTTCTATAGGGTTTGGTAAAAGTCGCTTTTGTAACTCTGCTGCGGAAGGCAGATCGCGACTGTCTTGATTACGCTTATATTGAGCATCAATTTTGAGTAAGGATTGCTGTGGGTTACTGGGCAGTTTATTCCACATCCAACCTGCTAAAGCACCGAGTTCCCAAGCTTGGGCTAAAGCACTACCTTCATTTTCAAAGGCAAGGACAATGGTGGGAAGTGTCCATTTATAATCTAAATAATCTTGGATATCGGCAATAGCAATAATAGTCGGGTCATAAAGATCAATGTCTTCTATGCGAATCATTTGCACACTTGGTAGTGTGTCTAGCACCTGTTCTAAATATGGAATATGGCGAGAAGGTTGAATGAAATACATAAAAAAAATGGCTTATCCTTAGCATTAAGCTATTGCTTTACTATAACAAGCAAATTACAGCTAGAGAAAAAAAATTCAACTCTAGCTGCAATACATTGTTATTCGGTATCTAACATTTGATGTGATTCATTGGTTGATGGAGAGCTAGATGAATCATCATCACCGACATCATCAATAAACATCCCTTCAGATTCTTGGCCTTTTTTCTCAGCAATAATGAAGTTTTTACGTTGTAAATAAATATCACGAATTGAGGAGTATTTGTCGCCTTGAATCGCACCTTCAATATCAATCAGTTGTGATCGCACATCAATACCACGTAAAGCCTGTTCCGCCCAATACAGGCCTTCTTCATCTTCTAAAATGTATCTTTGTGGGCGTGCATAGCCATCAACAACCAAGCCAAAGCCATCACGGAAAGTACTTGGCCCAAAAACAGGAAGTACTAGGTATGGGCCAGATGGAACCCCCCAATAGCCAAGAGTCGTACCAAAGTTTTCATCTTCAGTTTCTAAACCCAAGCGCGAAGCAGGATCTGCAAAACCTAAAGTAGTTACCGTATTAATGGTAAATCGACCTAAAGTTTTTGCGGCACGGCCGGGACGACCTTGTATAAGTTGGTTCACCGCATTCCAAGGTTCACCGAGGTTTTTACGGAAGCCACTATAAGAGTCACGAATCGGAGAAGGGATCTTTTCTTTATATTCCACCGCAATTGGGCGAACGATCGCACGATCTAAAGCATCATTGACGGCAAAAATTTGTCTATTTAAAGGCTGAAGTGGATCTTTTACATTATCAGGTTGTGCTGCATTGGCATCTACTTTTAAATCTTTTGCTTTAATATTCTTTAATTCTTTAAGCGAAGAAGATTGAGCTGTTTGCGGATCAGCACTGGTATCTATTTCGCTGGCAGCCGCAGGCGCTACATCTTCAGCAAATGCAAATGTTGTAAAGCCTACAAAGAGTAGACCAGCACATAAGTGGCGAATGTGTTGCATATAAAAGAGTTCCGGAACTTTATAATCAGCAGGTGAATTAAAAAAATAATGTTTTAACTATCTTAACAGCTCTTTATTGCTCATTGTTAAATCAAATTTTAAGAAATGTTAGTAAAAAAACGCCATTTTGCTGAATAAATAAACAAGTGGAGGTTTTTTTATAAAAAATTGAATAAAGGGGGTTGTGTTGGTTTGGAAATACTGTAGAATGCACATCCATCGGCGGTGATGTTGATTAAAACTTGTTGAGAAACAAGGATTTAGCCCAAGTGGTAGAATCTGGAAGTCTTGAATAA
>NZ_JAGFEV010000003.1:0-445683 GCF_039655985.1 Acinetobacter sp. BWR-L5 | reverse complement strand
TAAGCATTACTCACCCGTCCGCCGCTAGGTCGTATAGCAAGCTATACTTCCCCGCTCGACTTGCATGTGTTAAGCCTGCCGCCAGCGTTCAATCTGAGCCATGATCAAACTCTTCAGTTAAAAATCATTAGTAGCTTATGGCTACAAATCTTGGCTCATCAATTTTCTGACAAATATTTCTCAAATAAACTTCGAGTAATTCTTACCATCAATCAATGAAATATTTTCGATCGATCAATCAGTAAAAATCCACACAAGTTGTTCTTCATAATCTCTTAATGATCTTCTTGCTGATTCGTCATCAGCAAGCTAGGTCGGCTATACTACTCTCTTTCAAGAAGAAGTCAACTGGTTTTGTTAATTATTTTTAAACTTATTCAAGACTTCCAGATTCTACCACTTGGGCTAAATCCTTGTTTCTCAACAAGTTTTAATCAACATCACCGCCGATGGATGTGCATTCTACAGTATTTCCAAACCAACACAACCCCCTTTACTCAATTATTTATAAAAAAACTCCCACTTGTTTATTTATTCAGCAAAATGATGCTTTTTTCTTATTTTTTGAGTGAAAAGGGAACAATTTCTCCAATTTCATTTCGATTTTTTTCTTGCGATTTTTTTTCTTGCCACTTTAATGCACGACAATCCACATATTCACAATAACCACTTTCGCCCTGTTCCTCATAATTATCCAGTTTGAGTTGATATTTAAAGCTACCTACATAACCCGCAGCTAAACCAAATTTAAAATCACCACGACTTTGAGCATAAATATGAATGTTATGTCCATGCTCATCTTGATAATGCCATTCAAACTCTCGCGGCAAATACATTTTTTGCCCATTGGGGGTTTTCACAGCAGGATAAACACGATGAACTTGAAAGCGCACCATCCGATCAAACATAAGGGTTTGTTGTTTTTGCAAATCACGTATGTAGATACGTGACTGCACAATTCGATTAAACGAATCTCGAATTTGTTCTAACAATAACTGACGCTGATCCAGCAGATTAATGACTTGATATGTGAAAAACGCTAAGGGTAAATAACTAAAGTCGATACTGCGCGCGTATTCAAAAGCCCCTAACTGGTCAATGTCATAGCACTGTTCTTTATATTTAACTTCTCCCTGACATCGACACAATACAGACCAATGTTCGGCAAGACCAAAACGCAATTTGGTGAAATGTGAAATCAGCGGCGTTGTTGTAATTTCAATTTCAAAACTCAATTCTGTGTCTTTTCTTTGAATTTGAAATTTTGGGAACGTTCCCATGAGTTGTTCTTTGTTGGCAAATTTAAATGTTTTTTCTTGAAATAAACATTCCGCAGAAATTGAATAACGGTTCAGCTGTCCTGCCATATGTGGACTACTGCTGGCCAATACGGTAGCCGTATCTAAGGGTGTAGTTCTGATTGCACTGTTATTGCGAAACATGGGCGTATTGGGCTGACCAATCATGCTCAAAAAATTTAAATAATGTAATGGTGCTGGAAGATTAGGAATGGTTAAAGCTTGATGAATAATTTTATATTTTTTATTGGGTGGGTGATAAGCAGGAAGTGACCGTGAAGGAGCCTGATTAAGTTGTTTAGACTGATCGAGAAAATCTTGAAACAACCACATATCATACTCCTTCTACATATCATTAACTCATAATGGGCTGTGCTGACGTCGTGCTAAAAACGTAGTAACAAAGCCAGATAATGCATAAATCAAGGAAATGACTAAAATACCGACAGGAATATTGTAAGTCATTGCAGCAAAAATAAAGACTGCGATAGGAAGGACAAAAAAAGGTACTCTCTTACGATCTACCGTTTTAAATGAATAATATTTAATATTCGAAATCATGAGGAGTCCGACAGACACAATCACTGCTGCGCTGATGGCTTGAATACCCCGCTCACGAATATCAAAAATTTCTGGGAAATCGAGTCCGACCCAAACCAATGAAATAATAATAATGGCAGCAAGTGGACTAGCTACACCAATAAAGTAACGCTTATCCACCACACCAATTTGTACATTAAAACGAGCTAGACGGAACGCAGCACAGGCAGTGTAGACAAAACAACACGCCAAACCTATGCGACCGAGCGAATCCAAACTCCAGCTATACATCAAAATAGCGGGTGCAACACCGAACGCCAATAGATCAGATAAAGAATCATACTGTTCACCAAAAGCACTCTGCGCACCAATGGCTCGTGCAACGCGACCGTCCAAGCCATCCAACAACGCTGCCAAGAAAATGGCATAAATCGCTTGCTGGAAGTTGCCATTCATACTGGCAATAATGGAATAAAAGCCTGACAACAACGCTGCCGTTGTAATCAGGTTCGGCCACAAATAAATACCTCGACGTTTTACTTTTTGACCTTCCTGTGTGTGCTCTTCTTCTTCCACCTCGAAAGTAATCCCATCAAAAGTAGGCGTACTGCGGGGTGAAGATTCGCTTTCAGGTTTGTTTATATTTGTCATTCTCTGTCGATCCTAATGTAGCCTTTTCTCTTATAGTCTATCTTTATTCGCCAACTAACCAACGAACAGCAGCATGACCACCATTTTCACTCATACGCAAATGCGGGAATAACCATTGTAGCGCTTCATCTGCATCTTCAGAAAACTTCCAAGGTGGGTTAATCACCAACAGACCACAACCATTTAAGCCCACTGGGGTATCATCTGGCCAAACACATACTTCACAGATCAACTGACGGCGAATACCGGTTTTAATCATTTTCTTTTCAAAACGGTCAATCATGGCGCGGTCTTTGATTGGATACCAAATTGCAAACACACCCGTTGGCCATTTTTTATATGCAGTCGCTATGAGATCAACCAACTGAGGGAAATCTTTACGCTCCACTTCGTAAGGTGGATCAATCATCACCAAACCGCGTTTTTCTTTGGGTGGAATAACGCCAAATAACCCTTCATACGCATCGCGCTCATGTAAGCCCGCGCGTTTGTCACGAACGTTGTAATACAACTGTTGGAATACATCACGCTGCATTTCAAAAATGGTGGCTTTGTCGATTTCGCGCATGCCTTCCAATGCAAACCACGGCGAACCTGGATAAGCACCTTTACCTGAACCTTCACGCATTTTTTCAACAATTTTTAAATACTGCTGAACACCCTCAGGTGCATTACGCTTAATCGAGTCATCAAGTTTTACTAAACGGTGAATACCATTTAAAAACTCACCCGACTTTTGTGCTTCTGAAGTCGATAAATCATATTTACCAGCACCGCCATGCGTATCAATATAACGATACGGTTTATCTTTTTGATTGAGGCGAGTCAAAATCTGAAGCAAAAGGACATGCTTCATGACATCTGCAAAGTTACCTGCATGGAAGTGGTGACGGTAATTCATGTTTCTATCATTCCTAAAATCAATGAGTATTTTAGCATGAAAAATAGTTTCGTTCAGATTGCTTTCATACACTAGAATAACTGTGGCTTTTCTTTGTCTTTTTTAGGTTAATGTAATGGAAGCAGTTCTTCTCCCAAAGTCTTGGAATGTTGATCAAATCCTGGATGATTTAGATCAACATGGTTTTGCCATCATTGATGACGCCTACTCTAATGACTATATACATCAACTCATTGCAGAATGTACTTCGAACTTAAACCGCTTTCGTGAAGCCGCTATTCAAAACGGTGTCCTCAGCAAGATCCGTAGTGATCACATTTTATGGCTCAATCCCGAGCTCGTTATTTCCAATCATCATGTTCAAGCCCTTTATAGTTTGGGTCAGGAACTAAATCGTGCCTTTTATCTTGGTATTCGAGACGTCGAAGCACATTTTGCTTGCTATAACGCTGGCGAGTTTTATGCCCTACACCGTGATAATCCTCAAGGCAAAAATGGCCGCATGATTTCTACGGTTTATTATTTACACGAAGACTGGCAAGACGATTGGGGCGGTGAACTTCATCTGCAAGATAAAAATGACATTTGGCATGTGCTACAACCCAAACCGAATCGTATTGCGCTGTTTCAAAGTGACTTACTGCATGAGGTCTTAGAAGCTAAACATCAGCGTTTATCGATTACTGGATGGTTACGGAGTGACAGTACAATCCTGTGATTCAAGCAAAAAGACTTTAAATTGTAAGAAGTATCCTCATATACTGAACATCAATTGATGAGGATGTAACCGATGCGTGCCAGCAGTCAACAAATTATTCAGCGTATTGGTGAAACAGATCAACTCTACCTACAAGGCAATAGCCCTGAATTAGCCCTTGAGCGCGCTGATTTGCGCTTACAGTTAGTCACACTGAGCCAACTGCGCCAAGAGCAAGTCCACTTTTTACAAGAAGCGGTGGTATTACTTGAGCAAGGCCGAATTGAGTTTGAGGAAATGCCTCTGTCTTTGTACCTCAATTTGTCTTTGCACCTTGCAAAGGCTTATATGCTGTACTTTGAAATCACCAAAGAAGATCGCTTTGCGTTGATTACACAGCAAATTTTAAAACCGCTGACCAGCTATGGTCAGGGCGATATTTACCTGTTTTTGGCCTATGCTTCGGTCAGTCGAAAAGAGTCGGCATTGGCGCGACACTGGCTTGGTAAATATGCGAAAAGCACCGAGTTTGATTTCGTTTTACTGCGTGAACATGCCGCTTTTGTTGACCTTCATCAAGAAGATTGGTTTATCAAGCTGATGCAAAGTAAATTGCACTAAAATCTACAAATAAAAAAACGCCTGAAATCAGGCGTTTTTTTATGGATCAATTCCAGTATTCAAATGGCGGCGACATAAAATTAATTTAGGCAGTTTGAAGTTTATAAGCATCGAGGTGTAGCTGTTGATTGAGCTCATCAACCATAATCGCCCAATCATCATCTTGAACCAAATGACTGATTAATAGCGCACGTTGTGCGGAATTCCAAAACGGTGCGTCGTGTAAAGATTGATGAGCAGGAAGTTGATGCGTACGAATATATAACTCGATGGCAGCCGCACTATTGGCGAGTCCCAGTTGCGAAAATAAAAGCTCTAAGGATGGTTTATGTTGACTGAGCATCTCGGCCTCCTTATCAATACTATTGTCAATTATTATTGAATTAACTTATATGTATTTTCTAAAAAAACCTAGTCATAAAACTAGGTTTGTTGTTTCAATTTGTGATTATAAATGACACGAACCTGAAAGCGTATGTTCTGTATGTAATTGTTCATTTAACAAGTCGACCACCATTGCCCATTCATCATCTTTTTTCCAATTACTGATAATGAAATCATGCTGTGCTTTTGACCAAAAGGGTGCTTTATGCAATGGAACGTCTGAAGTAAGTTGGTGTGTTTCAATAAACTGATCGATTGCTTCCGCACTCGCATCAAGCCCCAATTGTTCAAATAAAAGTTCTAAAGTCGGTTGTTGGTCAAACATCATTGTTCTCCTCAAGCCCTGATCATGCCCTTTTAGAATAAACCTTTGGGCACCTATGCTCAGTTGTATCTACATCACAGCATGTTATTTTTTGTTCAATAAACACCCCATATAAAAAAGCACCCCCAAATGGAGTGCTTTTTCAAAACAGATCTTGAACCGATCGGTTTTTAATTATTTAAGCATGTCAGCAATTGCTGCGCGCTCTTCTTCAAGTTCTTGAAGAGTTTTGTCCATACGCTCACGGCTGAACGCATCGATTTCTAGGCCTTCAACACGTGTGTATTCGCCATTTTCGCAAGTTACAGGAACACCGTACATTACGCCTTCAGGAATACCATAAGAACCGTCAGAAGGAATACCCATCGTTACCCATTCGCCATTTGTGCCAAGAGCCCAATCGCGCA
This sequence comes from Acinetobacter sp. BWR-L5, assembly GCF_039655985.1. Classification (NCBI taxonomy): domain Bacteria; kingdom Pseudomonadati; phylum Pseudomonadota; class Gammaproteobacteria; order Moraxellales; family Moraxellaceae; genus Acinetobacter; species Acinetobacter sp. BWR-L5. The sequence goes on along the minus strand of NZ_JAGFEV010000003.1, from coordinate 439,859 downwards.
TATGGTCGATCGCAGCGTTCGCAGCTGAAGCAGCTGAAGACAAACCACGCGCTTCGATAATCGCAGCACCACGTTTACCAACAGTTGGAAGGAATACATTCGCGTTCCAGTCAGCATCGTTGATTTTATCTTTTAAGCTTTCGCCGTTTACAGTTGCAAAACGGTAGTCAGCATACATCGTTGGAGAGTGGTTACCCCAAACAGTCATGTTTTTGATGTCTGCTACAGCAACACCCGCTTTTTGAGCAATTTGAGTCAACGCACGGTTGTGGTCAAGACGTAACATTGCTGTGAAGTTTTTCGCTGGAAGATCTGGAGCAGATTTCATTGCGATGTAAGCATTTGTATTTGCAGGGTTACCTACAACAAGTACTTTAACGTCACGGCTAGCAACTTCGTTTAGTGCTTGACCTTGACCGATGAAGATTTCACCGTTCACTTTCAATAAGTCAGCACGTTCCATACCAGGACCACGTGGACGTGAACCAACCAATAACGCGTAGTCAGCATCTTTAAATGCAACTTTTGGATCATCAGTACCGATCATGCCAGCCAATAATGGGAAAGCACAGTCGTCTAATTCCATCATTACGCCTTTAAGCGCAGCTTGAGCTTTCTCAAAAGGAACTTCTAACAATTGCAGAATAACTGGTTGGTCTTTACCTAACATTTCGCCACTAGCGATACGGAATAATAGGCTATAACCGATTTGACCAGCAGCGCCAGTAACGGCAACGCGAACAGGTTGCTTCATGTACTTATCTCCATTTGAGGAACGTTATATGATTAAATAGCTGTTCTATCTAATCTTAATAATCATAAACGGCAAAGATTGTACTCCAATACTTTGGCAGATGCATGTAAAAGAGAATGAATTCCAACAAAAGTATGATAGGAAATATAAATTAATTTAAGGAAAGAGATTAGTAAGAACCCTTGATCGCAAAAGAATTTGGGCAGTTTTCTTGTATATTCTCTGCACAACCTTTGTACTGACCATTGGGTTTATAACAGACCTTGACTTCGGTCAAAATATTGGTTTGACGGTGAGTACGGCAGCTAAAACGTAACCCGCTTGCAGGCAGCCCGGGGTTCAAACGCTGAAACTGCCCTCGTAAGGTATTAAGTTGCGCAGTTTTATTTTCAGATGAAGTCAAATCTGCGGGAATTTTTAAACGTTCCGCATAATTAATCACGTTACGAAAATATTGACTGGCACTCATCGGCACACACCCCCCAATCTCTGCCCACAACTGGCGACGCGCATGTTCATCGGGCATGACTCTAGCCACCACTTTGGCCTGAAGTGGTGACAGCACTGCTGAGGAGTTGGTTTGGCACTCTCGTGTCGTAGTTTCAGGATACAAACCTGTGATATTGAGCGAATAGCCTTCCAAACATTTCCTTTTCTTTGAGCCTTGGTTATCGAACAAACACACGGCGGGTGTCATTTGAACTTCCATCACATAACCAAATACGGTCGGTGTTGCATGGGCTGATGTCGCAAAAAATCCCATAGCAATACCGCTGCTGATCAATAGCAGAAGCTTTTGCGTTAAGACTGATTGGGATGACATCAAAACCATAAAATGCCTAGGCCTTTATTATTGACTTCTAAAAGGAATATTTTGCATGCGCTGGGTGATTGACTGTGGGCCCTGTCCAAGCAGAACACCATAATGTGTCGCATTACTCATGACATGCTTGACGTAATCACGAGTTTCAGTCAGAGGAATACTTTCTGTGTATTGGTCCGCCGCAATCGGCTGATTATCAGGCTGCCAACGGCGCGCACGATTTGGCCCTGCGTTATAACCTGCTGTGGCAAGTACAGGACTGTTGCTTAATTGGCTTTGAATCATGGACAAGTAGAATGTGCCATAACGAACATTGGTATTCATATCACTCAGTGCAGCAGGATTATAGGTTTCACCCATTTGTCTAGCGACCAGTTTTGCCGTATCCGGCATGATTTGCATCAAACCACCTGCTCCAACATGTGAGCGAGCATGGGTAACAAATCGGCTTTCTTGGCGCATTAACCCATACGCCCATGCAGGATCTATGCCTGCATTGCGACTATGGCTGACCACATAGCTTTGATGCGGCATGGCATAACGATAACTGTAGTTATGTTGCTTGACGGTTCGATCGGCTGCATAGATCGCGCGGTCATACCATCCCATTTCTGTGGCACGTTTGGCCGCAGCCAAAATTAAGCCATCATCTTGTTTTAAATAAGCTTGTCGAACGGCCCAATTCCATTCACGGTTGACATAATTGTCTGGCGCATTGACGTTGCGCAGTGCAAAAGCGCGGCTAAAGTGAATATCTTGACTCAAACGCTGCGCATCCGCATTGCTCGGTTGGGTATTGGCTGGAATCGTTTGATAACGTTGACCAATACGATCTTTTGCCAATAAGTTATGATAATCGTCACCTACTGACAATTTTTTGAAGATCTCGCGCGCCAGTGCTTTTGACTTTGCATCACCACGTTGTTCTGAAGCACGGGCTAACCAATATTGCCAGCGGTCTTCTTGTTTTTGCGTCACACTCATGCCATCAATGGCACGAATGACACTCTCCCATGCGCCGAAACGAATGGCTTGGCGTGCATAGATTTCAGCTTCTTCTTCACTCAGTGCTAAACCATAGCTCCGATCGAAGGCTTGCAACACTTCCACATTAAAATTGTTTTTCATAACGGTTGTGCCACCGATATACCCCACAGCGCGATACAACGCTTTTTGCACCGACTCAGGTGTTCCTTCTGCAGCACGCTTGACCGACGCCAGTGCAGTATTTAGATCACTGTCGGCTAAACGGCCAATGGCATAAATTAAATACGCTTGATCTGCCGCCGACGCTTTCGGTGCGGACCAGAGATAGTTCAGTGGATCGGCTTGAATGCTATTCAGCTGGGCCAAAGACAGATTCATGCCAATGGTTTGTGCGGTTGCAATCGCTTGACCTGACTGCCCTGCACGTAGCTGCGCCCATAAACGTTGTTGTTTGTCTTGTTCCGTCATCAGTGGACTAGACAACATCATGCGCCCTAGCCCCGTACAAGGCTCAGGTTGTGAATTGGTCGTGAGCCAAACATCTTTATATTCAGCAAAAACCAAAGGGTCGCCAGACTTGGCACGGACTTGTGCTATAGCACAGCTTTCTGCGCGATCTGCATTGGACACATAGGCCAATACTGGCTGCGCAGAAGTAAAGTCAGCCATTTTGACTTTTTCTTCAATGTAATCTGCTGCTAACTTCTCAGCCATAGCAGATTGCGGATAACGCTGTGCAAAATTGACAATATTCGCCGCAGGTTGCAACGCCAAATTACTGTTAAGTACCCAGTATTCAGGATAATAGCCCAGTACATCACCCTGCATACTGCTTTGATATTGTTGTAATAAACCAACATTGCCTGCATTTGCTGCACGCAAAGCATCATTAAATTGTTCATCTGCGGCATGTGTCACTGCCGATAGACCCAAGGCAGCCACACCCAACGCAAACACTTGATAATATTTATTCTGTAATCGTTTTAACATGGGTTTGCCTTCAGTCATCTTTGGATTGCCTAGTCTCGTCTCATCATTTTCATTAGTTTAATAACTCATAACAGACTCTATTGTTCTCTTATGTAACCTTATGATTAGACAATATTAATTTTCCTGCATTTTCGCTTCACAAATCAATCTTTTTAGCTTCAGATTTAAAGCTATAAGTTTATTCAGATTTCCTGCTAAAATATGCGCCTTTCGTAGATTTCACATGGTGTTTGATCACCCTTTTTGTCGCCAGCCAAGCTCTGCTTTCGCCGCCACAGATACCGATCAGACACAAAAACCTAGATTTACCCCCCTTAGGAGCCTACATGACGGTTCAAACCTTCATTCCAAATGGTGCCCAAGCTGCCTCAGAAAACACTGTTACCCAGCCACAGCACACCCCAGCCATCGATGGATCAGTTAAAAAACTGTATATCGAAACGCAAGGGTGTCAGATGAATGAGTATGACAGTCACCGTATGGCAGACTTACTTGGCGACTCGCACGGTTATGTGCTGACCCAAGATCCGAAAGAAGCTGATATTCTACTCATGAATACCTGCTCGATTCGTGAAAAAGCCCAAGAAAAAGTGTTTTCTGAATTGGGTCGCTGGCGCAAGCTGAAAGACAAAAATCCAGACCTGATCATTGGTGTCGGTGGTTGTGTGGCCTCTCAAGAAGGTGACAACATTCAAAAACGTGCCAACTATGTCGACATGATTTTCGGCCCACAGACCTTGCACCGTTTGCCACAAATGCTGGATCAGCACTTTGATCAAATCGAAAAACCCAAGAAAGAAAAAATCAAATTGGTAGATATTTCTTTCCCTGATATTGAAAAATTCGACTTTTTACCTGAACCACGTGTAGAAGGTTACAAGGCTTTTGTTTCAATTATGGAAGGTTGTTCAAAATATTGTTCATTCTGTGTGGTGCCCTACACCCGTGGTGAAGAAGTTTCTCGCCCGCTGGATGATGTTTTAGCAGAAATTGCCACCTTAGCCGAAAAAGGTGTCCGTGAGATTTCTTTGTTGGGTCAAAACGTCAATGGTTACCGCGGTGAAACGTTCGAAGGTAATATCTGTACTTTTGCAGACTTGTTACGTCTAGTTACAGAAATTCCGGGGATTGGGCGTTTACGCTACACCACTTCACATCCGCTTGAATTTAATGATGACTTGATTGAATGTTACCGTGACCTACCGCAAATGGTGTCGCATCTGCATTTGCCTGTACAAAGTGGCTCAAACGATGTATTGCAAGCCATGAAGCGTAACCACACCATTGATGTGTATATCGACAAAATTGCCAAATTACGCAAAGTCCGTCCAGATATGCATTTATCCAGTGACTTCATCATTGGCTTCCCGGGTGAAACCGATGAGCACTTTGAAGAAACCTATCAATTCATCAAAGATATGGACTTCGACCATTCCTACAGTTTTGTCTATTCAAAACGTCCGGGTACACCTGCGTCTGACCTTGAAGACACCACCTCTGAAGAGGTGAAAAAAGAACGCCTCAGTAAAGTTCAAAAATGGATCAAACGCTCGAGTATTGACAAGACCGATGCCATGCTCGGCACGATTCAACGCGTTTTGGTCGAAAAAGTTTCGGACAAAGATCCAAACTTACTGATTGGCACGGCGGATAACACTCGTTATGTGAGTTTTATTGGTGATGCAACATGGGTCGGACGTTTCGCTGAAATCGAAGTGACAGAGATTAAAACTTTGAATTTTGTTTATGGTGAACTCTTGAATCTTGAGCCTGACGTGGCGTAATGTAAGGGAATAGATTCTGACTACTTAAAGGAATTCTCTTGACTGCAGCGATTCGACGTACAGTAACTTTTCCTGGGGTTTCAATAGAACGTTTAAAGAGCATGCTCGGTGCTTATAACGGTCATTTGAAACAAATCGAACAGCGTTTAGATGTCACTATTTCCCATCGAGGTGATGCATTTTATGTCGATGGTGAAATGGATGCAGTTGAGAGAGCCGAAGGTCTGCTCCATCGCCTGCATGAAGAAGCAGAAAATACGTCACAAATCAGTGCCGATACCTTACACCTCATGATTCAAGGCAGTCAGACTGACCGTGAATTGCAAGAAGACCTCGATGGGCAAGAGCACACTGGTTTAGATGAAGTGTGGCTCCAAACCCGTAAAGGTCGTATCAATCCACGCGGTGCCAACCAAAAGCGTTATGTGCAGCGTATTCTACAAAGTGATATTTCTTTTGGTATTGGGCCTGCGGGTACAGGTAAAACCTATCTCGCAGTTGCAGCCGCAGTCGACATGCTAGAACGCAACGAAATTCAACGGATTTTATTGGTTCGTCCTGCTGTTGAAGCGGGTGAAAAACTTGGTTTCCTACCGGGTGATTTGAGCCAGAAAATCGACCCCTATTTACGTCCGCTCTACGATGCCTTGTATGAAATGCTTGGCTTTGAAAAAGTGGCCAAACTGATTGAACGTCAGGTGATTGAAGTCGCACCACTGGCTTATATGCGTGGTCGAACTTTAAACCACTCTTTCGTGATTTTAGACGAAGCACAAAACACAACGCCTGAACAAATGAAAATGTTTCTCACACGTTTAGGCTTTGGTTCGCGTGCGGTGATTACAGGCGATATCACACAGGTTGACTTACCGCGTGGTCAGCAATCCGGTCTGGCGCATGCTTTACGCATCATCGAAAAAATCAAAGAAATTCACATTACCCGCTTCCACTCTCGTGATGTAGTACGTCACCAATTAGTGCAAAAAATTGTTGAAGCTTATGAGGGATGGGATGCAGAACAACATCGCTTAACGGCTGAAGCGCGTGCTGAACGCAAAGCGCGTCAAGAGGCCTTAGTGGCTGAAAATGATGCCGCTGCCGATGCTCAGCATTAAGTTAAAGTCTGCGGGCATTTTAAAATGCCCGCAGATATCATTATTTAAGGATCTATTTTGAAACTGAGTCTTTCTCTACAACAGGACTTTCAAGCACCTGAGTTGGTCTTGAAACGTGGCTATATCAAAAAAGTTGTAGAAACTGTTTTACGTCATATTGGCACACAGAGTAACTGTGAAATTGGTATTGCTTGTGTCGACCATGACGAAAGTCATAAAATGAATTTGGAATATCGCGGCAAAGATAAATCAACCAATGTATTGTCTTTTCCGAGCGACTTACCCGATGAAATGGCGCAAATCCTTGACTCATTTCCCATTGGCGATTTGGTCATTTGCATTCCTGTGGTGCTGCTGGAAGCGAAAGAACAAAACAAAGCGCCACTGACGCATTTCACTCATATGTTGGTACATGGCACTTTGCACCTCATGGGCTATGACCATGAAACGTCAGAAGCAGATGCTGAAGAAATGGAAGGTATCGAAATTGAAATTTTGGCTAAACTCGGTTTTGAAAACCCTTATTTAGAACAATAGCTATTAGATCTGAAACAACTCACCCGATTCATCTCGATGTGTCGGGTTTATTTATGCTAAAAATAATGCAAGATGAAAAAATAAATGAAGAGATTATAAAAATGCATACATCGATTTCAAAACTACTCTGCATTATCGCCCTATCTTGCACCACGCCACTTTATGCCAAGAGCAATGATGAAAATCAAACATCCTGTCAGGAAGTGAAGTTTCAAGACACTGTTCAGGCGTGGGCTGGACATTATTATTTAAACGGCGTTATGGAGGTCGGTTCCGAGCTTTTACTAGAACACAACGGTAAATTTAAATGGTACTTAGCTGTCGGCTCTTTAGATCAATATGCTGAGGGGACATGGTGGAAAAATGGCAACTGCATTGGTTTAAAGGCACTGCCGAAATATAGCAAGTATTTAGAAATTTTTCCTAGCCGCCTAGATGTGGAAGAGTCTCATTTAACTGTGACTTGGATCGGTGGACGTCAAGACGGGGCCTATGTCCGTGCAACCCAATAAACTGAGCGATCCCAAATAGCATAACAACTTAAAACCAATATACGGCCATTTAAGTCTGAAAATGAGAACATGCTTACTCAACTCAAGACAGCATGTGAATAAGCCGAGACTTATCCACATTTTAATAAAAAACGGCTGTTAATAAGCCGTTTTTGTATTTCTGAAGATTTTTAGAATTGATAGCGGAAAGTGAGCGTTGCATTACGTGGTTCGCCGTATACCATACTGTTTACGCCTATACCTTCATAGTACTTTTTATCAAACAGGTTATTGATATTTAATTGTGCTTTAATATTTTGATCAATATCATATGCAACCATCAAGTTAGCTAAAGCATATGCATCTTGCGTAATTTTTTGGCTTCCTTCACCAGTATAGAACGCACTCTTATAGTTTACTCCACCGCCAACACTCCACTTATCTAACGTGTATTTGGTAAATAGATTTGCCGTTGTACGTGATGCAAGCGTTTCAACTTTTTTACCGGCTGCATCCTCTGCACTAAAGTGAGTAATACCAAAACTCAGATTCCAGTTTTTAGTAAGTTCACCATCAAGTTCAAATTCAATACCTTTGCTTTCAACCCCATCAACACTACGATAGGCTTGTTCTTTGGTTGGATCGCCATTTGCATCAGGAATAAAGACATTATCAATTGCTTCCGCAACATTGTCTTGCTGTGTTTTAAACACTGCCAAACTGGCATTCAATTGACCATCTAAAAACTCGCCTTTTAGCCCTGTCTCTAAGCTATTCCCATTACGTGGATCTAGATACTCACCATTTACATTTCTTTTATCTTCTGGTTTGAAGATTTCGGTATAACTCACATACCAAGAATAATCATCTAGGAAGTCAAAAACCAAACCTGCATAAGGCGTAACTTCATTGTTAAATTTACGGTTATTTACACCATCTTCACTTTCATACTTCCAATTTGACACGCGTACCCCTGTAATCAACTTTAAGGGTTCAAGCAAAGTAAACTTACCTGCTAAATATGCCCCGGTTTGTGTCGTTTTATTAGGTACCTGATAAAGATTTGTATTAGAAATATCACCCGCTAATGGCATATTGATATCATCAAAATCAATGGTTGCCCCTGAAAGTGTTGGCGAACCCGAATACCAAGTGTCATTTTTACTTTGGTTATACATAAAACCAGCAACGACTTCTTGCTGTAAACCACCCAACGTAAACGGTGCCGAAATAAAAGTATCAATATTATTTTCTGTGGTTTTGGTGCGATCAGACCATGTCGATAATGAACCAACACCTTGATTTGTCGCCTTATCGACTGTTCCAGTATTAGGAACCGTGCCCCCATTAGCATAGCTTGGTCCAAAATACAAAAGCGCAGTTTCTTGCTTTAGTTCTCGATAAGAATAATTAATATTTAAATTAACATCCTTAAACAACTTTTGTTTCATTGTCGCAAAGGCTGAAATCGTATCAGTGTCCCAATAGGTCCAATCTGAAGAAACAATTTTTGATCGATCAAAATTAGTTCTTGTCCCATCTCTGTAGAAAGCTGGTAAGCCGCCCCATCTCACACCATCACGCTCAAGGTTTTGATAGCTTGCTCCCACAGATACATAAGTGCTATCTGTCAAATCCGCATCAATTACACCATAAAGAACATTATTTTCTTTTTCATATCCATCCATGAATGAATCTTTATTTTCATGTTTCACAACTAACCGACCTCGAACATCGCCATCACGAGTTAAAGGCGCAGAAATATCAGCAGTAGAGCTATAATTGTCCCATGAACCAAAAGATGTACTTAAGCGTCCTGTTAACTCTTTTGAATCGGCATGTTTTCGGATCATATTAATGGCAATTGCTGGGTTTCCTGCCCCTGTCATTAAACCATTGGCACCTTTCACCAATTCAACTCGGTCATACATAGTGAGATCCGGATCACTTGCATCCATACCAACTGTGCTAGGAACGCTATCAAATAAGTAATAGTCCACCTCAAAACCACGAGCAGTAGGGTATTGACGCTCATCCCAACGATTTGCAGCTAAACCTGTGACAGTATTTAGCATATCTTGGAAAGAATTAATATTTGCATCATCTAAATACTCGCGGGTTAAAACTTTAACCGACTGCGGTGTTTCACGAAGCGACAAATTTAATTTGGTCGAAGTACTGGCACTCTTAGCCGTATAACTCTTTGTTCCTTCTGTTACGGCTGGATTCTCTTCCTCAGCCTGAACAGTGATGGTTTCAAGCTGGGTGCTTTCATTGCCTACTGTAGATGCTGCAGATACCAACGTCGGGAGAAATACCGTTGCTGCTGCCATAGCCAACATCAGTGGGCTAACTTTGAAGCGATTTAACGTTGGAGAGTTGTACATAAAACTATGTCCTTATAACAGGGATCGAATATTTAAAGGCATGCACGCTCTCACCCCATCGCTTCGCTATAAAGAAAGATGTCTCAATGCTTAAAAATATTTAACAAAAAATATACCGCAAATGATAATTATTTTTATTATCAATTCAAGTTTTAAGAAGTAAACCTAATTTGTTGTTTTTTATTGTTTAAAATAATTAAAAACCAAAACAAATAAATAACATATTGTTTTTTAAAATTTTTATTAAATTTAAATTAATTATAATAATTTCGTATAAAGAAGTGCACAGTTCAGTGCACTTCAAACTCTGCCTCTGCTGGATCAAAACGCCATGTACGCACAATGCGTAACTCAGAAATATCCTTCATTTTGGCATCAAATCCACCAAATGGTGCAGCCTTGCGCACCGAGGCTTTTGCAGCCTCATCAAGCATCTCATGACCTGAACTATCAATCAGGCGAATAGCTCGGATGCCTCCTGATGCATTTAGAATCACCATTAAACGTACTTCACCCGCCAGCCGCTGCTGTTTAGCTGCTTCTGGATAGTAACGGTTGCCATAAAATTCCACTTTCTGACGGAACTTTTCAAGATAAGCTGCTGAAATATCTTGCTTGGCTTGAATACCATCGACTGTTTTGATTTTTTGCTGACGGCTAAAGTTTTGTTGGCGTTGTAAATATTGCGCTTCAAGGCTGGCCACCATTGCTGCTTTGGCTTGAAACTGACTGTTCATTTCTTCCATGGCTTTTTTGCGCTGGTTATCCTCAGCTTGTTTTTGCCAACTTAAAGTCGTCATTAACAGTTTTTCTTCAAAATTCAGCTCACGTTTTTGTTGGATCTGTTCTAAAGTTTCACGCTGCTGTTCGCCTGTACTTTGCTCAAGCATCGGTGCGGGCATGTCACTCGACATGCGATGTGACTCACGAAAGGTCCCTGAACCTTGTTGATCGGCTTGTGCTAAAAAATCTGCGTTTTCAATTTTTTGATCAGAAGGACGCAAGGTAACGGCAATTTCTTTCACTGCCGCATCATTTTCTTGAGGCATCGCAAATTGCAAAGTCAAAATCACGAGATGCAAAAATACCGCCAGTACGACAGTCGCTGTAAAAATTGGGTCTTTCCACCAATCATGAGCCAAAGGCATTACATTTATTTTTCTAAGCATCACACCAAACCGACAATTTGTCTTGTTCCCCAAAGCGCAGGCGCGCAGTATAAAATAGACACAGTCTTCATTTTATTGCGTAGAATGAGACCTTGTGCCATTTAGATTCACTGTTTCATAAAATCATGAAAATGGTGCAATTAATTTTGCTAAACTGCAAGGTTCATGAGCAGTATTTTTCAAACATTTCGACCAGAGATCTGATCGCTCAAACACGTTGATTCGCTAGGACGCCTCTTATGCAAACGCTTATTTCCAACATTTCAAATCGTTTACGCCAAGTTTATCAAAAGGCGGAAGGATTTATTGAGGATGAGCGCGAGTTTCCAATGTCTCAAGTCTTTTTAAATGCCACTTTTCAACGTTTTGTGACCGACAACGTGAGAATGTTGAAAGACTTGCATGCCGACTTACATGATGATTGGTTACGTTTATACGCCACGCTCGATTATAACGGGCTCAAACTCACGCTTTCGGTAGATTTGAAACTGGCACAAATGGAGTTAAATAAAAAAACGCAGTTGATCGTATTTGAGCAAATCAGTGACACCAGTGTGCTGGATGCTGAATATCCAACTGTATTTCATAAAATGGGTGTGCGCTGTGCCCTATTCTTTTATCAAAAAGTCCTGAACCAAGACCCTTTAGGCATGATTTTAGAAAAACTGAATGTGATTAAAGTCAAAGATGATCTACTGCATTTGGATCTGAATCGCTGGTTAGGAAAAAATCGTTCTATTATCGATACCTTAGGTAAAGTCCATGTCAATCATGCCGTGTTGCGTGAAGCAGAATTGGTGGTGATCGGTAATGTCAACTTAACGGCATTGTTCAATAAGTTTTCGCAAACCTCGATTGATGACTTGATTGAACCTAATCTAGACGAAAGCACGGTCTCGCCAATTCGACAAAAATAATTCGGGATGCTGCGACTAAAATGTGACTTAAGGTGGGTAAAAGAAACATAAAACTACAGTTTGCCCTATGTTTCGAATTTTTTCTTCATAATCAACGTGCATAATATTTCTATGCAAAAAATTTGTGCCTACAACTGAATAGGAAACTTTTTCTTATGGCTAAATCAATGTTGAAAACAGTCGCAATGGCAACAGGTGTCAGCACCTTGCTCTTTGTCGGTTTCTCCAGTCAAACCTTTGCCATGAGTCCATTCCAAGCCAGTTATCAATTTAACTATAATGGCAAAAACATGGGCTCAGCGACACGTACATTATCAAAATCGGGCAACAACTGGAACTATGTCTTTGCAGCCAAAGCTGGTGGTATCGCCTCTGCAACCGAAAGTAGTCGCTTTAGTTTTAATGGTAAGCAAATTCAGTCCAGCAGTTTTAGTCGTAGTAGTAAAATTTTGGTGCATAACAACACCATGAGTATTAACTTCAATCCAGCGGCAAAAATCATCAATACCAAGAAAGACAAAGAAGCGCGTTCTTTCGCGTGGAAAGCCGGCGTACTGGATGAACTGAATGCTGAATTACAGCTTCGGGAAGACATTAAAAATGGCGGTTTAAAATCGACCTATTATTTGGCCGATGCCAAAGAAGTGGAAGCACGTAAATTTGTGAAGCAGGGTTCTGAGTCAGTCAAAACTGATTATGGCACCTTTGACACCATTAAAGTGGTGATGAAACATGACAAACCTGGCCGCGAAACCATTTTTTGGTTAGCACCTAAATTGGACTACCTTCCAGTCAAAGTCAGCCATGTTGATAAGAAAACATCCTATGGATTGCTATTAACGGGTTATAAAGGTGCAAGCAATTAGTCATTTTGACGAATTTTACTTGCATTTTTTCAGGTGCTTCCTAAAATACGCTTTTGCTTGAAAAAGCACCTGCCCCTAGAGGATTCTCCCGTGTACGCACTAGAACAGAAAATCTTAAGCGAAGGTATCGTTCTATCTGATGAAGTTCTGAAAGTTGATGCTTTCTTAAACCACCAAATTGATCCGGTTATGATGCAATTAATCGGTAAAGAATTTGCTGCTCGTTTTAAAGATGCAGGCATCACTAAAATCATCACGATTGAAGCATCAGGTATCGCACCTGCAATCATGGCAGGTTTAGAACTGGGCGTGCCCGTTATTTTCGCGCGTAAATACCAATCTTTAACCTTAAAAGATGACCTTTACCGCTCAAAAGTCTTTTCGTTTACCAAACAAACCGAAAGCACGATTGCAATTTCAAATAAGCACATCAGCTCAGCAGACAAAGCCCTCGTGATTGATGACTTCTTGGCCAATGGTCAAGCGGCATTGGGTCTGATTGACTTAATTCACCAAGCGAAAGCAGAAGTTGTAGGTGTCGGTATTGTGATTGAAAAATCATTCCAACCTGGTCGTGACATTTTGCTTGAAAAAGGCTACCGCGTTGAATCTTTGGCACGCGTAAAGTCATTGGCAAATGGCACTGTTGAATTTGTTCGTGACTAATCACGGCGTTTAACTTCAAAAAAGAGCACTTCAGGTGCTCTTTTTTTTGTCACTCAGATGACCCGCGGGTCATCCACATGTAAATGCCACATTTGCGCTGTAGGTTATTTTTAATTTAAAGTAAAAATATATCGTTTTTTTTCAATTTAATTACACATTAAAGTTGGAGAAATGCGATTTATATAGCATGATCAAATCTAAAAGGTAATGTCCACTTTCTAAGAGCAAAACAAACAAAGACTAAATTGGATACTATTTTATAGAGATACCGAATTGAATGATAAACAAGAAACAATTAACTGAACGATCATTTACCCCAAGCCAACTATCTGGCTTTGATGGCGCGCACTCCATTCAACTCCCCGTAGACTTCATTCACGACTTGAGTAAAGCAGACTCCTTGCAAGCTGTTTTAGATACCATTGCTTACTGGATTTCTCACGTGTTTGATGCGGATCGGGCTAGTATTACCCTGCAAGATACTGAAGAATATCTCAAGCTGTATTCGATCTCAGGCTATCATGCGATTCCGATGGATTTTAAAATTCCGATTGGGCAGACTTTTGTCGGACGAGTCTTTGCCCACTCTCAACTGATCATTTGCGATGACCTTGCTCAGTCGGATGAGCTGGATTGTAAAATGCTTTCCGAGCATGGCATGGGCACCTGTATGGATGCGCCCATGATTCACAATGGCGTGTGTATTGGCACCTTAAATGTGGCAGATCAACGTAAACATCACTACACCCTACAACAAGCGATTCTTTTACAGAGCCTCGCCACATGGTTAGCTTTAAACATTAAACTGCATTTACAAGTGCAAGAAATGGCGGTCTTAGCGTCTACAGATGAACTCACAGGAACCTTTAACCGTCGAGTATTTGTGCAAGAAAGTAATCAAACCATGCAGCACTTCAGCCATACTCGCGTGCCCTTTACGATAGGCATCTTAGATATTGACCATTTTAAACAGCTGAATGACTGTTATGGGCATACAGCAGGTGACCATGTGCTGAAAAAGATGGCCAAACAAATCCGTAGCATACTGCGTGACGAGGACTTTTTAGCTCGTATTGGTGGTGAGGAATTTGCGATTATTTTACCCGCCTGCTTGGGTGATGAAGCGATGCGGGTCTTTAAACGCATCTGTTCAACGATTGAAGCGATGGAAGTCCACTATGAACAAGAAGTGCTGTGTTTCACGGTCAGTATAGGGGTTGCTGAAGTCGGTAAACATGATGCAGATGCAGAGGATGTCTTTAAACGCGCAGATAAAGCCTTGTACTGTGCCAAGCAAGCAGGAAGAAACCGAATTCACTTTGCCAACTAAACCATATTTAAAAACACAGCATAAACTACTCAACAAAATTACACGTTTAATAAATATTATTTGCTGCAAGTTCCACTAAGATCTACTCTAGATTTAGTTGTTTAGATCTTTCAAATTCAAGCGCAAAACACGGTTGTTCTGCGCAACGTGTCATCCACACCGTAAAACGGCTACTAGCTTCAATCACTAGTAACCCGAATAGGCCAATAGACTATGGAAAATACAATTCTCTGCCCAAAATGTGGCTCTAGTGAGGTTGAAAAACGCAATCACGAGCAACAACTGACTAAAATTGGGGGCGTATTGCTCAGTTCGGCAGGTGCAACCGCTGGTACCGTCGGTGGTGCAGCATCTGGGGCCTCTATTGGCGCTGCCATCGGCGCAGCGGCTGGACCTCTTGGGGTAATTATGGGTGGTACCATTGGCACTTTTGTCGGCGCAGTCAGTATTGGTGTAACAGGCGGGTTTTTAGGACATCGTTTTGGTAAAAAAGCAGGTGTAATTGTCGATAAAAATGTATTTCTTGACTATAAATGTCTCAAATGCGGTACAAAATTCAAAGAGCAGCATCTGACGCCAGCTCCATAAGAAAAAGCCCATACTTGATGGGCTTTTTTTATGTCTCAATGCCTAGGCCTGTAATTTCTTCACAACTTCCCCAAGACGCTTACCTTGAGCTTCGCACAGCACTTTTTCATCTTGACTTAAGCTCTGATCATGTCGAGGCCCGCTGACATGGCTCGCACCATAGGGTGTTCCACCTGTCTTCGTATTTGACAATGCCGGAATGGCATTATTCAACCCTAAAATCATCATGCCATGATGAAACAATGGTGGCAGCATGGTCAACAATGTGCTTTCTTGGCCACCATGCATCGAACCTGACGAAGTAAACACACAAGCTGGCTTGCCATGCAAAGCTCCATTGAGCCAAAGACTGGTGGTTTGGTCGAGGAAATATTTCATTTCAGAGGCCATGTTACCAAAGCGAGTTGGTGAGCCTAGTGCCAAACCTGCACAGTTCTCCAAATCCGCTAAACTACAATAAATATCGCCTTCTGCAGGAATACTCGGCTCTGCTTCCTTCACCACAGCCGCAATATTTGGCACCGTTCGAATTTTAACTGCAACACCACTGGCTTCAATTCCATTTGCAATCAGATGCGCCATTTCACGGGTACTGCCGTATTTGCTGTAATATAAAACTAAAACATAGGTTTGCATGAATAGAGTTCGGTGACAGAAAAAATAAAACTATACGGTATTTTTCCTATTTTTTGGTTAAGCTTAGGGTGAAAAATGTAGAAAAGATGAAGAAAACAAAAGAGATACTTTGCCTATGTTAGAACAGTACTTAAGAAAACTTCCTTTCTATGAGAAAACTTGGTTTCAGTTCGTTTTATTTGTACTGCGCCGCTTTGAGGCCGATCGATGTCGTGAACAAGCGGGTTCACTAACCTATACCACCCTGTTTGCCGTCGTTCCGATGCTGACCGTTTTTTTGGTGATCATTTCCTCAATCAAAGCGCTTGAACCTGCACGGCAGCAATTACAACAACTGATCTATAGTAATTTTTTACCGAAAACCACGATTGCTTTTGATAAGGCCTTAAATGCGTTTACCGATAAATCCAGTAATTTAACCATTATCGGGATCTTATTTTTATTCGTCACTACCGTCATGATGCTGACCAGCATTGAAAAAGTGTTTAACCGTATTTGGCGAGTCCGCGAAACACGTGGCGGCATTATTGGCTTTATGCGCTATTGGACCATTATTTCTTTAGGCCCTATTCTACTTGGTAGTGCCTTTGTTATTTCATCGACGATGGCTTCCCTCAATGTTTTGAGCAATAATTTTGCAGGCTATGAGCTCAATGGCGCATTTGTCCTGTGGCTGATTTCATTCTGCTTAACCGTCGTCGGCTTTTTTATTCTGAATTGGACCATTCCAAACCGAAGTGTCCCGATTAAATCGGCTTTGATTGCAGGCTTATTTAGTGCTGTCGTGTTTGAACTCCTGAAAAATTTGTTCGGCTTTATCATGTCAAACTTCACCAGTTATGAAGTAATTTATGGTGCCTTTGCTGCGATTCCTATTTTCTTATTATGGATTTTTTTGTCGTGGAATATTGTCCTGATTGGTGTTGAAATCAGCTACGCGCTCACCGCATTTACTGCCCACAAAGAACAAAAGCGCCATCCTGTGATTATGTTGCTCGACCTGATGGAACTGTTTTATAAAAAGCAACAACACGGACTCAGTGTTTCCGATGATGAAGCTTTAGATGTTTTAGGAAGAGATGAAATTGGACGTTGGCCGAGTTATGTATTAATGCTTGAACAGCAGAACTTAGTTAAACGTACCGATGACAACCAATACGTGCTGGTGCGGAATTTATCCCAAGTCGATTTTTGGAGTTTCTATAGTCAGCTTCCCTATCCATTACCGAAGCGTCGCGACTTAAGCAAGGTGCATCATGACGATCTTTGGATCAAGAAAATTGGGCCAGCCTTAGTAGAATCAGATGATTACTTGGCTGCCAAACTTGCCATTCCGCTGTCTACAATTTTTGATGATAAATCTTAAAACTTCATATAAAAAAGCGTGTCCAAGACACGTTTTTTTATATGCTGAATCAAAGCAGTCTGAGCTCAAGCTTACTCTGTATTTACTGCAAAGCCACTTTAAATGCCTGTGCATACTGCTTAATTTTATGATGCAAACTCACCGCTACCACCCCCATCAGCACAAAGCATGTTCCCACCAAAAAGTTGAGTTCTAGCTGTTCATTGAGTAACACCACACCAAAACACATACCAAAGATTGGGGTCAAAAAAGAAAAGACGCCCAACTGTGAGGCCAAATATTTTTTCAACAGCCAAAACCAAATCAGATAACTGGCAAATGACACGACAACGGTATGGAAAAGCAAACTTGTAAGAGATAATACAGACCAGTGAATCGTCGCTTGCCCCATGAAAAAAGCCACAGGCAATAACACCAAGAAAGCGATAAAGAGCTGATAAAATAAAGTTTGGGTCGCAGGTGCCTCTGCTAGTTTAGTCAGCCGAACAGCAATAGTCGTGGCTGCCCACAACACCCCTGCTAAGAGTGCTAAAACATCACCCCAAAGTGCAGAACTTGCAGCTGCTTGTGAAACTGCAGGACGAAATAAAAATGCTATCACGATCCCAAAAAATGCACATGCAATGCCCAACCACTGGATAAGTGATAAACGTTCTGAAGGCAGCTTCCAGTGCAAACCCAATGCTACAAAAATAGGCGCGGTATAAAGCAAAACCACGGTATGCGCCGCTGAGGTAAAACGTAAAGCTTGCGCGACCAGAAAAAATTCAGCTGCAAATAAAAGCCCAACTAAAATTCCTGCGGGTAAGTAGTCTCGCCCCCATAAAGATGTGCCCTTTGCCAGCTTGATCATGGGGTAAACCATCAACGCAGAGAGACCTGAGCGAAGTGCAATTTGCATCACTGCAGAAATATCGGGGGCAGCAAGCTTTAACACCACTTGTTGCAATCCCCACAAAATACACAGCCCAAACATAATCCCTGAAGCTTTACTGTCCAGCGCTTGACGACTACTCACGACCTGCTCCACTGAAAAAGATCAAAGCTCACTATAGATTTGTCTGAAATAAAACATATAATTTAAAACAGACAAGAGATCTTCTTATTCAGGCAATTTCAGCCATGCCCCAACGACAACAAAAAAAGAGCGCGCCACTCAAACAATTACCGACCAATGATGATATTGATAAATTATTGTGGATCAGCTTTCGCGAAGACCCCGCGCAGTCGGTTTATCCCGTGCATGGACATGCATGGGGCGAATTTGTATATGCCTTTAATGGCGTGATGGAGGTGAATATCAACCAGATTGACTACCTTACCCCGCCACCTTATGGCATTTGGCTTCCACCCAATGTAGCCCATAGCAGCTTAAATCGTACCGATGTTTCACATGGCACCTTGTATATCCATGAAAGCTTATGCACTCATCTGCCTCAACAAGCCGGTATTATGCTCAGCTCACCTTTGGTCTCGGCACTATTTAAGCATTTGAGACAACATAGCCTGCCAGATGATGCACCTGAACATATACGCTTACTCTATGTCTTGCTTGACCAATTACACCATGCAGAATTGGTCAGTAGCTATTTACCGCACTCTGAACACCCGACCCTGAAAAGTATTTTAGATTTTTTACATCTACATCCTGCGGACAACAGTTCTTTGCAACAACTGGCAGTACAGCACAATATGACTGAACGCACACTCGCACGTTATAGTCAAAAAGAACTTGGCATGTCCTTGAATGAATGGCGACAGCGCTTAAAAGTCATGAAAGCCATGAGCATGCTGACAGAGGGGAAAAAGGTCGAAAGTATCGCACTAGATTTGGGCTATGCCAATGCATCGGCCTTTATTAATATGTTTAAACGCTGGATGGTATATACCCCCGATCAGTTCCGTAAACTGTACCATAGCCACCAACAGCGCTAAAAAAAGATCACCGAAGTGATCTTTTTGAATGATGGGGTTTGAAAGCCTGTAAATTAAGCTTTAACAAAGGTATTCCAAGAATAATCTTGGTTTTTCCCTTTTAGAGTCATTTTCAACTGCTCGCCCGCCTGTAATGCAGCGACCCCAGCAGGTGTCCCTGTCATGACCACATCGCCTGCTTCCAAAGTGAAGACTTGGCTAATGTCGGCCAGCAAGGTGCCAATATCAAAAATTAAGTGTGCAGTGTTGCCCGCTTGGCGCAGCTCATCATTGACATGAAAACTGTAATGCACATCATCCCAGTCCTGTACCACATCAGAAATAGCAACCCAGTCTGCCAGTACACACGAACCATCAAAGGCTTTGGCACGTTCCCAAGGCTGGCCTTTGGTTTTCAAGTCATCTTGTAAGTCACGTAAGGTTAAGTCCAAACCTAAAGTTACAGCCCCTACCGCTTGCAGGGCTTGAGCTGGATCGGCTGCTTTGCTTAGGCGATGGTCAATGCGTAAAACCAGTTCACACTCATAGTGGCAGCTGCCCCATGCAGGATTCCAAGAGATGCCCGCATCTAAACTGAGCAAACTGCTCGGTGGTTTGATAAATAAAACGGGACGATCAGGAATCGCATTGCCTAATTCTTTGGCATGGTCTGCATAACTACGACCGACACAGACAATTTTAGATGGACGTGTACTCATGATCTTCCTCTGATTTTTTGATGGTGTTATGGAACAAAATGCTTATTTTTTGAAAGTATTTTCAAATTTTGCTTGATCCGCGCTATCGGCCAACGCACGCTTAGGCACAATCACCACAGTACGGTTTTTCAGCTCAAGCATATAGGTCAACTTGCCACTGGCAAACTTTTGCACTTCATTATAATGGACCACTTGCTTGCGACCATTGGCATAAATTTCCGCATAATCTTGGTATAAATCGATGCCTTGCTCACTTTTACCAAACTGATATTTCACAAATTGGCGCTTAAACATCATCGGCAGAAACCAATAGCGCATGAGAATTTGTAAAACCAAGAAAAATATACCCAACACCACATAGTAGCGACCGACGCCTGAGAAGCCGAGCATAAAACCCCACACAATAATCCCGACACTAATCAACGGCGTGATAAAACGCGTCATTTGCTTTTTACCAAAGGTCGCTAAGGCAAAACCATCTTGGGATTCTTCTAAAGTAAGGAAATAACGTGTCGATAATGCAGGCTTGTTCTCTGACATAGGGTCATATCAAATAGCTAAAAATATTGTGCTCAATACTACAACACTATTTGGCATTTTTTTAGGACTTTAGCAGATCGATGTTGATTAGCTGGCTATCCACTTAAGCCGAGGCCATACCGATATCAGAGCTACATTATAAAACTGAGATGCAAGAAACAACTGAATAACTACGGCAAAAAATCCATCCCTGCTATGGATTTCTACTGAACAGAAAGTGCAGGCACAAAAAAACCGCAACATGTGCGGTTTTTTCAATATTGATCAAGTTGGTGCGCTCAGAGAGATTCGAACTCCCGACCCCTTAGTTCGTAGCCAAGTGCTCTATCCAGCTGAGCTATGAGCGCGACGTCTTGATGGGGTGAATTATACGTGAATCTTATTTTTTGTTAAGTCTTATTTTCATAAAAGCCGATCAACTGCCCAGTTATTAAGCATAGTGGGTATAAAACGCTGAATAAACCAACAGATTGATCATTCCATACGAACATAGCTAGGGAATCACGCAAGAATAGCGCTTTATTTATATCAAATTTTTCTTGAAGAACCACTTTCTCAGGCCAAGCACTTCATTTTTAACAGGCACAAAAAAACCGCAACATGTGCGGTTAATTGTTCAAGTTGGTGCGCTCAGAGAGATTCGAACTCCCGACCCCTTAGTTCGTAGCCAAGTGCTCTATCCAGCTGAGCTATGAGCGCATTACTTGTGTGCCAATTCAGGCGATACGTTACATACAGTTTACTTATTGGTGCGCTCAGAGAGATTCGAACTCCCGACCCCTTAGTTCGTAGCCAAGTGCTCTATCCAGCTGAGCTATGAGCGCGACATAAGTAAAGTTGGCGGTGAGAGAGGGATTCGAACCCTCGGTACAGTTACCCGTACGCATCCTTAGCAGGGATGTGGTTTCAGCCACTCACCCATCTCACCGTAACGTGCGGCCATAATACAAACTTCATGCTAGCACTGCAAGCACAGACTCTCAATTTTTTGCATATTTCTGTTCAATTAAATACTTTTTAAACAATTTAGGGCGGATTCATCCGAATTTCTTCTTTTCTCTACATCTGCATGTTGAATAAAACAGCAGATATTCTAAATTGCCGACATAAAACACAATATTGCAATCATTTGCGTGCAGTCTGTCTTCGCATGACTTATGCTAATCCTATCTACTGACATACAGCCAAAGACATTATGAAAAATTGGGTCGATCCTGAAGCAAAAGCTGAAGCTGAACGTTATGACAACCCTATTCCGAGCCGCACGCTCATTTTAGAAACCATCGAAGAAAAAAAGACGGCTTTATCGCATGCGGACTTGGTCGAAATTTTTGAAATTGCAGATCAAAAAAGCATTGAAGCGCTCAGCCATCGCTTAATTGCGATGGTTCGTGATGGTCAACTGATGAAAGATGGCTTTAAGTTTCAAATTGCCGAAGAGCAACCTGAACATGAAGCAACGGTTTACATCAACAGTAAAGGCTTTGGCACGGCGAATATTGCAGGGCATGAAGACTTACTTCTACCTGAACGCGAACTGCGCCAAGTGTTTAATGGTGACCGTGTTAAAGTGCGTCAAACCTCAGTAGACCGCAAAGGTAAAGCTTGGGGCTTTATTACCGAGGTGGTGCAACACCGTGTGAAGCAAATCATTGGTAAAGTATCAATACATGATGGTGAATACTTTATTCAGCCAGCAAATCCGAATGCGCACCAACCGATTACTTTAGAAAAAGAGTTAATCGAACACGCACAAGTCAAAGTGGGCGATTCGGTTCGTGTCGCAATTGATGACTACCCAACCAAAGATGAGTTGGCGACAGGTCATATTGTGCAATCGATGGCAGACAAGGCCGACACTGAAATTATTATTCCGCAAACCATTTTAGAGTTTGGTTTGCCTTATGAGTTCCCAGAAGAAGTCATTAAAGAAGCAGAAAGCTTTAAAGAGCCTTCAGCGCAAGACCGTGAAGGTCGTATTGACCTACGTGATTTAGCCTTAGTCACTATTGATGGTGAAGATGCACGCGACTTCGATGACGCGGTCTATGCAGAAAAACGTCCAGGCGGCGGTTACCGTGTGGTTGTGGCTATTGCAGATGTCAGTCACTATGTCCGTTCTGGCAAACCACTGGATGATGAAGCCCAAGAACGGGGTACATCGGTGTATTTCCCACATTTTGTTTTACCGATGTTGCCTGAAGCTCTTTCGAATGGCTTATGCTCACTCAATCCACATGTAGACCGTCTATGTATGGTCTGTGATTTAAACCTGTCACGTGCCGGTCGCGTCACCAAGTTTGAGTTCTACCCGTCTGTAATGCACTCAAAGGCGCGCTTAACTTATACCAATGTTGCCCAGTACTTTGACGGCGACAGCAGTGCCATTCCTGAAGACCGTGATGTTCGCAAATCCTTGAACACCCTGTTCCAACTCTATCAAGTCCTCAAAGGTTTACGTGCTGAACGTCATGCCATGGAATTTGAAACCGTTGAAACGTACATGACATTTGATGAGCTGGGCGGCATTAAGGAAATTTTACCGCGTACGCGTAATGATGCGCACAAACTGATTGAAGAATGTATGTTGTTGGCAAACGTGGCAGCGGCTGAATATGCGCTACAACATGATGTGCCAATGTTATACCGTATTCATGAACCACCTGAGTTTTCACGTATTCAAAAAGTACGCGACTTTGTCAAACTGCTCGGTCTACCGTTCCCAGAGCAGCCGACTCAGAAAGACTACCAAGCCGTGATTGATGCAACCAAAGACCGTATTGATGCCCCAAGTATCCATGCCGTGCTGTTACGTTCAATGATGCAAGCCTACTATGGTGCGAATAACGCAGGTCACTTTGGTTTGGCATATGAAGCCTATACGCACTTCACCTCTCCAATTCGTCGCTACCCAGACTTATTGTTACACCGTGCGATTAAAGCCAAGTTAAAACATAAACCTGCACCTCTTTCAGGGGCTGCGCTAGATGATGCTGGTCAACATTTCTCGGCGACTGAACGTCGTGCAGATGAAGCGTCTCGCTCTGTCACCACATGGTTGAAATGCCATTATATGCAGCAGCATTTGGGTGAAGAGTTTGTCGGCACCATTTCTGCAGTGGCAGAATTTGGTCTGTTTGTGACACTCAAAGACTTATATGTTGATGGCATGATCCATGTCAGCCAACTGGGCGATGACTACTTTGTCTATGACCAACCAAGTCAGAGCTTGATTGGGCAGGCACGCGGTCAAAGCTTTAGCTTGGGCGATGAAGTCAAAATCAAAGTTGCAGCAGTGAATTTAGAAGACCGCAAAATTGATTTTGAATTATTGCAGCAACTCTCACATGGTGGTCGGCCCATACGTAGTCGAGCGCCCCGTGTTGGCAAAGCCAAAACAGCACGAAGCGAAAGTAAAGAAGAAGTCTTTAGCGAGTCGACAAACGCCTCTCCCAGTAACAGCGGAGACCAGCCCATACGACGCAAAAAAGATAAATCCCAACCTAGCTCCTACAGCAAAAAGTCTGGTAAAAAATCTTCATCAAAGTCTGAAACAAAGGTTAAAGATAAAGTGAAGAAAAAGTCGAAACCTAAAAAGAAAAAATCAAATGCAAAAGCGAAAACTGAGTAAATGATGTAAAAGGTGCTAGGGCTTAATGTTCTAGCACCTTTTTTCATAGGGCCAACATGAACTTTTTGCGTTTATTTTTAAGCAAACCTATCAGCCAATACCATCCCCTGCTTTATTTCATGGCCACGCGTAGCCGACGTATGATGCGCTATTGGCAATGGAAAACAGATGGGAAAGACTACGCACATTCATTTTCTGATGTCCCTTTGGCATTTCGCGTCAAAAAGCATCAGTCCGTTCTGATTCGTAAATTAGGCGACAGCAATCAGCACTGGCAACACAATAAAGTCATCAATCTCAAAATTGCCACTCCGTGTATTTCCGGGATTTTAATCCACCCAAAACAGACTTTTTCTTTTTGTCAGTTAGTGGGACAACCAACAACTCAAAAAGGCTATGTTGAGGGAATGGAACTCAGCTTTGGTCAAGCACGCGGTGGTATCGGTGGCGGTATTTGCCAAATTGCCAATCTCATTCACTGGCTTGTCTTGCATAGCCCATTACAAGTGGTACAACGTTCACAGCACTCCTTTGACCCTTTTCCAGATCATGGTCGTGTACTTCCATTTGGTAGTGGCGCTGCAATTTTTTATAACTATATCGATTATCAATTTTACAACCCCACCCCACATAGCTTTCAAATTCGGCTGTGGTTTAGTGAGAAATGTTTAGAAGGTGAACTGCGTTGCTCTGCCGATTTAGGCTATGTCTACCATGTGTTTGAACAACAGCATGCCTTCCTAAAAATCGGGACGGATTACTATCGTCAAAACGAAATTTGGCGACACCGTAAAGAAAAATATAAAAGCGGTGAAATCTTAGCAACTGAATGTATGACCCGTAACTTTGCCAAAGTGCTTTATCAGCCCTCACGCATTGATCAGCACTACCCTTCATGGGCTGAATTTCAAGCGGCGCAAAACATCAAAACCAATTAAAACTTGATTTCCCACGGCATCACCCTTACATCTAGTGATAACTGAACATTTAATTTGGCTTAAACGCATGACATTAGAAAAAGCAACCTTGCCTGTTCCACAGTTTGATCAAATCACCTTAGTACAACTCCAACAGCAGATCGAACAAGCCATTCAACAGGGTCAAAGTTTTTTAAAAGACCTGAGCGAAGTCCCTAAATCGATTCAGGCACAGCTTGCGGTCTTAGAACAAGTTGATCATTTAGAAAATAATATGAGTGAAGCATGGGGCGTGCTGTCCCACCTCAATGCCGTGATGAACAATGCTGAAACTCGTGAGGTGTACCAGTCACTATTACCAAGCTTAAGTGAATACTATACCGAGTTAGGTCAACACACAGCGCTGTATCAAACCTATCAACACATTCATGATGCTGCGCAATTTGATCACCTCCCTGAAGCCCAACAAAGTGCGATTAAACTTGCACTGCGCGACTTCAAACTATCGGGTGTGGCTTTAGAAGGTGAAGCCAAAAAACGTTATGCAGAAATCTCCGCACGCTTATCACAACTATCGTCTGACTTTTCCAACCATGTTCTGGATGCAACCCAAGCCTATTTCAAACCTTTAGCGGAACACGAACTGGCAGGCTTACCCGAAAGCAGTGTTGAGCTGTTAAAACAATATGGTCAGCAGCGCGAACTGGATCAACCCGTTGCCACTTTAGACTTTCCATCGTACTTGGCGATTATGACCTACGCGGAAAACCGTCCTTTACGCGAAGAACTGTATCGTGCCTATACCACACGTGCATCAGATCAGTCTGAACACGCTGAATTTGATAACACCGCGGCGATGGAAGAAATCTTAAGCCTGCGTCAGGAAATGGCTGCACTGTTAGGTTTCAACAACTATGCCGAGCTTTCATTGGCCAGCAAAATGGCGCCAAATGTAGCAACGGTGGATCAATTCTTACGTGATTTAGCTGAACATTCACGTGCCCCTGCGCTCAAAGAAGTGGCGGAGCTAAAAGCCATTGCCGCTGAAGATGGCATTGAGGATTTAAAACCGTGGGACAGCACGTATTATTCGGAAAAACTGAAAGTCCAACAGTTCAATTTATCTCAAGAAGCACTCAAGCCCTACTTCCCTGCACCCAAGATTTTGCAGGGCTTATTTAGCATTGTGAATCGCCTTTATGGGATTCAAATTGTGGAGCGTGAAGCCCCCGTTTGGCACTCAGATGCACGCTATTTTGAACTCGAAGATCAAGGCGCAGTGGTCGGTGGATTCTACTTTGACCTCTATGCGCGTCAGGGCAAACGTGGCGGCGCATGGATGAGTGGTTTCCGCTCTCGCACCCAAACAACGCACGGCCTACAAAAACCGATTTGCTATATGGTGTGTAACTTTACGCCACCTGTGGGGGATCAAGCAGCGCTGCTGACCCATGATGAAGTGATTACCTTGTTCCATGAATTTGGACATGGTTTACATCATATGTTGACAGAAGTTGATAATATTGCGGTTGCGGGGACACACGGTGTGGCATGGGATGCGGTGGAGTTGCCAAGCCAATTCATGGAGTTTTGGGCATGGGATACCGAAAGCTTAGACCTGCTCAGTGCACATATTGAGACCCAAGAAACCTTACCAGAAAGTCTACTGAAAGCCTTGCTGGATGCGCGTTTCTTCCAATCCGGCATGCAAAGTCTACGTCAAATCGAGTTTGCCCTGTTCGACCTCAGCATTCATAAAGCAGCTCCTGCTTTGAAAGCGGATCAAATCCAAGCCACCTTAAACCAGATCCGTGCACAATATGCTGTTTTAGAGACCACGCCTTATAACCGCTTCCAGCATAGCTTCAGCCATATTTTCGCAGGCGGCTATGCAGCAGGTTATTATTCTTATAAATGGGCGGAAGTTTTGGCCAGTGATGCCTTCGATCGTTTCGAAAATGAAGGGATTTTTAATACTGCCACTGGAAAAGAATTTCGTCAGTTTATTCTAGCAGTTGGCGGAAAAGATACAGCGCTTGATGCATTTATCAATTTCCGTGGACGCGAGCCAAAAATAGATGCTTTACTTCGTCATCAAGGTTGGACGAACCGCTAAAAAAGTGAGTAAACTAGGCGCCTAAATTGTTCAGAAGGTAAGTCTAATGACTATTAAACGTCGTTTCATTGCAGGTGCAAAATGTCCTAAATGTCAGGCGATGGATCGAGTTGTTATGCTTACCTCGAATGACGATGAATGGATTGAATGTATCGACTGTGGTTATTCTGAGAATCGTCCAACTCATGTAGACGAGCCTCAGATCCCTGCTATCCCTGACGAGGTTGGGGTCATTCAATTTAAACCACGTCAATCCAAAGAATAAAGGTTGAATCGAATGTCGTCCGTACAACACAACAACCCTAAATTACTCTGGGGTATTACAGCAGGTTTGGTCGCAATCATTGCGATTTTCGCACTTTATCAGTGGTTGTTTGCTGCACAAGAGTCTGCAAAACCAGTGCATCAAGCGGAGTTGATTCAGCCGACCGTGAAGGCCCTTCCAGAAGCTGAAAAAGCAGCTTCGACCGCCATGGCTGACAACACCATTAAATTGGTCGAAGAAGATATTTTAAAAGCACCTGTCCCTGAAAATGCCTCACTTGCTAAAGAAGAAGTGGCGAAACTGGACGATATTCAAAGCCAGTTGAAGGAACAGGAAAAGAGCTTGCAAGCACAGCACAAAGATGCCGATGAACTGGTAAAGCTCAAAGAAGAACAAATTAAACTATTAGAAGCCCAATTGGCTGCTCAGTAAAATACGGTTGTTATTTTTTAAAGACGTTAGCTTATCGACTGATACGCTAACGTCTTTTTTTGCCCTGCTGCTTCACCCACCTTTTCAATCAGCGCCAAGCTATTAGACCACTCATTATTCTTACCTACCTCGCTCCATGAATGACATTGCATTTGTTATAGACCTACTCCTAGCTATGCCAAGAGTTTCTTTTAGAGGGACTTTATGGGTCGATTAATTCTTTTCATTGAGCTTAAGTGCGGGCTGATTTTTTAAGATGGGACGCTTAACAATACCCTTGTACTTTGTTTTGATTTGAGTGGGTAGTCGCTGCAAAGAAACCATTTTCCTTAAAATCATCATGAATAAAATCCCAAGCATAAAAAAGCATCCGAAGATGCTTTTTTATGGTCTAACTCAAGTTCACAACTTAGTGATACCAGCCAAATAACTTAAAGAAGTATGGAACATAAGCAATGATCAGCATCGCTGGGAACAACACGATCAAAGGTAAAATCCAACGTTCATAACGATAATAGAAAGACAAATGACGCACTTCCTCATCGGCCTCATTTACCTCGGCATCACCAATGGATTGTCTTGCTAAAAGATGATTAAGAGCCACAGGTGGTGTCACATAGCCCAACTCAAAGCCAATCAAGGTGATCATCCAAAAATGGACAGGATGAATACCATATTGATAGGCCACAGGTGCAACCGTCGCAGAAATCAAGATCACAGCGCCAAACGGATCCATAATCATCCCAACAAAGACCATCAACCCCAAAATCAGAGTAATGACCAAGAACGTACTGCTAATATCAGTCGGGAAGAAACTCATTACCTCCGTACGTTCAAGCAATCCCCCCACGCTGACTGACAGTGCCATTAAAATGACCAAAGCACCAATGTGTCCAACGGTTTCACTGGTCGAGATATGCATCGACTTCCAAAAACCGACTTGGCGTAACACGTCCATGGAACTAGATTGAACCACCCCATGATTTACCACTTGTCCATCATCTGCGGCATTACCATGTAGCCCTTCACGGTATTCTGCATGGGCAACTTGAGCCCCAGCCAATGCAGGTTCACCGCCCGAGTTATAATTTGCGCTGAGTGTCTCATCCCAATGCCCCACAGCAGGCAAAGGCGCAGGCTGATGACGTAATTTATCAAACAACACGATCATCAATAAAATCACAGGCATCATCACGGGTGCAGTAAATTCATTTAGGTCAGTGTCTAATAAGAATTTATAGAACATCCACGTGAGGACAAAAATCACGATATAAGGCACAACTGCTAAGAAAGCACGCCCTGATTTCGGTGCGGCCAAACTCGGTGCCGCGATGCGGAATTTACTCTCTGCAAAGAAGAGTGAAACCACTAAAAACAGTGTTGAGGTCAGTAAGAACGTGTAAACACCATATTGATAAAGTAAGTCCGTCGTGACTTCTTTGTTTAAGGATGCCACCACCACAATCAATAAGCATGGACGCAAAACTACACCCAGCGAACCCGACATTGCCGTTGCAGCCAAAGCAAACTGACGACGTCCACCTGCATTCCAGACTTCTTTATAAATAATCGCCCCTGCTGCAATCACAAAGATCCCCGATGCACCCGTATATGCGGTCGGTAAAGCCGCAGCGATTAAAATCAACCAGGTGAGCGTTTCAGGCGCCAAATTCCATGGACGCAAAATATTTAAGAACAGATCCACGACACGGGTTTGTTTCAACAACATACCCGCCCAAATAAATAGGGCTAAATTCAGGAAAATACTTGAGAACTCAACCAGCTGTCCCAAGTAAATCCCTTGCCCCATGGGGTAGTCCATGAAGAAGATAAACGCCACACCCGTAATCACCGCCATGTAGGCATACAGAGGCACACTCAGGAAAGCAAAGCCTAGACGCCCGCCAACTTTGGCCTCTTTCGGTGGGCTAAACAGCTGCCACACACTTATCAAGGTAAGTACCGAAAACAGAATCATCCACAGCCAATAAATCAGTTGGGTTTCGCCATTCATCGGCACACCCGAGTCTTTCACTGAGTTAAATTGGCTAATGCTCGAGTAAGTTAATAAACCATTACCCAGCGTCATCAGGAGACTATAAACACGATAATCCAGCTTGGTTGCAGGGCCACGCAAACCAATATGATGGATTTTTAAGGTCGCGCTAATCGCAGCTAAAACCACCATAAAAATTAATAGAATGGCGCGATTTTCTGTTCCGAATTTAAAAATACCAAAAAAAGTGGTTTCAAAATTACGATAGGCACGAATACTTGGGTGTGCCTCCATATGTTGCATGGCTTTATCATAAAACTGATACTTTTCTTCACACTGCTGCACACCTGCCAAAATGGACGCACGCACATCCGCTTCCGAAGCCGTACCAAAGAAGTCGGCGAACTCATCTGCAGCGTTGGCTTGCATTTGGGTTTTGACCAAAGCATCCACATTCGGCTGACGATTACACTCTGGCTTGGCTGGCTCTGCCCTTAAAAAAGAATACTGCATACCTGTGGCTGGATCGCCATATAAGCGCTCGCCCATACGTAGCAATTGTCCATGGATCATTTCACCTGTACCAATTAATAGCGTAAGTAACAGTAAAATCAGAATGACAAAAGTAGAAATCCACTCGGTCCATATATACTTCAGCAGATCGAGTCCTGATCTGCGCTGTCCATGATTCTGCATGTTGTTTCCTATTTTTATTACCGTTCTGTCCAGCGCAATACGCCGTAGAACCAGTCGTTTTAGTCGGCTCGAGCTTGTCCTTTCTCTCTGCCTTTAGATTTTTGTTTTGTTTATCTTTGCATCAAATTTATATTTTTGAATATGACAATCTGTATTTTCTTTTTAGAATTTAGGTCAATCCTCTATTCATCAAATAGATTCACCCCGATTAAATACGAAGCTGCAATCACAATCCCCCAGATCACGCCCAACAAATGCGCTTCGACCAAAACAGGACTCCCGATCAGTTCAGCCGTAGTACTCCCACCAAAGGTGTTTTCCCAAATCAGTTTGCCTAAAATGAGAAACAGCACCAAACTCGCAAACATCCGTTCTTTACGGTACAGCAAATGGACAATTGCTATGGCAGTAAACATCCCATGCAACACACCTGACAGCCCAGCATAGGCTTCAATATCCGCCAAGAAATAATAAAAACTCAGACTGATCAACGGCGGTAAAATCAGCAATAACGCCACAAAATGCCAAACGCGGGCGCGTGGAAAAATAAAAGGCAAACACATAAAAGCTAGCATGTTGAGTGCAAAATGGATCCAACCCACATGCACCCAGTGCGCGGTCCACAAGCGCCAAACTTCAGGAAAAATATCCACTCGCCAATAAATAAATTGATCTTTAAAAATCTGTAGGCATGCCGAGATCGACACGACAAACGCAATCAAAATGATTTTTCGATTCAGAAATTGATCATGCATCACATGTCCTTATCGTGTTGCTCATTTATTTATTGTTATTTTTTCTGCCCTTCGGCTCAGTTTAAAATTGGTTAACTTTCACTAAACAACTCATCTAGCTCAGAATGGTCTTCTTTTTCATCCCAGAAGTGCGCCATACCACCATCCCCAGTTCGTGTCCCCGTGTGTTCAGTCCAATAACGATCCGAAATCCCCTGAACCATACTCGAGGCCATACTATCAATCAGTTTAAATTGTGGATTGCTCTGTTTTTCATCGCTATAAGACGCTGCATAACTTTTCAATGCATCACGAATCTTGGCATCGTCACCACTGGCTTGAGCCGCTATAGCATACATTGCATGAGATAAACGAACCCCTTTTTGCTCCCCAATTTGCATCGATTGTTTCAAGGTCTGATACGGATCAGGTTTACCTTCACCCGCACCAGGCAATAAAGTCCAAATCACCGCACGTGTTGCATTCGGCGCCCCCCAAAATTTTTCATTGTCTAGACACACCATCCCACGTTCAACAATAGCCGCAATGTCTTTAGGCACATTGACTGCACCACCTGAGTTAATATCATTGGTCATGGCTTGTAGCCCACTCAACATTCCCAGCAGATACACAGTTTGATCCAAATCGCTGTTCATTTTTGGACAGCCTTCACCCAATGGTTTCTTATATTTCTTTTCCCAGCGGTTTTGAAAAAGTTGATAACCAGTATATTGGCGTTGTGCTGCAGTCGCCGCCCAACGCTTTTGTTCAATTCGAGCATCCTGTGCTTCAGAGACATTGCCTGCTTTCGAGGCACGCAAATAACGCAACTCAGCCTCAAGTGCCTGATTTTCCGCACAAATACCCGATGCTGAATAAAGTAGAACCGCCACACGGGTTGGATCTGCCCCCATGTCTTTGGTCGACATAATCGCTGGAGTCAAAGCATTGCCTGAGTTACACACCATCTCAGCGTCTTCCATGGCTAAAATAGGTGGTACTATATGTTTTTCACTAAACCCAAGCGCAACATTGGCACCTGTTTTAACCACTTGTGAACAACCCGAAAATAATAAACTCGTAAGCGCTACAACAGCCACACCCTGGCCTATTTTTTGGACTTGCGACATTTTCCTGTCCTCTATTTGTATAATTGTATGTGTCCATGCTGACAAACATAGCAGAAGCATTTTCCGAAGAAAAGAGTATTTACTCTAAATCAGACCACTACTCTGCCATGAAATAAAAAGCGGAAAATTGACTAAAATGACGCCTCAACTTTTTTTTAGGCAAAAAAAAGTAGCATAGCGACGGTTCGGCACATGCTACTTATCAACTGGGAAGCCTAGCTAGGCTTTGTTTGGTGCAAATCGTTCCTTCAGCACAGTTCCTAATCGTCCTATAACAATCGCTAACACAATTGCTACCACTAGAAACATCCAAGTTGGGATCATCATACGATTTTCCTTGTTTGCTGTTGGTGATTTGAATGTACATTTTAAGATCAAAAAACTGTAGGAAAGTTGTCTGACAATCCAAAAAAGCACATCAGTTTCTTCAGATATGTCAGACAACAGAAAATGAGATATGGTTATATTTATTATTTTTCAATAACTTAGATGGATATTACGAATTAAAATTGTCCAACAATTATTGCATTTTAGTGAGTATTTTCAGGGCTTTCCATTGCGTGATGGGTAACTGATCACACCAAACCAACATCGGTTTTGCTCTAAAGTGTTGAAAATAAATCACAATATAAGCACGATGATCAACAATATGGCTGATCTGTACCCGTTGCACATTGGTTTGTTTCTGATGTGACAAAGACCAATCACGGCCATCTAAATGCTGAAGCTGAAAATGTTGCGGCCCACGTAGAAAAAACAAATACAGCACAAAGCCAGCAACCAAAGCGATCAGCCACAGTCCTAAAGGAAGTAGCTGATACAGAACCAACATCAGAACGGCATAAATCGACAACTGAAACACATAAGCCAGACGACTGGGTTTAAGTTGAAAATGACGATGTTCCATTGCACTTATCCGTGTACATAATGCTTTAATTTTTGAATCAAGGTTTTCATTTCAGGGCGTGGTGGTTCAGAAACTTCCATGAACCAGTCCAATAAATCAGGGTCTTCTTGTTCAACCAAAGCCGCAAACATGGCCTTTTCCGCAGGATCTGCCTGAAGATAATAATTTTTCACATAAGGGTCAAAGTACACATCAATTTCTTTTAAACCACGACGTGCACGATAAATTACTTTACGCTCTTCCAAGCTCATTTCTTCAGTCATTACATTCCCCAAATTAATTGAAACGGCTTAGTTTAACCGATCACACCGCCCTCGCCACTAGTTAAATATCGCAATTTTAACAACTGGCAAAACTCATCAAAAAATCAAATAGATTTGAGCATTCAGTCCATTGTCGCATGTCCTACTTTTCACTAATCTCTTAGCAAAATAACAACATCAGGATGAGCTTCCATGCAATCAGGCGCAATTCGCCCGTTAAACAATATGCTGCCACGTAACTTATTTAATACTGAACATGAGGCATTTCGTGAAACTGTGCGAAAGTTTTATGCCAAAGAAGTTGTTCCAAATATTGAAAAATATGAACAACAGCAGTATGTCGATCGTGAGCTATGGAATAAAGCAGGTGCCATGGGGCTACTGTGTGCCACCATGCCTGAAGCTTATGGTGGCTCAGGTGTAGACCGTTTGTACAGTATGATTTTGATTGAGGAGCAAGCCTATGCCATGGATTCCTCAACTGGATTTTCACTACACTCGGACATTGTCGCAAACTATATCAATAACTTTGGCAGTGAAGCACAAAAACACCATTGGTTAACGCGGATGGCTTCGGGTGAAACCGTCACAGCCATTGCGATGACTGAACCCGGCACAGGCTCAGACTTGCAAGCGGTACGAACAACGGCTGTTTTAGACGGTGATGACTACATTATCAATGGCTCTAAAATCTTCATTACCAATGGCTATCTCTGCGATATGGTGATTGTGGTCTGTAAGACGGGCGACAGCGAAAAAGGTTCAGCCAACCTCTCATTAATCATCGTTGAAGCTGATCGTATGGGGTTCAGTAAAGGTAAACCCCTCAATAAAATTGGAATGAAAGGACAAGACACCTGCGAATTATTTTTTGATCATGTACGCGTGCCCAAAGAAAATCTGCTGGGTATGGAAGGCATGGGCTTTATGATGCTGATGAAAGAACTGGCTTGGGAGCGCATGTTGGTGGCCATTATCTGCCAAGCGGGTGCAGAAGCAGCACTGGCACATAC
The DNA here is from genome assembly GCF_039655985.1 of Acinetobacter sp. BWR-L5. Lineage (NCBI taxonomy): Bacteria > Pseudomonadati > Pseudomonadota > Gammaproteobacteria > Moraxellales > Moraxellaceae > Acinetobacter > Acinetobacter sp. BWR-L5. The sequence goes on along the minus strand of NZ_JAGFEV010000003.1, from coordinate 405,180 downwards.
CGTTCAGTACACCAAAGAACGTAAAGCTTTTGGAAAAACGATTTCTAGCTTTCAAAATACCCGCTTTAAACTGGCGGAGTTACGTACAGAAATCGATTTTTGCCGCGCTTATCTTGACCGCTGTATGCAATTGCAACTGGAAGAGAGTCTCGGTATTGATGCCGCTGCAGCCGCCAAATATAAAATTTCTGAGATGTTTTCTAAAGTTGTCGATGAATGTCTACAACTGCATGGCGGCTATGGTTATATGCTGGAATATCCGATTGCACGAGCTTATCTAGATAATCGTGCCAATCGCATTTATGCAGGAACCAATGAAATTATGAAAGAGCTCATTTCACGTTCTCTTTAACTCAAATAGCCCATCTTTGGATGGGCTTTTACTTTTAACAATGTGCTTGATGAAACTCCGCAATCAAAGCAACCACCAACTCTGGTTGCTCTTTATGTGGCATATGATGTAAACCTTCTAAAATGTGCAGATCAGCATGCCCTGACACCCCTTCAAAAATCTGCTGTGGTTGTGCTGTAGTTGCATATTCATCAAACTCACCATGAATAACCAACGTCGGACAACGGACATCACCTATTATCTCAGCCAGACTCCAATCCTGAAAAGCAGGGGCCAACCATGTTTCAGTCCATGCATCAAGTACCCACTGTGCCTTTTCAGGGTGATATTTCTCTAAACGTTCCATTTGTCCCGCTTGTTGAAAGCCAACTTTTGCTTCACTTATCCCCTTCAGTGTCAGCGCTTCAACCGCATACTGTGCAGAGATTGAAATTAATCCTTGGCAATGCTCTGGATAAGCCGCAGCAATCGCAACAGACATCCCCCCACCCACGCTATGCCCTAGAATGACAAAGTTCTGGATCGAAAAATAATCCAATACAGCTTTAAAGGTCTGTTCTGCTTCAGTGATGACAAAACTATGTGCCAAGGGCTGTGTACTCGCATCAGATAAACCAAAACCTAAGCGATCATAGGCATAGACCACGCGCGCGGTGGCTTGTGCCAGTTGAGCAGGAAAATCCCGCCACAAAGCCACACAACCTAATGAATCGTGCATTAAAATAATCGGGGCTAAAGTATGATCTGCTGCATCAGTGTGCCATTTTTTAGCATGAATCATGTTTGACGCAGATGGGACTTGGTAACTTTGTTCTAAGATATTCAAAATATTCCCTATTATTTATCTTTTAAGTTTTTAAAATCATCCAACAGTCCAACAGTTTAAGAAATTAAAAACAGAACACCCTAAAGTCATTTCCTTAAAAAAAGGAGCGTTACGCTCCTTTTAAATCAACTACTCAGCCTAAGACACCAATTTAGGTTTCTGGTTCAATGCTGCATCACGTTTAGCAAATTTCAGTACTCCATCCTCAAAAGAAGCACTTTTCAATGTCTTACGATCCGCAAGATAATTATTGCTGACTTTCCATGGTGCATGTTTACCCTGTTTTGGCATCACATTAGCAGCACGTGCAATATAACCCGAACTTAAACTTCCCATCACAGTATCTTGCATCAGCTCAGTTGCATCACCTTGTGGAATCACTTCGACCCATTGCTTTTGGTCCATATAGTTGAGTAAGCGACAAATATACTGAGCTGCAATATCCACTTTTAATGTCCATGACGCATTAATATAGCCAATAATCATCGCCATATTCGGTACATCACTCACCATCACGCCCTGATACAACATATGTTTAGAGGTATCTAACGGTTTGCCATCAATCGTTGCTTGTATACCACCCAAGATTTGAATTTCTAGACCTGTGGCTGAGACGACAATATCTGCCTCTAAATGCTGGCCAGACTTTAATTGGAGACCCGTTTCGGTAAAGCGTTCAATCTGATCTGTTTCAACACTGGCTTGGCCTGAACGAAGAATTTTAAATAAATCACCGTCTGGCACCACACATAAACGCTGATCCCAAGGATTATATTCTGGGGTAAAGTGTTTCATATCCACTTTACCTTTGAGCTGCATCTTAATCGACTGGAGCAGCAGTCGGCGTAATAATTTCGGTTGTTTCTGCGCGAGTGCGTAAATCCCGCGTTGCATTCCAATATTACGTGCACGGGTAAGTTTATACGCAACATCTTCCGGCAACACTTTACGCATTTTGTCATATACAAAATCGATCGATGGTACCGAAGCAATATAGGTTGGAGAGCGTTGTAGCATAGTGACATGCGCCGCCCCACCTTTGGCCATCGCAGGCACCAGTGTAATCGCTGTCGCACCACTACCAATAATGACGACTTTTTTACCTGTATAATCTAATTTTTCAGGCCAAAACTGTGGATTTACAAACTTGCCTTTAAATACTTCTTTATTTGGAAAATCAGGTTGGTAGCCTTGGTCGTAGTTATAATAGCCTGTACAGCCAAACACAAAATTTGCAATCCAGTTTTCTTTTTTGCCTTTCGCATTCTCAATCACTACCTGCCACTTTTTCTGAGCAGAGTCATAATTGGCGCTGAGTACACGATGCTTAAAATGAATTTTTTCTTTGAGTTTCTGTTCATCAATGACTTCCGCCAAATAGCCCTTAATCGAAGAACCATCTGCCAAAACGCTGGCTTGTTGCCACGGTTTAAAATTAAAACCAAAGGTCGACATATCTGAATCAGAACGAATACCTGGGTATTTAAACAAATCCCATGTTCCACCAAAGCTGTCACGACGTTCAATAATTTCAAACGAACGTTGTGGGCAATGCTTGGTTAAATGTGCCGCAAGGCCAATGCCTGAAATACCAGCACCTACAATGAGCAGATCGACGTGCTTATCCATGTTGTTTTTATCCTGTCTTATATTCTGTTCTTATTAAACCATAAAACTGACAATACACAATGTCAAGTTTAAGCAGATCTGTCGTAAAATATGTCACTACAGGCCAAAATACAAAGATTGTCGAACAAAAACCCATAAAAAAAGACCAGTGAAACACTGGTCTTTTTCTAAGAACAACTGAATAGTTCTACGAAATTATTTAACTTCGCGATCTACTAGTTCAACGTAAGCCATCGGCGCAGCATCACCTGCACGGAAGCCCGCTTTAAGAACACGTAGATAACCGCCGTTACGTTCTTTGTAACGAGGGCCAAGAACGGTAAATAATTTACCAACAGTTGCTGCTGAACGAGTACGAGCAAACGCTAAGCGACGGTTTGCAACAGTATCGTTTTTAGCTAAAGTGATTAAAGGCTCAGCTACACGACGTAACTCTTTTGCTTTAGGCACAGTTGTTTTGATCAACTCGTGCTCAAACAAAGAGTTAGCCATGTTTTGAAACATCGCTTTACGATGGCTGCTTGTACGGCCTAATTTCACACCACTATTACGATGACGCATGGTGATAGTCCTACTTAATTAACGGCTACGATAGGCGAAACGATCGTCCATACGGAGACTAGCTGGTGGCCAGTTCTCTAAACGCATGCCGAGTTGTAAGCCTTTTGAAGCCAGAACATCTTTGATCTCAGTAAGCGATTTTTTACCAAGGTTAGGAGTTTTGAGTAACTCAACCTCGGTGCGCTGTACAAGATCACCAATGTAGTAAATGTTTTCTGCTTTCAAACAGTTAGCAGAACGAACAGTAAGCTCTAGATCATCTACTGGACGAAGCAAAATCGGATCAACTTCTTCACGAGGTTCTTGAGCAACAGGAGCTTGATCTTTCTGAAGGTCAACAAAAATTGCAATTTGTTGTTGCAAGATTGTTGCCGCTTTTCGGATCGCTTCTTCAGGATCAACTGTACCGTTGGTCTCAAGATCAATGACCAATTTATCAAGGTCTGTACGTTGTTCTACACGAGCGTTTTCCACTGTGTAAGACACACGTTTGATTGGGCTATAAGAAGCATCTAACTGTAAGCGACCTACAGGGCGAGTTTCGCCTTCTGGGAAACGCGAGTCAGAAGTTTCATAACCACGACCTTGAGAAACTTTCAAGCGCATTTTTAATGAGCCTGAAGCACTTAAAGTACCGATCAAATGTTCAGGGTTAACCACTTCAACATTATGAGGTAAACGAAGGTCAGCGGCAGTTACGTCGCCAGGACCTTGTTTCTCTAATGTCAAATAAGCTTCATTTTGATCGAACAGCTTAATAGACAATCCTTTTAGGTTCAGCAAGAGCTCGACGATGTCCTGCTGCAAGCCTTCCAAAGTACTGTACTCGTGCTCGACACCTTCAATCTCAACTTCAACCACAGCAGCGCCAGGTAAAGAAGAAAGAAGGATGCGACGTAAAGCATTGCCCAGAGTATGACCAAAGCCACGCTCTAAGGGTTCTAGAATAACTTTTGCCGAGGTCCCGCTAACCGCTTCGACCTTGATCGCTTGCGGAGTTAGAAACTCATTTGCAGTACGCGTCATATTGCTACCTCAAGGATTATTTAGAATACAATTCTACAATCAAGCTTTCGTTGATTTCAGCAGGTAAATCTGAACGATCTGGTGCAGCTTTAAACGTACCTTCCAACTTAGAATGGTCAATTTCCATCCAAGAAGGAATACCACGTTGTGCAGCTAATTCAACTGCGTTTTTGATACGCAATTGTTGTTTAGCACCTTCATGCACAGCAATTACATCACCAGCTTTAACTTGGATAGACGCGATGTTAACACGACGGCCATTCAAAGTGATCGAGCGGTGAGATACAAGCTGACGAGCTTCTGCACGTGTAGAACCAAAACCCATGCGATAAACGACGTTATCAAGACGGCTTTCAAGCAGTTTCAACAAGTTTTCACCAGTTGCGCCTTTCACACGAGCAGCTTCTTTATAGTAATTACTAAATTGACGCTCTAAAACACCGTACATACGACGTACTTTTTGTTTTTCACGTAATTGTAGTGAGTACTCAGATTGTTTACCACCACGCGCTCCGCCATGTTGGCCAGGAGCTTTAGCAGCTTTTTTAGTTTTGACGTCAAATGGTTTAACGCCAGATTTTAATTGCAGGTCTGTCCCTTCGCGGCGAGAGAGTTTGCATTTTGGACCAATATAACGAGCCATGAATGTTTCTCCTTACACGCGACGTTTTTTAGGTGGACGGCAACCGTTGTGCGGGATTGGCGTCACATCGGTAATGCTGTTAATTTTATAACCCACTGCACCTAAAGCACGAACCGCAGATTCACGACCAGGACCAGGACCTTTTACAAGGACGTCCAAGTTTTTCAAACCGTAGTCTAAAGCAGCTTTACCAGCAACTTCAGCAGCTACCTGAGCAGCAAACGGAGTTGATTTACGTGATCCACGGAAGCCTTGTCCACCAGAGGTAGCCCAAGCCAGTGCATTACCTTGACGATCGGTAATAGTCACAATGGTGTTATTAAAAGAAGCGTGAATGTGTGCAACACCTTCAGAGACGGTACGAGTGACCTTCTTGCGTGTGCGAGTATCTTTAGCCATCTTTTAGCTTCCAGAAATCTTATTTCTTAATAGGTTTGCGCGGACCTTTACGGGTACGTGCGTTAGTTTTGGTGCGTTGTCCACGGACAGGCAAGCTGCGACGATGACGAAGACCGCGGTAGCAGCCTAAATCCATTAAACGTTTAATGTTCATGGAAATTTCGCGACGTAAATCACCTTCGGTCGGAACCTTAGCAACTTCTGCACGAATCGCATCAAGCTGGGCGTCATCTAATTCACGGATCTTTGTAGTCGGCGCGATACCAACAGCAGCCAAGATATTCTTAGCAGTGTGGCGACCTACACCAAAGATGTACGTTAGAGAGATAACAGCATGCTTGTTATCCGGAATGTTTACACCGGCAATACGAGCCATTCAATTTTCTCCAAAAAGGCAGTTAAGACAATCAACCGCCCCACAAAAATCTTGAGGGGCGGATAATAACCTAATTAGCCTACTGAAATCAACAGGTCTTGATCAGATTAACCTTGACGCTGCTTATGACGAGGTTCTGCGCTACAAATTACGCGAATAACCCCATTACGACGGATAACTTTACAGCTACCACAAATTTTCTTTACAGAAGCTTGTACTTTCATGATGAAACCTCAAGTGCGCTTATCCCTTAGGATGAGCAGTCGTTTTTCTCATTAACGTTTGATTATCGTACTGATGCGAGGTGAGATGTGCTTGCAGCTGAGCCATAAAGTCCATCACTACCACCACAACAATAAGCAAAGAGGTACCACCTAAAGAGAATGGAATACCAAATGAGCTTTGTAAAATCATCGGCATTAAGCAAATGATGGTGATATAAATCGCGCCAATAAATGTCAAACGGTTAAGAATATGATCTAAGTAACGAGCAGTTTGCTCACCTGGACGAATACCAGGCACATAAGCCCCGCTGCGTTTCAAGTTTTCCGATACTTCTTTCGGGCTAAATACAAGCGCTGTATAAAAGTAACAGAAAAAGATAATTAACGCACCAAAGAGCACCAAATACAACGGCTGACCAGGCGAAAGCACCAATGCCAAATCTTGCAAACTACGTTTGATAATACCCGCATTCGGATCTGCACTACCCACCCATTGACCTAAGCTCGCAGGGAACAAAAGCAATGAACTTGCGAAAATCGCTGGGATCACACCCGCCATATTAATTTTTAATGGCAAATGCGACTGTTGTGCAGTAAATACACGACGTCCTTGTTGTTTTTGAGCATAGTTTACTGGAATACGACGTTGCGCTTTCTCAATAAACACAATTGCAGCTAATACAGCCAGCGACAACACGCCAAAAATTACCAAGCCGATTAGACTGGTTTGACCATTATCTACTGATGATATTGATTGCAGAATTAAATTCGGCAAACCTGCAACGATACCGGCGAAGATGATCATGGAAATACCATTGCCCACCCCACGCTCAGTAATTTGCTCACCTAACCACATCAAGAACATTGTACCTGCAACCAAAGAGGTTACAGCTGGTACGTAGAAAGCCAGACCTGCAGTTAAGGTAATCCCTTGACTGATCAGACCAGCACACATCCCAATTGCCTGCACGAGTGCAAGGAACAATGTACCCTGTCGCGTATATTGATTAATCTTACGCTTGCCTTGTTCGCCTTCTTTCTTTAAAGCTTCCAGCGAAGGAATAACAGTAGACATTAACTGCACGATAATCGATGCAGAAATGTACGGCATAATCCCAAGAGCAAGAATGGACATACGCTCTAATGCACCACCCGAAAACATGTTAAACAAACCAAGGATCGTGCCTTGGTTTGCATTAAAAAGATTTTCAAGTGCGGCATTATTAATGCCTGGTACTGGAATATGTGCTCCTAGTCGAAAAACCAATAATGCACCGATGAGAAACATCATGCGGCGAATAATTTCACGGTATTTCACATGAAATGGCTGGCCTTTCATCATATTGACATGACCTGAAGAACTAGGAGACATAGACACTAGCGATTACTCCTCGACTTTACCGCCAGCAGCTTCAACAGCAGCTTTAGCGCCTTTAGTCACAGCAACACCTTGAACAGTGAATGCACGAGTAATTTCACCAGAAAGTACGATACGAGCACGTAACATATCTTTACGTACAACGTTTGCAGCTTTTAAAGTTTCTAGGCTAACGATGTCGCCTTCCACTTTAGTAAGCTCAGATAAACGTACTTCAGCAGTTTTCAAAGCGATTTGGCTAGTGAAACCGAATTTAGGTAAACGACGATATAACGCAGTTTGACCGCCTTCAAAGCCTGGACGAGTACCACCGCTCTTACGTGAATTCTGACCTTTGACACCACGGCCACCAGTCTTACCAACGCCAGAACCGATACCACGGCCTAGACGACGATTTTCACGTTTTGCACCTTCAGCAGGTGCAAGCTCATTTAAACGCAGAGTCATGGCTTATTCCTCTACACTAACCATATAGTAGACTTGGTTGATCATACCACGGTTAGAAGGCGTATCTTGCACTTCTACAGTATGACCAATACGACGCAGACCTAAACCTTGTAGGCTAAGCTTGTGATTTTTCAAGCGATGCGCAGAAGATTTAGTCTGGGTAACTTTAATCGTTTTCATGATTGATTACCCTTGAATTTGTTCTACTGTAAGACCACGTTTCGCAGCAACCTTCTCAGGAGAAGTCATATCACGCAGACCGTTAAAAGTCGCGTTTACTACGTTTGCAGCGTTAGTAGAACCATAACATTTTGTTAATACGTTACGTACGCCCACAGCTTCTAGAACTGCACGCATAGCACCACCAGCGATTACACCAGTACCTTCAGAAGCAGGCTGCATGTAAACACGGCTTGCACCGTGACGCGCGTTAATAGGGTGTTGTACAGTACCGTTAACAAGGTCAACAGTAATCATGTTGCGACGAGCAGCTTCAAGTGCTTTAGAAATAGCAGCTGGAACTTCACGTGCTTTACCACGACCAAAACCTACACGACCATTACCATCACCAACCACAGTCAATGCTGTGAAAGAGAAGATACGACCACCCTTAACAACTTTGGCTACACGATCAACGGCAACCAGCTTTTCAACAAGACCTTCGTTTTGTTCAACTTTAGCCATGATTAGAACTCCAAGCCGTTTTCACGAGCAGCATCAGCCAAGGCTTTGATACGACCATGATATTTGAAACCAGAACGGTCAAATGCAACTTTAGTAACACCAGCTGCTTTAGCGCGTTCTGCGATTAAAGCACCTACTTTAGTAGCTGCTTCAACGTTACCAGTTGTACCAGCACGTAAAGTAGCATCTAAAGTTGAAGCTTGCGCTAAAACTTTGCCACCATCTGCTGAAATAACTTGAGCGTAGATGTGACGCGGAGTGCGGTTTACACACAAACGAGTCGCACCCAACGCACGGATGTGCAAGCGTGTGCTTTTCGCACGACGCAAACGGGATTGTTTCTTTTCGTTCATAAGAACCTCGCGCCTTATTTCTTCTTAGCTTCTTTACGAAGTACAACTTCGTCAGAATAACGAACACCTTTACCTTTATAAGGCTCTGGTGGACGGTAACCACGGATATCTGCAGCAACCTGACCTAAACGTGCTTTATCAGCAGATTTAAGAACGATTTCAGTTGCTGTAGGAGTTTCAGCAGTTACACCTTCAGGAAGCGTATAGTCGATCGGGTGAGAGAAACCAAGGTTAAGGTTAACAATGTTACCTTTAACCGCAGCTTTATAACCAACACCGATAAGTTGTAACTTACGTTCGAAGCCTTCGCTCACACCTTTTACAAGGTTGTTAAGCACAGCGCGAGCAGTACCAGCTTGCATCCAAGCGTCTTTCGACTCAGCTTTTGGAGCAATCGCTAAAATACCGTCTTCCTGTTTAAGCTCGACCAGCGCATGCAGGGTGAAAGACAAAGTACCTTTGCTACCTTTCACTTCGACCTGCCGGCCGTTCTGAGTAACTGTTACACCGTTAGGTACAGTTACTGGGGCTTTAGCCACACGAGACATGAGGAATCACCTATTAAGAAACAAAAGCAATAACTTCACCACCGATACCTGCAGCACGTGCAGCGCGATCAGTCATGATGCCTTTGCTTGTAGAAACAATTGCAATACCTAAACCTTGCTTAACGCTCGGAAGTGCATCTTTACCACGATACTGACGTAGACCTGGACGGCTTACGCGTTTCACAGTTTCGATAACTGGTTTGCCTTCGAAATACTTTAAAGTCAAAGTAAGAGTTGCTTTGCCTTCAGCATCCGCAACTTCTACGTTTGAAATGTAACCTTCTTGTTGAAGAACGTTTGCAATAGCAACCTTCAACTTAGAGTTTGGCATAGAAACGGTTTGTTTCTTTGCCATTTGCGCGTTACGAACACGAGTTAACATGTCGGCAACGGTATCTTGCATACTCATCTATAGCGCTCCTTACCAGCTTGCCTTAACAACGCCCGGTACATCACCTTGCATTACTGTATCGCGTAATTTGTTACGGCTTAAACCGAACTTACGGAAGTAACCATGAGGACGACCAGTTAAACCACAACGGTTACGTAAACGTACTGGAGACGCATTACGTGGTAATGCTTGGAATTTCATCATCGCTTCGAAACGCTCTTCGTCGCTAGCATTTACGTTTGCAATAACAGCTTTTAATTCAGCACGTTTTGCAGCGTATTTAGCAACAGTAGCTTCGCGTTTCAATTCGCGATTAATCATACTTTTCTTAGCCATATCGACCTCTTATTTGAACGGGAAGCCAAATGCACGCATAAGCGCACGGCCTTCGTCATCGGTGCGAGCAGTCGTAGTGATGGTAATATCCATACCACGAATACGATCAATCTTATCAAAATCGATTTCAGGGAACATGATTTGTTCCTTAAGACCCATTGAGTAGTTGCCACGACCGTCAAATGATTTCGCAGAGAAACCACGGAAGTCACGGATACGAGGGATCGCAATCGAGATTAGACGGTCTAAGAATTCGTACATACGTTCGCCGCGTAAAGTAACTTTACAACCAATCGGCCAACCATCACGGATTTTGAAACCAGCGATTGATTTGCGAGCTAACGTAAGAACTGGTTTTTGACCAGCGATAGCTTGCATATCAGCAAGAGCACCATCAAGGAGTTTTTTGTCAGCAGCAGCTGCGCCAACACCCATGTTGATCGTGATTTTAGTAATGCGAGGAATATCCATCACATTTTTAACGGCTAAAGTCTCTTGTAATTGAGCCTTAAGTTCGTCGTTGTAACGCGTTTTAAGTCTGGCCATTGCCTTTTCAACCTATTACTTCGCTACCGCCACTGATTCACCATTTGACTTGTAAACGCGAGTTTTCACGCCTTCAGTCACTTGGTAACCAACACGGTCAGCCTTTTGGGTTGTAGCATTAAAAATTGCCACGTTAGAGATATGAAGCGAAGCTTCTTGTGTAACTACAGCGCCTTCAGCACCTGTTGCACGGTTCGGCTTTTGATGCTTCTTAACCAAGTTAAGGCCTTCAACCATAACACGGTCATTTGAAACAGACAGAACAGTACCCTGTTTGCCTTTTTCTTTACCTGCGATCACAATAACTTGATCGCCTTTTTTAATCTTAGCCATGATTGCCTCTTATAGAACTTCAGGAGCCAGTGAAATAATTTTCATGAACTGTTCAGTACGAAGTTCACGAGTCACTGGTCCGAAAATACGAGTTGCAATCGGCGCTTTGTTGTTGTTCAAAATAACAGCAGCGTTATCGTCGAAACGAATCACTGAACCGTCTGGACGACGGATACCGAATTTTGTACGAACTACAACAGCATTCATCACGTCACCTTTTTTAACACGTGCGCGTGGAATAGCTTCTTTTACAGTAACTTTAATAATGTCGCCAACAGAAGCATAACGACGGTGTGAACCACCAAGTACTTTAATACATTGTACGCGGCGAGCACCACTATTGTCTGCTACGTCTAGCATACTTTCGGTTTGAATCATTGCCCTACTCCAAAACCGAGCATCACCGGTCACAATTTCGAAAGGCTCAAAGAGTACTCGAAATTAACCGATGATGCAACAGATACGTCTAATTACTCAGCAGCAGCTTCAACAACTTCAACTAGAGTCCAAGACTTAGTTTTAGAAATTGGGCGGCTTTCTTTGATAGTCACAACGTCGCCAGTTTTAGCTGTGTTGTTCTCATCGTGAGCATGTAATTTAGTTGAACGGCGGATTGATTTGCCATACAACGGGTGTTGAACGCGGCGTTCGATAAGTACAACAATAGACTTGTCCATTTTGTCGCTTACTACTTTGCCGGTTAACGTGCGAACTGTTTGTTCACTCATTGTCCGTTCCCCTGTTTTTCGGTAAGGAGTGTCTTAATACGAGCAATTGTCTTACGAGTAAGTGCAACTTCGTGCGATTTACCCAATTGACCAGTTGCTTTTGCCATACGAAGACGGAATTGGTTAAGCTGTTGCTCATCAAGCAAAGCTGTCAACTCTTCTACCGACTTTTCACGTAGATCTTTAGTTTTCATTACATTACCGTCCGAGTCACGATAGTGGTTTTAAACGGAAGTTTAGCAGCTGCAAGCGTAAACGCTTCGCGAGCCAATTCTTCGTTAACACCATCAATTTCGTACAAGACTTTACCTGGTTTGATTTGACAAACCCAGTATTCCACAGAACCTTTACCTTTACCCATACGCACTTCAAGAGGCTTAGAAGTAATTGGCTTGTCTGGGAAAACACGGATAAAGATCTTACCACCACGTTTAATACGACGGCTGATTGTACGACGCGCTGCTTCAATTTGACGAGCAGTCATTTGACCACGCTCAACAGATTTAAGTGCGATTGTACCAAAAGATACCGAGCTACCGCGGTGAGCTAGACCAGTGTTACGGCCTTTCTGCACTTTACGGAATTTAGTACGTTTAGGTTGTAACATGGATTATTCTCCTTTTTCAGCAGAACGATCATTGCGACGACCACGACGCTCTTGACCTTCACCACGACCACGACCGCGTTTAGCTGGACGTTCTTCAGCTGGAGCTGGGTTCATGACTTGTTTCATGCCACCCAAGATCTCACCACGGAAGATCCAAACTTTAACACCAATCGTACCGTAAGTCGTTTCAGCACGCATAGTTGAATAATCGATGTCTGCACGAAGTGTATGCAAAGGTACGCGACCTTCACGATACCACTCAGTACGAGCAATCTCAGCACCACCTAAACGGCCTGATACTTCAACTTTGATACCTTTAGCACCAGCACGCATTGTGTTTTGAACCGCACGCTTCATAGCACGACGGAACATTACACGTTTTTCTAATTGAGAAGCGATCGCTTCAGCAACTAAACGAGCGTCTAAGTCTGGGCGATCGATTTCATTGATGCTTACTTGCGCTGGAATACCCATAATTTGAGTAAGTTCACGCTGTAGTTTCTCAATGTCTTCGCCTTTTTTACCGATAACGATACCAGGACGTGCAGTGCTAATAGTTACTTTAGCAGCGCCCGTAGGACGTTCGATAAGAATATTGCTGATCATTGCATTCTTAAGTTTTTTAGTTAAAAACTCACGAACTTGAAGATCTTTAAGCAAGTATTCAGCGTATTGTTTCGGACTCGCATACCAGTTGGCGTTATGACGTTTTACAACACCAAGGCGGATACCGATTGGATGAACCTTCTGACCCATATCAAACCCCTACCTTAACGGTAATGTGACAAGTACGCTTAGTAATACGATCTGCACGGCCTTTAGCACGTGGCATAATACGTTTAAGGCTAGTGCCTTCATCAACGTAAATCGTAGTAACCTTAAGGTCGTCTACATCTAAACTGTTATTGTGTTCAGCGTTTGCAATTGCAGATTCCAATGCTTTTTTCACCAAAACTGCAGCTTTTTTGTTGCTGAAGTTGAGAATATTAAGCGCGTGAGCAACAGATTTGCCACGGATTAGGTCTGCAACCAAACGAGTTTTTTGTGCCGAGATAGCGGCACCGCGTAATTTAGCAGTAACTTCCATCATAGCACCTTAACGTTTAGATTTCTTGTCAACACCGTGACCACGATAGGTACGAGTTGGCGCGAATTCACCAAGTTTGTGACCAACCATATGTTCAGATACGATCACTGGAACATGGTTACGGCCATTATGTACAGAAATTGTTAAACCAACAAAATCTGGGAGGATCATCGAACGACGCGACCAAGTTTTGATCGGCTTACGGTTATTAGCCGCGATAGCCGCTTCAACCTTAGCGAACAAGTGCGCATCGACGAATGGGCCTTTTTTCAGAGAACGAGGCATTGTCAGATTCCTTTACTTGTTACTTAACGCGACGGTCGCGAATAATCATCTTAGTCGTACGCTTATTGGTACGTGTCTTGTACCCTTTAGCTTTTTGACCCCATGGGCTTACAGGTTGAATACCTTTGCTACGACCTTCACCACCACCGTGCGGGTGATCTACTGGGTTCATCGCCATACCACGAACGGTAGGACGAACGCCACGCCAGCGTGCTGCACCTGCTTTACCAAGTGAACGAAGGTTGCTTTCTTGGTTAGAAACTTCACCAAGAACTGCACGGCACTCAACGTGAATTTTACGCATTTCACCAGAACGTAAACGAACGATAGCGTAAGAACCGTCACGACCCAACAACTGAACTGAAGTACCAGCAGAACGAGCTAATTGCGCGCCTTTACCGATTTTAAGTTCGATGTTGTGAAGAGTAGAACCGATAGGCATGTTGCGAAGCGGTAAACAGTTACCTGGACGAATTGGAGCATCGTTACCAGATTGAACTTTATCGCCAGCGCGAAGGCCTTTAGGCGCGATGATGTAGCGACGCTCACCATCAGCATACAATACTAGTGCAATGTGTGCTGTACGGTTAGGATCGTATTCAATACGCTCTACAGTTGCAGGAATACCATCTTTGTTACGCTTAAAGTCAACTAGACGGTAGTGCTGCTTGTGACCGCCACCAACGTGACGAGTCGTGATGTGACCGTTGTTATTACGACCACCAGTACGTTTTTTAGCTTCAACCAACGGAGCATAAGGCGCACCTTTGTGAAGATGGTCGTGAACGACTTTCTCTACAAAGCGACGTCCAGGAGACGTTGGCTTACATTTTTGAATTGGCATAATTCTCGTCCTTATTCCGCTGCGCTTTCAGCGGTATCGCCCAAGTCAGCCATTTCAACATCTTGGCCAGCTTTCAGGGTGACGTATGCTTTTTTAACATCAGAACGACGTCCTAATGTTTTACCAAAGCGTTTAGTCTTACCTTTAGTGATCGTTGTGTTAACTTTAACAACCTGAACACCAAACAATTGCTCAACAGCTTTTTTGATTTCAAGTTTGTTTGCATCAAGTGCAACTTTGAAAACTTGAACACCAGCAGTTTCGCCTAAAACTTGTGCTTTTTCTGAGAATACAGGTCCTTGTAGGACTTGATAGATACGTTCGTTGTTCATCCGAGTTCTACCTCAATTTTCTTAGCAGCAGCTACAGACATAACAACTTTATCGAACGCAATCAAGCTAACAGGATCGATAGCAGCAGCATCAACCACATCAACGTGTGGAATGTTGCGCGCTGCAAGGTATAGATTCTCATCTACAGATTCTGTAACGATCAATGCGCGAGTAGCATTCAAGTCGTTAAGTTTTGCAAGCAACTCTTTAGTTTTTGGAGCAGCAACAGCAAACTCTTCAACCAATACAAGACGATCTTGGCGAACAAGTTCAGCTAAGATACATTGCATTGCACCGCGATACATTTTGCGGTTAACTTTTTGAGACCAATCTTGTGGGCGAGCAGCAAAAGTTTTACCACCACCTACCCAGATTGGGCTACGAATAGAACCAGCACGAGCGCGACCAGTACCTTTTTGACGGAATGGCTTTTTACCACCGCCAGAAACGTCTGCACGTGATTTCTGAGCTTTTGAACCTTGACGGCCACCAGCTAAATAAGCTGTAACAACCTGATGTACAAGAGCTTCATTGAATTCACGACCGAACGCAACTTCTGATAATTCAACAGCAGAGCCGGAAACAGTATTTAAATTCACGTTATTTCCCCTCAGGCCTTGATCGTAGGACGAACAGTTACGTCACCACCAGTAGCGCCAGGAATTGCACCCTTCACTACTAAAACTGAACGTTCTGCGTCGATAGATACAATTTCTAGACCCTGTACAGTTACGCGTTCAGCACCTAAATGGCCAGCCATTTTTTTGCCTTTGAACACGCGACCAGGAGTCTGGTTTTGACCTGTAGAACCTAAAACACGGTGAGAAACTGAGTTACCGTGAGTCGCATCTTGCGTACGGAAGTTCCAACGCTTAACACCACCTTGGAAACCTTTACCTTTCGACTGACCAGTTACGTCAACTACTTGACCAACTGTGAACATGTCTACACCGATAGTTCCACCAACTTCACGACCTTCAAGATCAGCTTCTGTTGCACGAAATTCTTGAACTAGACGACCAGCAGCAACACCCGCTTTTGCGAAGTGACCTTTCTGAGCATTAGTTACGCGAGATTCGCGACGTTCACCAGTAGTGATTTGAATCGCTTGATAACCATCAGTTTCAAGCGTTTTGATTTGAGTGATGCGGTTAGGATCAACCTCAATCACTGTAACAGGCACAGAAACACCAGCATCTGTAAAGATACGTGTCATACCGCACTTGCGACCGACTAAACCAATAGCCATGTGCATAAACCTCTAAAAAAGCGGCCTAATTAACTTAGAGCGTTAATTAACCCGAAAGCCTTAACCCAATGCGATCTGAACATCAACACCAGCTGCAAGATCTAACTTCATCAATGCATCTACAGTTTTGTCTGTAGGTTGAACGATGTCGATCAAACGTTTATAAGTGCGGATCTCGTATTGGTCACGCGCATCTTTGTTAACGTGTGGTGATGTTAAAACGTTAAAACGTTCAATGCGTGTAGGCATTGGAATTGGACCACAAACTTGTGCGCCAGTACGTTTTGCTGTTTCTACGATTTCTTGAGCTGATTGATCAATTAAACGGTGATCAAAAGACTTCAAACGGATACGAATTCTCTGGTTAGACATACCAGTAAACTCCAAGCCAAATATATAAAGAATCACTCCTGACGCATCTCACCCCACTAAAAGGTAAGTGTCAAGAGCAGTGAAATATCACTAAGGTCATGATCGATGCCACGACTGTCACGATGTTAACTACTTTATTCGCAGTTAACCCCCTTTCATTAAAGGGTCGCTCATTATAGCCATTGTTTAATGCATAAGCAAATCCATTTTTGATTTTTTACAATATATTCAATTTGTTTGGATTATCAGTAGCTTAAAAAAGCATCAATAGATTGTTTGCCGCAACACATAATCAATTGCACTATTAAGAATTTGATTTCCCTCAATAAAATTTAATTTAGGCGATTTTTTCAATTCGGTTTCAGTTGCCACGTATTGCCCCGAAAACTTATTCAGCTCGTCATCATTTTCTAAAAAGAGTGCCAAGGTTTCTGGCACGATCTCTGGGTGAAATTGAAAACCCAATACATTCTTTCCAATTTGGTACATTTGATTGCGACAGACTGTATTTTCAGCCAAATGTACAGCACCTTTTGGAATTTCAAAGGTTTCGCTATGCCATTGCATCACATTAAACTGTTCAGGTAACTCAAAGCATTCTGTTGGGACGTGCTGGATTTTGCGTACTGTCGCCCAACCCAACTCCTGTTGTTCATTGCGACTGACCGCAGCTCCAAGTGCATTGGCAATCAGTTGCCCACCCAAGCATAAACCAATCGCAGGTTTTCCTGCGGCCAAGTAACGCCTTAACCAACGCTTCTCAATCTTTAACCATGGAAAATTCGCTTCATCATTCACACTCATGGTGCCCCCCATAATGATGAGTAAGTCAACATCCTCAACACTCGGTAAAGCTTCTATCTCTAAGGCTTGATCTATAGGTAAAGCAAAAAACTCTGTTGCACTGATCACTGCACCTTGTTGTTTTAAATATGTATAGCAACTGCCGAACCCTTCACCAGCAATATGCTGAAAATAATGTACTTTTAAATGCGACGTCATGCGCTTATGCCTTCTTTTTACTATCCTTGCAGATGATTTAGCAAAATTGAAGCCAACTTTTTATTTTGCTTACCTTTATTCACATTTGTTCAATTTTCTCGCCTATTTAGAAACTTTCTCTTAAGCTAAAAACAATTTATCGCTTTATGATGAGTCGATTCGTGAAAAAAAACCCGCAAACCGCATTGGTTCATGCACCAAGACAAGCGCCTCAGTACATTTCAACGGTCCAACCTCCCCTGTATCGTGCATCGACGATTATTTTTAAAGATACCGATGCACTGTTTAATCGCCATTGGACCGATGACTATGACTATAGTTATGGCACCCATGGCACCCCCACCACCTTTACGTTAGGCGATAACATTGCACAAATTGAGGGTGGAAGGTACTGCCTACTCGCACCGAGTGGTTTATCTGCCATCAACCTAGTGAACTCATGTTTTTTAAGTCATGGTGATGAAGTTTGGGTGGCAGATAATATTTACGGGCCAAACATGGAGCATCTTCGTAATCTAGAAAAACGCTATGGCATTGATGTTCGTGTTTATAACCCTATTGATGTGTCCTCTTTCCAACCGACGGAAAAAGCTAAACTGATTTGGCTAGAAGCCACAGGGTCGGTCACACTGGAGTTTCCAGATTTGGTCGGGCTGGTAAAAAAGGCACAAGCACATCATATGCTCACTGCTTTAGACAACACATGGGGCGCAGGCCTTGCCTTTAATGCTTTTGATTTTAGTGATGAGCACTTAAGTGTAGATGTGACAGTACATGCTTTAACCAAGTACCCAAGTGGCGGTGGAGACATTTTAATGGGCTCAGTCGTGACACGCGAACGAGCTTTACATCATCAACTCTTTCGCACGCATGCCATTCAAGGCATTAGCGTCTCTGGGGATGATGTTGCTCAAGTCCAACGTAGTCTGGCATCAATGCGCGTTCGGTATGCCGCACAGTCTGAAAGTGCGCTACAGCTACTGGCATGGCTAAAACAACAACCCGAATTTGTGCAGGTCTTACACCCTGCTGACTCGAGTGCTGCAGGTCATTCATATTGGAAAGACATTTGTGTCGATCAACACAGTGCAGGTTTAGTCAGTGTCATTTTCAAACCCGAATTTGATCTACAGGATATTCGTCAGTTTTGTGATGCCCTGTCGCTCTTCAAACTCGGCTTTAGTTGGGGCGGTCCTGTAAGTTTAGTGATGCTGTATGACCTCAAAGACATGCGTGCACTTGAGCATACACATTTACAACAAGGTTTATTGGTTCGCTTTTGTATAGGACTAGAACATCCTGCCGATTTAATTCAAGATATAGAAAACGCACTAAAACAACTGAATAACCATCACAAAAAAATTGAATAGGAAGAAGTATGAGCACCCCGATCATCATTGCCAAGAAAACCACGAATACCCAACAAGATGTTGTTCTACACTCGAAGTTTGCCAACCGTCATGGCTTAATTGCAGGGGCAACAGGGACAGGTAAAACCGTAACCCTGAAGGTGTTGGCTGAAAGTTTTTCCAGACTCGGGGTGCCCGTATTTTTAGCCGATGCCAAAGGTGATGTTTCCAGCTTAGCGCAGGCAGGCGCATCCAACCCAAAATTTGATGAACGCATTAAAAGTTTAGGCATCGACAGCATTCCCTTTGCTGCCTCACCCGTGGTGTTTTGGGATTTATTTGCTGAACAAGGTCATCCTATTCGGACCACGATTACCGAAATTGGCCCGCTGTTGCTGGCACGTATGCTCAATTTGAATGACACCCAAGAAGGGGTACTTTCTGCGGTATTTCGTATTGCAGATGATCAAGGCATGTTACTGATCGACTTTAAAGACTTAAAAGCCATGATTGGTTATGTCAGTGAACATGCCGCAGAGTTTAAAGCCGAATATGGCAACCTATCTCCTGCCAGCCTTGGCGCGATTCAACGGAATTTATTGGCACTGGCTGATCAAGGCGGTGATCAATTCTTCGGGGAGCCCAGCTTAAATATTCTTGACTTTATTCAGACCGACAGTAATGGTCATGGTTATATCAATATCTTAGCCGCAGACAAGCTCATGAATACCCCAAAGCTCTATGCCACTTTTCTGCTTTGGATGCTTTCAGAATTATTTGAACAGCTGCCTGAGGTTGGCGATATGGACAAGCCCAAGCTAGTGTTCTTCTTTGATGAAGCGCATTTGCTGTTTGATAATGCCAGTGCAGCGCTGCAAGAAAAAATTGAACAAGTGGTGCGCCTGATCCGCTCCAAAGGGGTTGGTATTTACTTTGTCACGCAAAACCCACTGGATTTGCCTGAAAGCGTGTTAGGGCAGCTCGGCAATCGCGTACAACATGCCTTACGTGCCTTTACCCCGAAAGATCAAAAAGCAGTAAAAACGGCTGCGGATACCTTCCGTGCCAACCCTGAATTTAAGGTTGAGCAAGCCATCACTGAACTAGCTGTGGGTGAAGCTTTAATTAGTTGCCTAGATGAACAAGGCACGCCGCAAGTCGTAGAGCGTGCATGGGTGATGCCACCCTATTCGTCTTTCACTCCGATTAGCTCAGAGCAACGTCAAGCCTTAATTTCTCAAAGTATTGTGGCAGGTATTTATGAAAAAAGTCTAGACCGTGAAAGTGCCTTTGAACTTCTACAAAATAAAGTGGTTGAACGCCAACAACAAGCGGTACAGATAGAGCAAGATAAACAACAAGCCAAAGAACAAGAAGCGCTAGCGAAACAGAAGGCCAAAGAAGCTGAGACTCTGGCCAAGCAACAAGCACGTGAGCAAGAGCGGATTGCGAAAGAACAGCAAAAAGAAGCTGAACGTGAAGCAAAACAGCGTGAGAAGCTAATTCAAGACACAGTAGGAACTTTTGCCAAAAGCGCCGCACGTAGTCTCGGGGGCAGTACGGGACAAAAAATCGTCCGTGGTTTACTCGGCTCATTGTTTGGTCGTAAGTGATCTACTTTTTAAATCTAAAAATCAAAATTTATGGGATATTCATATATCCCATATAAAAGTTAAGCTTTTACCAAAAGATGTATTTACATTACATCTTTAAAGGTATATTTTAAATACATCTTATAAATGATAGCCAAGAGAGATCAAACATGACTCCGCAGCAAATTGAACTTGTAAAAGCAACTGTTCCTGTCCTTCGTGAAAATGGTGTTGCACTCACAGGTTATTTTTATAACCGCATGTTAGGCAACAATCCTAATTTAAAAGAAACCTTTAATATGGGACATCAACGCAGTGGTGCTCAAGCCCAAGCTTTGGCGGGTGCTGTGTTGGCCTATGCAGAAAACATTGAAGATCCTTCAGTATTACTCCCTGTGGTTGAGCTGATTGCCCACAAACATGTCAGCTTGAATATTCAAGCACCCGACTACAATATTGTTGGGGAAAACCTCCTCCATTCGATTAGTGAAGTTTTAAGTATTTCAATGGAGGATCCATTGATTGATGCTTGGGCTGCGGCGTATGGTCAATTGGCTGATTTATTCATTAGCACTGAAAAAGCGATTTATGAGCAACATCAACAAACCAAAGGGAGCTGGTTAGGCTGGCGCAACTTTAAAATCGCGAAGAAAGTGGTTGAAAGCGATGAAATCACTTCTTTCTATCTTGCCCCTGTGGACGGTGGTGATTTACCAAAATATGAAGCAGGTCAGTACATTTCAGTACGTGTATTTGTTGAGGAACTTGGTCTAAAACAACCTCGCCAATACACCCTTTCAACTAACCCTCAAGCTGACTATTTACGTATCTCGGTTAAACGCGAAGATGAAAAAGGTGATTTGGCGGGAGGCTGGGTGTCAAATACTCTGCATGGTTTAGCCGAAGGTGCTGAAATTGAAGTGTCTGCACCAACAGGTAACTTCTACCTGATTGACCCAAATAAACGCAATGTCTTTATTAGTGGTGGTGTAGGCCTCACGCCAATGGTGGCGATGCTGAATCAATTGGTGACTTTGGATATGCCAGAGCCTGTGACTTTTGTGCACGCCTGCCGTAGCAAACAAGTGCATGCCATGAAACAGCACATTCATGACTTAAAAGCCAAATACCCACGCTTAAGTACCTTTACTGCATATGAGTTCCCACATCAAAGCGATGTTTTGGGTCAAGATTATGATGCGAAGGGTCGCCTTGATTTGAGTACCATTGATAGCGCGATTTTACCTGTTCAAGCAGACTACTACTTATGTGGCCCAATGCCATTTATGGCAGAACAACAAAAAGCCCTGATTGCCCGTGGTGTTCCTGCTGAAAATATTCACAGTGAAGCTTTTGGTACAGGTGGTGTTCACCACTAACCCATGCCATCAGCATAAAATAGAGAGGGTTAGTCAGGTTATGCTAGACTAGCCCTTTGTTTTTTTGCTTATCAACGATCAGTACCCTCATGCAGCTCAATAAATTTACCGATTATGCTTTGCGAATTCTGATGTATGTTTCACAGCCGAAAGCGCTGCCGCATACCATTGCAGAACTGGCGCAAGCACTACAAGTGTCTGAAAACCACTTGATGAAAATCGTACACTTTATGGCGAAACAGCAGTGGATTATTACTGCACGCGGTCGTGGCGGTGGGATTCGACTCAATCCAGAAACCCTACATTTAAGACTGGGCGAGATTGTACGCATCTTGCAAGCGGATCAGAACATTGTGGAATGTAACACCCCGCCTTGCGTACTCCGTTCGAATTGCGGACTGAAAGGGATCTTAGATCAAGCGTTGGATCAGTTCTATCACAGCTTAGACCAATATACCTTAGCGGATGTACTGGGTACTGAGGCTCAGAATAAGTTCACAACCCACTCGCCGATTAACCTGATCAATCTTGCCGATTAAGGTCTTTTATAGACAAGATTACGGACTTTACGCTGCAAAGGTCGATTGCCTGCTCGACTTCCATTATAATGGCTGATTGTAGATCATAAATTGAAGTTGAGTTATGCACCACAGCCGAGGAAAATCCAAAAACAGTAAAATTGCTGCTGCCCCAAAGCAAAAAATTAGCTATGAAAAAAAGGTAGATTCTGCAGTTACTGAATATGCTGTGCGCGCTCTCAACTGGCTGCGTAAAGCAGAGTTTTTAATGAGTGCCCCGAAGCTCAACCTGTGTGTAGAAGATACAGGCTATGAAATTGCCTTTGCGGGTCGTTCAAATGCAGGTAAGTCTAGTGCGATCAATGCCTTAACCAACCAAAAACAATTGGCTCGTGCCTCGAAAAGACCGGGTCGTACGCAGATGATTAACTTTTTCAGTCTGGGTAATCCTGACCAACGTCTCGTCGACTTACCTGGTTATGGTTATGCAGCCGTGCCTGAAGCAATGAAAATCGTGTGGCAAAAAGAGTTAGAAAATTACCTGATTCAGCGTAAAAGCTTACAAGGCTTAGTCTTGTTGATGGATATTCGTCATCCACTACAGCACTTTGACGTGATGATGTTGGAATGGGCTTATTCACGTAAATTGTTTGTGCATGTACTGCTAACCAAGTCCGATAAACTCAACCGTGGCCCTGCCTCTAAAGCATTGCAAGAAGTTAAAGCCCAATTGAAAAAGATGAAACTGGATTTCTCAATTCAATTGTTCTCTTCCCTCAATAAACAAGGCCTAGAAGAACTGGCAAGTGTGATGGGCGGACGACTGAATTTTACTTTAGACCAAGCCCAACATTTTGACTTAAGCAGCATTCCAGATGCAACAGCCGATGAGCTGGATGCAGACGAGTTCGATGAAGATCCTGAAGCCGCGATAGATCTTGACGCTGAAGACGATGTGGAAACCAAACCACAGTCTGAGGCTTAAGTTTTAAACGCCAACCTATAAAAGCATCATCTATTGCTGTATCTGTGTCCCCTATTGCTAATCGCAATCGGGGACTTTTTTTTATACTGACTTTATTCAGCTCGTGAAAAAGTTCAACACATATAAAAATAGGTCAGCATATGAAATTATGGTCTCGATTGAAAAAAAACAAAACTCGTTCCTCTATTGCCTACACAATTAAGCCTCGCAAAGTTAAATTTGAGTGGCAAGACAGTCCGATTGATTGGATTCCCAACCACCCTTTTGCCAGCTATTTCATCAATGAAATTAATATGATCCTGCCCGCTGGTGAGTTCTGGTTCTGCCGCCTCTATAACAAAGTCTTACCACAAATTAGCGATGAAAAGCTGAAGCAAGATGTACAAGCCTTTATTCGCCAAGAAGCCATGCATGCGCAGGCACACAACTCAGCCAATAAAGAGTATCTCAGCCAAAGAAAGATTGATGTCTCCCGTAATCTAGCGTTGATGGATTTCTTATTTGGAAAATTACTGGCCGATAAACCACTTGATCTCACTGTACCTAAAGCACTTGAGCACCAGTGGGATCTGTTTCGACTCGGTATTATTGCCACGGTGGAACACATGACCTGTGTCCTTGGAAAATATGCACTGGACAACACCGAATGGGAAAAAATGGGCGCTGACCCTGCGATGCTAGACTTAATCAAATGGCACGGCGCAGAAGAAATTGAACACCGTACCGTCGCATTTGATTTGTACCGACATTTAGGTGGAGGCTATATTGCGCGCTATTATTTGAGTCTGGTGGTGATTGCTGCCGTGCTGGGTTTATGGGTTGATGGTGCAGCTCATATTATGAAACAAGATGACCGCTTTAAGTCGATTCAACCCAGTCTGTTTAAACCTTGGATTTGGCGTGAGTGGCTGTCTATTTCTAAACGAAATCATCAAGTGCTGCCAAGTCCATTATGGCTCATTTCACAGCAATTTGGCTATTTGGTGCCATGGTATGACCCTGTACATGAAGCCAAAACAGAAGATGCGATTGCCTACTTAGACCAATCCCCTGCAGCTAAACGTGCCATGCTCAAAGTCGCTTAATCCCCTAAAATAAAAAAGCAGCTCAATCGGCTGCTTTTTTTATTTTAGAGCAAAACTTAAGACGGATTCGATAAATTGGGCAAAGGTGCATCCAGATCCTTGGTATGTCGATCCACCACCACACTAATCATCATGTCACCTTGTACATTCACCACAGTACGCACGGTATCCAGCAAGCGATCAATCGGCAATAAAATCGCAATTGCTTCAGCAGGAAGCCCGACAGACTGCAATACCATAATCATGGTGACCATGCCCGCACTCGGAATCCCTGGAGCACCTAAAGAGGCAATCATCGCCGTCAGACACACCACCAACTGCTGACTCAAAGTCAAATCTAGTCCCATCAAGTTGGCAATAAACAAAGCTGCCGCTGCCTCATACAGCGCAGTACCATCCATATTGAGCTGCGTCCCCAACGGAATCACAAAGCCCGCTGTTTGCGGACGTACACCGAGATTTTCTTGCGCACATTTCAGTGATAAAGGCATGGTCGCCGAGCTTGAGCTGGTGGCAAAAGCAGTAATTAACGCCACACGCGTGCCTTTAAAAAAGGTCATCGGATTCATCTTGCCAAAAATCCACAGTAATAGCGGCAAGACCACCAGACCATGAAAAATGGTAGTGCCTGTTACCACAGCCGCAAACTCAGCCAGACGACTCAATACCGAAATGTCTTCAGTGGCAATCAACTTAGCAAGTAAGGCAAAAATTCCTAGCGGGGCTAGCTTCATCACCCAACCAATCATCAACATCATGATGTCAAAGAACTGTTGACTCAGCTTACGCACGGTGCGGAATTTTTCTCCGCCCTTGACGAGCGCCACACCTATGAACAACGCAAAAACCACCACTGCTAAAACATTGCCTTCAGCAAAAGCTTTGAACGGGTTAATCAACGTATTTTGAATAAAGTTGGTGAAGAACGAAGATGGGGTGAGCGTATCTGGAGTTTGATGAGAGGCCATGGCGTCTTGGAACATGGCGATATCGACACCTTTGCCAACTTCAAATAAATGCGCGCAGCTTAAACCCAATATCAAGGCCAAAGTCGTGGTGGTGACACAACATGCCAGCGTAATTTTCCAAACACGGGAGA
Source organism: Acinetobacter sp. BWR-L5 (assembly GCF_039655985.1). Lineage (NCBI taxonomy): Bacteria > Pseudomonadati > Pseudomonadota > Gammaproteobacteria > Moraxellales > Moraxellaceae > Acinetobacter > Acinetobacter sp. BWR-L5. The sequence continues at coordinate 379,615 of NZ_JAGFEV010000003.1, read as the reverse complement.
GTTGTCCGCCCGCTTGTAAGTTAGATACCCCCACCACAATTGAGCTAAAAATGAGGGGAATCAAGAGCATTTTTAACAGACCAATAAAAACACTGCTGACCACCCCGATTCCATACAAACTCATGTCTAAAAAAGCGGTACCCGGGAAAAGATTGAGAATAAATCCGAAGATGACCCCAAAGATCGCTGCAATTAGAATTTGCGTGTTTAAGCTCATAGCTTCATGCTTTTCAAAGATTTCTTTGGGAAACTATGCCATGTGAACAGGTGAGAATCGAGCATTTTTTTGTCACAAGTACTGCACATTTCCCCATATACCTCTCCCCAAAAGATGAGACCATTACAATTCAAGCTCAACTTCTAGCTCTGCTCTGACCACCTTTCAGTCATAAAGTCGGTCATAAAAAAAGCTGAGTGATATCACTCAGCTTTTTCTGTACTTAGGCTTTATTGGGCTTCGATTTCACGAAGCCGAATCAAACCTTCTTGCGTGGTACTACACACCAACTCACCGTTTTGCCACATTCGTCCAAAGTTTAAACCACGTGAACTGGCACTGACTGTGGCGTCCATGTCATACAGCATCCAGTCATCCACGCGAAAGGGTTTATGGAAATACATAGCATGATCGATACTCGCACACTGCAAACTTGGCGAAAGATAACTTAAACCATGCGGGCGCAGTGCCGTGGTCATTAAAGTGAAATCTGAATAGAATGCTGCGATCGCCTGATGCAACGAAATCTCATCCACTTCTGCTGCAATGCGGTCATGCGTGCAAATATAGTGCGCATACACAGGTGCTTCAGGCTGTGGTTGATACGGGTTCTGTGGATTGATGGGACGAATTTCCACATGACGATCCCGCATGAAACTTGCACGCACATTTTCAGGCACAAATTCCACCATCATTTTTTTCAGTTCAGCCTCAGACTTTAAAGACTCTGGTGCTGGATACTCAGGCTCACCGATTTGATAATTCAGGCCTTCTTCATTGTCAGCAAAAGACACCATGCACATAAAGATAGTTTTACCGTGCTGAATAGCGCGCACTTGGCGACTGACAAAACTACGACCATCACGAATTCGATCAACTTCATAGATAATCGGTGCGTTCACATCGCCACCAAATAAAAAGTATGCATGTAAAGAATGAGCTGGACGATCCGTCGTATATGACGCCGCACGTAGGGCCTGACCTAAGACTTGTCCGCCAAAAACACGCTTCCCAACCAAATTACGGCTTTGTCCACGAAAGATATTTTCCTCAATTTTTTCGAGGCTCAGTAATTCAACCAACTCTTGGGTTAAGGCATTCATAAGCAACCTACTTAATGGTGAGAGACCAGATTTTTCTGTAAAGTGATGAGGTATGATATCGATATTAAAATCTATTTTGCCATAAATTCAGACTAAAACCCTATAGATTGCTTGACTGAGTTGTCATAAGTTTTTTTCGTTATTTCCGACTAAAAATACGATTTTTAACGATAAAATTCACCATATAAAACAAATTTGTCAGGAAATGACATACGGTTTATGTTTACAATTACGCAAAATAAATACCCCTTCAGACAAACTGCGGGATTGGTCATTTAAGCAGGAGTGTATATGTCCAAAAGTGGCTTTGGTCAAATGTATAGAAAGCTTTCAAGTAAGCTTCTTGACCTCATAGTAACCCCACATGTATTGGGTGAGGTTCCAACAGAACCGACAGCAACAGATGCTGACCCAGCAGCTGCAGGCCATCCCAAAAAAATTGTCTGTTATGTGCTTCAAAATCACTCACGCAGTAATGCGCTGTTGGTGGATGGCGAAACACGTCGTTTAAAGCTTGCTCCTGCACTCGATCCTTTGGTCGTGGGGACACATCAAGAAAAAGCATCGATCGTGTTTTTACAGCATAGCGATGAAAATAATTTACTTAACCCTTCACCACACACCTTTCCACCGCGCCTGTTACGTCTAGTTGAAGCTTTAGAGCAACAACCCGATTTAGACGTGGAGCTGGTGCCTGTGACGGTACTGTGGGGACGTTCACCAGACAAAGAAGACTCTTGGTTTAAATTGTTATTTACCGATACTTGGGCGACACCTAGTACGGTGAAGCAGCTGATGAATATTGGTTTGCATGGTCGTCAGTCATTTTTAGAGTTTCATGAAAGTCAGTCTTTACGTGCTTTGGTCGACTTTGCAAAAACCACCTATCCAAATTTATCGCCTGCAACGTATATTCTAAATACCTTAAATAATCAGCTTGATGCACACCGTGAAGCAGTACTCGGTCCTGACCTTTCAGATCGCCGCAATGTGATGCACTCACTGATTAAATCGAATGACGTACAAGAAGCCATTCGCCGCGAAAGTATTCGCGGCAAAATTAGCATGTTAGACGCAGAACGTCGTGCCATTGGTTATGTCAATGAAATCGTATCGGATTACTCACATTCAACCATCCGTTTTGCGGAAATGGCGCTGGCACGATTATGGACGCAGCTCTATGACGGGGTTGAAGTTCATAACTTCAATACGGTTCGTGAGCTGGCTAAAGACTACGAAATTGTGTATACCCCATGTCACCGCAGCCATATCGACTATTTACTGCTGTCTTATGTGGTGTATAACCGTGGTTTGATGGTGCCTTATATTGCTGCGGGCGATAACCTGAATATGCCATTTGTTGGGCAAATTTTACGTGGTGGGGGTGCATTTTTTATTCGCCGTACTTTCCGCGGTAACGCGCTCTACACTTCGGTCTTTAAAGAATACCTATACAGCATTTTGTCGCGCAACACGCCTTTAGAATACTTTATCGAAGGTGGTCGTTCACGTACAGGTCGTCTACTACCACCAAAGACAGGTATGTTAGCCATGACCGTGCACAGTCACTTGCGTGGTCGTGCCAAACCGATTGTCTTTGTTCCGACCTATATCGGCTATGAACGCTTGATGGAAGGTGCAACCTACGTCGGTGAGATGAACGGTAAACCCAAAGAAGCCGAATCTGTCTTTGGGATTCTGCAAACTTTACGCAAAATTGAACGTATTTTCGGGAAAGTGCATCTCAACTTTGGTGAGCCCGTTTTCCTCGATGACATGCTGAAAAAGCATGGCGCTGAGAATGTACAAATTGCTAAAAATGATGATCCTATTCCGCAAGAAGTCTCTGATGCAGTCAACAGTTCAGCACATGCAATTTTAGAAAATATTAACCGTGCAGCTGTGGTGAACCCTGTTTCACTCTTGTCTTTGGTTCTGTTGGCCACTGAGAAGCATACGCTTGATGAAGAAATCTGTATCAAACAGCTCGATACCTATCGCAAGCTTTTGACGACACTTCCTTATGATGAGCGCCTCTTGGTCACGCCATTATCAGGTAAAGAAATCATTGCTTATGGTTTAAAGCTAAAACTGATCAAGCGTGTCAATCACGTTCTTGGTGACATTATTGCGATTGCGGACAATCAAGCGGTACTGCTGACCTACTTCCGTAATAACATTTTGCATGCCTTTGTATTGCCATCTCTTGTTGCCGCTTTGGTTGAACATAATGGAACCATTGGCCGTGGTGATTTAATCAATGTAATTCGCACGCTATATCCATTCTTAAAAGCAGAACTGTTTTTAAAATGGGAAGATGCTGAACTCAAAGATCAAATCTGTGCCTATGTAGATGGTTTAATTCAAGCCAAACTGATTTCTGAAGATGCCGAAGGCCACTTGATTTCTCCTGCTCCAAACAGCGAAGATCATAACCAGTTGGTGGTCTTGGCTGCGCCAGTCATGCAGAGTCTTGAGCGTTACTACATGACGCTTGCGCTGATTACACAGCGCGGCTCTGGGAACATTTCAGCACGTCAGGTTGAAGAACTCAGTCATTTGGTCGGTCAGCGTCTATCTGTCCTATATGAGTTCAATTCACCTGAATTCTTTGATAAAGCCCTGTTCCAAAGCTTTATTAAAGTGCTGACGCAACAGGGTTATATCAGCACCAACTCGGACAACGCGATTGTGTTTGATGAGAACTTCCAAAACGTTGCGCAATATGCCAACTTGGTACTAGATGATGTCACGCTACAAATGTTGCAACACATCACCACTTTCAGCGATGAAGAACTGAAAGACACGCTAGACAAAGTCGCTGCTGAACAAGCAAAGAAGCGTTTGAAACGTAAGAAGAAGTAATTTCTTTTTAAAAGCATAGGTATCTACAAAAGGTAGGTGCCTATGCTTAAACCCATGAATAAAAAATAAAATCTATGTTTTATAAACTTCATTATGTTAGATAGCAATTCTAATCGGTCATTCAGCTTATAATTGATGTTAAATGCCCTAAAACTCGTTTTAGGGCATTTATTTAGTTGATGAAATTAATTTGAAATGTTTAGTGAGGTATTTCTAAACCTAGACTTTTCATTGGATATTTTTGGTACGTTGCAGCATGTGCTTTAGCAAAATTAATGGTCTGAGGTAGACCCCATTCAAAGAAACGATGTCCTGTACTTACTTGTTCCTTCGGGTCTGTATAGAGGTTATAAATCCAAGGTGCAGAACCTGTTGCCATCAAATTCGATTGATCGATATTTTTACGTGGGGCATCTGTTTGGAATACTTTAAAGTGTACTTTATATTCCATCCAGCGTAATGCTGTGAGCGTTGTCTCAGAATACATAAAGACCGTTTGTCGCGCAGATTTACCATCATCTGACAATAAGAATCCTGACTGGTCTATACCATCAATATATTGCTTTTTAGAGATACGGTTTTTTTCACCCGCAACTGCAAGTGAGGTATTGAACAGGTCCATTTGATCAAATAAACCATCGCTTTCACGACCTGCTTTAATCATACCTGGCCAATATGCAATCCCTGGAACACGGACTCCACCTTCCCACGTTGTTCCTTTACCGCCACGCCATGGTTGATAACCTGAATCTGGCCAAGTATCTTCATTTGCGCCATTATCCGACGTGAAGAAAACTAAGGTATTTTCAAGCTGACCTGTATCTTTTAAAGTTTGTACTAGGCGGCCAACAATGTCATCGACTTCAACAATTGCATCTTTTACAGGGAAACCTGCCGGGCTTTTGCCTTTATACCCAGGTGCTGGGAAGTTGTCATTATGGATTCGAGCAAAGGAATGAATAAGGTAGAATGGCTTGTTTTCACTTGCACTGCGTTTCATAAAATCGACTGAGAAATCAGCAAACATTTGATCCATTTTGGAAAGATCATCTGGAGATTCAATACGTTTTACAACGCGAGTTTCTCCATTTTTAACACCCGCCACCACATCTGGATCAGAAATTTTATGCAAGGCTGCAAGACGTTCAGGTTTATTCACTAAATCCGGGTAAAGTCTGCTATCAACGCCTTGAGACAATTCAGAGGTTACAGAAAGAATCCCTAAATATTCATCATATCCGACCTCATGAGGGCGAGTACCTTTTGCTTCACCTAAATGCCACTTTCCAGCAAGTGCTGTACGATATCCTGCTGCACTGAGGAGTTTAGCAGCTGTATCTTCACCAGCCCATGGATTTACTTTAGGGTTTTCACCTGTTAGTAATGGTCGAGTTAACCCAGTTCGAGCAGGTAATCGACCAGTCATCATCGCTGCGCGTGAAGGCGTTGAGAGGGATTGACTGTAGGTGGAAGTAAAGTTTATCCCTTCATGTGCTAATCGGTCGATATTTGGTGTTGGTGCACCAACAGCAACACCACCTCCATTTACACCAACATCTCCCCAACCCATATCATCAACTAGAATAATCAGAATATTCGGTGCACGTCCTGTTTTTGCTTTAAGTGCTGCTAGGCGATCCTTAGCTATTTTTTCTTGTTCTGGCATTGGAATTGCTGGTTCAAGATTATCAGCAATTCGTACAGTTTTATCGAAAGGACTTTTTGTGGTCTTGGCTTCTTCAGCAAATGCTGAAAAACTCATGATACTCATTGCAAGCACTGAAGTTGTGGTCAAAAGCTTGATTGGTAGCTGCATTTATTTTCACCGTTTATCATGTTCAAAAGTTGATTATTAAATTGATTATTGTGATTAGTATTTATTCACTTTTTTGTAACACGCGCGAGAATATAAATCAAACTTTTACGCGAAGATCTTTTATTACTTATATATTGAGAAAATGATTAAAAATTAAAAAAACTGAGAGAGTGCTAAACTTATTTCCATTAGATTTAACTCCATTTGCTTCATCACTTGTGCATAAAGCAAAAACACTCGTAATACAAACTTATTTAAGTCCGTTTTATATATGAAAATCCGAATATACTGTGTTTATTAATATATTAGCCTTTTTAATTTCATCTAAAAGAAACTCCCCCACATTAAATAATTATTTCACAATAAATATCAAAATCTTATAAATTAAAATGGTTTGTTCATGCTTGCTCACACTCCGCAACTATTTTCTCAGCTACGCTTCACATTTTTCATTACTGGAAGTAAAAAATTATTTTTACTAACGCTCTGCTAACAACGCCAAATAATCATCAAAACAATGTGGATGCTGTAATTCAAAATTCATCTGCTGCATCCGCGTAGCATAAATTTGCTTGCCTGAAGGCATATCACTTTCCAAAACCAAAACTGTGAGTCCTAACTGCTGTTGAAACCATTGAATAATTTCATGTAAAGGCAATGGTTGGCTATTGCTGCAAATGTAAGACTTTTCAGTATGTTCCACGTAAAGCAAGTGCGCTAGAAAAGCAGCCAAATCCTCAATATGAATTCGGTTCGACCAATGCAGTTTTGGGTAAGTTTTTGTGGTTTCCGCAAGTTTAATCATCCGACTAACCGAGGTTCCATAAATGCCTGTTGGACGAACAATCACACATTCAAATGGATAAGCCTGTTGCCACAAAGTTTCCATGTTCAATAGCACTTGCCCTTGCGCATCGCTCGGTTGGGGACACGTGTCATCATCAACCCGCTCCCCTGCACTTTCACCATAGACACGTGTGGAAGAAACCACCATCACTTTTTTTAAAGGATGACTTTCTAAGGCTTGTAGCATGGGTGCAATCGAGTCTACAAAAGTTCGCTGATACGCCTCCACCGTACTGCCCTCAGGCGAGAGTAAGATATACACCGCATCAATCGGTGCGACTTGGGACAAATCCAAATAATGAATATCTTGGATCAAATGCTCAGCCCAATCATCTGATTTCGGACTTCTGCTAATTGTGGTAATTTGGTGGCCTTGCTGAAATAACTGTTTAGCAACACGCTGAGATGTTTTACCATAACCTATAAATAAAATATGCATTTAGCACCAAATCACAGACAAAGTTGAGGGGACATGGCTGCAGTCCATCAGTTGCAGGGGGTCGGAGCTGCCTCTGCTGCACTACTTGAAAAGTTGAATCTCTTCACTACAGATGATCTGCTGTTTCATCTGCCACGAGACTATGAAGATCGTAGCACGATCATCCCGATGAACCAATTGATGGTTGGGCGTAGCTACCTACTCGAAGGCACAATTCAAGGTGTGGACTTCCCGCCGGGTAAACGTAAATCGATGGCAATTGGACTGCAAGATGACTTCGGCAAAGTGACTTTGCGCTTTTACCATATTTATAAAGGCTTAACGGACCGCGCAAAGATCGGTAATCGTCTACGCATTTTTGGTGAAGTCCGTGTGGGTGCGCGTGGCTTGGAAATGTATCATCCCGAAATTCAACTCATTACAGAACATACCCCGCTTCCACAAACCCAACTGACTGCGATTTACCCCAGCACAGAAGGTCTGACTCAGCCTAAGTTTCGCGAATACATCAAACAGGCTTTAGCCAAGCACAGTGATGATTTACCTGAACTGCTGCCCGCAAAATTTACCAATGGCTATGCACTTAAACAGGCATTGGACTACATCCATCACCCCCCAGTCGATGCCAATATGCTGCAACTGAGCCAAGGCTCACACCCTGCCCAACAACGACTGATTTTTGAAGAGTTGGTTGCGCATCAGGTCAGTCTATTAAGCCGTCGTGCCTATATCCAACAAATTGAAGCCCCACGTATTTCTGCCAGTCGTCAGTTTGCTAAACAACTGCTCAACAGTTTGCCTTTTGAAATGACCAATGCACAAAAGCGTGTCTCCAAAGAAATCGTACAAGACTTAAAACTCAATAAACCAATGTTACGTTTGGTTCAAGGCGATGTCGGTGCAGGCAAAACCTTGGTTGCAGGAGTCGCAGCCTGTCATGCCTTAGAAGAAGGTTGGCAAGTAGCGTTAATGGCACCGACTGAAATTTTGGCGGAACAACATTATCTCAATTTTAAAAAATGGTTTGAGCCTTTGGGACTCAGTGTATCTTGGCTCTCAGGTAAACAAAAAGGCAAAGCCCGTGCCGCAGCCGAACAAGCCATTGTCAATGGCACAGCACATCTGGTGGTAGGTACACACGCCCTGTTTCAAGACAATGTCCGCTTTGCCAAACTTGGATTAGTAATTATTGATGAGCAGCACCGCTTCGGGGTCGATCAGCGCTTAGCTCTCCGCAATAAAGGCGCGCAGAATATGACCCCACATCAATTGGTCATGACCGCAACCCCTATTCCACGAACTTTAGCCATGTCTGCCTATGGAGACTTGGACACGTCTGTGATCGATGAACTTCCCCCCGGACGAACGCCAATTCAAACCGTGACTATTCCACTCGACCGCCGAGAGGAAGTCCTACAGCGTATTGCCAGTAACTGCCTAGAAGGCAAACAAGCTTACTGGGTCTGCACCTTGGTTGAAGAGTCTGAAACCTTAGATGCTCAAGCTGCTGAAGCGACCTATTTAGAAATTAAAGACCGTTTCCCCGAACTCAACATTGGCCTTGTACATGGCAAAATGAAAGCCGACGAAAAACAAGCCGTGATGCAACAGTTTAAAGCCAATGAATTACAACTCTTGATTGCGACCACAGTGATTGAAGTGGGAGTCGATGTACCAAATGCCTCGATCATGGTGATTGAAAATGCGGAACGTTTAGGACTCTCTCAATTGCACCAATTACGTGGCCGTGTTGGTCGAGGCGCCAAGGCCAGTTTTTGCGCCCTGTTATATAAAAGCCCGCTGTCTCAAAATGGACAAGAACGCTTACGCATCATGCGTGAAACCAATGATGGCTTTTTAATTGCCGAAAAAGATTTGGAAATTCGCGGTCCCGGTGAATTGCTCGGTACCAAACAAACGGGTGATATGGGCTTTCGCGTAGCCAAACTGGAGCGTGATGATCATTTGCTGAATCAAGCCCATTTTGTCGCAGCGCAGATTTTAAAGGACTATCCTAAAAACGCTGAAGCCTTACTGAAACGCTGGCTGCCTGAAGCACCACGCTATGCCTATGTTTAGTCATTTACTGCACACCGCCAAACAGTTGCTACACAAAGCACAGCCTTGTCAGTTGTGTGGCATTGTACGCGCAGATCTGCATTCGGTCTGTCTGGACTGCTGGCAACAACTCCCACTGCATCCACAGACCATTGAAAAACAAGAACTGAGTATTCATGTCGCAGGACAGTATCAATATCCTTTAGATCACCTTATTCAGCAGTTCAAATATGAACAACAACTGCATTGGCAGCCTCTACTGTCAGGCATTATTCAGCAAATTCGCTTACCTAAAATACAAGCAATTGTTCCGATGCCGATTTCGACTCAGCGTTTAGCAGAACGTGGCTATAACCAATCAATGATCCTCGCCAAAGACTTAGCCAAGCAGTTCAATGTTCCCATTTGGCAGCCTGTGATACGACTGCATCAACATTCGCAAAAAGGACTCAGTCGACTGGAACGCTTAGATCAAATTCATCAACAGTTTAAAATCGATCCACAGCAACGTCAGTACGCAAAACTCTATCGGCGTGTTTTGATTTTGGATGATGTCGTGACCACAGGCAGCTCGATTCAGGCACTGACTTTACAGCTTGAACAATTGGGTTGTCATAAAGTCAGCGCCGCGTGTATTGCCTATGCACTAAAATAATTAGACTACGTCAATCAGCAAATGTTCACGTACCCATGGCATGACCACTTCGGTGGTTAGCGGTGCAAGTACAGTCTGCTGATCATTCAAACTGACCCATTTCATTTCTGCAATTTCAGCCGCAATTTGTGGCGCTTGCTGAAGCTGAACATGGTAAACATAGCTCACCAATTTAAAATCAGGTTCATTGGCGGTGGCTGTTTCAAAACGACCAACAAACTGTTCAATCGTCGCATCACTTCCAATTTCCTCCCGAATCTCACGCAGCATGGTTTGCTCAGGTGCTTCATTGGGCTCAAGCTTACCGCCAACTTGCATAAAACATGCGGTGTTTTGCTTGCGCACCAACAAAAGCTGCTGCTGTTCATTCACAATAATAGCCGCAGCGACCGTAATCACCTTCATGCTTTGACATCCAACAACTCAGGATCAACCATACCCCACTTCGGTTCAGGTGCTTGGAATTGATCCATCTGCTTTAAAATTGCTTTCACCGAATCCGACACAATCAGACTGTCGGTAAAGCGCGCATGTGTAAAACCTTTGTCGGTGGTCATGTTCAGAAATTTAAGTAAATCATCATAAAAGCCATTTACATTTAAAAAGGCATTCGGCTTGAGGTGAATGCCGAGCTGCGCCCACGTCCATTGTTCAAAGATTTCTTCTAAAGTCCCTGCGCCGCCTGGCATTGCAATAAATCCATCCGACAAGGCTGACATTTTCAGTTTACGCTCTTGCATGTCTTTGACGACATGTAACTCGGTCAGGCCTTGATGTGCCAACTCACGATCTACCAGCACGTGTGGAATCACGCCAATCACTTGACCGCCTGCCTCTAAAGCACTGTCCGCCACAATACCCATTAAGCCCGAACGACCACCACCATAGACCAAGGTTTTGCCTTGTTCTGCAATGGCGTGTCCAACCTGACGTGCTGTTTCGGAAAAGATTTGATCTGAACCTAATGCGGAACCACAAAAGATCGCAATTGAATTTGTCATTTTTTACTCTGATATTTAATTGTCATGCAACTTCACTAAAATGAATGGATATTTTTTAGCAATTTAACCATTCGATCAGTGTTTTTATTGCAATCCTTGTCTAAAATACACCCATCCACTTCAACCATTACTGCGCAAAGGAGAAAGACGGCATGCTTGAAGCCTTTTACGCCACAGAGCGCGGTAGCTTAGAAGACATCACCATTAATGGCGATTTCGATCTTCAGCCCGATTTGGTCTGGCTTGACCTCATTGCTCCCTCCCAAGAAGAACAACAGTGGATTTTAGATGCATATGAACAAAATTTACCTACGCTAAAATCACTCGAAGACATTTCATCTTCAGCTCGATTCTACCGTGATGACGACGGTATTTTGCATATCAGTACGTATTTTTTAACGAAAAATAAAAACTATCAAGTCGATGGTGAGCCTGAAGAAAGCAGCGGTGCCCTTGCCACGGTACAAACTGTCGCTTTCATTTTACATAAAGAACGTCTCTTTACCCTTCGTGGGGAAAAATTGGTGGCGTTCCGTGCCTTTCGTGCGCGTGCGCGCCGCAATGACTACGAAATTGACTATAAAGATCCAACGTGGATCTTACTCGGTTTACTGGAGGCGAAGCTGGATGAGCTTGCTGATATCTTAGAAGATATCCACAAGGACTTGGAAAAGTATTCCACAGAAGTACTGAATAACCGTCACCGCGAGATGATTCTCGACTTAGATGACATGATTACCCGTCTGGCACACTTGGAAGATATGCTTGGAAAAGCACAGTTGTGTTTGATTGACTTACGCCGTGTACTGACCTTTCTATCACGCCCACGTGCTTTAGGCAGTCATATTTATGATGCGGATATTCGAGAGCTCAGTGAAGACGTTCGCTCACTAGTTGAGCACGATGCCTTCTTGTTCCAAAAAGTGAGATTCTTACTGGATACCACCTCAGGCTTCATTAACACCGAACAGAATGACACGATTCGTCGCTTCTCTATCTTACCCAGTATGCTCGCTCCACCAATGCTGATTGCCAGTATTTACGGCATGAACACCGATGTGTTGCCTTTTGCCAAAGGCGGCACCAGTTTTATTGTGGTGAGCCTGATCTTAATGGCGTTCCTGATTGGTCCGCTCATTTACTTCCGCTGGAAGAAATGGATTTAAGTAAAGCTTAAAACACTTATTTTCCTCATAAATTTAAGAAACGCAACATATAAAAAAAGCACCTTAAGGTGCTTTTTTTATTTAAGGGATTAACTTTAAGTCATCCTGTAAATGACAGGCTTGAATTACCTTCATCATTTTTTCAGGTACAGCTTTAAAATGTAAACTATGTGCATCGGGTGTTTGACGTAACCAACGCACCAATACTGCTAATGCCAATGTACTACCATGCTCAAGCTGGGCCAAATTCACCACCACAGGATAAGACTGTGACTGAATCACCTTCAGACCTTGTTGATAGTAGCTTTCAGCATTGTCATATGTAATCTGACCTGAAAGCTGCATTTCCTGATTGCTAAAGTTAATCACCTTTCACCTACTTATTTTTTCTTTTCAACCGCTGCTTCTGCATCAGGTTGGAAATTTGCAATCGCTTTATCTAGGTCGCCACCATTACGTTTAACCGTTGCCGCGAACTGATTACGGAACTGTAAACCAAGGTCGATACCCGACACATTGATATTACGGATTTTCCATTGGTTACCTTTATCCGCCAACTGGAAAGACACTGGGATTTTTTCGCCTTTGTTATTAAAGTCGATCGTCACCACAGGGTTTTTGCTATTGGTTTCTTTATACGGACGAATGGTATATGTCTGATTGCTGAATTTCGCGAATGCAGAACCGTAGTTTTCAATCAGTGTTTCACGGAAATTATTTTCAAACTTCGCGCGTTGTGCAGCAGTACTGTATTGATTGGTTGCATAAGTCCCCATCACAATACGAGAAAACGCTTGTGAATCCACATACGGGTCTAAGTTTTGACGAACAATCGTTTTCACAGCAGCTGGGTTGTTTTGTAGCTTGGCATGATCCGCTTTTAAACGCGCAATCAATCCATCTGCCACTTTTTTAACAAAAGCAGGTGGTGCTTCACTTGGTGCTGCAAAAGCAGTACCTGCAAACATTGTAGTTAAAATGCTAGCTGTCAGTGTTTGTTTCAATAAAGTATTCACTACAATTGGTCCTCTTCAAATCATTCAACAAATGACACATTGGCATCTGCTGTTTCAGCGGTTTCAGGTTGCTCAGTTGTTGCTGAAGCATCTTTCGATTTACCTGCACCGCCCGTAATAAATTTAGTAATTAAGTCTTCTAGGTCCATTGTGCCTTGGGTATTGCCAATGCTTTCACCACGTTTCACGTAGTTCAAACCACCCCCTGGAACAATTTTCAAGTACTTCTCACCTAGCAGACCATTGGTTGCCACCATAATATAAGCATCTTCATCAATGCTAGTGATGGACTTCATGTTCGCAATAAGTTGCTTTTCCATTTCTTTTTGTTGCGCAGCATCCGCAGCGGTATAGTCGCTACTGTAACGAAGCTCTTCAAGTGCATTCTTTTCAACTTCTTTGAGTTGTGCTGCATTAAAGGTCGTTAATTTACCATCCAAAGAAAAAGAAACCGTCGCTAAACGTGTCACAGGGTCTAAGCTAATTTGATCAACTTGACCAATTTTTACCCCACTCATCGTCACTTTCGCACGTGGTTTTAAACCATTTACATTATCGAAGGTTGCACTCATTTCATAGCGATCACTGAGATTCGATCCCACCAAGCCACTCACACGCATCGCGATAAAAAACAAAGCAATACCGAATAAAATGACAAATATGCCGACTGCCAGCTCACTTGCACGTGATTTCATTAAACACCTCCAAACATGACCGCAGTCAACACAAAATCAAAACCTAAAACACAGAGCGATGAATACACCACAGTGCGTGTGGTTGATGTCGCAATACCTTCAGATGTCGGTTCACAGGCATAGCCTTGATACACCGCAATCCATGTACAAATTAAAGCAAAAACAAAACTTTTAATGATGGTGCCATTCAGGACATCTTTATAGAACTCTACGCTACTTTGAATGCCACTCCAGTAAGAGCCTTCATCTGCACCCAAGAAGTCCACACCCACCATTTTACCGCCCATAATCCCCACCGCAGCGAAGATGACAGACAACATCGGCAAACTAAAAATACCCGCCCAAAGTCGCGGCGAAATCACACGTTTAAGTGGATCAACCCCGATCATTTCCATACTGGACAGCTGCTCTGTGGCTTTCATTAAGCCAATCTCAGCCGTTAACGCAGAACCCGCACGACCTGCAAACAGCAATGCTGCAACCACAGGTGCTAACTCACGAAGTAAGGTCAAAGCAACCGCTGTACCCAGCATCGCTTCACTACCAAAGGTCACCAAGATGCTATACATCTGTAACCCGAGGACAGCACCAATAAATAGCCCTGACACCACAATAATGAGCAGCGATAACACACCAACACGGTACATTTGGTAAACAAATAACCGAACACCTAAAGCAGTGGGCATCGAAAATAAAATTTGTAATAACATCAGGCTGGCAAAACCAATGCCGCGAACCCGTTCAATCACGCGTCGACCCAAGAGTGCTATCGCATTCATGCTTGCACCTCAGTATTTAGATATGCCTTATGGCTAAATTGATAATCGACAGGCCCTTCAACTGCACCTGTTAAAAACTGTTTAACAAACGGAGAGGCATTCGCCTGTAACTGTTCAGGCGTGCCTTCACCTTGCACCTTACCTTCAGCAACAACATAGATATAGTCTGCGATCGATAAGGTTTCAGCCACGTCATGCGAGACAATAATTGTTGTTAAATCAAGAGCTTCTCGCAATGATCGAATCAGACGTGTGAGTACACCCTTCACAATTGGATCTTGTCCTGCAAATGGCTCATCGTACATGATCAGCTCAGGATCCAGTGCAATTGCACGTGCCAAAGCCACACGACGATTCATCCCGCCTGAGAGCTCAGAAGGCATCATCTGTTCTGCGCCACGTAAGCCAACAGATTCTAGTTTTAAAGATATAATTTCTGACAGTAAATGCTCAGGAAGCTTGGTATGTGCTCTTATCGGAAAGGCCACATTTTCATACACCGACATATCGGTAAACAATGCGCCACTTTGAAAAAGCATGCCCATACGCGCACGCGCAGCGAATAACTCTTTGCGTGACATTTTCGCAATATTTTGCCCATCAAAAAGCACTTCACCTTGGTCGGGAGTCAATTGACCGCCAATTAAACGCAGTAAAGTGGTTTTACCTGTACCCGATGGTCCCATAATGCCCGTAATTTGACCCTGTCGAATTTTTAAATTGACCTGATCATAAATGACACGTTCCCCTCGCTTAAAGCTCAGATCTTTGACCTCAATGAGGGCTTGAGCAGTCAGAGGCGCTTGATTATTCATAGCTGTGCGTTTTCCTGCATTTTTTCAGCATGCATACTATAAAGGATTAAAAAACGATATGTTAGCGTATTCCGTGTCTAATTTTGTGCACGAATTGATTTCAGTTGGTTGTATTTATATTTATTTGAACGGCGAAAACAAGCTACATAAGATGAATTGCTTCATCCATAACGACTATAGACAAAGAAAAGAATGTTGCAAATCAGCAAAAAGAGTCCGAGATAATGTGCCATATTGACCTCTTTCACGTCAGAGAGTGTGGCGATTGATTCAACCTCATTATTGTGCATCATTATTATCAATACAATTAAAATATGACTCAGTATACATTTTAATTTATTTTTTTACAGCCGTAGACAAAAAAAAACCAGTGTTTCCACTGGTTTTTTTATTCATTCAGACTTAGTCGTTAAACTTACGACGTGGGCGGTCAAAACCACCTTCAGTACGTGGACGATCTGAATTAAATTCACGCTTCGGACGGTCTTCGCCACCAAAAGTACGCTTAGGACGGTCTTCACCACCGAAAGTACGTTTTGGACGGTCATCACCAAAAGAACGTTGTGGACGGTCGCCAAAACCACCTTCACGACGTGGCGCTGGACGATCACCAAAATCACGTTTTGGACGGTCACCAAAAGAACCTTCACGACGTGGTTTGTAGTCTACACGGTTACCGCGGTTGTCATCATTCGAGTCAAAACGTGGTTTATCGTTGAAACCGCCTTCGCGACGTGGACGATCAGAGTTGAATTCACGCTTTGGACGATCATCAAAAGAACGTTGCGGACGATCACCGAAACCACCTTCACGACGTGGCGCTGGACGATCACCAAAATCACGTTTTGGACGGTCATCAAAAGAACGTTGTGGACGATCACCGAAACCACCTTCACGACGTGGACGATCATTATTAAACTCACGACGTGGACGATCTTCACCACCAAATGATGGACGATCACCACGAGGTTTGTCATCGTAGCTACGACGTGGACGGTCATCACCACCTTCACGACGTTTAAAGTTAGACTCACCTTCGAAACGAGCACGACCGCCGCCATCGCGACCACCGAAACCACCGCGACCACGACCGCCGCCATCACGACCACGACCGCCGCCATCACGACTACCGCGTGCAGGAGGTGGAGATGGCTCAAGGCCTTCAATTTCAGATACATTCAAACGCGCATCTAAGAAATCTTCTAAAGCACGGATTTTACCGCGTTCACGGTAAGTTGCTAAAGTGATTGCTTTACCAGTACGACCCGCACGACCTGTACGACCAATACGGTGTACATAGTCTTCGTTCTTCATTGGAAGACCGAAGTTGATTACGTGTGAAATGGTTGGTACGTCGAGACCACGAGCAGCAACGTCAGTCGCAACTAAAATTTTTGCACGACCTTCACGGATGCTACGTAAACGACGGTTACGCACAGTTTGTGGCATAGCACCATGAAGTGCTACAACTGATAAACCTGCTTCAGCAAGTTCTTCAGCCAACATATCGGTGTCTTCTTGAGTAGAAGCAAATACAACAGCTTGATCTAAGTCTTCAGCACTTAACCAATGCGTTAGTAATTTTTTCTTATGCTCAAAGCCATCAGTCCAGTGTAAAGTCTGAGTGATGTCAGTATTCGTAGAGTGACCAGTTTCGATTGCAATACGTTGTGGATCATTCATCATGCGTTCAGCAAGTGTAATGATACGACCAGCAAATGTTGCAGAGAACATTAACGTCTGTTTACGGTTTGCAGCAAGATCGCTGATTGCTTCTAAGTCTTCAGAGAAACCTAGGTCAAGCATACGGTCTGCTTCGTCAACAATAAGCGCATCAACTTGGTCTAATTTAATTTGACGACGGTTTACAAGGTCAAGTAAACGACCTGGTGTTGCAACAACAACTTGCGCACCTTTTAACTGTTGGATTTGCTTACCAAACGGCATACCACCCATGATCGCTGCAATACGTGCACCTTTCATGTGACGGACAAATCCAATCGCGTCTTGGCTTACTTGCTGCGCCAACTCACGAGTTGGGCAAAGAACCAAGATATTTGGTTGTGTAATTGCTTTCATACGTTCTTTGAACGGAACGAAAGTCTCTTGGGCTGCAAGTGCGTTTAACGTTGGAAGTAAGAACGCAGCAGTTTTACCTGAACCTGTTTGGCTAGATACTAAAAGGTCTTTACCTTCTAAAGCTGCAGGAATCGATTGTTCCTGTACAGGTGTAGGAGAAGTAAAACCTAAGCTTTGTAAAGCTTGTTGTAACGATTCATGTAAAGGAAAATCAGCAAAAGTTTTGCTCATAGAGTATTTCACCCGAAAAATGGGTGCTCCATTAAATATATGGTCTGATGGACATCGGCAAAAAGCGGCACAGCAATAATCGCTGAAAATATAGAATCAGCGGCGATCCGAGAACGACGATGCGTATAACGCACATTTGATTACAGCCGCAACCTGAAGGAATCGCTTAAGCGATTGGGTGGGGCGCGAAATAATGTCCTCTCTTTGGACCGGACGCGCATACACAATGATAGAAGAGAATGTTCAGGTAATGAACGAAATTTAGTGCGTGGGCGGAGTATAGCAGGATATTTTTAAAAGTCACCTCTTTTCGTGAAATTGATACAATATTTTCCTCAAAGATTGAATAAATACAGGTTTTCACTTTAATTTTTTTGACCATCTAGAAAAATATTGAATAGTATTCTTTGCTCTTTCCTCAACTGATCTAGCATGAGCTGCAATTCATTGCTCGAACTCTTGTTCTAATGCTGCCGTGATTTGACATGGTATCTGACCTGTAATGAACATTACACACAGCAAGTTTAAATAGGTGTCTATATCCTGGCTAATTGTAACCCAATTTATTTCTGAGATAGAGTGATCTTCATTCAGAGGTGATCAGAATCTGGTGCAGGCTATGTTTTACAATCTATAGAGGGCAAAGCCATAAAATAAATCACTACAAAGCCTTTATTTTTTTCATGTCTCATCAAAGAAAAAGCCCTCTTAATGAGGGCTTTTTCAATGTCTTAAAACACGATCTGCATGCTATTACTTAGCCGCTTCACCCCAAGCAGGAACAACTGCTTTCATCAGAGGTTTCAACATTTTCATAGAACATGCCAGTACTTGGCCATTTTCCATAGATTCGCTACCACCACGTGCATCAACCACTGTGCCGCCCGCTTCTTTCACGATCAACTCACCAGCTGCGATATCCCAAGGCTTTAAGCCGAGTTCGAAGTACGCATCGAAACGACCTGCTGCAACATACGCCAAATCTAATGCTGCAGAACCTGTACGACGGTATTGCGCGCCAGCTTCAGTCACATTTAACAACGAATCAAAATGATTTTTTGCATAAGAAATCACTTCACCATTACGTTTTGCACGGTAAGCATGACCCACAGACATGAATGTATTTTCAAGGCTGTCTTTCACATTTACACGAATACGGCGTTGGTTCATCATGGCACCACGACCACGACTTGCAGAGAACAATTCATCTTTCACAGGGTCGTAAATTACGCCGTGTTGAGTAATGCCTTTATGTTGAACTGCAATAGAGATACAGAAGTGAGGAACACCGTTAATGAAGTTTAGAGTGCCGTCAAGTGGGTCGATGATCCAACACCAATCTGCGTCGTGACCTTTACCTTCTTGAAAACCAAACTCTTCACCAAGGAAGCTGTGATTTTTATAGCTTTTACGTAGGGTATCGATAGCCAATTGTTCCAAATAACGGTCTACACGCGTTACAGGACCATCAATTCCTTTTTCTTCGACTTGTAGATCGAGCTTATGACGATTTTGATGCGCTTTTAAAAGCTCTTGACCGACTAATTGAGCCGCACGCGCAGCCATCACCACCATAGGTTCCATTGAACACCCACTACAATTTGAAGATATTGATAAAGAATAATGCATAAAAGCCCGCGCATCTTATCAAAGATCGGGGCTTTTAGGGAAAAAATGTTTCTAAAATTTAAAAACGGTGCTTAAACCATATGTACAAGTTTTGACCACGCTTGGCGCACCGAGCTTTCTATGCCTTCTGCATCTAGTCCCGCCTGATGCAACATTTGCGCATGCGTGGCTTGATGCATGAATGTATCAGCTAAACCGAGATTTAACATCGGTTTCACGATTTGAGCCTGTGCCAAATATTCATTGACTGCACTGCCCGCACCCGCCATTACTGCATGTTCTTCAACCGTAACAAATAAAGCCGTTGATGGTGCTAAAGTCGCTATCATCTTTTCATCAAGCGGTTTAACAAAGCGCATATTCACCACACGAACCGCTAAATCTTGTTCAGCCAATGCCTGTGCTGCCTCTACTGCGGCCTGAACACGACTACCAAAAGCGAGAATGCTAATAACGTCGTCTTGGGCATCATTAAAGCTCGCTACAATTTCAGCCTGACCAATTTCCATCGGGGTCATCTGTTGTTGAATCTCAACACCCAAACCATTGCCACGCGGGTAACGCACTGCGGCAGGACCATTGTATAAATAAGCGGTATGCAACATTTGACGACATTCATTTTCGTCTTTAGGCGCCATAATCACCAAATTCGGTACGGTGCGCATAAAGGCATAGTCATAGGCCCCAGCATGAGTCGGCCCATCTTCACCCACTAAACCTGCACGGTCGATACCAAAGGTAACATCCAGATTTTGCAGGGCCACATCATGAATCAATTGATCATAGCCACGCTGCAAGAAGGTCGAGTAAATTGCAACCACAGGTTTTAAGCCTTCACATGCCATACCCGCCGCCAAAGTTACAGCATGCTGTTCTGCAATCGCGACATCAAAAAAGCGCTGTGGATACTGTTTGGCAAAACTCACCATCCCTGAGCCTTCGCACATGGCAGGGGTAATCGCCAGTAAACGCTCATCTTGTGCCGCTTCATCACATAACCATTGACCAAAGACATCTGAATATTTGGGCGCTGTTTGTGGCGCAGACTTGGCATTTATTTTGGTAATCGCGTGATATTTGATTTGGTCAGCTTCAGCAGGGGCGAAGCCTTTGCCTTTTTTGGTATAGACATGGATCAAACGTGGACCTTTACGTTTTTTCAATGCGGTAAAGACTTGTGTCAGTTGTTCGACATCGTGCCCATCGAAAGGCCCAAAGTAATCAAAACCAATCGCTTTAAATACGTTGTCAGCCGCATCTGTCGCTGCGCTATGTAAACGTGAGTTATAGGTCCATTCAGGGTGTGGCTGCACATAAGCTTCGCCATCCGCTGAAATATTAATGGACTGACCACTTTCCCAAATCGAAGCCAGATGTTTTGCAAAACCACCAGTACTACATGAAATCGACATATCATTGTCATTCAACACCACCATCAAGTCCGCATCATGCGCAACTGCATCGTTCATGGCTTCAAAGGCCATACCCGCTGTCATCGCCCCATCACCAATGATCGCGACCACTTCACATGGATTGTTTTGATAACGACGCGCCAGCGCCATACCTAGGCCTGCTGAAATCGCAGTCGAAGAATGTCCGACTCCAAAGGTATCAAACACCGATTCATCACGCGCAGGAAAGGCAGCCAAACCATCTTTGGCACGAATCGTCGTGAGCTGTTCACGGCGGCCCGTTAATGCTTTATGCGGATAAGCTTGATGACCGACATCCCAAATTAAGCGGTCATTCGGCGTGTTGAAGCAATAATGTAATGCCACGGTGAGCTCGACTACACCGAGGTTTGCACCAAAATGTCCCCCACTTTGTCCTGCGGCATACAGAATAAATTGACGTAGCTCGTCTGCCACTTGTGCTAATTGACTTTGCTCAAGCAAGCGAAGTTGTTGAGGATGATCAATCGTATCCAACAACGGTGTTACAGGGCGATGAGCTGGTATTTCTGTATACAACATAATATGGCAAAGCCTTCTAAAGCCTGGCAAATCTAGCTAGGTCAAATGGGTAATTCGATCATATCGTCGAATGCTATCACCTTCAATCAGCCATATTTCTAGCGATGCAGTTTTGAGCAGTGCTCTCACTGGGTGTTCGTTTAGTGCAGGTGATTATCCTGAATAATCTTACTATTTATCAACTATTATCGTTCGCTTTATACAAAAAAGAAAATCTTCTGCATAAATTCATGGATGCAATTCTACCAATGTCGATGCATTACGCTATACTTTAGCCAATTTCTGAACTATTTACAGGTTTAGCTGTGCCGATTGAATTTGTTGCTACATCCCGTTTACCGACTGCTTTTGGTGAATTTAACATCACCGTATTTCAAGATCCTAAGACCGGTGAAGAACATGTTGCACTCTCAAAAGGTTTGGATCAGCCGATCACAGAACCCGTTTTAGTCCGTGTTCATTCTGAATGTCTCACGGGCGATGCCTTTGCGTCACTGAAGTGTGACTGTGGCCCACAATTGCAAGCCACACAAAAACTGATCAATGAAGCTGGGCAAGGCGTGATTCTATATTTGCGCCAAGAAGGTCGTGGCATTGGGCTGACCAATAAAATTCGTGCTTATGCGCTACAAGATCAAGGGCATGACACAGTTGATGCCAACCTAATGCTCAATCTCCCTGCCGATGCACGTCGTTATGACATGGTCAGCATTATGTTGGATCATCTCAATATTCAACAAGTCCGTTTGATTACTAACAATCCATTGAAGATTGCAGCATTGCAAGAGCAAGGGATCAATGTGGTAGATCGTGTGCCTTTGACGGTCGGTTTAAATCCTTTCAATGAAGAATATTTAAAAACCAAGCATGAACGCATGGCACACTTGTACAAGAAAGATGATTTTTAAAATTTGAAAACATACTCTAAGCCTGCTTGAAAAAGGCCGGCTTAGAGCGCTTCAATCAGATTAGATGGTCATGGAGAAAATACGACTCTCGGGTCGACGGCGTTTTAAATGTAAATCGAACGCCATACAAATATTGCGCACAAAGGCTTTACCCTGCTCAGTCACTCGTAAACTCTGTGGCCCAATCTCTAATAAACCATCGTCCCGCATTTCTTCCAGTTGTCCCAAGACCTCAGCCAATTCAGGAAATTGCATATCTGATTCTGCCCACGACGTCTGAAAGCTACACATCAAATTTAAAATGTGACGACGAATCATCAGATCTTCAGCACTTAAAATATGCCCACGATAGACAGGAAGTTCATTGCTTTCGAGTCGCGCATAATAATCTTCGAGTTTTTTTTCATTTTGCGCAAAGCTATACCAGCTGTCGCTGATGGATGAAATACCTAAACCTATCATCACTTGGGTTTTTGATGCGGTGTAGCCCATAAAATTGCGATGCAAAGTGCCTGCCTGAAATGATTGATACATCGCATCATTTTCTAAAGCAAAATGATCCATACCAATTTCATGATAACCCTGTGCCAGTAATTTATTCTTCCCTTCTTCATAGCACTGGCGTTTTACTTCATCTTTCGGCACATCATGGTCTTTAAAACCACGTTGCCCATTGCCTTTGATCCATGGCACATGCGCATAACTATAAAATGCCAAACGGTCTGGACGTAAACGATTGGTTTGATCAATGGTGTTGAGCACATCATCTAGGTTTTGAAAAGGCAGACCAAAGACCAAATCATGTGAAATTGAGCTATAGCCTATTTCACGTGCCCACTGCGTCACTTGCTCGACATGTTCAAAAGGCTGTATCCGATGAATGGCTTTTTGTACGGTTTCATTATAATCCTGCACCCCATAACTGACACGGCGAAAACCCAAGTCATACAAGGCTTGCAAATGCTCCCGTGTGGTATTATTCGGATGCCCTTCAAAGCTAAACTCATACTGCTCGGCAATCTCTGCTTGCGCAAGGATGCCTTCAATTAACTGAGTTAAATGCACTGGAGAAAAGAAAGTCGGCGTTCCGCCACCCAAATGAATTTCTTTAATGCACGGCTTTTCTTCAAGCAAGTCACAATAAAGAGACCACTCTTTTAAAACCGCCTGAATATAAGGCTGCTCCATCTCATGCTTTTTGGTCACGCGTTTGTGACAGCCACAAAAAGTACAGAGACTTTCACAAAAAGGCAGATGAATATACAAACTTATGCCTTCAGTCGAATTCGATTCAGCAAACGATGTTTTCAGCGTCTGTTTCCATTGCTCTAAAGAAAACTGTGGCTCTTCCCAATACGGCACCGTTGGGTAACTGGTATAACGTGGACCAGGAACATTGTATTTTTGAATCAATGAATCGCTCATATTTACCATCAGCTATTCCGCATTCAGAAGATGCAGCCTATTCTGCATCGCTAAACTCGGGTCTGTACTGTGGTTATTCTGCTGAGCTTAGAATTAGAATTCAACCTAGCAAATTGGTCAGGTTATTTTGCACATAGCAGCATTTTCATTTTTAACTTGCTTCACAACAGCGAATGTTGCGGTAGGACTCTTCGGAAAATATTCTTAATCTTTTTGCTGTTTTATGTTTTGATGTAGGCAGTTTTCATCTTTTCCCATGAGGCTTTTCATGCAGCATCCAACGTCTGCGGATATCCAACGCGTTCGCGAATTTCTCCTCGACTTACAGGCTCGTATTTGTGCCGCACTTGAACAACAAGAGTGTGCTGGTGGCGGGACTGCGCAGTTTGAAATAGATGATTGGGAGCGTCCTGAAGGTGGTGGGGGTCGTTCACGCGTACTGCAAAATGGTACGGTGATTGAAAAAGGTGGAGTGATGTTCTCACACATCAACATTTCTAAACTCCCCGCTTCAGCGACTGAACGCCATCCGCAAATTGCAGGTGCCAAAGCGCAAGCCATGGGTGTGTCCTTGGTGATCCATCCGAAAAATCCAAATGTCCCAACTTCACATGCCAATGTGCGCTTATTCGTGGCTGAAAAAGAAGGTCAAGATCCAATTTGGTGGTTTGGGGGAGGCTTCGATCTCACTCCATTTTATCCCAACGATGAAGATGTGCTGTCATGGCATCAGACAGCGCATGACTTATGTGCGCCCTTTGGCGCTGAAGTCTATGCCGAACATAAACAATGGTGTGATGACTACTTCTATTTAAAACACCGTGACGAACAACGTGGTGTCGGTGGATTGTTCTTTGATGATCTCAATCAATGGGACTTTGAAACCTGTTTCCAATATATCCAAGCCGTGGGCAATGGCTACCTAGAAGCTATTCTTCCGATCTTCCAGCGTAACCAAGACAAGCCATTTAGCGAGGCGCAACGCGACTTTCAAATCTATCGTCGTGGTCGTTATGTCGAATATAACTTGGTTTATGACCGCGGCACGCTCTTTGGTTTACAAACAGGTGGCCGGATTGAATCGATTTTAGTGAGTTTGCCGAATTTGGCTGGTTGGTCATATCGACCTGAATGGGAGGCCGATTCCGCTGAGAAAAAACTGACCGCCTTTTACCTCAAACCGCAAGATTGGCTCAACCTACTCAAATAGACACACAGACTTACAATTCTAAATTCCCTACACATGCCCTTTTCACTAGGATTAGGGCAGCTTATCCATTAAATTTTATATATTTCCCGATCAATTCCCCGTAGAATAGCTACTACACAAAGCGTCATTTCTTTGCATTTATTAAAGCATTGTCACAGGTTTAACACAGTAATTGGGTTCTTTTGAGTTCATTGAAGTCGTAAGCTAAATCAAGTCATTTGCAATAAATTCATTTTAATGACATCAATATTTAGTATCCTCCTTTGTGTTCTATGAGGCCCCAAACATGTTCGCAAAAAGAGTTAGCTCGACCACCATGGTTCTTTTCTGCTTTGCTATTGTGTTGCTAAGCTCGATCAGTACTACTATTTTTTCTGAAAGTGCGTTTAATGACAATGCATCCATCAGCATCACTGTATTTGCAGGTATCGGCTTAACCCTGACTGCAGCAAAATTATTGTTTGATGCGATTCACAGCATCTGTAACCCATAAGTCACCTTTCTTTTCTCTGTTGATAAAAAACTACTGAATGCTTTAGCCTGTGTGTAATTTGCCGTATATTGAACAGCATTTATCACATGGACTTGGTGCGATGAGCAAACAATTCGCTGTCATTGGCAACCCGATTGAGCAGTCTCGCTCACCTGAACTTCACCATGCGTTTGCACAAAAAATGGGGCTCAACCTCAACTATAGTAAACGTCTTGCGCCACTCGATGGCTTCCTCGCCAACATCCAAGAATTCTTCTCACAGGGTGGCATGGGTCTTAATGTCACTGTCCCATTTAAAGAACAAGCCTTTGCAGCCTGCGCAGTCCTCACTGAACGCGCTAAAATCGCAAAAGCAGTCAATACGCTGTGGATGATCGATGGTCAATTACATGGTGACAACACTGATGGACAAGGCTTAGTCGATGCCATTCGTGCGTTGGACTGGAACTTAGACCAGACAGATGCACTGATCATCGGTGCAGGTGGTGCAACTCGTGGCGTCATTTATCCACTGGTCCAAGCAGGGGTGAAAAAAATTGTGATTGCCAATCGTACCCTTGCCCGTGCTGAGCAACTGGTTGCTGACTTAAAAACAGCTGTACCGCAAGCCGAATTGCAAGCCATCGGCTTAGATGCGCTCGAAGGTCAGTTTGACTTGGTGATTAACGCAACCTCTGCCAGCCTAAGCGGCGATGCCTTAATTCTGCCTGAAGCCCTACAATTTCAACATGCCTATGAAATGGCCTATGGCAAACCCTCAACCTTTTTAGATCAAGCCAAAGCTCGCGGCGTACCCACCTCGGAAGGCTACGGTATGCTGGTTGGTCAGGCGATTGAATCTTTTTCGATTTGGAATGGCATTAAACCCAACCTGAAAGATTTTTTATAAGCACAAATAAAAAAGAACCTCCGCAGAGGTTCTTTTTTTCAGATTAGTTCATGTGTTTCTGTACGGCTTTATAGGTCTCGTAATAGGTCGAATCGCTAAAGAAGTCGATATGTTCAAGCGTCATACCCTGAAGTGACTTTTCGGATTGCTGACCTTTTAAATCATCGGCAAATGCTTTAGCAAAGATTTGTGCAGCCTGAGCTAACTTTACAGTTTGCTCTGAATCTACACTATACATGTCCTTAAATTCATCTTGGTAAACCTGTGCAAATACAGCTTGTTTGGTCTTGTATTTCTTCACCAAATTTTTCCAGTGCTGGTTTTCTTTTGCATCTTCCAACGCATCATCAACTATATTCGCTACAGATTTGCCCAGCGCATCAAAATCTTGCACCTGCTCTAAGGCATGTTTTTGACGTAGTTTCTGCAAACGTTTAAGTGCTGCACTCTTTGGTTCCTCAATATCGAGGAACTCATAAGCATAGACTTCTGAAATTTCATTGATAGTCGCTGAGCTATAGTAACGAATATACTCTGGACGCTGAGCGGCAAATACCAAAGCAAATACCGTTTGGTACGCTTTGACTTCAGAATGGTAACGTGCATAACTTTTCTGTGCAACCTGCTGATAATATTCAGAAATATCTTGAGATAAAGCTGTCGAGCCTGATGATGCGCTCTCTACACTTGATGAATCTGCACCTAACGGGCCCAGCATGCCTTTCACTACATTTTCCAGCAGTGAACCTTTAGACACTTCCTCAATCGATTTGGCATTTCTTAAAGCTTGACGGTCAATGGCGGTCGCACTGCCATAATTAAACACCTGATTGGTGCTCTTAATTTGTAGCTTACCAATTTGCTCGTCGCTAATCACAATGTTGTAATCCATGTTTTGCGCACGGCCTTTTTGGTCCAGTCCAACATCCATCACAAACGGTGAACGCTCACTACCTAGCTGTGCCATGATTGGTGTAATTTCAGCCTGATGTTTTTGCCAAAGTTGTTTAAATATTTGTGCGTCTACCAGTTGCTCTGTTTGATACGCGCTAAAGAGTGGTTTCAACGCTTCCAAAACATTGGTCGCCGTTTGTCCAAAAGTCTCTTCTTCTACAACTTCATTGGCTGCTTTAGGTGCAAGT
The DNA here is from genome assembly GCF_039655985.1 of Acinetobacter sp. BWR-L5. Lineage (NCBI taxonomy): Bacteria > Pseudomonadati > Pseudomonadota > Gammaproteobacteria > Moraxellales > Moraxellaceae > Acinetobacter > Acinetobacter sp. BWR-L5. Next base: position 352,165 of record NZ_JAGFEV010000003.1, on the reverse strand, counting down.
ACATCAATCTCTTGATAGTCACGACAAACTGTTACTTTACCAATTGGAATATTTTTATTGTTTATCAGCGCATCGCAAGCTTCTTCAGACAGGGTATTTGATGTTACAGCATCAGATTCTTCAGTTTCTGTTTCTTCTGTCTCAGCTTCGGCATATTCATCCACTTCTTCATCATCAGCCTCACCATGAGTATGAGCATCCGCCTCAGTTTCTGGTACATCTTCATACACATACAAATTAAGTGAATGTGCCTTTTGATTAATCAACTGAGTCACACGCTCTAGTGATTCATGAGCTAGATCTTCACTTGTGCTAGTCGCAGTACCCTCTGCTTCTTGTTCCGCCTGCATTGCTTCATTCGCGGCACTTGATGATTCTTCCGATGCTTCAATCAGACGCTCAGCATCAAAAGCTTGTATCTGCTGGGTATAGTGCAGCTTATTGACGTATTCAAATAAGCCCAATTGTACTTGTGCTGTTTCTAAGTCACCCATATAGCGAATTTTTTTGCTTAGCCCTGCTTCTTTTTCTGACTTGCTTAAATCAACACTATGCACCTGATTTGGCTCTGCCAAAGCATATGGCAGTGCATTCATCTGCTTTAAGTATTCAGCAAACTTTTTAAAATCAATATGACCGAATGCGTCTTTATGCTTAGAAAAGTCAATGTAGGCAAAACGATCCTGACTTTCACGATTCACCATAAACGGCATAAAGGCAAAGTAGTTGGTGTAAAATTTATAGTCATTAAAATCAATCACCATCGGCAACTGTGCTTGCACTTGTAAGGTTGGTTTTTGATAGCTTAACTGCAAAGTCAATGCCGCCAATTTTTGACGGAAATGCACAGAACCTTGATAACTAAACTGTAAGTCATTCAGTAAATTTACCAAAGATTCTGCGATTTGAACCTTAGCAGAACGTGATTCACCACTGCCATACAACGATGCATACGGATTTTGTTCACGCGCAAGTGCATCATATAAGGCTTGTTTTTCTTTGGACGTAAAAGAAATCTTTTGATTTTTTAATAGTTGATCTAATTGTTTTTTCAACTCTGGATCTAAGTTCGTCCCATTTGACTGAGTATTCGACTTAGAATTTGGCTTGGACTCATTAAAATTAAAGTCAGATTGAATAGAGAACTGACCTTTAAAATCATAGCTGGTATTTTCAAACATGGCATTAAGGCCTTGCGTGGCTTGTTGCCCGAGCTGCTGATCTGAAGAGGCATTGGATTTAATGACATGCTGAGTACACCCACTGATACTCAAACCCAATAAACAAAGTGTTATATATTTTAAGCGCATAATACTTGCTGAAAACCTGAGTTAATTATAGTTTATTAAAAAAGTACATGATCAAAAGACCACCGAGTCAGTGTAACAGAACTGTCTTTTTAGATTGATGATTTTATCTACCAATTCGCCTTTCTGACATTTTCTCAAGTCGGATCTATCAATGTATTTTGATACGATGTATGAATAATGAAATGATCGATTTAAATAATCCAATACTATTTCTAAATTAGGATTACACACATGCCTGCATATAAAGCTCCCTTACATGATATTCGCTTCTTAATGAATGAAGTGCTGGACTATCCTGCACATTATCAAACCCTATCGAATGGTGAAGCTGCCGACGCTGATACGGTAGATATGATCTTAGAAGGCGCAGCAGATTTTTGTGAAAATATTTTATCTCCCTTAAACCAATCGGGCGATGAAGAAGGTTGTACCTTCGACAACGGTGAAGTGAAAACACCAAAAGGCTTCAAAGACGCTTATGACCAGTTTGTCCAAGGTGGCTGGCAAGGTTTGTCTTTCCCTGAAGAATTTGGCGGTCAGAACCTGCCACAATCATTAAACCTGATTAAATCGGAAATGATGGGCACAGCAAACTGGTCTTTCCAAATGTACCCAGGTTTAAGTATCGGCTGTATGAACACCATTTTACAGTTTGGTACAGACGAACAGAAAAATCTGTATATGCCGAACTTAGTGGCAGGTACATGGTCAGGTACCATGTGTTTAACTGAACCTCAGTGTGGCACCGACTTAGGTCAAGTAAAGACCAAAGCTGAATTAAATGCCGATGGCACTTATAACATCTCAGGCACCAAAATCTTCATCTCTGCGGGTGAACAAGATTTAACTGAAAACATCATTCATATCGTACTTGCTCGTCTTCCAGATGCACCTGCAGGCACCAAAGGAATTTCACTGTTCATTGTGCCTAAATTCTTGGTCAATGCAGACAGTAGCCTTGGTGAACGTAACCCTGTGACCTGTGGTTCAATTGAACATAAGATGGGGATTCGTGCTTCTGCAACCGCAGTGTTGAACTTTGATAATGCTATCGGTTACTTGATTGGTGAACCAAACAAAGGCTTACATGCCATGTTTACCTTTATGAACACCGCACGTATCGGTACAGCAATTCAAGGTATTGCACATGCTGAGCTTTCATTCCAAGGTGCACTGCCATATGCCAAAGAACGTATGTCGATGCGTGCACTTTCTGGCAAGAAAGACCCTGAAAAAGTCGCGGATGCCATTATTCATCACGCTGACGTTCGCCGTATGTTGCTCACACAAAAAGCGATTGCTGAAGGCGGCCGCTCAATGATTTATTATGCCGCGCAAATTGCCGACAAAATGGCAGATGCGCTTGAACGTGGCGATACTGCTGCATTTGAAGCACATGATGATCACTTAGGTTTCTATACCCCAATTTTAAAAGGCTTCTTAACTGAATTGGGCTTGGAAGCTGCAAACCACGGTATGCAAGTCTATGGCGGTCATGGCTACATTAAAGAATGGGGCATGGAGCAAATTGCACGTGATGCACGTATTGCAACACTGTATGAAGGCACTACAGGAGTTCAAGCACTGGACTTGATTGGTCGTAAAGTACTTCTGACCTCTAAAGGTAAAGTCATTCGTGATTACACTGCTGAAATTCTGAAATTCTGTGGCCAACATGCTCGCAACAAATACATGCGCCGTTTTGCTTGGGACTTAACTAAGCTTTGCGCGCAATGGAATGCTTTAACTGTTCGTATCATGCTGGCCGCTCGTAAAGACCGTGACATCGTGTCATCTGCATCTGTCGATTTCTTGATGTTCTCGGGCTATGTAATGATGGCTTACTTCTGGGCTCAACAAGCGGCTGTAGCTTCTGCTAAATTGGCATCAGGTGAAGGTCAAGAAACACCTGAATTCTACAAAGCAAAAATTAAAGTAGCTGACTTCTATTTCGAACGTTTATTGCCACGTACCCAAGGTCATGCCGAAGCAATGGTCAATCCTTCAAAAACCATGACGTCATTGGCTGCTGAACACTTTAGCTTTGATTACTAATTAACAGTATTAGACCGATAAAAAGAGCGCCTAGGCGCTCTTTTTATTTCCTGTCCGACCTTAAAATTCAACTCCCCCTGTAATTTAGCCGTAGCTCCAATTTTCTGGCCTCATCCTTAGACTTTGGTAAAAGTGCCCCCCTACAGTTAAAAAGGGTTCTCTACGCTTCCAGATAGTTTTTTAGAGTTAGTTCGTTAAAAATTTTGTCAGGGCTCTGTCTTTCTACAACTTAAATTTAAGTAAGAAAATCGCGCTAATATTTTAAAAACCATTTAACAAAAAAAATAATATAAATATTCAATTACATCAGAAAAACAAATATGATCAGCATTCAAATATCAGTAAAGGAAATAACGATGTTAAAAATATATAAGCTGAGCTACTATATCTTTCCGCTCATGCTGGGCTTTTTATCAATGGACACTATTGCGGCAATCAATGTTTATGGCCCAGGTGGGCCAGCACCAGCGATGCATGAAGCAGCGAAACAATTTAAAAATAAGACAGGGATAGATGTCCATGTAACCGCTGGTCCTACTTCACAATGGGCCGACAAAGCCAAACTCGATGCCGACATCATCTATAGCGGTTCGGAAGCGATGATGTCTGATTTTGAAAGCGTATTTGCCAACAAAATCATAAAGGACTCAATTGAGCCACTCTACTTACGACCTGCTGCCATTTTAGTCAGAAAAGGTAATCCCAAGCATATTCAGGGATTTAAAGACCTAAGCAAACCAAACACCAAAGTTTTGGTCACACATGGCGCAGGCCAAGTGGGCATGTGGGAAGATATTGCAGGTAGAACAGGCAACATTCATCTCACAAAATCCTTCCGTAAAAATATCGCCATGTATGCGCCCAATACAGGCGCAGCGAAAAAAGCATGGGAAACAGACAGCAGTTATGATGCATGGTTGGTATTTAATATTTGGGGAGTCAGTAATCCAGACATTGGGCAAATTATTCCGATCGAACCTGAACTGGTGATTTATCGTGATGCAGGTGTTGCACTGACTCAGCACAGTCTAAAAAATCCTGAAGCAAAAAATTTTGTTACGTTTTTAAGCTCTCCACAAGGCCATGCGATTTTTAAACAGTTTGGTTGGAACAAATGAGTGCTTAATTTTAATCTTTCTTCCACATTCAAGATCAGTTTCCAAGCTTAAAAAATCGAACTTTTAATAAGAAAATTGGACATAAAAAAGAGCGCCACGGCGCTCTTGATTGAAGAAGATATAACTACTGAACCTCAGCCAAAAGCGCTTGTGCTGCCATTTTACCCAAGGTATTCGATGCTAAAGGACTATCTCCTGTAATTAACTTACGGTCTTGAATACACTGTCCCGACATCTCTTTATTGACCACTTCAACACCCAACTTTTCTAAGCGATCTGCCAACAACCACGGTAATTCTCCTGGCATATAACCTATGTCTAAGTTTGCCCCTTGATCGAGTGCATCTGGGAACACACACATTTTATAGCCTTTAAAAATATAGTTTTCAGGCGCTTCATTAACCGCGGCAGCCAATAAGCCTGCTGGCCCATGACACAGTGAAATGACAAATTTATCTTTTGCCACTGCCCACTTCAGTAAAGTTTTTAAGTCTTCACTGTCAGGTAAACCAATTAAAGCACCATGCCCACCGGGAATAAGAACAGCCAAATAGGGAGAGTCGTCACCTAAACTGTTTTTCAGTACATCTGCCAGTTTCAAAGGTTTCTTAAATTGGGCCAAGTATTTTTGGAATGTTGCAGGCACAACAGCATCTTCATGGGGCATCGCCCACATTTCAAGTTTAACGGGATTGCCCGATAACGTAACAATATCAATATCAAAGCCTGCGCGATCTAAATGATACATAGGCAGTAAAGTTTCTACAGGATGGTTGCCTGTGGAGAAGAATTTACCATTTTTCATCAGTAAATAACGCTCATCGCTTGCGACCATCAAAACTTTTTTATGCCCAATATAGGGTGTTGGATAGTCGGTTCCATCGAAGTCAGTTTTACTGGCGGTGTATTGGGAAAGTGAATAAGGTGATGGAAAAAAGGCATTATCTTCAGCTAAATCAGGGCTTGGATTACGGTCTTGGCTGGTCTGTGCCATGCTGATTCTCCTTTATTATTGCTTGGATATTTTCAGTTTTACGAAACCTAGAGTTCTGTACCACAGCTCATTTATTCAGCATAACAAAGTTTCAACGTGGCTCTGTTTTAAGATGTAAATATAAGCTTGCCTGTATGACAAGATAAAAATTTGAACAATAAAAAACCCCGACATCCTGTCGGGGTTTTTCGTATTAAGTGCTGAGGTATAACTCCTGTCGTACCTTCGTCCTTGAGCTGATCTTTATTGTTATTCTATTGGAGCATCCTGCTCTCTATGGTTCTATATTAGAAAACTTACAGGCAGGCGTATATGCGCAAAAAGCGGGAATTGATGTAAGCTAATTCGTACAAATGAATCAACGCTATTCATAGCGGCTGAATCAAAAAGGGCTGACCATTTAAAGCCTGATGATTATTAACTCTCTTAATTTCACGCGCAGGTATTCTTTTAGACTTTATGTTTTAATTCTTTTGTATTTTTAGCTGAGTTTAATCCTGATGAGAAAGCAATATCATTTTAGAAAAGTTGAAAATGATACCTATATTTGGGATGTCGATCACTTGGTCGAACTCACTCAATCTTTTAAAGTCAGACAAGTTCCGCTATCAGACATCAAGGAATTAGACGAAGCTTATTGGTATCCAGATACTCACCCAACCACTCATGAAATTATTGCGCATATGCAACTCATTCAAGAGGCAGATTTAGCTTATCCCATCATTTTATGTGCTCAAGGCCGATTAATGGATGGTATGCACAGAGTGGGAAAAGCAAAGATTTTAGGCAAAGAGTCCATTTCTGCGGTTCAATTTGATACAAATCCGCAACCTGACTTTATCAATGTGCATGAAGATGATCTGATCTATGATGATTAAATCATTCAATCATTTTTTAAATCAAAACTAAACAGATATATAAAGTGCCGATCACAAATTGAGTTTTGTATGATTCTTTATGTAAGATGGCGGATTGAATCGTCAATTTTTTTATTGTTCAATGTTTGAACTAAAACTTAAGTGAACTTAAAAGAAAATATCTATTCAAATTGTGGATATACGAAATCGTAATACCCTGTTTTTATACGTTTCACTATATCAAAAGGGTTCACAACCACCCCTATTTCGGCTTTACGGTTTTCCCCCTCTAACTCTCCAACATAAGTAAATTGATCATCATTGATGTGCCATACATACCAGTTTTGAGATATTTTTATTGTTTCCTCTCCTACTTTCGCACCATAATCTCTTGAATCTCTAAATAGAATTTTAGAAATATCTCCAAGCTCCGTACTCTTGCCAACTTTAGTCCACAGATCCATTTTTACTCCCCATCTCGTCACACAGTGGGCATAAAACTCGACCTCACCATGAACAATATCCGATATGTCAGAGTGAGGTCCACATGGATACTCAGTTTTAAATGCCCTAATCACATCACTATTCAGTTGTGTTTGATCATAAGCAATAAGTTGAAAATATTTCTTCGTGCCATGCTCTAAGTCTACAGAAAAAATATCGCCGATCTTTGTATAAACTCTTGCCATGCTTGAATACCCAAATTCTCAGTTTTTTAATTAAATGAAGATTCTTACTGAAGGCCGTGATATTCGTTCCCCCAATTTCATGTCTTCTATTTTTTCTCACATATCTTAGCCGACTACGAAATGAAGACTGTGCCGTGCTGATTTATAGGTCTTACAATCAATAACAGTAAAACAATTTTTATTATATAAATCTATATCTTATAAAAAATATCAAAAATTAGAATTTTTATAGAACTTCCACTGCGCATGTATCGCTTTTGAGCCAAATTCAAAGCCATGATGGCAACTCACACAAGCATGGCTTTATAAAACTTAGATAAATTCTTCCAACACTGAGTTTAAAAATACATGCCCTTGCTCGGTACATGCTAAACGCGTGACATCATCCACCATTAATTTTCGACTGCGTAGTGAGTCTAATGTTTCAGCCAAACTGTCCAAATTCAAACCTGTACGCTGCGCATAATACTCAGCTGCAACCCCATCATTTAAACGCAAAGCATTCATCATAAATTCAAATGGAAGTTCGTCGGCTTCAATCCGCTTAAACTGCACATGCTCCGCAGGGACTTTAGCCAAATAGTCTTTGGGTAAACGAGTTTTCTGGAACCGATAGACCCCATCTGGCTGGGTAACTTTGGCATGTGCACCTGCCCCTATCGCTAAATAGTCGCCAAACTGCCAATAATTCAAATTATGCGCAGAAGGCTGCTCTTTACGCCATGCCGAAACTTCATAATTGATAAAACCCTGCGCTTTTAAATAAGCTTCACCTTGGGCTTGAATCTCTTCAAGCACATCGTCCACAGGTAAGACAGGCTTGGTTCTAAAGAACACGGTATTCGGTTCAATCGTGAGTTGATACCATGAAATATGCGTTGCACCATTGTCTACGGCCAGCTTTAAATCCAGTAAAGCTTGTTCTAAAGTTTGCTCAGGTAAACCATGCATGAGGTCGACATTAATACGTTTAAAACCTGCATCACGCGCAAGGCCAATTGCAGAAATCGCATCGGCGTTACTGTGAATTCGTCCCAACTTGGTTAAATGTTCAGTATTAAAACTTTGAACCCCGATCGACAAGCGATTGATACCTGCTGCCAAATAATCGGCAAAAGGGTCATGTTCAACTGTTCCAGGATTGGCTTCTAAGGTAATTTCACAATCCGCCTCAAAAGGCAGTAATGCTTTTAACTGAGCAAATAACCATTGATACCCTTGTGCTGAAATTAATGACGGTGTTCCGCCGCCAATAAACACACTATGAATATGACGCCCTTGAGCAAACTCGAGTTGAGTTTTAAAGTCTTCCACCAAAGCATGTAAATATTCTTGCTCTAAATCTAAAGACAGTTTGCCATCTGGCACCGCATGCGAGTTAAAGTCACAATAGGGACACTTACGCACACACCACGGCATGTGAATATATAAAGACAACGGAATATTTGCAGGATGTAAATCAGTCAAGGAAGAGACTCTAAAGCACAGCGGTAATCTTGCATATTTTAACATGACTGCATCAAGACACTTATGAAATCTGTGTCTATTTGGATTAGACTGATAAAAAGACAAGAAGAATGAATGGTTTAAAATGATGAAAATATCGAGCCACTTGCTGTTTATGCTACCACTGGCCTTTGGTATTGGCATTGCTATGACTTTTCAAACGGCGCTGAATACACAGCTCAGAGAATATTTTTACTCTCCACTACAAGCCGCATTGTTATCCTTCTTCATTGGAACCTGCGTTTTAGCACTTTTGGTTGTAGTCCAGCCCGTCGACAAACCACAGTTACATGATTTTTCCAATATTCCTTGGTACTTATGGCTCGGTGGCTGCTTAGGGGTTTATGCCATCAGTATAAGCATCTATACTGCGCCTAAATTAGGCTTTCTCACGTTTTCAGGTTTGGTTATTTTTGGACAAATCCTGACCTCGATGATTTTTGACCACTATGGTCTACTTGGTACCGAAAAAACCCCTGTCAATTGGCAGCGTTTACTTGGTGGCGTCGTAATTTTTATTGGTGTGCTTCTCACTTTACAACGCTGAATTTATTTAGACCAAGCACATGATGAATATGAGTAATTTTTGTGTCGACTACAAATAAAATCACGTCCCATCGTTTCGAATTAAAAAAGTTACTGGTGTTAATGCTACCCATCCTGATCACGCAGTTTTCTCAAGCGGGTCTCGGGTTAATTGATACCATTATGGCGGGGCATTTATCCCCTACCGATTTAGCCTCGATTGCCGTCGGTGTTGGTTTATGGATACCAGTGATGTTGCTGTTCAGCGGCATCATGATTGCGACAACACCGTTGGTGGCAGAAGCCAATGGTGCACGCACCCCTGAAAAAATCGCCACCATTGCTCGTCAGTCCCTGTGGGTCGCCTTTATTTTGGGGAGCATTGCGGGTTTAATTTTACAAAGCATGCCACTCTTACTGCCACTCATGGGTGTACCTGCAAACTTACTACCTAAAGCCAGCCTATTTTTACATGCCATTGGCTTTGGCATGCCTGCGGTGACTATGTATGCGGCACTGCGTGGATATTCTGAGGCACTTGGTCATCCGCGCCCTGTCACTGTGATTAGCTTAGCAGCCTTGGTTCTTTTGGTTCCACTGAACTTTGTCTTTATGTATGGTTTCGGCCCGATTCCAGCACTCGGTTCGGCAGGCTGCGGATTTGCCACTGCTATTTTACAATGGATCATGTTTTTCACCTTGGCCACTTATATTTTTAAAGCCTCGGCATATCAAAAAACTCAAGTGTTTAGCACTTGGGAGAAGATGGATCGCTATTGGATCGAGCGTATTTTAAAACTTGGCCTACCCATTGGCTTAGCTATTTTCTTCGAAGTCAGTATTTTTAGTACCGCTGCGATTATTCTCAGTCCATTGGGTGAAACCATTGTGGCAGCGCATCAAATTGCAATGTCGGTCACCTCTCAGTTGTTTATGATTCCGATGTCCCTTGCCATCGCCTTGACTATTCGTGTCGGGACTTACTATGGTGAAAAAAACTGGATCGCGATGCGCAAGGTACAAAAGCTTGGACTGGCTACAGGCACGGTTTTGGCGCTGATGACCATGCTGCTGATTGCACTGTTTCGTCCTGAAATTGTGGCGATTTATACCTCGGATCACAAAGTATCAGAAGTTGCGATGTATTTACTATTATTTGCACTTGCCTATCAGCTGATGGATGCTTGGCAAATTAGTGCCGCAGGCTGCTTACGCGGCATGCAAGATACCAAAGGCCCGATGTGGATCACAATGGTTGCCTATTGGATCGTGGCTTTCCCAGTCAGTATCTATTTAGCGCGCTACACCAACATAGGTGCAGCAGGTGTTTGGATTGGACTGATTGTCGGTTTAAGCGTGGCGTGTGCCCTGCTCTTGCTCCGTCTTTATAACAACAATAAACGCCTCAGTCAGGACTATCCATAAGTTATGTATTGTGCTGAATAGGAAGGAGCCAGACTCTTCTCCTATTCCAGTTGTTCTACTGTTGTGCCAAAGCGTCTTTCAGACCTTGTGGCACTTCACTCTCATCCTCAACGTCTTTAACCACCACCTGCCCCACGATCACCTCACTGCCATTAAAGGTCATGGTGGGTGAACCATACAGGCTATAACCTTCATTGAGTGCTTTGGTGACACGCGCACAAAAATGCACATCGTCCTTGCCTGTAAAATAACGATAAACTTTCATTTATTTCTTACTCAAAATTTTTCGCACAGTGTAACGCGATTTTTAAATGCAGCGACATCTTGTGTGCAATGCACTCAACTGACCACTATTATTTAAATAGAAACATCAGCTTAACAATTTAAAGTAGGCAGTTTTGCATTTGTCGCCTATGATCAAATCTGAGATGTAATGAAAATTCCCCGAGGAATATCGCATGGCAAATACGACTCGTACGCCCGGTCGTCGCTTTATGAAACTTGCCAGCATGACAGCAAGTATCGCAACCAAAACTGTGACCAATTCAATTAAAAACTTCAATGCCGATGAAGATAAAAAAAATGCGGCGCGCAGTCAGCTTTTTCAGGACATTGGACTTCAAATTGCAGACACCTTAGGTGAAATGAAAGGTGCCGTGATGAAAGTCGGGCAAATTGCATCTCAATACAAAGACATTTTCCCGCCTGAAGTGGCACGTGCGATTAGTAAATTACAACGTCAAGCGCCTGCGATGCCTTTTCAAGAGATCAAAGCTCAAGTTGAAAATGAACTCGGCAAGCCGCTCAATCAAATTTTTACCGCCTTTGATGAACAACCCTTTGCCGCGGCCTCCATTGGCCAAGTGCATAAAGCCACTTTACCGAGTGGTGAGCAAGTTGTGGTTAAAGTTCAATATCCGGGTGTAGAAGAAGCCTGTGAAAGTGACTTAAAACAAGTACGCTTAGCGCTTCGCTTGATGGGTGTGCTCAAAATTGACCGTAAGCTGCAAGATCAACTCTTTAAAGAAATTCAGGACAGTTTAGACAACGAGCTAAACTATCAAATAGAAGCCCAAAACTTAGAGGTCGCAAGAACCTTTCATCAAGCTTTAGACTCTAAAATTATTATTCCTCAAGTCTACAAAGACTATTCAAGCCGTCATATTTTGACCTTAAGCTTGGAGCACGGCGAAAGTATTGAAACTGCCAGTACATGGTCACAAGAGACGCGCAATGAACTGGGGCGTCGTTTATTTCGTGCCATTGGCCGTGAGATTTTCTTCTTAAAGCGCTTCCACTGTGACCCCCATCCGGGCAACTTTGCTTTCCGAGAAGATGGTAGCGTGATCGTATATGACTACGGCGGTGTAAAAACCCTATCGACTGAAATCGTGATGCATTTTAAGCAGCTGATTCAAGCGGCGCGCGACAGTGATATCTTGGCCATGGAACAGCAACTGACTGCTTTGCACTCTATGTCTGAGCAAGGCAAGTTCCCTGCCGAACTGTATGAAGCATGGTTAGAGGTGCTCATGCGTCCACTGACCACTTTGTATGACTTTGCTGAGAACTCAGCGCATCATGATGGTATTGAACTGGTCAAACCATCGCTAAAATACTGGGATGTATTTAAACCCTCACCCGATACACTAATGGTCAATCGCACAGTCTCAGGACATTATTGGAACCTGATTCATCTCAAAGTACACGACAACCTCAATGATCTATTTGAAGAGTTGGTCCCGCCTTCTGCCTAAATAAGAACTGCGGGCACGATAAAATCGCTACAACTCTATAAATCCAGTTACATAAAGTCACTGGGTTTATTTTGACTTCTCAATTGTTATATTATAACATTTCAAAATAATGCATTTAAGGAGAAGTCTATGCGTGCCAATATTCATCCAGAGTATCGTGAAGTCCTGTTCCACGACACCAATGCCGACGCGTTTTTCGTGATCAGCAGTACCTTACAAAGTCATCAAACTCGTGAGTATGAAGGCAAGACTTATCCTTACGTCAGTTTAGATATCTCAAGTGCTTCACATCCGTTTTATACAGGTGAACAACGTCAAACCAGTAATGAAGGTCGTGTTGCAAGCTTCAATAAACGTTTCGCGCGTTTCAAACGCTCACAATAATTTCATTTTTCTTTAAGCTATACGCGTTATAGTAAAGATATCAAGAAGCCTAAGACCTCCTCCAGCTTAGGCTTCTTTTTTATGCGTTCTTTTCTGGTTCCTATTTTGACCAGCTTTTTTCTTAATGTTTAAGCACACTATCCAACAGATAAAATCCGATCCCAAGCACGATGACGCCCACCACTAAACTCGACAGCGCATAGCTCAAAGCCAGCACTGTTTGTCCCTGTCTAAATAACTGAAAAGTTTCGAGGCCAAAACTAGAAAATGTCGTAAAACCACCCAATATGCCCACCATCAAAAATAAACGTGCTTCTTGTTGTAGTACTGGAAACTTCTGGCTAAAAGCAAAGAAAATACCCGCAGCAAAACAACCGATGATGTTGATCCACCATGTCGGCCATGGAAAACTCATACTCGGTTTAAACAACCATAATCCTGCACCGTAGCGTAAACAGGCCCCTATTCCGCCCCCCATTGCCACCAAGATCCAATTCATTGACCTATCCTATTCTTTACAAAATGCGGTATGGATAAGTCCAAAGTTATCCACAGTTCATCAACTATAACGCTATTAAACCTGAATCAATCCTTGCACTTCAAGGTTTTTCAACATCGGTTGTTGATCCTTATATATCTTCTTGTCTCACTCTCAAAAGTGAACTTCAGCATTCAAACTCACACATGCTTTACATTGGATAATGAACTCAGGATCGCCAAATATCTTTACTTCACCCTAGTGCGCACTATGACCAATGCAACATAGATTCACAAAATCACTAACATAGGTTCTTCATGCAAAACAGAAGGTTTTCTCTCAGGCAAAAACTCCCAAACATGCAATTTTTGGGTATGATGTGGACATAAATTTAGTCGGAAATAGACGCATGGCACAAGTACTATTGGCTCAGCTTGCAGCGGGCGAAGCAAAATTTTCAGATGTATTGGCTTTTATTGAAGCAGCCTATACACATACACCAACTGCATTTAAAAATGGTTTGCAGCACAATGCGGCAACTGAAAACCAAGGTAGCGCAAAAGTGTTTTCGTTTGCACAACTTCAAGGTCTCGATCAAACGCAAACTTTAAGCCTATTTGCAGAACACTATGCTTCCGTTTTAGCGACACCTGATGCAACAGATCATCAAAATATTCGTCAGTTCATGTTGAATGGATGGGATGGTATTGAATTTGAGGGTACGGCATTAACTGCAAAATAAAGATAAAAAACCACGTTCAAGTTACTTGAACGTGGTTTTAAACAAATACAATATTAATTTTATTATCAGATATTTATAAACACTATTAACATTGATACACCTATAAGCATCCGCAGATTTGACAAGTAGGTTTCACGTGGGGCAAGACTTCATATGGCTATAATCGCCTAGAAAACATTAAAACAGCACGATGAAGTAACTCAGCGCTACTTCCACATTACCCCTTTACCCGTTCGATCCATTGGATTGAGCTGACCCGAAATACTTCACATGCTCCATCGCCCGTATCGGTCGGAGTTAAGGATGAGGTCCAGACCATATCTTTGTCTTTAATTTCAACCAACTCACCTTTTAAACGAACCAAATCACCACGTTTCACGTGTTTAATTTGTTTAGCAATTTCAGGGTTGGCTGGAATGATGTGCATATTTGACACCATTTGCATGGCTTGCTCGGCAGGCACAGGCAAACGATCAATTTTCCAGTTGAGATAACGGTCGTATTGATTCACGGTAATATGGCGTGCAATTTCAGGTTCAGCAAACAAGCCCCAACTCACGGCGTAGTCAATCGGGGAGAATTTCGCTTGTGCATCATCCGAATACATTTTAGAACCTAAAATTCGAAAATCACCTTTAAACGATTTCAATACCGAAATCGATTGATCTTTAGAGGTCGGCGCTAAACCTTTAGCAATGTTGTAATCCACAGTGGCACTTGCACTGATGGGCAACAGCAAACTGCTGAGTAAACCGAGCAGGATAAATTTAGATTTCATTGCAAACCTCATTCCCATCGACTTAGGAAAATATGAACCAATTTCATCTTAGTCCACTTTCCTGAAAAGAAGCTTATGAACTTAGTAACATTGTGAACGAATTATGCAGTCTACTTTTAGCCACAGCACTTTTCAGTTAGGCTAGAGCTGAAGAACAGAGCCCCAAAAACAATCATGCTTTATAAATACTATCAACAACACATCTTTCCACATGTCCTGAATCAGGTCATGCAAGTACCAAGCTTAATGGACAAGCGCCGCGAACTGCTTTTGCCGATTCAGGGAGAGGTATTGGAAATTGGTTTTGGTACAGGGCTGAACCTACCCTTTTATCAAAATGTCGATACTGTCTTTGCCCTTGAACCCAGTCCTGAAATTTATCATTTGGCTTTAGAGCGGGTACAAGCAGCAGCATTTGAAGTGCATCATGTACAAGCCCGTGCGGAAAAGCTGCCTTTTGCTGACCAGAGCCTTGAGCATGTGGTCAGTACATGGACACTGTGTAGTATTGCTGAGCTAGAACTGGCTTTGGCGGAAATATTACGCGTGCTCAAACCGGGTGGCACCTTACATGTGGTCGAACATGTATTAAATACAAATAACCTTTATATTCAGCGTCTACAACACTTACTCACACCTGTACAAAAACGTTTAGCCGATGGTTGCCATCTCAATCGAAACATTGAACAGGCCTTAAAAGCAGCAGGTTTTAATTTGATAGAACAACACTACTTTTATGCCGAAGGTATTCCGAAACTCGGACAACTGATGTTTTTTGCACGTGCTCAAAAGCTACATTCAAGCGATGGGTCATGATAGTCATGTAGAAGACATCTGCTCTATATCAAGCAAGATGCTTTCATGGGTAGACATTATCAAGCTTATTCAATCGTATCGAAGTCGATGCGGACCGTTTCAAAACGAACCCGCCCTGCTTGAATCGCTTGTGCAATGGCAACTTGTCCTTTGGTTAACCTCGCCCCACCGCTTTTAATATCAATGAGAACAATTTCAATATCTTCTGCTCTCCCCTCACCATCACGCAGGTCGGTATAACCATCAAAGACCACATAGTCGACAGGATCACCCAAAAACTTGGCATCGCTGGGTAAGTATTCAAACTGCGGCATAATCGGTGCCAGTTGCTCCGCCATTTTACCTTTGAGCACTGCACGACTGGTATTGACACTGCGCTTTTGTGCTTGAGCCAAAGCCTGCTGATGCTCTAGTTCTAATTCGGCAATGTAGCGCTCATATTCTGCTTTGATGCGTCCATTTCGGCTGTGACTTAAAATAAGGGTGGTCAACACCACACCAATTGCTGCACCGATCAACATTGCCATCCATATGGACATGGTTCTTTCCTAATTTTGTGCTACAGGTAGCAAGATTTAAACTTACAACTTTGGTTTGGTGTCATATGCGACACACAAAAGAATGATATGCTAGGGGTGAGCAGAATAAAATCATTTAAGGTCATGAAAACGATATTAATCGCCAACCAAAAAGGTGGCTGTGGCAAAACGATAACCGCAATCAATTTAGCTTCGGCACTCGCACAAAAAGGTTATAAAGTGGCTTTGGCCGATGCCGATAATCAAAAATCTGCTCGTCAATGGTTAAAACAGCGTCCAGAGCAAGTGGCGCATATTCAAAGTTTAGATTGGCGCCATGAGAAATCGATAGGTGAAGTGCCTAAAAACATTGAATATTTAATTATCGATGCGCCGGGTGCGCTGTCTGGTGAGCATGCCGAACAGCTGGTCAGTGAAGCGCATGCGATTGTGACGCCACTGCAACCCTCGTTTTTTGATATTGACAGTACCCGTCGTTTTTTAAAACATTTACAAGACATTAAACGCATTCGTAAAGGCAAAGTGCAAATTTTGCTTTTGGCCAATCGGGTCAAAGCCAACAGCGCCAGTGCCAAAGACATCCAAGATTTTTTTGCGAAAATTGAACAGCAACCTGTAGCATGGATTTCAGAACGTACCGCGTATGGCCAATTGGCAATGCACGGTTTAAGTGTATTTGATAAAACACAAAAGAATTACCTCTCCATTCAAAGCCAATGGCAACCGCTGCTCAACGCCATTGTCGATGACCCAAGTGCTTGGTTCTAAAATATTCTGCTATAGATAAAACGGGGCTATTCCCTATTTATAGTCGGTTATTCACGAGAACTTACCAAGGGTACGTTCTCGTGCGCATTTTTTTCAGTTAATATGACTTTGACCTTAGAGATATAGCAGTGAATACCGTGCAACGATACGCACCAGCCTTACAAAAAGTATTGTTATTTGGACTGATTTTTATTCTGTTCTATTTGAGCTTTCAAGTCCTGAAATACTTTATTGTACCTGTGCTTTGGGCTGCGATTATTGCCTACATCACTTGGCCTCTATATCACTCAGTGCAGAAACTCTGTGGACCGCGTCCAACCTTAAGCGCCACCATCATGATCAGTATGGTGGTTTTAGTTGTCGGCATCCCGCTGACCTTTGCCATCTTTATGCTGCAGCATGAGGGCCGTAATCTGTTTTATGAACTGCAAAGACAAGTGTTCTCAGGTCATTTAGATGTCCCTCAATTTATTCGGGACTTGCCCATTATTGGTAAAGAAGTCACCCGTACTTTAAAAGAAATCAACACCGATCCGAACAGTATTGTACAAAATGTCTCAGGCTGGTTTCAAAGCCATTTAAATTATGGTCGTTTGGTGCTGAGTGAAATCAGTAAAAATATTTTTAAACTCTGTTTTGCGGTGATGTCGTTATTCTTCTTCTATCGTGACGGACAAACCATTTTAAATCAGGTCAGTAAAGCGCTGGAGATGGTGATTGGCCCACGTATCCACCACTATTTAGATACTATTTCTGAAACCACGCGTGCTGTAGTCTATGGGGTTGGCCTGACTGCAATTGCGCAAGCACTCTTGGCAGGCCTGAGCTATTTTGTTGCTGGTGTCCCAAACCCAATGGTACTGACCATTGTGACCTTTATCTTTGCACTCATTCCTTTTGGCCCTCCTGTGGCATATAGCGCCGTGTCTTTATGGTTATTCTCTCAAGGGCAGACTATTGAAGCGATTGGTGTGATGGTATGGGGGGTTTGTGTGGTCAGCACAGCAGACAATGTGATTCGCCCATTGGTGATCTCAGGTGCAACGCAAATTCCGTTCTTACTGATCATGTTTGGTGTATTGGGTGGTTTAGCCAGCTTTGGTATGGTCGGCTTATTTGTCGGCCCCGTGATTCTAGCGGTACTGTTAGCCATTTGGCGCGAATGGCTACATGAACAAGTCAATGAACCCCTAATGATGCCAAAAGCGACATTGGCTTATGATCCACCCGAAGAGCCTTTAGATACGCCAAAAAAATAAGTTCAGTGAAATGACTTCAACGCATGCTTTCCTCGAAAGTATGCGTTTTTTTATGTCAGATACAAAAACGCTGTACGGACAACATTGAACAGAAGCCCTGGCTTTGTTTGAATGGTTCTGAATTTTAAGGAAAAAAGGATCCAACATGTTGTCTTCTGCTTTCAAACTAAGCGCACTTGTGACTTTAATCGGTTTAGGGACTGTGGCATGTACCACTACACCTACTGAAACCAACACGATGGTCAAAGACGTCGATGTACACGCTGTTTCAACTACAGGTGTGGGACAAAAAATTGGCACCATTCGTTTTATTGATAGCCCTGTTGGTTTAGCAATTCAAACCAATTTGACTCAACTTCCACCTGGCCCACACGGTTTTCATATCCATGAAAAAGGTTCGTGTGATGTGGCTGAAAAAGAAGGAAAACCTGTGGCTGCTTTAGCCGCTGGGGGACACTTTAACCCAGAAAAAGCGCCAAACCATGGCACACCACTGAATGGACATCTGGGTGATTTACCCATCTTGAATGTCGACTCAGCAGGTAATGCAAAAGTCAATTTACTCGCTCCTCGCTTAAGTTTAGCTGACGTTGAGGGCTTAGCGGTAATGGTGCATGCAGGTGGTGATAACTATTCAGACACCCCTAAACCACTTGGCGGTGGCGGTGACCGTATTGCGTGTGGCGTAATTAAATAAATCTATTATCCCATGCAGTGTGAATAAAGTAGTGTTTTGAACTCGCACATGTGGATAAGTTTCGACTTATACACACAATGCAGCGGAGCCATGCTCTGCTGCATTTTTATTGTCATAGGTGAATTTTTCATGCAATGGAGCACCGCATTAAATTGACAGTGCTCTAAAAAAAGTTCAGGCTAAAACCAAAATAAAACTAAGCCTAGACTATTACATCGTGAACAATCTTCGTCAGTGGTTTCAGTCCTTTCAGTCCAATGCAATTTTTATGTATTGCTTGCAAATCTTGATTGTGCTGAGTGGCACAACCTTAGGTTTATATTTTTTAGGACTGCAACAGCTCATCGTTCCGACCACATTAGGCGCAATTGCAACAGCCCTGACCGACTTCGATGACCGGCTCAGCATTCGTCTCAGAAATCTTGCCTATGTCTGTATCTTGTTCTTTAGTGTTAGTAGCATTTTAGATTTTTTACATCCTTATAAATTCTTTTTCATCTTATATTTATCACTGTCTAGTGCTTGTTTTATTTTACTGGGGGCACTAGGGCAACGCTATGCAGCAATGAGCTTTGGTACCATTTTACTTTCCCTATACAGTATGTTTGGCCTAGGTGAATATTCGGCTTGGTACTTTCAACCCAGTTGTTTTGTCTTGGGAGCATTGTGGTATGGCTGTACCGCTATTGTGTTTTATATTCTTAAACCCACCTTGGCCGTTCAGGACAACTTAGCCCGCTGTTTTAATCAAGTTGCCGATTTGCTCAACGCAAAAGCACGTCTATTCGACCCAGACAATCGAGACAATGTAGAAGTGCTTCTCTACGATCTATCCTTACAAAACAGTACCGTGGTGCAAAGTTTTAACCACACCAAAAGCTCACTACTGACGCGACTAAAAGCATCTCGCGCCAACCAAAATACAATTTATTGGCTCAACCTCTATTTTCTCGTTCAAGACATTCATGAACAAGCCAGCTCTAATTATTTGCACTATGAGCAGTTACATCAAAACTTTAGCCGAACTGACCTCATTTTTCGTATTCAAAAAAATATTCGGCTGCAAGCCCTTGCCTGTCAGGCTTTGGCACGGTGTATTTTGAACAATCAAACCTATGTATCCGATCCAACGACCACTCAGGCGTTGCTGAATTTACACAGTTCCATGCAGGACTGGGTTCGAGATCATCCACACAATATTGAAGTCAAAAACCTACAACTGATTTTAAATAATTTGGACAGTGTGCATGAACGTTTTCAGCACCTCAACGAACTACAATCGCGCCAAGAACAGCGTTATCAACAGCATATTGATAACCTCAACTTATATGATGATGATATCCATGATTGGCATGATCTGTGGCTCAAACTCAGTCAACATCTCACCCCCCAATCCGCACTGTTTCGACATGCGGTACGCATCGCCTTTGTCTTTGCTGTAGGTTATGGCATCTCGCTTCTGCCCTTTGCGCAACATGGCTATTGGATTTTGCTCACCAGTTTATTCGTTTGCCAAATGCGTTATTTCGCCACCAAAAGCCGCTTAAAAATGCGAACCTTGGGCACTATTTTGGGCGTTGTTTTAGGGGTTCCGCTGCTGTATTTTGTGCCGAGTATTGAAGGACAACTGCTACTAACCATTATTTTTGGCGTGTGTTTTTTCTATCTCAGTTCCAAGAAATATGCCATGGCGACCCTGATGGCAACACTCATGGTGCTGCTGATTTTTAATTTAAAAGGTGCAGGCTATGCCATTATTTTACCGCGAATTATAGACACCCTCATTGGTTGTGCCATTGCTTGGTTCGCAGTGAGTTTTATTTGGCCCGATTGGGACTTCCGCAATATTTCCAACACCATTAAAAAAGCATCCGATGCAACCCTCAACTATTTCAATGCCATCTGTGAGCAATATCAACACGGCAAAAATAATAGTCTGGCTTACCGCAGTGCGCGTCGTACTGCGCATAATGCCCAAACTGAACTGGCAAACATGATCTCCAGTCTTAGTACCGAGCCCAATCCAAACCCAGAACTGGTACATCATGCTTTTCGCTACTTGGTATATAGCCACAGTCAACTCAGTTATATTTCTGCTTTGGGAAGTCACCGAGAATTGGTGCAGGATACGCAGGTGCTGGAACTCATGCTGTGGTGTCAAAATACGCTGAATCATGTACTGCTCCATCAGCAGGCATTAGCTGAACTCGACATCCAGCAGAAACTGGCAGAGATTAAACGCCTAAATGCGCAAGAAACAATGAGTCAGAATTTACACTTGGTCCTCAAACAAATCAGTCTACTACTGGAAACCTTGCCTGAATTGCTGAAGTTAAAAACTGAACTGCTAGCCCGAGACATTAAATAAAACGGACGACACAACGTCGATCTTTAAAAGCTTCATGATGTACGGGTGTATTGTGGTTCATTTTTATCTGGTTCTTGCGTACACTCGAGCTTCATTCTCATAGATTTTTTGACCATGAACATTCAGACATTACGTGTTGTAGGATTTTTAGAAGGGATTTCTTTTTTACTGTTGTTATTCGTTGCGATGCCAATGAAATACATCTTTGATAACCCGATCCTAGTCAAATACGTGGGTATGGGCCATGGCGTATTATTTATCCTGTTTCTCATCGTGCTGTTTGTGGTCTGTGAAAAGCAAAAATGGTCTTTGAAGATGTTTATTCTAGGTTTGATTGCTTCGATCTTACCTTTTGGACCTTTTGTGTTTGATGCCAAAATTAAAAAATTAGAACCTGAGCAAGCTGAAGCCTAAGTTTAAAAAACTGGCTTTAAAAAGGATTTTTTAAAGCCTTAATAAAAAAGCGCCCATTCAAATGAATGCGCGCTTTTTTATGATGTGCACTTCGCTGAATTCAGCGAATAAAATTTTAGTAAACACCACGCTCAAGACGTTTTTGCATCACTTTTTTCACGGTCGCACGTGGAAAGCTAAACCAAAGTGCAATCAATATCAGGCAGACCAAACTATAAGCCCAAAGACCAAATTCCACATAAGCCATACGCACCAGTTCAATCACGAAGAAGAACGTAAACATCATCAGTACTGAAACGGCTGCTGCAACTGTCCCTTTGGACACTTCCGATGACATCAACGCAAAGCGATATAACACCGAAAAACTAATGCCTTCACCAAAGCTCACCAAAGTCATCCCCACAATCAGTAACGGCAAGAAATAGCTTTGGAAAATGGTGCCGAGCACCACCAACTGCGTACCGACGAACATCAAAGGCAAACCGAGTAACACGGTTTTACCCAGTGCCATTTTGTCGATGACTTTAATCAGTACTATGTTGCCCAGAATGAGCCCCCCCAAGACGGGGAACTGTGCCAAGCCGTATTGCATACTGCTCAAGCCAAGTTCTTCCACTAAAATCACAGGTGACAGTGCAATCCAAAGCATCAAAGGCATCGCGACCATAGGCAAACCAAAGGTGAGCGCCAAAAAGGTCTTATTTTTATAGACCGTTTTATAGTCATCCCAAATATAGCGCAGCGGCTTTTTCGGATGACGCTGTTGTGTCGCAGGCATTTTGGCTTTTAAACCAAACCAACTTAAAAAAGCCAAAAAGGCGATGCCAATAAAGCCCCAATGCCATGACACATGGTCAATCATAAACGCCCCGACAACAGGACCAAGTAACGGTGCCAGCAAAGAAATATTCGCCATGAGTGCCATGACTTTAATGGCATCACGCTCTTCAAAACTTTCCTGTACTGCGGCATAACCCACCGCAGAAATCATC
The DNA here is from genome assembly GCF_039655985.1 of Acinetobacter sp. BWR-L5. Taxonomy (NCBI): domain Bacteria; kingdom Pseudomonadati; phylum Pseudomonadota; class Gammaproteobacteria; order Moraxellales; family Moraxellaceae; genus Acinetobacter; species Acinetobacter sp. BWR-L5. The sequence goes on along the minus strand of NZ_JAGFEV010000003.1, from coordinate 329,694 downwards.
GATAGCCCCACGCCTTGTAAAAAGCGGAGCGCCAAAAAAGACTCAATATTTTGAGTGAGTAAAATCGCGAGGCAGGTCAGCACGAAAAATGCCACACCTGCGAGCAACACTTTTTTACGACCTAAACGGTCTGAGAGTGGTCCAAGTAGCCACGCGACACAAGCACCGCCCAGTAAATAAAAGGACATAGAGGATGGTGCCCACGCACTGCTTACCCCAAAGTCTTGGGTAATCGCGAGCATAGCAGGCTGGACTAAATCGTTACCGATATAGACCGAAAATTCGAATAAAACCAATGCCAAAGGAAACATCAATGTGGCACGGCTTAACTTTAGAGTTTGTACGTTTTGCATTGTTATCTACATATAAAATGCGTACAAGCCTGAGCGAAGTCCGTTAGAGGGAGAGACGACTAAGCCCAATGGCAAGCACTGTAAAATTGAATAAAAAATGTAATGGGTGCGAGAAATGCACACTGGTTTTACGCTGTATTCACAAAGCGTTTTTAGAAAAGGTGTTATTAAAATAGACTGAGCGGTGACACCGACAAAGCTCTGTTAAGCTATTTTAGCAGTGTTGCATCTGTTTGTATTGTTACTTTTTTAAGTTTCATCTGTCGCATTTGGTTTTGTATTAGGCGCAATAAAATGCCCTTGTTTTAAGTCCTCATACGCCTGTAAAACTTCGGTGAAAGTGTTCATGACAAAATAGCCACGTCCATAAATGGGTTCATTTAAAGGCTGCCCACTGAGTAATAAAAAAGCGCTGTCTTGTATCGCTTGTATTTCAAGGTGCTCGCCATGATTGGACATGACTGCCATCTGCTGTGCTTCAACAGTTTCTCCGCTATTGAGCTGAAGACGCCCCCTACGGATATACAGCAGTGTCGTCTCACCTTCCAATGCAGGTAAAACTGTTTTCGTACCCGCTATAAGTTGAACATCCAACACGGTCATAGGGCTATGCGTTTGAGCGGGCCCTGTCTGGTTTTCATAAGCCCCTGCAATCACCCTAACTGTTCCTTGAGCTTGCGCCAACTCAACTTCTGGAATAGCTTCATGACTTAAGTGTTGGTAACGTGCAGGATTCATTTTATCTTTGGCAGGCAAATTGACCCACAGCTGGATCATTTCAAATGCCCCGCCCGTTTTGGAAAATGCCTCACTAAATACTTCTTCGTGCAGTACCCCAGCCCCTGCCGTCATCCACTGTACATCCCCTGCGCCGATCACACCGCCACTGCCTGTAGAGTCCTGATGGGTGAGTTCACCTTGATAAACAATGGTTACGGTTTCAAAGCCACGATGCGGATGTTCACTTACGCCCTTTTTTAAGCGAGTTGGCTGTAAATAACTCGGGCCGATATGATCCAGCAATAGAAAAGGTGAAACCGAATTTCCCAGTTCATAGTGTGAAAACACAGAGACGACTGGGGCGAAGTCGCCTACAGCCGTACGTGTACTTTCTGAGTGAATAAAGGCAAGGGTTTTCATGATTTAATAATCCACCAACCAAACTAAGTACCATAGAAGTGTTGTTTTAAACTGAAACTATACTCTGTAAGATATTGCTGTAACTTTTCTAAATCATTGGTCGACTGAACTGGCTGTGTATTGAGCACTTCAATTTTACATTCTAATAACTTTAAAATTTTAGTTTGCTCAACCTCTGGTAACTGTGCTTTTTCTTTTTGTTGTTTCTTAATTTCTAAATAGTCTTCAGCCCAATGCCGTAAGGGGTCATCTGCACTAATTTGATCAAACAACTCTGTAATCTGTAACTCAGGCATGATTTGTTGAGTTGCTAATTCAGCAGACATTAAACCTCGAATTGAGTAAAACACTTTCTTATAAGTAAAATTATCTGCTGTCTGCATCACTTGCATCCCACCTTTTGCAAGAGATAAATAGTGATAATACAATGCTTTATAATCTACTCGATTCAATAATCCATCTCTAAAATTTTCCCATTCTGGAAATGCATTAAAATAAACAATATGAGCGCGTACCCATTCCAAAACTGTTGGGTTACTTTTGGCAATTAAACCAAACATTTTGTTCAAATCGAATGAAACAAAATCGAAATCGCCGTCCATGATTTCAATAAGATCACGATGTTGGCGATAGTCATAATATTGCGCCTTAGACGGCAGATGCACACCTCTTACATCATAATCACTATCTGGACTTGCCATTCCCCATAGACGGCTACCGCTTTCAATATAAAATAATGGATGTTCATCTCTGTTTTCGAATAAGTTTTGAATTTCTTGTTGGATGTTCATTCTGTTCACATTTTTGGGGCAATCTAAAGCTTTTATATCACTAATTTCAGTAAAATCAGGTTTTTTATCAGAAACTATCTTGTCTTTTTTCATCCACAGCTCAACTAAAAAATAGAAAAGGTTTTTGCTTATACCGCCCCAAAAAGCAAAAAAGCGCATCAACCGATACGCTTTTTATGAGGCAGACTCGCCTACATTTCAACCATAAATCAAAGATTTATTATGCACACTTCGCTGTTTGGAAGTTTTTGGTATTTTTACCCCGCGCACATTGGTAAGAGGTTTTCGTCGCAGTTTTTTCCCAGTCGCCATCGACCAACTTAAAGTTATACACGGTACGCACCGACTTCACCGAATCATCTAACAACCCTGTTTCAGTCACTTTAACTTCTGCCGCAGTCGGTGACTCAACCGTATTAAAGTACTGACGGATTTCAACCGTAGCCAACTCATTACGCAAATCTGGACGCTCTTTAAGTACCTGAGCCAACGGCGTATCTGACGAACCGACTTTATTCACAAACTCTTTGGTCGTCGCACAACCTGACAATAATCCCACACATACGGCTGATGCTAAAATAATACGCAACATAAATCCCACCCAAAATTCATTATTTATCAGTCCATCATGCCTTTTTTAGGCCTATTACACTATTTAGTAAATGTAATTCAGTCCCTTCAGCCATAAAAAAGCGCATCACAATGGATGCGCTTTTAAAACTCGATTCGAACTTAAAGGTCGAATAATTTACCTGGGTTCATAATTCCGTTTGGATCGAAAACTTGCTTCAATGCCTTCATATATTCAATCTCTTCCGCCGAACGCGTGTAGTCAAGGTATGGCTTTTTGGTCATACCAACACCGTGCTCAGCAGAAATTGAACCGTCGTATTTTTTCACAGTTTCGAAGACATATTTATTCACTACCTGACATTTGGCAAAGAATTCGTCTTTGCTTAATTCAGCCGGTTTTAAAATATTTAAGTGTAAATTACCGTCACCAATATGACCGAACCAGCAGATTTCAAAGTCTGGGTAGTTGCTTGCCACAATCGCATCAATTTCTTTAATAAATGCAGGCACATGCGTAATCAAAACTGAAATGTCATTTTTGTATGGTGTAAATGGCGCAATCGACTCAGAAATGTCTTCACGTAAACGCCATAAACTTTCCACTTGATCGAGGCTTTGGCTCAACACGCCATCCAGTACCCAGCCTTGTTCCATGCAGTGCTCAAAAATTTCCATCGCCTTGTCCATAATTGGCTCAAATGGCGCTTCAAATTCTAACAATACATAGAATGGACATTCGGTTTCAAATGGACGTTGTACATGACCATGTGCCAACACTTTTTGCATTGCCAGTTCACCAAAGAACTCAAATGCAGTCAGGTCAATTTTTGCTTGGAAAGCATGCAGTACAGGCATCACAGCATCAAAGTCAGGCACACCCAACACCATTACTTGAAGGTCTTGCGGTTGGCGTTCCAGTTTGATTTCAGCTTCAGTCACTAAGCCCAGTGTCCCTTCACCACCAATGAATAAATGTTGCAGCGCATAACCAGTTGCGTTTTTGATCATGCCTTTGTTTAGACGCAGCACATCACCTTTACCCGTAACTACAGTTAAACCGAGTACCCAGTTACGCGTCATGCCATATTTAATGACTTTAATACCGCCTGCATTGGTGCCAATGTTTCCACCAATTTGACTCGAACCCGCAGAAGCAAAATCGACTGGGTAATACATGCCTTGCTCTTCAGCATAGTTTTGTAGCTGTTCAGTCACCACGCCTGCTTGGACGCGAACCATACGGTCTGCTGGGAAGAATTCCAAGATTTGGTTCATCTTGTCCATACTCACCACAATTTCACCGTTGGCAGCGACTGCACCGGCAGATAAGCCAGTACGACCACCTGATGGTGTAATCGCAACATTAAACTCATTTGCAAGTTTCACAACCGCTTGCACTTGTTCCGTGCTCGATGGAAAAACGATGACTGACGGGTTTGGATCAAAATGTTTGGTATGATCGCGTCCCCAATTTTCAAGGCTATCCGCATCGGTTTTAATGCGGTTTTCACCTACAATTGCTGTCAATTGGGTCAATAACTCTGGGGTTAAAGCGACTGGAGCATTCATCGTTTTCAGACCTTGCAAGAAGTAAACAAGTTGTTTGTGGCGCTAGGGTTCTCTACATGAAAAGCGCTTTATTTCAGTCTTTCCATGCCCTAAGGCTCAGGCAGTTCGTGAGGATTTAAGCAGCAGTGTGCAACTGGCTTATTTTCACGGAGTCATATTATAAGGCATTTTTTCTGTTTCCCGCAGAAAAAGCTGTTTTATTCAGGATACCTTTGAAATGATTAGTTTAATTAGACCAAAAAGACTTTTTTACGCACCATAGAGGTTAAAAATACCCAGCAGAGTCCGCATAAAGGAAATGTATATCGGGCGCGGTACGTGCTATTATATCGCCACTAAATTTGGCCTTTGTAGCGGAGCCGTAATGAGCCAACATCTTTCACTTCCTAAAGATAAAATTCGTTTCTTGTTGTTAGAAGGCGTTCACCAAAACGCAATCGACACACTAAATGCTGCCGGATACACCAACATCGATTATCGTAAAACTGCGCTTGAAGGTGAAGCGTTGAAAGAAGCGATTAAAGATGCACATTTCATTGGTATTCGTTCCCGTACACAACTCACTGAAGAAGTGTTTGAAGCAGCGAATAAATTAATCGCTGTTGGTTGTTTCTGTATTGGTACCAACCAAGTGAACTTAAATGCTGCGATGGTTCGTGGTATTCCAGTATTTAACGCACCATACTCAAATACACGTTCAGTGGCTGAACTTGTACTTGCTGAAGCTATTCTTCTTCTTCGCCGTGTACCTGAAAAATCGACAGATACACATGCAGGCGGTTGGAACAAGTCAGCGGTTGGTTCGTTCGAAACTCGTGGCAAAACTTTAGGGATTGTCGGTTACGGTTCAATCGGTTCACAACTTTCTGTCCTTGCTGAAAGCTTGGGTATGAAAGTGATCTACTTCGACACAGTAACAAAACTACCATTAGGTAATGCACGTCAAGTCGGTAGTTTAAACGAACTTTTAGCCAATGCTGATGTTGTTTCTTTGCATGTACCTGATGTTCCGTCTACACGTAACTTCATGACCAAAGAAAAATTTGCACAAATGAAAGAAGGTGCAATCTTCATCAATGCTGCACGTGGTACATGTGTCGTGATTGAAGACTTAGCAGATGCCTTGAAATCAGGTCATGTTGCTGGTGCTGCGGTTGACGTGTTCCCGAAAGAACCAAAAGCCAATGGTGAAGAATTCATTTCTCCACTACGTAACATTCCAAACGTGATCTTAACCCCTCACGTAGGTGGTTCGACCATGGAAGCGCAAGCAAACATTGGTTTAGAAGTGGCTGAGAAATTCGTTTCATATTCAGATAAAGGGATGACTTTATCTGCGGTGAACTTCCCAGAAATCGCGTTACCGTTGACTGAAGGCAAACACCGTTTACTTCACATCCACAAAAACGTGCCAGGCGTGTTGTCAAAAATCAACAATTTGTTTGCTGAACACGGCATCAACATTTCTGGTCAGTCTTTAATGACCAAAGGGGATGTGGGTTACTTGGTGATGGATGTAGATGCAACAGCATCTCAAGAAGCTTTAGATACTCTACAAGACGTTGAAGGCACAATCCGCGTTCGCGTATTGTTCTAATTCGACTCTTTTTAAAAACCACAGCTGCCAAGCTGTGGTTTTTTTATTTTTGAATACTTGTTAAAATTTTATGTGCGACCCAAGCACATTCTCCGCTACTTTTTGCAAGTATTCATTTCTCTATCTAGTATTCTAATAATGCCAAATCTAAAAAGTACTCCCCACCTCCAAGCGACCTTTTTATTGCTGATTGCAATGCTCAGCTTGCAAAGTAGTGGTTCACTGGCCAAAGTGCTGTTCGATCAATTTCCCATTTTAACTGTTTCCGCCATGCGCTTGCTGTTGGGATCAATCATTTTGGCCGTGCTGTTTAAAATTTGGCAGGTTGATTTTAAGCAAGTCAAATATAAAGCCATTCTCAGCTATGGTTTTGCCTTGGCAGGCATGAACCTATTGTTTTATTTATCCATTGCTCGCCTGCCACTCGGCATTGCAGTGTCGTTTGAGTTTATTGGCCCGCTCAGTGTTGCTCTGTTTTATGCCAAACAACGCTTTGACTTTGTTTGGGTCGGGCTGGCTATTTTAGGCTTAGTTTTACTGTTTCCTTTCGACCAAGCAGCTCAACCTTTAGACCCTCTTGGGATTGCATTTGCACTAGGTGCAGGTGCATGTTGGGCCTTGTATATTGTGGCGGGACAGCGCCCATCGGGTGTTTCGGGCAATCATACCGTGTGCTTAGGTATGTTTGTCGGCATGCTGATATTAATGCCACTCGCCCTGTTCAGTGGTTTACCCACAAATGTGTTTGAACCCTCAAACCTGATTTATTTCGTGGCTTTAGCAGTTTTGGCCAGCGCTTTGCCTTTTAGTTTGGAAATGATTGCGCTACGCAATTTAACCGCTCTAAGTTTTGGAACGCTCATGAGCCTTGAGCCTGCCATTGCAGCACTGTCTGGTTTTGTATTTCTAGGCGAGCAACTATTGTGGTCACAGTGGCTTGCGCTCAGCGTGATTATCATGGCGTCTATTGGTTGTACTTATACAGCCCAAAAAAACCGCCAAGCTGCAGTTTAAATCATGTGATCCAACGTTTGAATTTAGCTTTTAAATCCAAAGGCTGTATCAATTACTTTTAAATTCATGTCGTTGCATTTCAAAAAATCAGCTTATTCAGCATCCAACTTGGGTGCTGAATCGTTATACTAATCCACCTTCTTAAAATAACAGGTCGCCATGACCTGATGTGTGCATGATGCCTAATTCTCAACTGATGGCAGTGATGTTCATGGTCTTGTCCATGCTGTCCTATCAAATCAGTGCTTCTTTTGCCAAGCAGTTGATTGCCGTGCTGGACCCCCTCACCGTGGTGACCCTTAGACTGTGCTTTGCGGCAATTTTAATTGTGCTGATGTTCCGCTCATGGAGCATCATCAAACGCCTACCGCATTTAAAGTGGAAAGATTTACTCAGCTATACGGCAGCCTTATGCCTCATGAATATTTTATTCTACGCTTCGCTGGGTAAACTGCCGCAAGGTATTGCCGTCGGTTTAGAGTTTTTAGGCCCTTTAACTTTAGCGCTACTCTCGATCAAACAACGTCGTGATTATATTTGGGTCGGATTAGCGATTTTAGGCATTGCACTGATGGTGCCGTGGCATCAAGCCAATGCAACCAACTTCTCCTTCTTAGGAGCCGCATTTGCGGTTTCAGCGGGTGCGTGCTGGGCACTGTATATTTATTTTGGGCAAAAAGTCGTCCGTCAAAATATCGGCATGCATGCTCTCAGTATTGCTATTGTGATCTCAGCCTTGGTGCTTCTGCCCATTAGTGCCACGCATAACCCTACAGCGCTAATGCAAACGGAATACTGGCCGAAAGCTTTATTGATTGCGCTGCTCGCCACAACCATTCCCTATGCCCTAGACCTGATGGCTTTGAAACGTTTAAGTAAACTCAGCTATGGGACGCTTTCAAGTTTGTCGCCGGCTTTAGCAGCCTTGGCAGGTTGGTTATTACTGAAAGAACAAATTAGTATGTGGCAAACGTTGGCGCTAGTTTGCATTATGATTGCCTCTGTTGGTGTTACCTTTAGAGCCAAACCGCAAAGTGATGACGCGATTTAATCACAAAAGATGGCACTCGCCATCTTTTGTTTAAAATGAACTTAAACCAAACTGTCTTTTTCAATTTTTTTGTACTTTTTGTATTCCTGCTGATACTGCTTGGCGAGTGCAGTCTTTTGAGCATCGAGTAAAATTTTTCCTGCTTGCTGAAAAAAACCATGCTCCTCTTCTTGTAAGTGATGATGTACGGTTTCCGATAATTTTTTTGCAATTGCCAACCAGCCCGGATTTGAGAATTCCGTCTCGGTCAATTGTTCCAATAACTCATCCATTTTATGGTGTTCTGCCAAAGCATGGCGGGTAATGTTGAGGCCCGAATCAGTCATCATTAAAGGGATATAAAAATAACGGTCTTCTGCCACAGCATGAGCAAATAATTCATTTTTAAGGCGTTCAAATAGCTCACGGCGCTCAGGCGTATCCCCTGAAGTTTGGAGTAGTCGTTCAGCCAAATTTCGTTGTATAACGTGACTTTCTCTTAAGGCTTCAAATATATTCATTCTATGCTCCAGTTCCGTTCAACTTAAAACATCATTTTTTATTGAAAAGCTTATTGGCACAGCATTGAGTGCACTGTATTAATCTTAAATGCAATAAACGAGAAATGAGGTCACAGACTGCGCGTTTTTTGTAATGAAGTTTTAAAGGTATCGCACCATTACATCCAAAACATTTGATAGCTCAATCTTACAATTAGAATCGTCACCAAAATAAGAAATAAAATGCGGATAAAACCACTGCCATATTTCAGCGCCATTTTTACCCCACAAATAGACCCGATCATATTTGCAACGGCCATCGTGCCTCCCACAGCAAAAAGCACATGCCCCGAGGGAATGAAAAAGCTTAGCGCTGCAAGATTGGTCATCACATTGCCAATTTTAGCCAATGCCGCCGCATGCAAAAAATCAACGCGTAAATAGCGAATAAAATAGAAAATAAAGAAACTGCCCGTACCTGGGCCAAACAAACCATCATAAAAGCCAATGGCTAAACTTCCGATTCCCGCCAACAGCAAAATTTTAGGCGTCACACGCTGCGCCATATGCACTTGCCCAAATTGCTTCTTCATGAAGGTATATACCGCCATCACAATTAACATGACCAAGACAAAGGGTTGGAGGACTTCTTTTGGAATCATGGCGACACTGGCCGCGCCCCCAAATGAACTGATGGTGGCACACACTGCGACCACAGCCAAAAGTTTCCATTCAAAGCGCACTTTACGGGCAAAGGAAACGGCTGAAGTGGCTGTACCCACCACTGCCGCTAATTTGTTGGTGCCAAATAAAGTGGCAGGTGCCATCGACGGAAATGCATTCATCAAAGCGGGAATTTGGATCAGCCCACCACCACCGACGGCAGCGTCAATTGCACCTGCACAAAAGGCAAAAAAGATCAGACTGATAATAATGTCGATGTCCACGCCTTGTCCTTTTTACCGAGTGATATATTTCGATTATAGATTTAAAACCCGCTTTGGAACCAATCTTTTCTTATCAGTAATTTCAGCTAAGCCTAAGCATTTTTCCCCATCGAAAACCAAGACCTGTGCTTCGGCTGTATGCTCAATATTACTTTCCATACCGCGACTAAAGTATTCACTGCGTCCTTCTGGAACTTGTACTTTAGGAAAATGATCTACAGGTGCATATACAGGTAACAACAGTGCTTCGCGCTCTTGTTCAGACAAACTTTCCAAATACTCAATGGTATAACTTGGAATCAGATCAAAATGACCTGTTTTAATGCGGTGTAAATAAGTTAAATGACCATAAGTATCCAATGCCTTCGCAATATCTTCGCCTAAAACACGAATATATGTGCCTTTCGAGCAGGTAATATCAAGGGTGACACTGTCTGCTGTGAATGAAAGCAGCTCAATCGCAGAGATGGTAACTGGACGTGCTTCACGCTCAATCTCAATCCCTTTACGGGCTAACTCATATAAAGGACGACCATCTTTCTTCAAAGCGGAATACATTGGTGGCACTTGCTGAATATCACCCATAAACTGAACCAAAACGGCTTCAATCAACTCTTTGGTTAACTCAGGTACAGCCTGCTCTAACAACCGTTCGCCTTCTACATCACCTGTGGTGGTACTGTGCCCCAGCTGAATGGTGGTTTGATAGCGCTTCACCGAGTCCAACAAAAAGTGCGAAAACTTGGTCGCTTCGCCCAAACAAATCGGCAGCAGTCCTGATGCCAATGGATCAAGCGCTCCTGTATGCCCCGCCTTTTGCGCACGGTATAACCAACGCACTTTTTGCAATGCCGCATTTGAACTGATCCCCAATGGCTTATTCAATAAAAATACACCATTCACGGCACGGCGCTGAATTTTTGAAGCAGATGATTTCATAACATAGACACGTCTTAAAGCTGCCGCAATACTATCAACCGCTTGTCTAGTTTTACAACTTTTCTGTTGTTTATTTGCCCTTTTGTTTCAGAATAAATCGAGTTCAGTCATATGAACCAAATAAAAAATACAATAGGGATGTTAGGCATAGGATATGCAAAAAAAGAAATTATGGCTCATTTTCGCCGTGATCATCGTTGTCATTCTTGGTTTTCTCATTTGGCTCGCACCCAATGCAACTGTTGGCTCAAACCAAGGGCCGATTAGCTCTAGTGCTCAAAATACGACAGGCTTATTACCCGCAGCGTCAGACTTGCCACATGCTTCAGGGCTGCCTTTTGTCAGTAACAGCCAACAGGACACTGAAGTCAACTGCCAACTGGTGCTTGACCAAAGTAATCGCTTAGTTGTTAATGAACAAACACGTAACTGTTTTGAATATTTTATTACCCAATATGGTGAAAAAAATATTGACCAGATCAAGCAAGATTTTAAAGCCTATATCCAGCAAGGTTATCAAGAACCTGCGCTTAAGCAAATTTTAGATCTTTGGACTCGTTATTTAGGTTATCGTGTGCAATTGGGTAGTCTGAAGGAGCCAAGCCTAAATAAAGAAGATCCCGAGTACTATCGTAAAATTTTTACTTTGATGAAAAACCTACGCAGCCAATTCTTTTCCGACTATGAAATCGAAGGTCTATTTGGCGCTGAAAATACCTACCATGAATATACCTTAGACCGCATGAGCATCATGGCAGATCAGTCCCTGACCGAAGTACAAAAAGCGCAGAAACTGAAAGAACTGTTTGCTCAACTGCCTGAAGATTGGAAAGAAAACCTAGAACAACTCTCCAAACTCGAAGATCTGCGTAAACTGACCTCAGATATTAAAGCGCGCGGCGGCTCTGCCGAAGAAATTCGCCAAATGCGCCAGAATCTTGTCGGTGCCGAAGCGACCGTACGCCTAGAAAAACTCGACCAAGATCGAAACAATTGGAAATCTCGGGTCAATACTTACTTAGAACAACGCGACAGCATTCTCAACAGCAACATGAGTCAAGATGCGCAGCAGCAAGCTATTCAAAAACTACGTAATCAACAGTTTAATAATTCACAAGAACAACTTCGACTAGGAGCCTTTGAAACCACGCATGACACGGGAGGAAAACTTCCGTTCGCAGATTAAAGCTATACCGTGTTTGACTTTTTCAGGATGAAAAAAATGTTTATAACGAAAAGAATGATACAAACAATGTCACTCATAGGACTGATTACCAGCCTTGGACTCAGCGCAACTACAGCCACAGCTGGATTACAGACGGTGACTGCAAGTGTAAAAAGTAATTACGCTCAAACTAAATATCCATTGCTATTTACCCATGGCATGTTTGGGTTCAGCCGAGTGGGCGTTGCCGAACTTGGACTGGATTACTGGTATCAAATTTTACCCGACTTGGCTCGAAATGGTGCAACCACCTTTGCAGCACAAATTTCCCCACTTGAATCAACTGAAGTACGTGGTGAACAGTTACTACAACAAGTTGAAGAAGTCATCGCCCTGACTGGCAAGCCCAAAGTTAATTTGATTGGGCATAGCCATGGTGGACCAACCATTCGCTATGTAGAAGCAGTTAAACCGCAATATGTGGCCTCACTGACAGGCGTGGGAGCAACGTTTAGAGGTTCAAAAGTAGCTGATCAGCTTCTTGCCAATCAAGGCGGAACACAACTCCTCAGCCTAGCGGCAGATTATATTATTGGTCCTATGCTTGCCTATGGACAAAGCAACCCTGCATTAAAAAGCAATTTAACGGCATCGCTCACCTCAATTAGTGAGCAAGGTTCCCTTGTTTTTAATCAGAAATATCCAACATCAGCACTGGCTTCAGACTGTAACAAGAGCGGTGCAACATCCAGCAATGGCGTATATTACTATTCGTGGACAGGCACATCTCAAGTCACGAACATTCTCGATGTTGCAGATAGTGCGATCTCACTGTTAGGGCCTTTAGCCTATGGCCATTTAGACAATGATGGTTTGGTGGCACGCTGTAGTACACACTTCGGTAAAGTCATCCGTGATAACTATGACTGGAACCATTTAGATGAGGTCAACCAAGTTATGGGGCTACGTGGACTATTTAGCGCAGACCCTGTTGATGTCTATCGCCAACATGCCAATCGCTTAAAACTTCAAGGACTCTAGTTCTATTTTTCCCTTCGAATCTTTACCGTTTCGGAGGGATGCCTCCTAGAATTATCCAGTTACAAACTGTATTTAATTTAATCGGATTTCTCTACGCTCTTCCTCCCTCACCTTTATACTCATTTTTGACAACTTAAATTGTCGTCATAAAAAATAAAAAATGAGGATGATCAATGAAATATGGATTATTGATAGCTGGACTGCTGTCGACCTGCGCACTTGCTGCTACACAAACGCAAGCAGCCGCTTCACAAATTAAATCAAACTACGTTGCCTCTAATTATGCAAAGACCAAATACCCTTTGGTTTTTGCACATGGTATGGGGGGCTGGATTCGAGCAGGAACCGATGAACTCGGAGTGGATTATTGGTATCAAATCTTGCCAGATTTAGCCCGTAACGGTGCAAACGCATGGGCAACACGCGTTTCTCCATTCAACACATCTGAAGTGCGTGGTGAACAACTGCTGCAACAAGTTGATGAAATCTTAGCGATTACAGGAGCACCCAAAGTCAATTTGCTTGGTCATAGTCACGGCGGACATAGTATTGCCTATGTCTCAAATGTGATGCCCAATAAAATCGCGTCTGCAACAGCCATTTCTAGTCCTTTAAAAGGCTCTCCTGTAGCGGATCTGATTATTTCCGCGCAAGGTACGCCGCTAGAACAACCGCTGGTGGGCTTAATCAACTTTGGATCCAAAGCTATTGTTTGGGCACAACAGCAAGATCCGAACTCACTTCCACATGATGCACTCGGTGCGGGTAAAAGTTTAAGTCAAGCTGGGTCTAAAGCTTTTGCACAAAAATATCCATTGGGTATGCCAAAAACAAGCTGTGGTGAAGGTTTAGCGAAAGAAAATGGAGTTTATTTTTACTCTTTCTCTGGCAACTCAACATTAACCAATATTCTTGATCCAGACTCATTATTGGGTGCGACAGGCTTACTCATGCAAGCGCCCAATGATAATGATGGCTTAGTCTCACGTTGTAGTGCCAAGTATGGCAAGACCGTGCGCGATAACTATAATTGGAACCATTTAGATGTGATTAACCAGTTCTTTGGTCTACGTTCTATTTTTGCTCCAGACCCTGTGGATGTTTATCGTCAACACGCCAACCGCTTGAAGCTTCAAGGACTTTAAAATTTAGGCATAAAAAATGCGCCATTGGGCGCATTTTTTTACTCGTATAAAACTTAAAATTAAGCTTTAACTTTACGAGCTGGCAACTTTTCACGAATACGTGCAGCTTTACCAGACAATTCACGTAGGTAGTAAAGTTTAGCACGACGAACGTCACCACGACGTTTCACTTCGATTTTAGCAACGATTGGAGAGTGAGTTTGGAAAACACGCTCAACACCAACACCGCTAGAAATTTTACGTACTGTGAACGCAGAGTTCAAGCCACGGTTTTTCTTCGCGATTACAACACCTTCAAATGCCTGAAGACGCTCACGGTCACCCTCTTTTACTTTAACCTGAACGATAACTGTATCGCCTGGTGCAAAAGCTGGGATGTCTTGTTTAAGCTGTGCATTTTCAACAGCTTGTACTAAAGGATGCTTACCGCTCATGGGGTATCTCCAATATGTGCGGGTCAGAAGAGGTCTGATATCCGCTGGGTATAGAGGCTAAATCGCATAGACCCGATTATCTTTCTCTTTATGCTTGACCACTTCAATGCACAAAGAGCCTGTTAAAAGAATACTCTCAATTAAGTATTCAAATCTGTTAGCCATTTCTTTTGCTGCTTCGTCAACTCCACATTTTCCACCAACTCAGGTCGGCGTTGTTGTGTTCGTTGATAACGCTGCAAAAACCGCCATTTCTCAATATTGGCATGATGTCCCGACTTTAAGACTTCAGGGACATCCAAACCTTCAAAATGGTCTGGCTTGGTATATTGTGGGCAGTCCAAAAGACCATCCACAAATGAGTCTTGCACATGAGACTGTTCATCAGACATTGCACCCGGAAGTCTCCGAATAATACTGTCTAATAAAACCATCGCAGGAAGCTCACCACCCGATAAAACGTAATCCCCTATGGACCATTCCTGATCAACATATTTTTGGATCAAACGTTCATCGACCCCTTCATAACGACCACACAATACAATCAATCCATCATAGTCGACAAACTGTTGTACTGCAGGCTCATTTAAGGTTTTTCCTTGCGGTGACATATACACCACAGGAACATGAACTACACCTGCTTGCATGGCAAGCTCTTTGGCATGTTGAATTGCTTTTGCCAGAGGCTCAGCCATCATCACCATACCAGGACCACCGCCAAATGGACGTTCATCCACTCGTTTGTAGTTGCCCTCAGCATAATCACGAGGATTAATACAAGTTACTTGTACTAAATCACTTTTTGCTGCACGCCCGCTAATACCGTAGGCTGTAATCGCTTCAAACATTTCAGGAAAAAGCGTAATGACTGCAAAAAACATCGCAGACCCCCGTATTTCCAAAAATAATTAGTAATCTACGCCCCAATTAACGTAGATACGACCAGCTTCGAGATCAACGCGTTGCACCACATCTTTATGCCATGGAATCATACGCTCTTCAGCATCAACGCTGTCTGGTGTTGCGTGAACCACCATCACATCATTGGCACCTGTCTCAAACATTTCATGGATTTTTCCAAGATTTACTTCTTGTTCTTCATCATCCAAACCTAACACTGTTAAGCCTTTCAAATCTGACCAGTAAAACTCATCCATTCCTGCTTTAGGAAGTTGCGCTTTTGAAATCCAAACATTTGCGCCAACTAGGTTATCTGCTGCAGTGCGATCAATGACGCCTTTGAGCGAAACAACTAAGCCTTTGCCATGCGGTTTCCAACGTTTTACATCTATTGTTTGCCAACCTGCTTTGGTTTCAATGTACCAAGGCAGATAGTCAAAGATGTTGCTCATCGGTTCTGTATTGGAATAGATCCAGAGCCACCCATTTAATCCATATGCTGAACGTAACTGTCCAATCTGAATACGATCTTCGGGAACATTCTGTGTTGGTGTCACGGGCTACCTACTACTTAATTAGCAAAAATTATGCAGTAGCTGCAGCTTTCTTAGCTTGAGCAGCTAAAGAAGCAACACGTTCAGATGGTTGAGCACCTTGAGCAACCCAGTGTGCAAAACGATCAGCATCTAAACGAAGTTTTTCTGCTTTACCTTGAGCTGTTGGGTTGAAGAAACCAATACGTTCGATGAAACGACCGTCACGTGCATTACGGCTATCAGTTACAATAACTTGATAGAACGGACGTTTTTTAGCACCACCGCGTGCAAGACGAATAACTACCATGATACAACCTTATAGTTTTTACGGATTATCCCTGCCCCGACCACCGGAACATTTCAAACCCCTTTCATAGAGGGCAATATTTTACGTTATCTTTGCTGCGAAAGAAAGATTAAAATTTGTTTATCCACAGTTTTGAATTTGGATTTTATCTACCGTCCCAAGAGGATTGGTTTGTTAAGTCATCAGCATCACAATCACTACCTTTCTCCCAGAATTTAAATCCTTCTTGATTTAAACAAATTTCGCCGTTGCTTTCTTGAATTGTCGAGCTATTTGGTTCTGCTTTTAATAAATACCCTTGGTTGTCCCCATCAATCGTTAAATCTAAATTATATTCACCGCTGTGCGGATAGGTAGATGAAATACCAAGCCCTGCTAAAGTTGCTCCAGTATAACTATGATTTACAGATTTATAGCTCTGTAAACGTTGAGCAATATTCATCATTTGGGTTTGAACATCCACACGATTCGTCTTCACCCTATAAGATGTATAAGATGGATAAGCTATAGCAGCTAGAATTGCAATAATCGCAACAACAATCATGAGTTCAATTAGTGTGAAGCCAGTATAGTTACCAATTTTCATAATTATCCTCTCCACATCCTTCATAATCTTTAACCATGTCAGCCGTGCGTGTCATACAACGTATACCCATACTAGTAAGTAATAGATCATAATTCTTAGGCTGTTTTAATGTAGTACTTCCATCTTCAGCAACTCTCTCTACTTTTATTGCCCAATTTAAACCAATAATTGCAGCAGAATTTGCAGATAAACTATTTTTTTGTTCTAAATCAACAACTGTTAACTTATATTTAGCTTCACTTTCATCACCACCTACAGGTAAATAAAGTTCACCTGTTGAACCATCATAACTTGGGTAAAGATAAGTTGCGTCAAAACCCTTATAACTAAAATTCTTATTTTTGAAACGTTCTAATTCACTGGCTATTTTCAGAGCTTCTTGCTTTGCCATAGCTAAGTCTTTTTTCTGAATATATGCTTGATAACTGGGCACAGCAATCGCAGCAAAAACTGCGATTACCACTAAAACGATCATCAATTCAATTAAGGTAAAACCCGATCCTTTTTTCATAAGTTTTACCTACTGCGTCTCATACCAGCGCATTTGTTTTAATTTTGAACTATTGTCAAATAACTGGCACTCAGGTTTATTTTTATTTTCAGGTAACTTACATTTATCGATATCTCGATCAACAACTAAACCAAGAGTACCATCCTGATTTAAATAACCTTGCCCAACACCAGCACCTAAAATCCCTCCACCGAGTTTGACTCGATTTGGTACAGCTGTTGCGGCTATATAGAAACTACAACGCCCCGTAGGTAAGCAAAATTGATATAGATATGAATCACCTTTGACACCTGCACCACAATTGCCACCAATACCTACACCATCTCGATGATACACATTCGTATATAATATTGAATCTAAAGCATAGAGGCCATTCATTCCTTTATATTCACCATTATTATTTGAATAATAATATTTCCAACCCGCTTTAAAACCATTAGTATCACTGTGTTGTACACCAGTACCTAAATTCAATACCTCTAAGTTTAGATTTTCAGAGTCTAATGTCACATCAGCATCAAATAAAGTTGATTTTGCGACATCATTATCAAATGCAACAAAGAGACCATCTTTAGCACTAACAGTATTGGAACCTGCTAACCCTGCTAATGGCGAACTTCTATTTCCCGAGCTAAATGCAACTGCTGCAAAATATTTCCCACCTGCAAGGTGAATCGAAACACTCGGCATATCATAAAAGCGCGGTTTTAACTGTCCTTCAGGAGCTTCTTTAAATAAAGTCACGACACGTGGTGCAAAAACATCTGTATCTTTTGCATTATTTATATCTACACGGAAACCTTGGCCACCTAAATCGCCAAAATACAAATGATCCGCCAAACCATCACTGTCTCTATCTAAAATATTAATTTGAGATACAACGCTATAGTTTAAATCTGTATTTATAGTTTGCTGTATAGCACCTGTTTTAGCTTCTGAACTTGCCCACCACAGTAATTCTCCAGTCATTGCATCAAACATGTAAACACCATTACCAAAAGATGTTGTTGGATTCGCAGCAGGATCTTCATAAATTGGATCATAACCACCACCTACAAACATCACCAAGCGCTTCTCACCATTCCAATTAACATGCGTAATGGTTGGTTTAGACCAGCTTTGACCCATGCGTTGTAAAGCTTCCGAAGCACTCTCTGCTTTCGGGTTTATAACGAACATTAATTTTGGCTGTTGTGTAGCAGATGCAGGATTAGATTCATCTCGCTTCGCTTTTAAAACATAAGTTAAATCTAGTCCATAATAACTATAGCCACCCATTCTTAAACCGCCATAAACCCACTGCAATCCTTTGATGGTCTGATCGTTATCTTCATCATCTTTATTAATAAGTCGGCCCGAATCTTGTACAGTCAGGGTTCCATCCGTTTTAGAAACATATTTTGTATATGCAGTCCATGGTGCATCAACACCATAAAACAAATTGTTTTTCCCGCCTGTTGAGCTAGCCTCTGTTAAAAAAGCAACTTTTTGACTTTCCATAATTTCATTTGGAACAAAAGCAAACACCTCTTTGCCCGTGCTGTCTACAACATGTAAAATCCCTTGAGTTGAGCCAAACAGAAGATAATCTTTTCTTTTCTCCGTTTTAATTTGATTATTACTATCCACATACACTCGCCCTTCTTGTGTTAATTGAATTGGAGTTGAATGCATTACACTTCCTAACTGTCTTAGCTCTGGCTTCTCAGTTAAGCGGTCTCGTGACACATTTTCAGCAATCGGAACATTATATCCAAGCACATTCAACCAATAGTTCTTATCTGGATCATTTTTCAACAAACCAGAATCATCAATATTGTTAGTATTACTAAATAGTGAATCTAAACTTACCTCTACCAAATTATTTGTTTGAGAAACTACAGTATAAGGTGCAGCAGAACCTTCAATAGCTCTATTCGTAAATACCTTACGTTGAGTAAACTCCACACCATCAACCATACCTGTTCTTAATGGCAAACGACTAACGGCCCCATCTCCCCAAAGACCAGTCGCAGTTCTATCAATAGAACCATCAGTTTTAATTAATTTAATTGTATTATCTGCATTATAGAGCTGGCCATCAAAAATATTATATTTGTTTAAGTTACCTGCCCATAACTGAGTGCTTTCTTGAGGTTTCGGAATAAACGAAGAGTAATAAGCATATGGCAGTACTGTCGTTGGGTTTAAACTGTCCACCGGGATGGTCGGACTACCAGTGACAACAGGGTCAAACTCTGGTTTCACTTCATCTAAAAACTTAACAATACTTGTAATAATATCATCAGAAGATTGTGCTGAATAAAACCCGCCTTCACCAAATCCACCTACATTTGGTAAAGATGTATGCGAGCGAGCACCCCAATTACATGCATTTCGCGCATCAATCTTATTAGTCGGAATTTTAGAGCAGTTATAATATTCTCTAAGAATACCTTTCGTATCTATTAAAGAACGAATTACGCGATCAGCTTCAGGTTTATCTAAATCAGCTTGCTTATCGACATCAAAAACAGAACCAAAACCCACTACAGCAGTCTTAATTTCCATGCTCTTCGGATTACGAGTTTTACTTCTTAATGCTTTAGCAAACTCACCTACGAATGGCATACCGTGACCAGCCTGTGATCCGTTTGGCAAAGTTCCTGTTGAAGGAATACTAAAGCTTGATCCATTTGTATCTAAAGCCGCTTTCATCAAGGGTAATGGATTTGGTGAACTGTTAGGCTCACCATCCGTTAAGAAGTATATGCCTTGCCCATTACACTGACTATTTGTAGTTAATGGACTTTTATAGGTGTTAGACTGTTTAGAACTAGTTACAGATTTTACAAAGCCACTAGCTCCACTAGTTACAGTATTTAAGTTTATTGGCTCCACTAGACAAGTTCTATTGTCTCCCCAATTTAGATTACAGGTCCGCTCACTAAAACTACCTCTTCTCACATAAGGGGTATTAAAACGAGAACAATTTTCACCAGACCACGATGTACAGGTTCCATAATAATTTCCATATATATCACGTCCAGCATAAACATATGTTTCACGCTCTCCAACATAGTTTGCATTTGTAGTGGTGCCTAACATGTAAGCCCCAACTTCTGCATAAGCGTTAGCCGTTGGGGTACCATTAGAACCGCGTAAATCTGCAACAGCTGTTTTTATTAGGCTTTTCTGAGTCGTATCTAAAAGGGCTGCAGGAACCAAAACTTTACCAGAAGAACCATCAGCGCTAGTATAGACATTATCACTTCCACTTTGAGCTGAGAAGTTACCTATACCAATAGATACAAGCTTTGGATCAATTAAATTGCTATCTAATAAAGCAAAAATCGCATCTTTAAGACGAGTTAAGCGATCATAATAGACCTTACCACTAACTGTCACATCCTTAAAATAAAAGCATTCACTATTATTATTACAACCTTGGGCATTACCATTATTGAATCTTCGCGCAGTGTAATCATCAACGTTAGGTGTAGTGGCCATACCGCGATTACATTGTCCTCGGTCGGTACTACCATTAACATCTGCACAGGTGTACCAAGTATAATTACCATTTGATCGAGCACTTCGCTTAAAGTAATAACGTCTTTCATCCCCCCCACCCACCTCACAATAACGGCGGGTATATGCAGGTGATGTATTGGATATGATACTTTTTTCCACAATATTAGAAGCACCACTTGGAAGGTCACATGCACTACTTCCAACTTGCTCAATTGACATACTCCCCGAAGTATCCAACATGAGCGTAATCGTTGTTTTCCCATTTGTAGAATTTGAATAAATCTCTATGTCACTGGCATGTGTGACACTTTGACAAATCATCAGCGTCAAACTCATAGATACCATGCTAGCAAGTGCCGTATAGCTATACTTTTTCATTTTATTACTCCTCAACACCCTAGTACCTATGGAATCAGCTTAGGTTGTGCACCAACCTTGTAGTCCGCATGTTGAATATTGAAAGGAATATTCAACTCTTGAAAACATTCTTTGACCGCAGAAGCTCTGTGTTTAAAACACTCTTGAATTTCAGCGTCCGATGCATCAGCAAAGCTAGGTAACACAGAAACAACCGTTGCCGAAATATCATTTAACGCTGTTGATGTTTCATTCGCTCCAACACTCGCACCAAGAGGTAAATTTGCCAATGGTGGTGAATTACTTTGATTTGTTTTCTTTAAATATACTTGCGATAGAATGGCTGAACGTCCAGTAGCAAACTCGTTCGCTTTGCAAAACCCACCAACACCATTTTTCGTAATCCCACCTGATGAATCAATAACACTGGCATTATTCATAGAAAAAAATTGGCTTTGCGACGCTCTATAACAAAAAACCAATTCATCCGAAGAATTTTCACTCTTATCAAAATAATAATACATCCCATCACCTGCTAACTGACGCTTAACCTGAGCAGGATTTTCCAAGTTAAATAATGCAGAATTACTATTTTCTAATAACAAAGACTGAATTTGGCTATTTGTTGCTAGTTTTAAGCCCAAAATACCTGAACGAACCGCGAGTGTGCCAATTAAAGTAACGAGTACCAAAATCACAAGCACAATAATCAAAGCCGAACCTAATTGCTTTTTCATCACTCCGCCCCCAAAGTATTTCTCAAACCAACCACCTGAGTAATCGCCTGTCTAAGATATTTGCCATTATTTGTATTATCTTGCAATTCAACCTCTTGGCCTGCAATCATGTATTCCGTTCGTGTATTTAATGAAGCATCTGCGCCAATGGATTGAGCCGATGTAACCAATAGTCCTAACTCAATCCCAACTACATTCACATACAATTTTTCATCGACAACCGACGCTGGCATTAATGTGTTTCTATAATTATCTATTGTCGTATAACGTAAATTTCCATCAGGATTCTTAACCAACAATCGGACTTTAAATGCATCTACATTTTGGATAATCAGCTGACCATTTGCACCCAATCCCACAACACTATTAGAACTATCAACATAGAACCCTGAATCGCAATACAAACCGAAGCGATCCAAACTTCCCTCAATTTGCTGATTATCTGGCAATCTATCTAAATAGTAACGATAAACATAAGTTCTACCCGCAACCATCGCATTCCCTTCGCAATCAAACTGATCATCACCTCTGACGTCAGGCATGAATTGCATCGTGATTTGATCACTGGCCTCTGCTTGTGTTGCATCTTCGCTTATCCCTTGAGCTGTCAATCGGTTAGCTGTATTTGTTCTCACACCAGCAGGAAGGTTAGCATTTACAAAAACAATGCCAGAACCAACAAACTTATTATTCACTCTTTGGGCTGACGGAGTATTTAAATTGGCATGACGCAAATCTTGTGTAAGCATGGATAAACCAAAGTTAGCATTTTGCTGTATATCACCCATACTTGTTTGAAAACCCATCGACCTCTGGGCATTCAAAAAAACTGCTAAGCCAGCTGCAACAATCAACAAGCCTAAGACCAGTGCGACCATCAGTTCTAATAAAGTTAGACCTAGTTGAGAAGATTTATTCATAATTATAAACCTCCATAATTACACACTGGGCATTGGGTTCATAAGATGTTCCATTGGTACATGCTGTAGTTTCATCACTTGAAGCATCAGAAGAAGATGTGGTATCTGATGCATCATTAGCTTCCGTTTTACCCCAAGCAACATATATACACTTACGTCTAAAAGTATTATTAACGCCCTGACAGTCTAAAATATTAATTGTCATCCCTTGCTGCACAGCCCTTTCTTCAACTTGCGCATATTCAAAATGCGCCATATCTGCTGGACTACAATATCGTTCTTCATCACAAGCAGCAGGTGTTGTAGATGAAGGCTCATAAGATAGTAATCCTTCTCTATTCATACGCATACGTTCTGATAAATCTCTTGCCAAATTCATTGCTTGTACGTTTTGCCCTGCCTCCTCACTTGCTGAAATTGCCCGAACTTGTAATGCAATAAAACCAAGCACGGCTACACCTAGCAACAACAAAGCAATCATGACTTCAACTAAACCAACACCAGTTTGAGTTTTTTTTATCATTTTCATTCTTCTCATCCTGCACAACCAGTAGCAGTTTTGTTATAAATAACGGAGCCATTTTTATTAAAACGAATCACAGCGTGCAAAGAGTTATCTTTTACATGTTCCAAAATCACACAATCAGCATCTTCTATTAAATAACCAAAAAAGTTATATGTCATAGCATCTGGAATAGCTGTGGTTACCCAGTTTGTATTTTCAGAAGGTTGCCAATTTTTAAAACCTGAACCTGTGCTAGAGGTCAAAATAATTTGCCGATTCTGCTTACGAAAAATAGCCTCTGAGCGGGTTTCAATAGCAAGCTGAACAACTTCTTGAGCATCATTATTGAGCTGCATTCTTCTTATCTGCTGCATAAAAGAAGGAGCGGCCATCATCGCGATAATTGCCATAACAGCAATCGTCACCATCAGCTCAATTAAGGTGAACCCTTTATGTTTATTTTGCATACTCCCTCCCCAAGGCAACAAAACTTTACCCTATTTAAAATCATATTCTAATTCTTTACACAATCAGCACAATACAGGATAAAAGGCATAAAAAAACAGATGATTGCCAATTTACAATCATCTGTCAATTTTTCAATAAAATTAGAATGTTAACCAATCCACCTTTTAGGCTTGAGTTACCGCAATACGTAACTCTTTTGGCAAACTAAAGGTAATATTTTCTTCCGTTCCAGCAAGCTCTTGTGGTGGTGTTGCGCCCCAATCTTGTAATCGTTGAATTACTTGCTTAATTAAAATTTCAGGTGCAGATGCACCCGCTGTGACGCCAACCTTGGCGATATTTTCAAACCACGCTTGTTGAAGTTCATCTGCATTATCAACCAAATAAGCCGCTTTACCCATTCGCTCAGCCAATTCACGTAAACGATTCGAATTCGATGAGTTTGGTGAACCTACCACCAACACCACATCGCATTGGGTTGCTAAATCACGCACCGCATCTTGACGGTTTTGAGTCGCATAACAAATGTCATCTTTACGCGGCCCTTGAATCTCAGGAAATTTCGCCCGTAAAGCATCAATCACTTTTGCAGTATCATCAATTGATAAAGTGGTTTGAGTAACAAAAGCCACGCGCTCAGGATGATGCACTTGAAGCTCGGCCACGTCTTGCTCATCTTCAACCAAATAAATCGCACCACCATTTTTCAGGTCATATTGCCCCATGGTACCTTCAACTTCAGGGTGGCCTTCATGACCAATTAAGATCGCCTCAACCCCCTCACGGGCATATTTAGTAACTTCAATATGAACCTTGGTCACCAATGGACAGGTTGCATCAAAAACTTTTAAACCGCGACGCTCAGCTTCGATTTGTACCGCTTTAGAGACCCCATGCGCACTAAAAATTACAATATTGTCATCGGGTACTTCATCCAATTCATCGACAAAAATTGCACCTCGTTGACGTAAATCGTCCACGACAAATTTATTGTGCACCACTTCATGTCGTACATAAATGGGCGGATTAAAGCACTCAAGCGCACGATTTACGATGGCAATCGCACGGTCAACACCTGCACAAAAACCACGTGGATTGGCCAATACAATTTCCATATGTTCCTCGATACCACTTTTCAATCAGCGGAAACTAATAAAATAAATGCAAACAAAGTGACGCCTTGCTATTTCGTTTAAACCTTGTCTACTCTAAAATAGAGAAGATATTTTATCATATCAGGAAAAATATCATGTCGGGTCTCTTGTTTGTCGTTTCTGCAGCTTCAGGAACAGGCAAAACATCCCTCGTAAAAGCCCTCCTTGACCGTGTAACGAATCTTCACGTTTCTGTTTCTCATACTACACGTGGGCAACGTCCCGGCGAACTTGATGGTGTACATTACCATTTTACCGAAAAAGACTCATTTTTGGCCTTGGTTGAACAAGGTGGTTTTATTGAATACGCTGAAGTCTTTGGTAATTACTACGGTACAGCTCAAGCTACTGTAAAAGAACAACTGGCGAAAGGTCATGATGTCCTACTGGAAATTGACTGGCAAGGCGCACAGCAAGTGCGTAAGCTTTTTCCTGACTCTAAACAAATTTTCATTTTACCACCAAGCCAGTTTGATCTGCGTCAACGTCTGTCTAACCGTGGCACAGACTCGGTTGAAGTGATTGAGCGGCGTTTAGGCTGTGCGGTCGAAGACATGCAACAATATGTCAACTTCGACTATGTGATTATTAATGATGATTTTAATAAAGCATTACATGATCTTGAGTCTGTGATTATTGCCAATCGTTTAGTCATTACACAGCAAGCGAGCCGCCATCAGAAAATGATTTCTGAGCTGATCACTCCTGTTGAAAAGTGATTAAAACTTGAGTCTACAGACAAAGCACTTTATACTGCACAGTCTGTTTAATTTTAGCCTTTGTAACGAGAACTCTTATGGCACGCGTAACCGTTGAAGATTGTTTAGACCATGTAGACAACCGCTTTGAGCTTGTACTAGTGGCAAGCAAACGCGCGCGTCAATTGGCACGTCAAGGCATTGAACCTACTGTTGAGTGGGACAATGACAAACCGACTGTTGTTGCATTACGTGAAATCGCAATCGGTCATGTTTCTAAAGATATTTTGAAACAACGTGAGCAAGACTACCAAACTTCGAGTCTTGATCTTGCACTTTCTGCAAACAATTTGAATTTAGATGGTTTTTCTTTCCAATAAGAAAAATTTATCGCTTAAAAGCCTAGTTTTTAACTAGGCTTTTTTATTGGATAACTTTTATATTTATCCAATACACGTTATAACTAGAAGATAGGATTCATCGTGGTTTAGGTGTATCTTTTTTGCTTTTCTCTCAATGAATAAATTGACAACTCATGCAATATGCTTTTCATTAGAGAATCAGTAAAATTTTCTTGTAATTGCTACGTCTTAAAGGTGTTTTATGCCAGGCCCAATGGTCAGCCAAGCTAAACAACAGCTCAAAACTATTATCGATGCTTACTTAACTGAAAGCGACGTCGAGCGAGTGCTTGCGGCCTGTGATTATGCGGATATTGCCCATGATGGTATTACCCGTAAAAGTGGCGAACCCTATATTTTGCACCCGATTGCGGTAAGCTGTATTTTAGCGCATATGCGTCTAGATGCCGAAACCCTGATGGCGGCACTTTTACATGATGTGATTGAAGACACAGACTTTAGCAAAGAAGATATTGCAGAAAAATTTGGAAAAACCGTTTCCGAACTGGTCGATGGCGTCACCAAACTTAGCCAATCCAGTGATAAAGAATATAATAAAGCCGCTTCTTTCCGAAAAATTCTGCAAGCCACACTACAAGACCCACGTGTCATTATTATTAAACTGGCTGACCGCTATCACAACATGACCACCTTGGATGCACTACGCCCCGATAAACGTGCGCGTATTGCCCAAGAAACCTTTGATATTTTTGTCCCAATGGCACGTATTGTTGGCATGAATGAGATGGGCGATAACCTCGAACATCTGTGTTATCAAAACCTTGATCTCGACATGTATAACAATGTCCAAGAAGCCCTCCTGCAAACCAAACCCAAACGCTGTGAATATCAAAGCAAATGGGAAAACAATCTTACTGAGCTATTAAAAACCCATCAAATATCGGGGCGAATTAAAAAGAAAAATAATAATATCGAACTGTTACGTCACTTTGTAAAAAATGACATTGATCTACATGAACTCACGCATAGTCACGCCTTTGAAATTATTTTAAATAGCATTGCTGACTGTGACCGCTTAGCCGATGTGTTGCGAGAGAGTTTTCAAGTTTTACATTTTGCAGACCATATTCGTAAACCCCTTCCAGGTGGCAACCAATCGCTGCTACTGCGCTTAAAAGGTGAAAATACAACCTTATCAGTAACCATTCAAACCGAACTGATGCGCAAAGCGGCGCGTTTTGGTGTAGTACTAGGCGACAGTGCTCCGCAAGCTTGCCGCTCTGCGATTCAAGCCTCGATGCAGAACTTAAATGTCTTGATTGATGGTGCCTGTGCCAAAACCACTTTTAGCGAACTGCTCGATTATTTACACCAAGAGAAAATTTGGGTGTATACCCCACAAGGTCATCTACACGAGTTACCACAAGGTGCAACAGTCGTCGATTTTGCCTACTCTGCTAGCTTATTTTTAGGTAACCATGCGGTAGGTGCGAAAATCAATGGGGAAACTAAACCACTTTCTACGCCATTGCACAGTGGTCAGGTGATTGAAATTATAACCGATGTCTTGGCCACCCCAAACCCTGATTGGCTCAGCTTCGTCAATACGCAAAAAGCCCGTCGCGCCTTACAAAATATACTGCGCGAGCAAGACATTGAAGAACAACGCCTTGTTGGACAACAAGCTTTAAATCGCGCTTTAAAACTATTCAATGTATCCATTAAAGATTTAACCGAATCAGACTGGTTAGAGCTTTTACAATGGCGACATATCGAAAGTAAAGACCAACTCTTTGAGCAAATTGCCGTGGGTGATTTACTGCCGCAATTGGTTGCGAATCATTTGTTTGCGCATGACCAAAGTGCACAGGAATCTGACCGACTCATTCAAGGTACTGAAGGTGTCGATGTCAAATATGCACATTGCTGTAACCCTGTGTTGGGTGATCCAATTCAAGGACATTTATCACGCCGCGGTCTTATTGTGCATCGTGCGCGTTGTCATAATCTCCTGCATGAACAACATCTACACCCTGAAAACATCATGCCGTTGCAGTGGACCAATGAGAATGAAGAAGAAATTAGTTTCACTGCATATTTATTGATTAACATGGCCATGGATGACGAACAAATTTCCGACCTAATTTATCAATGTCGTAAAGAAAAAATTGGGGTCGAAATGGTACGTAATCAAGACGACAAGACTTATGTCAATGTTGTGGTACACAACCGTAAGCAAATTGCAAAAATCATTCGTGATCTACGTATGCATTTTGGCTTCCCTCGTATCAGTCGACTGGCTCAACCAGTGAGTATTGCGGAAACATCGATTGCGAGTTAATTGTTTAAATCCGCACATTTTAATGCCAATCTAGGCTATGATTGATGGTGAATATAATAGGAGAACACGATGTCCCGCCAAGTAATTCATACTGAAAATGCCCCTGCTGCGATCGGCACTTATTCGCAAGCAATCTTAGTTGGCAATACACTTTACCTTTCTGGTCAGATCGGTTTAGACCCATACAGTATGGAGTTGGTTGAAGGCATCGAAGCACAAATTCGCCGTGTTTTTGATAATTTAAAAGCTGTCTGCGAAGCTGCTGGTGGAACGCTGGCAGATATCGCGAAGTTGAATATTTTCTTAACCGATCTTTCAAACTTCCAGTTGGTCAACCAAATTATGGGTGAATATTTTGCACAACCTTACCCTGCACGCGCAGCACTCGGTGTGGCAAGCCTACCCAAAAATGCATTGGTTGAGATGGATGGCATTGTGATTATTAATCAATAAGTTATATTTTTAAGAAAAAGCCACCGATTGAGTGGCTTTTTTTTATCCAAAACTCCAATAAAGACAAATGAGATTTCAAATGATTTTTATTGACAAACGATAACAATTATCAATAATATCACTTATCTTATTTCTTTCATGTGGCTTGCTGAAATGTACGTGTGCTTATGCCGTGGTATTACAGATAAAGATATTAAAGACGCTGTTGAAAATGGTGCGGGTAGTTATCGCGAAGTTCGTGAGATGCTCGATCTCGGAACATGCTGTGGTCGCTGTGCACCAGAAGCACGCTCAATCATCAGTGCTGAAGTATCTGCCATTGCCTCACGCTTAGCTATTGCTGCCTAGGTATTTGATTCGTTTTTTAGAATAATCATAATTATAAATTTACTCTTTATGAGTAGCTCCTCCCCCGCTTATGACTCTAAGCGGGTTTTCTTTTTTTAAATGTCTAAAAATCAAGTTTCCACCTCGTATGCTTTTGATTGCGATTTTCATTTGCTGTTCTATAAATTACTCGCCAAAATCTACTTTGTTGTTTAAGATATTTCTCATAAGTTATTGATATTATTTTTAAGCCGCAGTTTGAATGGAGCTTTCTCATGAAAGGCAATCGTGATGTAATTAATCAGTTAAATCAGGTGCTTTATCATCATTTAACTGCCATTAACCAAAATTTCCTACACTCTCGCATGTTTAATGACTGGGGGATTGAACAACTCGGTTCAGCTGAATATAAAGAGTCAATCCGTCAAATGAAGCATGCTGACAAAATCATTGAGCGCATTCTTTTTTTAGAAGGTCTACCAAACCTACAACACTTGGGTAAACTCTACATCGGTCAACACACAGTGGAAGTTCTTAACTGTGATGTCCGTAAAGTCAAAGAGAATATTGAATCCATTCAAGCTGCTGTCAAGCTTGCCGAAGAGCAGTTGGACTACGTTACTCGAGATCTTGTTCAAGAAATTTTAGAAAAAGAAGAAGAGTGGTTAGACTGGACAACTACACAGCTCGATTTGGTTGAGACTGTCGGTGTAGAGAATTATATTCAGAGTCAAATTTAAGACTTTATTCGCGAATAAAAAACCTGCATACGCAGGTTTTTTAAATTGCAGTTTTAAATTTATTTCCAGGGGCGAAGATCGACGATCTTAACTACTTCACCTTTGTCTTTATTGATTAAAACTGTCATATCCACAGCATTGGCTTTTAGAGGAACAAAGCTAGTTGCTTGTGGATACTTAGATAAAATACGATCTACTTGTTGCACATCATTATACTGATTAAGTTCCCTCAAAGTTTTTGCTCTTTGTTGTAAATGTGATTTTGCCTGAACAAAATCGACATAACGCTCAGGTTTTTGTGCAAGTGAAACTCCCCCCATTACTTCAGTGAAGATATCATCCTGATGTTGCTGAGTATTCGTTATTGTTTTGATTGCAACAAATTGCGGTTTAGCCCATGATACTTGTTGAAACTGTTTTTTCGCCTGATCAATATTTTCTAAAAGAAGATCATTTTTTCGTATCAACTCAAAACGATCGGCATAAAAAACTAACCATGCAGGACGACCTTGTTCAATGCTATACAACCCATAACATAAAGCAGAAATTTGTAAGGCAATGATTACTCCAAGATCAAATTTAAGCGTTTTTTTACCTTCTTTATACACCAATAAGCCTAAAAGGGGCCCTAGAATTACGTCGATGGCTAGCATCATCAGAAAGATGTGTGTCACACCTACCGCTGTGGCAAGTGGTGATGGATACCAAACAAAAAAGACCAATCCCACCACAACTAAAGCGATAAAAAACGAAATCAATAAATGGCTGAAGAAAAATTTTAGACGTTTTGACATAATAAATGACTCAGACTTATATACAGATATTCATGTACAAACACCCATACTAATAATTTAATTGATATTACACATAGAAATTACAGATTTTTCTTCCGCAATTTACTGAAACTCCGCTTAGTTGGAGGTAAATTACTACTCCACTAAAATATTACTATTTTTCCCATCTCAATATTTTACAAAGTTTCTTAAAAAATTTGACACATGATTTTTTAGAAGAACGCTTCCCCTAAAGTTCATTCACAACTTTTATTTTTCCTCATATTCAGAAACAAAATTAAAGATATTTATTCATTTAACATCTCATTCACTTTAGTTTTAATTAAAAAAAAGACTGGTTTCCCAGTCTTTTCTCATACTAACCTAACAATAGATTAGTAAGTACCTTGGCAAGAACCTGGTAAATATTTAATTGGCATAGGATTAGTTCCAGCAGGGCCACATTTCCAACCTTCGATAGTTTTTCCACCATCAGTTGAACCCACTAGCTCTGCCCCTGCAACCATTGGAGTTAATGTAATTGAATCAAGACTAGTAGTTGTATCTCCACCTAAATTAGCTGAATTACCTTTAACTGTTACTACGCCATCTTTATCAGCACTCCCACTTGTAACCATTTTTGTAGCTGTAATTGTACAGCTCGATGCCAAAACATCTTCCACATCTGCAACAGGTGAATTTTGGACCATATCCGTAATGGTGCTACGGCATGAAGATGCAGCTAAAATTACTTCAGATACACGCGCCTTAACTGTATAGTTTTGATAAGCAGGCAATGCTACTGCAGCCAAAATACCGATAATTGCAACAACGATCATTAATTCGATAAGGGTGAAACCCTTTTGAACTGATTTCATAACATTCTCCACAAATGTTTTGTTAATTTTTTATAAGCTTTTTAAGCTACTTTGTAATTAGCATGTATTATGCCAACATTTATTATATTTATTTTCAAATAAAAAACAGCACTTTATTTCAC
This sequence comes from Acinetobacter sp. BWR-L5, assembly GCF_039655985.1. NCBI lineage: Bacteria > Pseudomonadati > Pseudomonadota > Gammaproteobacteria > Moraxellales > Moraxellaceae > Acinetobacter > Acinetobacter sp. BWR-L5. The sequence goes on along the minus strand of NZ_JAGFEV010000003.1, from coordinate 298,271 downwards.
TATTTAAAAATTTATTTTTGAGTATTGTATTTTTATGTAAAAAACTGACAAATATTGTCAGTTTCCCTCTTTCTAGTTCAACATAATTGGCGAATTGATCAATTCATCAGCTTTATCTTCTATTTTATTGGCATAGAATTGATCCAAAATAGTCCCAATTTGTGTAACACCCTCGACTAAAGCCTGCCGATACTGTCGCTGTGACATTTTTTCAATCATACTCTGGCAAACATCATCCCAAACCTGCTGTGTCGTGGCGTGTTGTATCCCACGATCAATCACAATCTCGACTTTGCGTTCACACAAGTTTAAGTACAGTAAAATACCGCTATTCCACTCGGTATCCCACACCCCCAGCTCAGCAAAAAGCTGTTTCGCACGTCCACGAGTATCCAAATAATAGGCTTCTCGTGCAGGCATATGCCCTTCGATTACTACCTGAATTTCCCCAATATGCCCATGTTCAGCAACAGCTACCGCTTGTGCAATCGCATATTGATCTTGCTGATTAAAGAAACGTTTACTCGCGGGCATATGCAATAAATGCCTTAACCAACGTTTAAAACTCGGTTGTACGACTTCATCTAGCTTTGGTTTAGTGACGATTTCCGTCGTTTCAGTTGTTGTTACCATGACCCTGATGCTCCTCCACCGCCGAAGCCTCCGCCCCCGCCACTATATCCACCTCCACCAAAACCGCCGCCACCACGACCTCCGCGCCCACCTCCACCGCCAGAAGAGAGAAAAAGCTGAAAAATCGTTTGGGCTAAGGCCGTGATGAGTAAAAAGAAAATCCCGCCACCAATCAGTAAGCTGGTGATTAAGCCTGCTCCATTCACCAAGCCTGCAACGGTTCCTGCAACTGCAGCCGTCGAAGCACTTAAACGCTTGCCCACCACAAATGAGCCAATTGCCCCTGCAATTAAGATAAATAAAGCAGTACTAAACGTTTTACTTTTGGCTTCCTGCTCTCGAATAGCTTGCTCTTGGCGTTCTTGTAGTTGTTGCGCCGCTTGAGCTGCAACTTCAGGATCAAGATTTAAAATCCGTTCAACTTCAGAAAGTCCCGCATTGATCCCTTGAGCATACTGAGCTTGCTTAAAATACGGTGTGATTTGTTGGTTAATAATGCGATTCGCAATAATGTCAGGAATGACTCCTTCCAAACCATAACCCGTAAGAATCTGCATACGTCGGTCATTAACGGCAATTGCAATCAGCAAACCGTTGTCCTGCTTTGCTGAACCAAGTTTCCATTGATCTGCAATACGCATGGCAAAACCAAAAATATCCTCTTGACCTGTGGTGGGTACAATCACTACGCCTATTTGGGCTTTTCCTGTGTCATGCAAGGCACGGATTTTTTGGTCAATGGCTTGCTTATCTTCAGTACTTAAAATATGTGCTTGATCGATCACGGGTTCATTTAAGGTCGGCAACGCCCGTATCGATTCACCTTCTGCCATATCATTGGCAACGGGCGGTTGTGACACGACATCAGCATTCGTAGAACTTACATTATTGGAACTCGCCGCATGCTGACCTTGAATCATTTTTCCAGCAACGACTGTTTCCGCAGCATCATCTGTTGCTGTAGCAACCTCTGCCCATGTTAACGAACTTAGACACAGCAGTCCTGATAAAATGAATGCAAGCACCCATTTATACGAAAACCGTAGTAAGAACTGCTGCTGTCCTATCATTCATTCACCCTATGGTTACGATTACTTTAAGTCACAGCTAGTTAAATGACACCGTTGGCGCCTTTTGCGCACTTTGCTCTGCACTAAAGTTCGGTTTAGTGTCCATCCCAATCACCTTGGCAGTCATGACTTGTGGGAACTGGCGTGAATAGGAGTTAAAGTCTTGCACCGTAGTAATATAGCGATTACGCGCCACAGCAATACGGTTTTCGGTACCTTCGAGCTGAACCTGCAAATCACGGAATTGCTCATTGGCTTTTAAATCTGGATAGTTTTCTGAGACCGCAATTAAACGCGACAATGCACCCGTCATTTGTGCCTGCGCTTCTTGATATTTTTGGAATAATGCAGGGTCTTCTAATACTTCTTTATCGACTTTTAAACCTGCCACATTGGCACGAGCCTGCGTAACTTCGGTTAGAACTTGCTCTTCATGTTTGGCATACCCCTTCACCACATTCACCAAATTCGGCACCAAATCTGCGCGGCGTTGATATTGGTTTTGTACTTCCGACCACGCAGCTGTAACCGCCTCATCTTTAACCTGTAAGGTATTATAACCACAGCCCGATAGCGTTAACGTGCTCGCAAGGGTAACAACGACAGCAGTTTTTTTCATAAAATTCATTCAGCTATCCTCTTTCTTTTGTATTTATTGCAATAACCTGATTGTAAACACATTTGATTATCCTTTTGTTGCTTTTAGTTAAAGTAGCTAAAAATGAAAAAACCGAGTGAACTTCACTCGGTTTTGATTATTTATTTTTATACTTAAACTAAATAGCCGCGTGCAACTCCTGCTGAAAACCTTCGAGTTGATAGTCTTCTGCCAAACGGGTTTTCCAGTATTTCAACAACTGGGTGTAATCAATATCTGAGGGATGAAAGTTGGTTTTGTAGTAAGACAGATATTCAGGCAGCAATTGCACAAACATCTTCGCCAGCAAATACAATCCAAAGAGATTCCCGCCCAATTTAGGTATACTATTTTTGTGGTCTTGTAAAAATAATCGACTGGCCGAGTAAAAAGTTAAACTGGCGAAACCTGTCGTTACACTGCGCATAATTAAACGGCGAATCTTGTCATCACCATACACATCTTGATAAACATCAAAGGCAACCGCACGATGCTCAATTTCTTCAATGGCATGCCACACCCAGAGTTTAACCGCATCATCATCCAAGGTACTCAATACCTCAGGATGCCTTAAAATATAGCCGCCTAGCAGTGCCGTAAAATGCTCAAAAGCGCAGGTGATTGCGAGCTGAATTTTAGGATGCAGATTTTTCACATAATCATCTTTACGCGCCAACCATGCCTGAAAACGGTCGAGATTATAATCATCACGGCGCCATGCAGCATTAAATGCCGTGTGTGCTTGAGAATGCATCGCCTCTTGACCAATAAATGCCGCAATCTGCGCTTGAAGATTGTCATCCTTCACTTGGTCACGTACATTGCGCACACTATGCACAAAGAACTGCTCACCGATGGGAAAAGTCGAAGACAATGCCGTCAGTAAATGCGACATGACCGGTGAATTGGCAAAATAATGCCGGCGAATGGCTTTGGGGTTAAATTGCAAACGTCGAATCGTAATACCCTGAGCTTTTGGACGATGTTGATATAGTTTTTCTGTCGTCACTTGAGTCATGTCCATTTCCTAACATTTAACCGAGCGATCTTCAGTATCTGAATTTAGAGGCCATTCACATATGGCAAAAATGCTTAGTGCATTTGCAAATTCGTCCATTTTTATCAGACTCTCCACCAGATCTTTTTCGATTTATCCCGATCCACCTCTTTCATATCATCTCAGGCAAATAGTGATCATAAAAAAACCCGCCGAAGCGGGTTTTTTTGTTGAACGATTTAGATTAAATGTCTAAATAATCCAAAATACCTTCAGCCGCTTGACGGCCTTCCCAAATCGCTGTGACAACAAGGTCTGAACCACGAACCATATCACCACCCGCAAAGATTTTCGGATTTGAGGTTTGGAATTTATAGGTTTGCTGTTCAGCTGCAACCACACGACCTGAACCATCAAGGTTAATATTCACATTTGTAAACCAATCCGCAGGGCTGGTACGGAAACCAAATGCCAATAACACTGCATCTGCAGGTAAAATTTCTTCTGAACCCGGAATTGGTTCTGGGCTGCGACGACCACGGCTATCAGGCTCACCAAGTTGAGTTGTAACCACTTTCACACCCGTGACTTTGCCATTTTCACCGACGATTTCAATCGGTTGACGGTTAAACAAGAAGTTGACACCTTCTTCTTTGGCATTTTGCACTTCACGACGTGAACCTGGCATATTTTCTTCGTCACGACGGTATGCACAGCTCACCACTTCCGCACCCTGACGAATAGAGGTACGGTTACAGTCCATTGCTGTGTCACCACCGCCAAGAACAATCACCTTTTTACCTTCAACACTAATGTACTCGCTTGGGTCTTTTTCCCAACCTTGAGTACGGTTGACATTGGCAATCAAGAAATCCAATGCATCATAGACACCATTAAGGTCTTCACCTGCAAAGCCGCCTTTCATATAGGTATAAGTACCCATACCCATGAACACCGCATCGTATTCTGCAAGCAGTTGATCGATGGTGACATCTGTCCCAATTTCAGTATTTAAACGAAATTCCACACCCATACCCGTAAAGATTTCACGGCGACGCTTCATCACATCTTTTTCCATTTTAAATTCTGGAATACCAAAGGTCAGTAGACCACCGATTTCAGGGCGTTTGTCGAATACAACAGGTTTAACCCCGCTACGCACCAAAATATCAGCACAGCCTAGACCCGCAGGGCCTGCACCAATGATCGCGACTTTTTTATCTGTCCACTTTACTGAAGACATATCTGGACGCCAGCCCAGTGCAAAGGCGGTGTCATTGATGTATTTTTCAGCGTTACCAATCGTCACTGCACCAAAACCATCGTTTAAGGTACAAGCCCCTTCACATAAACGGTCTTGCGGACAAACACGACCACATACTTCAGGTAGCGTGTTGGTTTGGTGGCACAATTCTGCTGCTTGGAAAATACGACCTTCAGCGATCAATTTTAACCAGTTTGGAATGTAGTTATGTACTGGACATTTCCATTCACAATATGGGTTACCACACCCTAAACAACGGTGGGTCTGATTTGCTGCCACTTCCGCTGTAAAAGGTTTATAAATTTCCACAAACTCTGCTTTGCGGACCTGAATCTCTTTTTTCTCTGGATCTTGGCGTGCTACATCCAGAAATTGAAAGTCATTGTTTAGGCGCTCTGCCATGTCTCTCTCCGTGGGTAGGTGCAGCCCGTTTATCTATCGTCTGCACCTGCCTATGTATCAGCAGTAGTGGAATTATTGTGGATCAGCTTGAGTGGTTTTCAACAAAGTCTGTAAATTGGCAGCTTTCGGTTTCACCAACCAGAATTTACGACTGTAGAAATCAAACTCGTTACGGATCTTGTACGCCCAAGCACTACCAGTCTCAGCAATGTGTTCATCTAAGATACGGCTTAAGAACTCTTTATGTTCTTCCATCGATTCAGTCGAAATACGATTCAGCTCAATCAGCTCGTGGTTGTAATGATCAACGAAGTCATTATCAAGGTCAAGAACGTAAGCAAAACCACCTGTCATACCTGCACCGAAGTTATGTCCCACTTTACCAAGTACAGTCACGATACCACCTGTCATATATTCACAACAGTGATCGCCTGCACCTTCAATTACAGCGAAAGCACCCGAGTTACGTACTGCAAAACGCTCACCTGCTGTACCTGCCGCGAACAATTTACCGCCCGTTGCACCGTATAAGCAAGTGTTACCAATGATTGCCGTTTCTTGAGTTTGGAAAGGCGAACCTTTTGGCGGGAAGATCGACACACGACCACCTGCCATACCTTTGCCCACGTAGTCGTTCGCATCACCTTCTAATCGAATGTGCAAACCACCTGCGTTCCAAACACCGAGGGATTGACCCGCAGTACCCACCAAGTTCATCTTCACTGGGTGCGCTTCCATACTGAGGTTGCCATAACGACGCGCAATCTCACCTGAAATACGTGCACCAATTGAACGGTCACAGTTACCAATGGTGAAGTGATATTCACCTGTGGTCCCAGCTTCAATTGCTGGTAGCATTTCAGCAACCATTTTCTCAGCAAGCAAGCCTTTATCAAACGGTGCGTTACCTTCAACTTCACAGTACTGCGCCTTACCTTGCGCAGAAGGATGTGACTCCAGTAATGCGCTCAAATCAAGGTGCGCATGTTTCTCCGTTTCACCTGGAAGCATTTCAAGCAAATCCGTACGACCAATCAAGTCTTTAAGGCTTGAAACACCCAACGCTGCCAGCCACTCACGTGTTTCTTCAGCAATGAAGGTGAAGAAGTTGATGAGCATTTGTGGCTCGCCAATATAATGTTCTTGGCGTAAATGATCTTGTTGAGTTGCAACACCCGTTGCACAGTTATTCAAGTGACAAATACGCAGGTATTTACAACCTAAAGCAATCATTGGTGTAGAACCAAAGCCAAAGCTTTCTGCACCTAAAATGGCTGCTTTCACCACATCTAGACCAGTTTTCAAACCACCGTCGGTTTGAACACGAACTTTACCGCGCAGGTCATTGACACGAAGTGCTTGATGCGCTTCAGAAAGACCCAACTCCCAAGGCGAACCTGCATGGTGAATTGAAGACAATGGAGAGGCTGCTGTACCACCGTCATAACCTGAAATGGTAATGAAGTCAGCATAGGCTTTTGCCACACCTGCTGCAATGGTGCCTACACCCGGCTCAGACACCAGTTTCACTGAAACCATCGCTTGAGGATTGACTTGTTTTAAGTCAAAGATCAATTGTGATAAATCTTCAATCGAGTAAATGTCATGGTGCGGTGGCGGAGAAATTAAGGTCACTCCCGGCACCGAATAACGTAAACGTGCAATTAAGCCATTCACTTTACCCCCTGGTAATTGACCACCCTCACCCGGTTTAGCCCCTTGCGCCACTTTAATCTGCAAGACTTCAGCAGAGGTTAAATACGCAGGCGTTACACCAAAACGACCTGATGCAATCTGTTTGATTTTCGAGTTACGAATCGTGCCATAACGCGCTGGATCTTCACCACCCTCACCCGAGTTTGAACGGCCACCAATGGTATTCATCGCAATCGCAATCGCCTCATGCGCTTCAGGAGACAATGCACCTAAAGACATGCCTGCAGAGTCAAAGCGCGGTAAAATCGCTTCTACAGACTCCACTTGATCTAGAGCAATCGAGTTATCTGTTTTTAACTTTAATAGGTCGCGAATTGTTGCCACTGGACGGTTATTCACCAGCTCAGCATATTCTTTAAAGTCTGCATATTGACCAGAACGCACTGATTTATGCAAAGCATTGATCACGTCTGGGTTGAATGCATGGTATTCCTTGTCGAAAACAAATTTCAGCAAACCACCTTGATCGATTGGTTTACGTGTTTTCCATGCAGTTTCAGCCAATTTCTTTTGGTCATTTTCAAGGTCAACAAAGGTTGCACCTTTGATACGGCTTGGTACACCCGTGAAGCATTTTGAAACCACTTCTTCAGACAGACCCACCGCTTCAAACAACTGACCACCACGGTAAGATGCCACCGTTGAAATACCCATTTTTGAAAGAACTTTTAACAAGCCTTTTTCAATGCCTTTACGGAAATTCACTTGCGCTTGGATTGGGTCACCCAATAGCTCACCTTTGGCAACCAAGTCATTGATCACGTCATAAGCAAGATAAGGATAAATTGCTGTCGCACCAAAGCCTAGAATAACTGCAAATTGATGCGGATCACGCGCCAGTGCTGTTTCAACAATAATGTTGGCATCCGTACGTAAACCAACATTAATTAAATAGTGATGTACAGCACCTGTTGCCATCAATGCATTTGCAGGCAAGAAACCTTGACGAATTTTCTTATCAGACAACACTAATAAGGTTTTGCCATCACGAATCGCTTGAGCTGCTTCTTCACAGATACGCGCAATTGCAGCTTCTAGACCTTCATCTTCCGCATAATTTAAATCGATATCTGCAATTTCATAACCCTTACGACCCAGCGTACGGATTTGATGCATTTTCGAATTTGACAACACTGGGCTTGAAATGATCAAACGATCCGCATGCTCAGGGCTCTGTTCAAAAACGTTTTGCTCACGACCTAAACACGTTTCCAATGACATCACAATCGACTCACGTAATGGGTCGATTGGTGGGTTGGTGACCTGAGCAAACTGTTGACGGAAGTAATCCGACACATGACGTACTTGGCGAGACAAAACCGCCATTGGCGTATCATCACCCATTGAACCCACTGCTTCCTGACCGCTTTCAGCGATTGGACGAAGCAATTGATCACGCTCTTCAAAGGTCACCATAAACATTTTTTGTGATGCTTTCAGGTCATCGCCTTTTAAGCCTTGATCACATAAATACTCTTCAAGCTCTGGACTACCTTGAACACGAACTGAGTTTTCACGTAACCATTCACGATAAGGACGCATTTTTTTCAAATGCGTGCTGACATCTTTAGTGTCGAGCATTTTACCTGTGAAAGTATCGATCACTAGAATTTGACCTGGACCGACACGACCTTTAGAAATCACGTCTTCAGGCTCGTAGCCCCATACACCAATTTCAGACGCCAGTGTGATGTAACCATTTTTGGTAATCACCCAACGTGCTGGACGTAAACCATTACGATCCAACATACAAATTGCATGACGACCATCTTGAATCACTAGACCAGCAGGACCATCCCACGCTTCCATATGCTTCGAGTTAAACTCATAGAATGCACGCAAATCGGCATCTAACGTCTCCACGTTCTGCCATGCTGGCGGAACCAACATACGCAATGCACGGAACAAGTCCATACCGCCGCCCACAAGAATTTCAAGCATGTTGTCCAAGCTTGAAGAATCCGAGCCAGTACGGTTCACGATTGGGTTAAGTTCAGTTAAACCAGGCAATAATGGGTTTTCAAACTTTGGCGTACGCGCCATCGCCCAGTTACGGTTCGCTGTAATGGTATTAATTTCGCCATTGTGCGCAAGATAACGGAATGGCTGCGCCAAAGGCCAACGCGGCAAAGTATTTGTCGAGAAACGTTGGTGGAACACCACAATATGTGACTCAAGACGTGGGTCTGCCAAGTCTGTATAGAAGTCAGCAATCGCTTCAGGCATCATCAAGCCTTTATAGCTAATCACTGTTGAACATAATGTAGTTACATAAAATGATGAGTCATTGCTGAGCTGCTGTTCTGCACGGCGGCGTGCCAAGAAAAGTTTACGGTTAAACTCAACTTCAGATACACCCATTGGGCAGTTCACAATAATTTGTTCAAACGCAGGAAGTGACTGCATCGCAATCGAACCCAAAGCATCGTTATTGGTCGGGACCACACGCCACGCCAATACTCGGCAACCTTCAGATTCAATTTCTTTGCTTAGAATTTGTTTTGCATGTGCTGCAATCTCTGGATCGAGGCTTAAGAACACCGTACCGACAGCAAAAACTTCACTGAGCGTAATATCGCTGAGTTTTTTCGCTTCTTCACGGAAAAACTGTTTTGGCATTGCTAAGAGTAAACCGCAACCATCCCCTGTCTTACCATCTGCAGCAATACCACCGCGGTGGGTCATACAGCTCAGACTGTGCATAGCAGTCTTGACAAGATCATGGCTTGCATCACCCTGCATATGGGCGATTAAACCAAAACCACAGTTATCTTTAAACTCATCCGGTTGGTATAAACCTTGAGCGGGAGCTACAGTATTAGGCGATGGCATGTGCATAGCGTACCCTTCTTTCTACAGGCCCTGTCGGGCGTCTAACAATCTAATTACTTCTTGCCGATTCGTTCAATTGACTCATATTCAGATTCTGATTGAAGTACAGCATTTTTTCTTCACACCCAAGATAGACTGATTTTCGTCTTTATGCATGTCTTAATTGAAAAAATGTATGCAGCAGTCACGCACTTATTTAAGGCACTTGGCCGCTACTATTTCGCTCATAAATCGAATCTTTTTTGCGCCAAAACAGTGACATCAACTCAATTCATGCACCATTAAAGCAAGTTTTGTGCCAATTATTTATTTTGTGTGTTAAGCGCTTTAGTTTTATTAGGTTTGTGTTTTTTAAGTAAAAATAAAGTTCGAGGACAATTCATTTATTGCACTATATTTGTGCGTATATGAAATTTACATTTTTTGATGCGCCATAATGAACCAATTTTAATTAAATGGGTCGGTCACTTCAGGTTCATTTGTTTTATTTTGTGGCGCATTCTCTACGGTTGTTTGTGACTTTTGCACATCAACCACATTTCCATCCGCATCACGACGAGTAACCGTCGTCGATGTTGTCGATTGTTTATTTTGTGCAACTGCTGCACGTGCCGCTTGTTGACGCGCAGCAAGAGTGGCTTCATCAATCACGGGCACAGCGGCTGGTTTCAACTGCACAGCATAGAGCTTATTGCTAAGTCCAAGTTCATCAGAACCGAGATCATTGACATATTCAGTATAGCTTTCAATTTTTCCAACTTTGGGTTGCACCGACTTCGGCAACGTCAGTTTTAAATCCGCCAATGCCTTTTGCGCCTCATTGACATTTTTATACACACCATAGATCAGCACATATTGCTCAATTTGGTTTTCACCCGTCAGTCTTAAGTAGTTAAAAGCTTGACGATCAGATTGCCTTTGCAAAAAGCGCTTAATAATCGCTTCTTCTGAGACTCTAAACAGTTCAACTGTACTGTTCTTTTTATTTTCCTGAATAAATTTGGTCCCACGAAATTCAGCTTCATGCTGTGCGATTGCTACAACACGTGTCGTCATATCCAAAGGTTTTACTTCATCGAGGAATGAGCCTAAATGTGCGGTTGTTGCGACTTTTTCTGGCTGAATTTGTAACTCAACTTCAGATTCAGCCTTTTTTTCAATTTCAACGACAGTCTCTTGATCTGTAATGGCCCAAAAGACTAAGGCGCCAAACAAGCATACCCCTCCGAATGCAAGCCAAATATAATTTTGCTTTGTCTGCCACTGGGTTCTAAGGGTTGTTGCCATAATAAAGTTATGCCTGCTCTTGGTTGGCTAAAATCGCCTGTTTCATCAATTCTACATCAAATGTTTTGGTAATGATGGCCTGCCCTACCGCTTGCATCAAAACCAAACGAAGCTGCCCGTTCAAGACTTTCTTATCATGAGCCATATACGCCAAAAAGTCATCAAGGGGAATCTGCGGACATACTATCGGTAAATTCGCACGTTGAATGATATTTTTTGTACGCGCCAAATCTTCTGCATTGATCCATCCCATACGCTGCGATAAATCTGCTGCCATCACCATACCTGTTGCCACAGCTTCACCATGGAGCCATTCACCATAGCCTAGATAAGATTCAATCGCATGTCCAAAGGTATGCCCAAGATTCAATAAAGCACGCTCACCTTGTTCTTTTTCATCATTAGCAACAATACGCGCTTTATGGGCACAAGAACGATACACAGCTTCAGCCAGTGCAGCTTCATCCCCCTGCACCAAAGCATCCATATGTTGTTCCAACCAAGTGAGAAAGTCAGCATCACCCAAAAGTGCGTACTTAATCACTTCTGCCAAACCTGCGGATAACTCACGTGATGGCAGCGTTTTAAGTTGAGACATATCCGCCAAGACCACTTGCGGTTGTTGAAATGCCCCGATCATGTTTTTACCCAGCGGATGGTTAATCCCTGTTTTACCACCAACACTCGAATCCACCTGTGAAAGAAGTGTGGTTGGCACCTGAATAAAATAGACCCCACGCTGGAAGCATGCTGAAGCAAAGCCCGCCATATCCCCAATCACGCCACCGCCTAAAGCTAAAACTGTACAATCACGGTTGAAACCTGACACTAACAATGCATCAAAAATCAGGTTGAGGTGCTCAATATTCTTATATTTTTCACCATCGGGCAAAATACACGTTGCAACTGTTTTTCCCAACGCTTCAATTGCTGCCACGTAACGCGCTAAATACAAAGGAGCGACCGTTTCATTACTCACAATCATCACTTGGCGCCCATGAATATACGGCTCAAGTAAAGCTTTTGGATCTAAATCACTACCAATAAAGATCGGGTAACGGCGTTCGCCAAGTTCAACATATAAGGTTTGCATGGATCAAATCACTTCAAAACTGAATCAAAACTACTTTACAAGAATCAAGTTTAAGATACGCTGCGCAAGATCACGTGCAGCCCCTTGATTGGTCTCGATAATATAATGGGCAACTTCACGATATAAAGGATCTCGAACGCTGAGCAAGTCAGTTAACTTTTGTTCAGGATTCTCCACTTGAAGCAGTGGGCGATTTTTATCACGATAGGTTCGCTGTAGCTGAATTTCGACAGGAGTATAAAGATAAACAACGATACCCCGTTGTTTTAGGAATGCGCGATTTGGAGCCTGAGTCACCGCCCCACCACCTGTGGCCAAGACCAAGTTAGGTCGAGAGGTTAACTCATCAATTACAACCGTTTCACGACTACGAAACCCAAGCTCACCCTCTTTTTCAAAGATCCATGGAATCGTTGCCCCTGTTTTACGCTCAATCTCATGATCACTATCAAGAAACTCGCGCCCTAACAGTTCAGCTAAATGTCGTCCTACCGTTGTTTTTCCAGCCCCCATAGGCCCTACCAAATAAATATTTGGTAGGGTCTCAAACTCTTTGCTTGGCAAGGAGTCACCTTTTAGATTTGTTCAAATTGAAAATATATTAATGATTTCTTGAAACACTGTCATTAACAATTCGTGGTGTCACAAAAATCAATAACTCCGTTTGTATCGTCGTTTTGACATTATTCTTAAATAAGTTACCCACCACAGGCAAATCACCCAAGAATGGCACTTTTTGATAGTCATTACGTTTCGTATCATCAAAAATACCACCTAGTACGACGGTCTCACCATCATCTACCAGTACATTGGTTTGTAGTTCACTGGTGTCAATCGCAATACCATCATTAGTAATGTCACCAATCGAGTCTTTTTCAACCATGAGCGCCATTTGAACTTTACCATCTGGAGTAATACTTGGCGTCACTTCTAACTTTAAGTTAGCCGCGCGAAACTCAGTTTTTAAACCTTCCGTCGCACTCCATGTTTGATAAGGAATCTCTGTACCACGCAAGATATAGGCTTTCTGTTTATCGCCAGTAAGTACTTTCGGTGCTGATAACACTTCACCATGACCATCCGCTTGAAGTGCGCTTAACTCAAGGTTTAACATATAGTCTGAAATTTTCAACAAACCAAAGTTAAACGTACCAGCAGTGTTTGTTGCTAAATCCACACCCAAATCAAAACTTGGCTGGAAATCTCCACCCCACACTGGGCTATTGCCCAGCTTCTTCGCACTCCACTTAATCCCCAATTCACGAGAAAAGTCTGTTGATGCTGTGACAATACGGGCTTCGACCATCACCTGTTTCACTGCGACATCCAACAAGTCAATCATGCGACGAATCTTGTCAATATTTTGCTGCGTATCATTAATAATGAGCGTATTGGTACGCGAATCAGAAACTGCACTACCACGAGCACTTAATAAGCTTTCTAAAGCCAATGACTCTGAACCCGCTGTACGATTCGACTCACTCCCTTTACTGTCACGAGAGTCTTCTAACAATTTCAACACATCCGCCGATTTTGCATAACTCAATTGAATGTAATCAGTTTGAATCGGAGCAAGTTTAATGCTTTGTGCGATGGCTTTGGCTTCATCTTCCTCAGATTTGATCAGTTCAGCTACAGGAGCAATCCAAATCACATTACCATTTCGTCGCTTATCCAAGTTCTTGGTTTTCATAATAATATCAAGTGCTTGATCCCACGGAACATCTTTAAGGCGCAAGGTAATATTGCCTTGTACTGTGTCCGAAGCCACCATGTTAATGCCTGTAAAATCAGCTAAGAGCTGTAATACACGTCGCACTTCAATATCTTGAAAATCTAAAGAAATCTTTTTGCCCGTATAAGCACTTGGTGCTTTAGGTTTCATTGGATTTTTATCTTCAGGACGCTTTAAACTAATGGTGAGCTTATCTTCTGCCTGATAAGCCATATATTCAAAACTGCCATTCGATTGAATTGTGATCAGGCCATTACTACCATCGTTTTGTGCATCGATGGTCGATACAGGCGTGGCGAAATCATTCACATTGAGACGGCGTGATAAGTGGGCAGGAATTTTATTCCCCAAAACGCGCACCACAATTTTACTGCCTTGTTGTTTCACATCGACAGGGGTATTGCTACCTTTTAAATCAATGACAACTTGGCCTTCACCGTCTGAACCACGCTGGAAGCCAATATTTGAAATACCTTGCTCTGAACGCGTCGCAGCAACAGGTGTTGCTAGCGCCGGGTTCGCTGAGTTAATTTTCAGAATAAAGGTATTACCTTCAACACGTGTAGTAAATGCACCCGCATCAGCCAAATTTACAGTTAAACGTGAACGCTGCGCATCTGAAGTTACATCTACCGTACTTGCTTCAGCCGTTGCTACCGCAATACTGCCTTGTTTTAGGCTCTGCTGTGCTTTATCAAAATCCAAAACCAAACGTGATGGCTGTTCCAACTGATAGGCTTGCGGCTGTGGTGGCAAACCGTTGAACATGACACGAATTTCTGTTCCCTGTCCCGGAATTTGCATCGGCACAATATTCGTAATACTGACTTGCGCACTTGCAGCCTGCATCACCGCCATTGCAATTGCACCCATTGAAAACTGACGGAACATATGGTTCATCGTATTGCCATCCCCAAATATAAAATCTTTAGCACTATTTTTCATTTTTATTCCTTTTCCTTTTTTAAGGCGCCGGCCCAATTAATACTAGGCTTCTCGGGCGCTCGACATAGCCCTCACGCCCATCCGGAATAATTTCAATCAAATCAATTTGTGTGGCGGTGATATTAATCACACGACCATGATTCATCCCCAAATAACTACCACGCTGCACGCGTTCAATTTCACCATCAGGTGTTTGAATCAACGCCAAAATTTGTCCATTTTGCCCGCGCATACTGCCTTTCATGTTCAGCGATTCAATCGCATAACTTTCCAAAGGTTGTAATTGGCGAGATAAGTTTGGATAAACACGCTTTCCAGCCATAATTTTCAGTTCAGCTGCTAATGAGCTTGGCATAAACGGACTCTTTAATTGGTGCGCAGCATAATTAAAAGTCGGTACAGGTGGGAAATCTGGCGCTGGCTCGATCGGCAATGGTGGCTGATTGCGAATTTCAGCCATTTGCATATTGACCGCATCAATGCGTGAATCACAACCAACAAGGAATAGTCCTACGCAGAGACTAAGCATGAGATTTTGATATTTCATTACTTGGCACCTCCCGCATTGGCTTTCTTATCTTTTTTTGTATCTTTTACATCAACATCCGTTGTAGCCGTCGCCCCGACATAACGGTAGGTTTTCGCTTTTACACTGTATGAAATTTGCGGAATATCCGTCTTTTTATCATTGTTACTTGATGCTGAGATATCGAAGTCATGCAAGGTCACAATACGCGGTAAAGCTGCAATTCCACTGACAAATGAACCAAAAGAATGATAATCACCCGTCGCTTCAATGGAAATCGGCTGTTCGATAAAGAACTCTTGGCGAATTTCTGGCTCTAAACGAATATTTTTAAACTTTAATCCAGAATTTACGCCGCTCACATTGATATCTTCAACCAAACCAGGAATTTCAGTTTCTTTCGGCAACTGTTCTAACTGCTGATTGAAATTAGCTTCCATTTCTTGCAATTGCGCTTGATATTGCTGCAAGTTACGTAATTTTGAATCTTTTTCACGAAACTCATTCAGTAAATTTTGTTCTTGTGCATGTGCATTTGAAATCGCATCAAGCTTCGGCTTAATCACAACAAAATAACCCAATGCCCCAATCACTAAAATGATAAAGATCCAACAAGTCAATTTGACTGAAAAGGGCCAACTGCCGTAATTGTTTGGATCTAAGGTATTAAACTGTTGAAAAAACTTATCAACCGTCATTTTTTTCTTGGTTACAGCATGGTTTTCTGATGTTAATTCTTCAAATTCATCGCGACTCATTGTGCTGCCCCCGCTGTTGAATTATTAACTGTGCTTGCGGCTTCAGGTGCGGTCGCATCAGGCGCTACTGGCTGTGCAATCTCATCTAAATCTGCGGTGACCACAAAGGTGCCATAGGCTTCTTCAACACGTGGCACGATGGAACTTGGTGCTTTATCTTTTTTCTCTTCAGCAACCAAGAATGAATTCATAAAGGCATTGCGATACCACGCAGATGCTTCGAGATTTCGTAAGAATTCCGCAACTGTATTCGGGCTTTCCGCTTTCCCTTCAATGGTAAATTTATCACCCGTACGCACAAACTTAGTAATGTACATATTACTTGGTGTAACACGTACCATTTCATCGACCAAACGAACAGCCACAGGACGTTGACCTTGCAAACCTTGGATCAACTTCATCCGTTCAACAATCGCATTGCGCTGCTCTTGCAGACCTTCCAACGACTTTAATTGAACATCTAAGTTTTGATTGGTACTCACCACCAACTGATTGGCTTGTTCTTGATCTTCAAGTTTTTGACTGTAAAAGAACCAAGCCAAAGCAACAGCTAAAACCCCAACTAATGCAGCCCCAACACAATAGGCAATAAATTCTTTTTTTCGTTTCTCTCTTAACGCATCACGCCAAGGGAGTAGGTTTATTTTTGCCATTAATCAAAACTCCTCAATGCCAATCCACATGCCACCATGAGTGATGAAGCATCATTTTCAATTTTTTTAATGTCGATTTGTGGAGAAAAGCCCATTTGTAAAAATGGGTTGGCAATGGTGACCCGATAACCTAATTTTTGTTGTAATAACTTCGCCAGTCCTGGAATATTGGCATTCCCCCCCGCCAATAAAATATGGTCGATCTCATTAAATTGAGAGGACGAAAAAAAGAACTGCAAAGAACGTGCTGCTTGCTGCACCACAGCTTCAAGAAAAGGTTCAAGTACTTCAATATCATAGTCATCAGGCAAAGTACGGCTTTTTTTAGCACGTCCAGCTTCCTCAAAGGACAAACCATAACGGTTTTGAATTTCTTGAGTCAGTTGTTTACCACCGAACACCTGTTCACGCGTATAAATGACTTTATTATTCTGCATGACAGATAAGGTCGTCATGGTATGACCGATGTCCAGAATCCCAACGGTGTTTACACCCATTGGAAGCGTATCTGAAAAGACTTTGAATGCATTTTCAATGGCGAAACTTTCAACATCGGCAATCTTAGGCGTTAAACCACCTAATTCCAATGCTTCGGAACGCGCCTCTACATTTTCAATGCGGGTTGCAACGAGGAGTACATTGACACGATTTGGATTGGCTAAACGGTCTGGAAGGACTTCAAAGTCCAAACTCGCTTCATCTAATGGGAATGGAATATATTGCTCAGCATCATCACGAATCTGAATTTCACGTTCGTCATCGTTCATATCGGCATCCATTTCAATGATTTTAGTAATCACCATGGACGTCGGAACTGCCAGTGCTACGTCTGTCGATTGAACATTGGCCAAATTTACCGCACGCTCAAGGGCATCACCAACCGCTTCTGGATTCAATATATTTTTTTCGACCACACTTCCTTCTGGTAATGGGACTAGTGCATAGCTCTCCACCCAATACCGATTGTTTTTAACAGAAAGTTCCAATACCTTAACAGAAGTCGAACTAATATCTACTCCTATTAACCCCTTACTTGGCTTACGATATAACCTGAGCACAGTATCATTCCTATTATTTTTTTATCCCCAAAAAAAGTAACCCACTAATTAGTCCGCGTCTATAATTTTATACGGATACAATAACTCATCTAACATTCCGTATGTGTACAGGATATACTGACCGCTAATTAGTTTGCCATTAGCTCTTATTAAAACTTACTTGTTATGAAAAAGCTATCTTGTTCGGGCCGTGTTCATCCATTTTTTTTGATCATTATTATAATGTTGGTCTCAATTCCAATGGGTTTTTATGGCATGTATCTCTATATTGCCCCATCTTTGCCGCAAATGACAACTCTAAAAAAGGCGCCATTACTAAAACCTTTACAAGTTTATAGTGCGGATAACCAACTCATTTCGGAATACGGTGGCAAGCTATCTGTACCCGTAGATTACGATCAAATCCCACAAAGTTTTATTCATGCCTTTTTAGCGGCGGAAGATTCTTCTTTTTTTGAGCATAGTGGTATCAGTTTTAAAGGTTTAGGACGTGCAGTCAGTGAAAGTATTACTGGGTCAAACGTCCAAACGGGTGGCTCGACCATCACCATGCAAGTGGCAAAAAACTATTATCTCAGTCCCGAGCGTACATTAAAACGTAAATTGACTGAGGTTTTTCTGGCACGAAAAATTGAACAAAATTTGACGAAAGAGGAAATCTTAACCCTCTATGTCAACAAGATTTTCTTGGGTAAAAATGCCTACGGTATCGCAGCGGCAGCTAAAATTTACTACAACAAAAGCTTAGACGAGCTCAGCATCGCACAAATGGCGATGATTGCAGGTCTGCCTAAAGCGCCGTCTAAATATAATCCAGTAGTTAACCCCGAACGTGCTTTAGAACGTCGTAACTGGATTTTGGGTCGTATGCTCCAGCTAGGCTACATTAACCAAAGCCAATATGAAAAAGGCATTGCCGAACCAATTAACCTCGATATGCCTGACCGCGGGGTAAGCAACCGATTTCCCTACATCGGTGAAATGGTCCGTAGTGAACTGATTGAAAAGTTCGGCGAGCACGCGATTGACTCTGGTTATAAGGTCTACACCACCATCAACAGTGAACGCCAAGCCTATGCCGAACAAGCGGTACAAGATGGTTTAGAAGCCTATGACCGTCGTCATGGTTGGCGTGGTGCGGAAGCCCATGACAAACCCTTAAGTAGCTTTAGTGCTTTTGCCAACACCTTTCCTGCCGAAGTTACACGTGTGAATCAAAATAGCTTTGATGCCTTAATGCAAGATGGCTCAACGGTAACCGTGCCATGGTCAGGTATGTCTTGGACACGCCCTTATCGCAATGCAAATGCGGTAGGCGGTGCACCATCAAGAGCATCTCAAATTGTTAAAGTGAAAGACATTGTACGTCTGCGCCCCAATGACACCAAAACCTCATGGGCTTTGGTGCAACTGCCTAAAGTTCAGGGTCAGCTGATTGCACTTAACCCAAACAATGGCGCTGTAGAAGCATTGGTTGGTGGTTATAATTTTTATCAATCTAAATTTAATAGAACCACACAAGGCTGGCGCCAACCAGGTTCGATTATTAAACCCTTTGTTTATGCACTCGCTTTAGAGCGCGGTATGACACCGTATAGCATGGTCAATGACAGTCCGATCACGATAGGGAAATGGTCACCACGTAATGCCGATGGTCGCTATTTAGGTATGATTCCCCTGCGTCGTGCACTCTATTTATCGCGTAACACCGTGTCAGTTCGACTCCTGCAAACCGTGGGCATTGAACGGACACGCCAATTGTTCATGGACTTTGGCTTAACTGATGAACAGATTCCGCGTAACTACACCATTGCACTCGGAACACCTCAGGTTTTACCGATTCAAATGGCCACAGGTTACTCTGCCTTTGCCAATGGCGGTTATCGTATTCAACCACACTTCATCAATCGGATTGAAGATGCCTATGGCAAGGTCATTTATCAGAACAACCCTGAATATGCATGTATCAGTTGTATCTCTCAACAAGAATCAAATCCTCAGTCTGCCGACACCATCACGCCTGATGATGAAGTAATTGAAGTCACCAACCAAGAGCTGAACCCTGCTGAAAAGTCGGCAAATCCTGTTGAGATCAACAGTGACTATCGCCAAGCGCAACGTATTTTAAAATCCAGTTCTGCTTATGATATGGCGAATATTTTAAAAGACGTGATTCAACATGGTACAGGCCGTGCTGCGCTACGTATTGGACGAGATGACTTGGGCGGAAAAACAGGAACCACCAATGATGCAAAAGATGCTTGGTTTGCAGGCTTTAATGGCAAATTGGTGACCGTAGCGTGGGTCGGTTTCGACCAACCAACGACTTTAGGACGCCGCGAATACGGCGGTGTGGCTGCGCTCCCGATATGGACAGACTTCATGGCCAAAGCCTTACAAGGTACACCTTCTTCTTGGGTTCAACTCGATGCCAAAGCCAAAGCGCCAATTCAACGCCATCAGAAAGAAACACCTCAGAGTAACTTAGGCCCAACCCCACCTTTGGCGCAGCCGTTGTATCGCCCTGCACCGGTGGTGGTTCCACGTGCTCCTGAGCGTGACTTTGATGATTTGCCGGGTGAAGAGGAAACGCTGGTTCCAAAGAACAGCGCCCCACCCACCATGCATGCACCCAAAGAACAACCAAAACCTAAAACAGATGCGCTCGATCATTTGATTGATCAAGTCCAATAATAAAAGCCCGCATCTGCGGGCTTTTTTATACTTATGCTTTTTTCTGAAATAGTAAAATTTGATACTGGGCGTGTAGTTCAAAAGCTGTTTGAGCCTCTAAAGCTTCACGGCGCTCTTGTTTTGCTTTATAGGCATAAGGGGTCATGGCAATCAGGTTTTTTAAGTCCTGCTGATTAAGCTTAAATTCAGCATCGACAACATCATCACTCACCAAGTCAAATGCATCACTCAACTGCTCTACAAATTTGCTCGGTTCATGCGGCTTCACCTCTTCGAACAAAGCCTCACGCATTGCATATAAATGCTGAGGTGCCGGCGTCACCACCAACAAATATCCTTGCGGCTTGAGCACCCTTAAAATCTCTTGTTTTGGAATCGGGCTAAACAAACTACTACATAGATCAATCGATTGATCCAACACGGGTAAAGTTGCTCCTGTACCCACCACCCACGTGATATTTTTATTGATTTTCGCAGCCACTTGCACTGCATTTTTTGCAATATCTACACCGACACATTGCAGCACTTCAGCCTGCATCGCATCGGTGTAATAGCCTTCACCACAGCCGATATCGAGTAAATTTTCAATACGTAATTCACTTACCTTATTTACCACTGCTTGCTGTAAAGGTGCGTAATGACCTGCACTTAAGAAGGCACGGCGGGCTTGTATCGACTCAGGCGTATCCCCTGGATTTTTGCTGTGCTTATGTTGCACCACATGCAGATTGACGTAGCCTTGTTTCGCCACATCATAACTATGTGAATTCGCACAGCGCCATGTTCTTTCGTTTAAAGTTAAAGCCTCACGACACACAGGACACATGAGCAGATTCATTATTTTCTCCAAGACATTACCTCAGGCATAAAAAAAGCCGGCAAATGCCGACTCTTTTCATACTTTTGCTTAGCGCAATTTTAAGGTCATTAGCCCTAAAACTACCAGCATAATTGTAATAATCCAAAAACGAATCACCACTTGGGTTTCACGCCAGCCTTTTTTCTCATAATGATGATGTAATGGCGCCATCAAGAACACGCGTTTATTGCGCATTCTGAGGGAACCAATTTGCAAGAAGACTGAAATCGCTTCGACCAAAAACACACCAGCCATAATGGCAAAGACAATTTCCTGACGAACCATGACCGCAATTGTACCGAGCATTGCACCCAATGATAATGCACCCACATCGCCCATAAAGACCTGTGCAGGGTGTGCATTAAACCAAAGGAAGGCTAGACCCGCGCCAATCATGGCTGCACAAATCACCACCAACTCAGAGGCAAATCGTACATAAGGAATATGTAAATAATTGGCAAAACGGACATCACCTGCCAAATATGCAAATACGCCTAAACCCGCAGCAACCAATACCACAGGCATAATTGCCAAACCGTCCAAACCATCGGTCAGGTTCACGGCATTTGATGCACCATTAATCACCAAATAGGTGAAAATGATAAAACCAATACCCAACGGAATCACCGACAAAGGAATACTTAAATCTTTAAAAAATGGAATTAGCAGATCTAGCATATTTGCGGTATGTACAGGATTAGTCTGTTGCTGCGCAATTACATATAGTGCAATACCAGCACCCAGTGACGCAAGCGACGTCCAAAAGAACTTTTTACGGGCAGGTAAGCCTGCATTGTCTTTATAGCGAATCTTGATCCAGTCATCGGCCCAACCCACTGCACCAAAAATCACCATCACTGCCAAGACAATCCATACATAAGGGTTGGATAAATCTGCCCACAACAGTGTGGAGATACCAATTGAGAGTAAGATCAACACCCCGCCCATGGTTGGTGTACCCATTTTTTTGGCATGATTTTCAGGAGCATATGAACTCACGGCTTGACCATATTTGAGTGCTTGCAACTTGCGAATCATCACAGGACCGAGCACTAGACCAATGGTCAGTGCGGTTAAAACACTGAGCAAAGAACGCAATGTTAAATAACGAACCACCTGAAACGAACTATGGTAGCCCGCCAGTTGTTCAAATAACCATAACAACATTTAGAGTTTCTCCATCAAATCAGCCATCAACGTTTCCATATGGGTATAACGAGAACCTTTAAACAGGAAACTCATAGACTGGGGTTGATGTGTTTCAATTAAACTGAGTAAGAACGGCAAAGCCTGCTCTTGATTCAAAAAAGCCTGCATTTTTTTGCCATATTGGGTGCTGCGTGCACCTTCTTGTGCCGCAGGTGCAAATTCACCGACAGCCACTACGAAGTTTAGCCCTTTCACTGAGACTAAATCACGCCCCAGCATATAGTGCTGCTGTGCAGCAGAGCTACCTAGCTCACCGATATCACCCATCACCATCACCCGAACCCCCTCTTGCTGTGCAAGCACTTCAGCAGCGGCACGCATAGAAGTTGGGTTGGCATTATAGGTATCATCAATCAACAAATGACGGCCTTGTTGAATAAAGTTCAAACGTCCTTTTGCACCGACCGCTTGCTCAAGGCCAAGCACGATATCATCCAAGCTAATACCAATCGCTAAAGCAAAAGCTGCCGCAGCGGTTGCATTTTGAACATTATGCTCCCCAGCAAATGGTAAATTCACCTGACTCACGCCTTGCGGGGTATTCAACTTAAACGTTGCCGATTGTGCCTGTAACTCAATCTCAGTGGCAAAGATTTCACCACCCGCACCAAAGCTGAGCACCTGTTCAGTTTGCACTGCTTGGCGAATGCTATCGGCAAAATCATCGGCTGCAGGAACAATAGATGTTCCATTTGGGGCAATATGCGCATAAATCTCAGACTTGGCACGGCAGATACCATCGCGTCCACCAAACTCACCCAAGTGTGCTGTACCAATATTGATAATGCCTGCAACCAAGGGCTGGACCAAATTCGAGGTATAATCAATTTCACCTTGATGGCTTGCACCCAATTCCATCACTGCATATTGATGCTCAGGACGTAATTCCAATAACATGACTGGCACACCCAAGTCATTATTCAGATTGCCACGGGTCACCAACGTTGGTGCTATACGTGACAAAATACTGCCTAACATTTCTTTGGTGGTGGTTTTACCACTACTACCCGTCAGCGCAATCACTTTTAACTGTGGATTTTGTGCACGACGATAAGCCCCCAGCTGTCCCAATGCCAAACGTGTATCAGGCACCACCAACTGACAAATCTCCGCATCTATAGGCTGGCTCACAATGGCCACTTGGCAGCCTTGTTCAGCAACTTGCGTAATAAAAGCATGCGCATCAAAACGTTCGCCTTTGAGTGCCAAGAAAGCATCTCCTGCTTCTGCATCACGCGAATCCGTCAAAATACGCTTAATTTCAGTATTTGGTGCTTGATCATTTAGCCAATAACCTTGGGTGGCTTCGAGTAACTGTGCGGCGGTCCATGACACTAAAGGCACTGTGCTGGTTGTTGAGGTATGCATATGACTTCCTTAGTGTGCAGGATAAGCAGAATCAGTAGTGTGGTGCTGTGCATCAATCGCGGATTGCACTTCGACGACATCGTCAAACCAATGTCGAACACCCTCTATTTCTTGATAGTTTTCATGACCTTTGCCTGCAATCACGACAATATCACCCGCTTGGGCCTGTTGAACGGCAAATTTAATCGCTTCACGACGATCATGGATTTCATGAACCACACGAGTTGAGAAATCAACACCCGCTTTCATATCGGCAAAAATTTGCTCAGGATTTTCTGTACGTGGGTTATCTGAAGTCAACAACACCACATCTGCTCCGTTTAATGCTGCTTGGGTCATGAGTGGGCGTTTGCCACGGTCGCGGTCTCCACCACAACCAAATACTGCCCAGAGTTGCTGTTCTACATGGCGCTTCAACGTGCTTAAGACTTGCACCAGAGCATCAGGCGTATGCGCATAATCAACCACAAATAAACGCGCATCATCACGAATCACTTGCATACGGCCTGGTGCACCTTTGAGCTGTGCTGTCGTAGTAACCACATCGGCTAAATCAAAACCCGCTTGTTCAACCATAATCAAACTTGCGACCAAATTTTCAATATTAAAATGACCCAATAATGGGTTCTGTACCTGATATTCGGCCTGTGCCGTACACAGGCTGAAGTTTGCACCCGTCAGGCTATATTGAATATTCTTCACCTGATAGTCTGCAGGCTGCGTGGTTGAATAGGTTAAAATTTTCGGTTGGGCTGGATTATTTTGTGCCGCTTGAATCATGACTCCAGCATGCTCATCATCTAGATTAATCACTGCAACTTTCAATGATTGAAATTGAAACAAGCGAGATTTAGCTTCGGCATAGGCCTCAAGCGTGCCATGGTAGTCCAAATGGTCACGACTTAAGTTGCTATATGCAGCAATTTCAATTTCACTACCCGCTAAACGGCCTTGTTCCAAACCATGTGAAGAGGCTTCAATCGATGCAAATTCAGCCCCTTGTTTGGCATAGCTATGTAGTGCATTTTGTAAGTGTAGCGCATCTAAAGTGGTATGCGACGATGCTTCTAAATTGGGTAAAATGCCATTACCTGTCGTGCCCATCACAGCACAAGACTGACCTTGCAACATCAACAGTTCAGCAACCAAACGAGAAATGGTGGTTTTACCATTGGTTCCCGTCACCGCTAAAATACGAGCAGGCTGTACTTGGCTAGTGGCCAACAAAAATTGCTTTTGCCAGCCCCCCATCAAGTGGCGTACATTCGGCACCACAATACTGTTTTCAAGCCCAAGCTCAGTTTCACTCACCACCGCTAAAGCCCCTTTATCCAAGGCTATTTGTGCAAACTGCTCTGTTTTCTCAGGTTGTGAAAGTGATGTCAGCGCAATAAAAATTTGCCCTGCCTGTACTTTACGACTATCAAGAACAAAACCTTGAAATGGCTGTGCCATCCATTCAGCGCTTAAGTTAGCGGTGTAGAGTTGTTGAAATGTAATGGACATTCATCACCTATCTCTTGATTACAGGAGCATCTAAAGGTTTATCTAAAGGCACGTTCATTAAACGTAAGGATTCTTGCATAACACGGGCAAATACAGGCGCAGACACCGTACCACCATAGTAGGTCCCTTGCGGGTTTTCGACCACGACCACCATCGCTAAACGCGGGTCGCTAACCGGTGCTACACCAGCAAAAAGTGCACGATATTCATTGGTTGAGTAGCCTTTACGGTCAGCACGCAACTTATGTGCGGTTCCTGTTTTACCCCCCACACGATAACCCGGAATAGTCGCACGAGTCGCGGTACCACCCGGTAAGGTTGCCGTTTCCATCATCAACAAAACTTGATCCGCAATTTTTGGATCAATCATTTGTTCACCACGGGGCGGTGCATCCAACTTATACAAACTCAAAGGCATTTTCACACCTTTGTTGGCTAACATGGCATAAGCATCGACCATTTGCAGCACAGTCGCATTTAAGCCATAGCCATATGCCATGGTCGCGACTTCCGATACATTCCATTTACTTGGCGGAAGAATTAAACCACCACTTTCACCTGGGAATTTAACCGCAGAACGCTGACCAAAACCGAGACGTTTATAAAAAGTCGGTAAGGTTGCATAAGGGAGAGACAAGGCAATTTTAGCCACACCCACGTTAGAGGATTTTTGAATAATCCCG
The DNA here is from genome assembly GCF_039655985.1 of Acinetobacter sp. BWR-L5. Classification (NCBI taxonomy): domain Bacteria; kingdom Pseudomonadati; phylum Pseudomonadota; class Gammaproteobacteria; order Moraxellales; family Moraxellaceae; genus Acinetobacter; species Acinetobacter sp. BWR-L5. The sequence continues at coordinate 272,346 of NZ_JAGFEV010000003.1, read as the reverse complement.
CCCAAAGTCAGTGGGCCATAGTTATGCGTATCTCGAATGGTATGGTTACCGACCCGCATTGACCCCGGAGTGGTGTTGACTACAGTATTCGGCATGTATTTGCCGCTTTCCAAAGCCATTGAAATAGTCAAAGGCTTCATGGTTGAACCCGGCTCGAAAGAGTCGACCGCACCACGGTTACGCATGGCATCTTTATTCGACAAACTGTTTTTATCGTTCGGGTTATACGACGGCCATGACGCCATCGCTAAAATTTCACCCGTTTTCACATCGACCGCAATCGCTGTTGCAGAACGAGCATTATTGGCTACACCCGCAGCGGTCAGTTCACGGTACATAATGTACTGAAGGCGCGAGTCAATACTGAGCGTAATATTTTCACCCGGCTCAACTTCTTTAACCACCTCAGCATCTTTAAAACGATTGCCCTTTTTATCTCGAACAATTTGCTGCTCACCATCAATACCCGACAGGCGTTGATTCAGCTGCATTTCTAAACCTTCAATGCCCGAACCTTCACTGTTGGTCAAACCAATAATTTGCGCATTCGGTTGTGGTTGCGGATAGTAACGCTTATAGTTCTTTTCGGTATAAACACCTTGGAACTCACGTTTCGCAATCAGTTCAGCTTGCTGAGGTGGCACTTCTTTTTTCAAGACCAAGTAGCGCGAACGCGGACGTTCATTGAGTTTCCGCTTCAGTTCCGCACGATCCATGCCCACGGCATCAGCCAGTTCATCCAGATTTAGGTTTTTGTCTGGTAATTGACGCTTCAATTTACGATTGTGTGGATCTTTGGCTAATTCAGCGGTAATTTCATCAAACAGTTTTTTATTATCAAAATAATCACGCGGGTCAATCACCACTTTCATAATCGGCGTACTGATCGCCAAAGGCACACCGTGACGATCATAAATCACACCACGCATGGCTTTAATTTTTTCTGTTCTTAAAATATTGGCATTGGCTTTATTTTGCAAAAACTCAGTATTAATAACCTGTACGTAAAAAGCACGTCCAACCAAAGCAATAAAGCAGGCTAAAACCACAGCCCACATGAGATAAAAGCGCCACATTTCAACCTGTAGAGCCGATTTTTCAGTCACCGCTTGCTGTTTTTTACGAGTGGGTTTACGCTTTTCTACCATGTTACAGCGGCCTTATTTTTTGTCTTCTGAAGTCGTGGGTAAAGAAATCACTACGGTTTGCGCCGCAGGTGGTGAATACATCCGCAGTTGTGTCACCGCGCGCGTTCCAATTTGTGCAGTTGCGCCAAAAGTTTGCTGTTCAATCAGCAAACGGCCCCACTCTGCATTTAAGTCATCACGCTCGCGCATAAAAGAGCTCATTTCGCGGTAGTCATGGCGGTATTCAAACACTTGGAACACCACCATCATGGCACTGATAAACACCAGCACCAATAAAATGCCATAGGCAATCAACTTCTTAAATTTTAACTTTGTTGGAATTTTTTCAACGACTTCAGTTTTCATTATTCGCCTTTAGGTGCTAAGCGCTCTGCAACTCTAAGCCATGCACTACGTGAACGTGGATTGGCTTTAACCTCGGCATCACTTGCTTTCACACGTGATACTTTCTTTAAACGACGTGTATCTGGTCGTTGTTGTGGCATACCCCAACCCATGTCTTCCTCAAGTGTCGACTCTTTTTGAATAAATTGTTTAATTAATCGATCTTCTAGCGAATGGAAGCTAATCACAGCCAAGCGACCATTCGGTTTTAATACGTCTACCGCTTGCGGTAGGAAAACTTCAATATCTTCTAATTCTTTATTAATGGCAATACGAATTGCTTGGAAAGTTCGTGTTGCGGCATGTTTATTTTTTTCCCATTTCGGGTGCGCTACTTTCACAATTTCAGCCAACTGCGCTGTGGTTTCAATCAACCCAGCCGCTTTAATGGCTTTGGCAATACGACGGCTATAACGCTCTTCACCATATTGGAAAATAATATTGGCTAACGCCTCTTCTTCAATATTGACCAACCACTGCGCTGCGGTTGGACCTTTTGAATTGTCCATACGCATATCCAGTGGTCCATCTTTCATAAAACTAAAGCCACGCTCCGCCTGATCAAGCTGCGGTGAAGACACCCCCAAATCGGCCATGACCCCATCGACCAAGCCAATGCCGCGTACTTCTAACTCATGCTTAAGGTCAGCAAAGCTGGCATGGATAATTTTAAAACGTGGATCTTCTTGTTCTAAAATCGCGGCTGTTTCCAGTGCTTGCGGGTCTTTATCAAAACCATAGACACGTGCATTTTCATCCAGCTTAGACAACAGCAAGCGTGCATGTCCGCCACGACCAAACGTCCCATCAATGAAAATCCCTGTATTGCGATCTGCTACCAAAGCATCAACAGTTTCGTGAAGTAATACAGAAATATGCGACATAAAGACTCAATATGATCGGAAGGAAAAATGTAACTGCACATTATTACCTTGTTTTAACAAAGCTCCAAACGACTTTTTGTAGGGAAATATTACTTTTCATAGACAAAACCGTTTTTAAACGGCATTCATTATCAAAAAAGCCTCCCAAGGGAGGCTTTTTAAGCAGCAGCTGAAATAATTAACTGGATTATTTACGGCTATTATAGATTTGGTCGAAGGTCGCCCCATTCACAAAGTGGGTTTTTTGAGCATTAGCCCAACCACCAAACACTTCATCAATGGTGAAGGTTTTTAACGGTGGAAATTGCGCTTTATATTTTTCTAGAATTGCAGCATTACGCGGACGATAGAAGTGTTTCGCCGCCATTTCCTGACCCAGTGGTGAATATAAATAGTTGATATAACCCTGTGCTAACCACTTGTTGCCATTTTTCGCCACGGTCTTATCCACGATTGCCACTGAAGGCTCAGTTAAAATCGAGATCGATGGATAAACAATATCGAATTGATTTTTACCTAAAGTTTTTTGTGTCACTAAGGCTTCATTTTCCCAAGTCAACAACACATCACCAATGCGACGTTCTGCAAAGGTGGTCATAGACGCCCGTGCCGCAGAGTCCATGACTTTCACGTTATGGTACATTTTACCCACGAACTCTTTGGCTTTGGCCTCATTACCACCAGGTTGTTTCAGTGCATACCCCCAAGCAGACAGATACACCCAACGTGGTAGACCGCCTGTTTTAGGATTAGGCGTAATAATTTGTACACCCGGTTTGGTTAAATCAGACCAGTCCTTAATTTTTTTCGGGTTGCCTTTGCGTACCATGAACACAATGGTCGACGTATAAGGTGCAGAGTTATTTGGGAACTCTTTTTGCCAACCCGGCTGGATTTGACCCGATTTGACAATTTCTTCAATGTCATTGGCTAGGGCCAAGGTCACCACATCCCCTTTTAGACCATCAACGACCGAACGGGCTTGTTTACCTGAACCCCCGTGTGACTGTTTAAAATCGACCGTTTGTCCTGTACGACTTTGCCAATAAGCACCAAAGGATTTATTGAACTCATCGTAAAATTCACGTGTTGCGTCATAGGAGACATTGAGCATAGTACGATCAGCCGCTTGAGCTGATGTCATACTGAATGTCAGACCTGTTGCCACTACGGCAGCAGCCCAGAGAGATTTCAAATGCATTTTCATGGCGTATTAAATTAAATATCAAGAATTATGCTAAATATATGAAACAAAATCATAAATCGCAATTCACTTTTGTTTTTTAAATACTCGTTACTTTAGAATCACTGAGACTTAATGAATTGTTTTTATTTAAAATAATAGCAAACACTTTACTTATTCTTATTATATACATTTTTATGCTTAAAATATAATAAAAGTGGATATGCGTATATCCACTTTTATGTTCGAACGTGATCTCATTAAACCACAGCACGTTTATTTTTCAGCATAAATTTGATCAAAAATCGCACCATTTACAAAGTGAGTTTTCTGCGCTTTGGCCCACCCTCCAAAGACATCATTAATATTAAAGGTTTTTTGCTTTGGAAATTGCGTAAGGTATTTGTTCGCCACTTGTTTATTTCGTGGACGAAAGAAATGCTTCGCCGCCAACTCCTGCCCTTTTGGCGAATACAGATAATTTAAATAGCCCTTGGCCAAATTTCGATTGCCGTTTTTGTCGACGGTTTTGTCCACAATCGCAACCGATGGCTCCGCTAAAATCGAAATAGACGGATAAACAATATCGTATTTGTCTTTACCGAGGCCTTGGGTTGCCAGTAAGGCTTCATTTTCCCAAGACAACAACACATCTCCTATGCTTCGTTCAGCAAACGTGGTCAATGAACCTCGCGCACCTGAATCAAGGACTTTGACATTTTGATAAAGTTTTTTCACCAATTCTTTGGCTTTCGCATCATTACCTCCCGGTTGTTTTAATGCATAACCCCAAGCCGATAAATAGATCCAACGCGGCGCACCGCCTGTTTTTGGATTTGGGGTAATGATCTCAACCCCCGGTTTGGTTAAATCATTCCAGTCTTTAATTTGTTTCGGATTACCCTTACGCACTAAAAAAACAATGGTTGACGTATAAGGTGCAGAATTATTTGGAAATTCTTTTTGCCAATTTTTATCAATTTGTCCAGTATTCACAATTTCATCAATATCATTGGCCAAGGCCAAGGTCACCACATCTGCTTGTAGACCCGTTGCAACGGCACGTGCTTGCTTGCCCGATCCACCATGAGACTGTTTAAAGTTGACCTCCTGACCAGTTTTGCTTTTCCAATACTGTCCAAAGGCTTGGTTATATTCTTGATAAAACTCACGGGTTGGGTCATAAGACACATTTAAAAAATCTTTTGCTGCATAAGCACTGGCTGCAAAGCCCCCAAGTAATACTAAAATAGATGTCGCTAATATTTTTTTCATTGCTTTATACTCGAACTGAATTTGCTCACTATATAAACAACAAAAAACCAACACAATCATCTAGTTATAATTAATTATGGCTTTTATATCTGATAAAAAGATATCTCTAAAAGGACTATTTTGTGCACTTTTAGGGATAAGCCCATATCCGCCCTCCACAGATCAAGCTCAAAATCTCCATGCTATCTCCACAGTTATTTGGTACAAAAAGCCAAATGATTTATATTTGATGTTTAAATGTCAATTTAGCCCAAATTTGTTTATAATTTTGTAAATTGTGTGACACGGTTCTACTTTTTTATTTGTAAAATCGGTTAAATTGAAACTAGATTACCAATGACTTTAATAAAAATCTGTTCCAATACCATGTTGAGAGGGGGAAAAGGACATGAAAGCAACATTTTTACATACCGTTACGTTGAGTATCGGCTTGGCTTGTTTTAGCCAACTGGGACATAGTGCAGCCATTCAAAGCAATGACAAAGCGACGATGCCCACTGAAAAAACATCGTTGATCGAAAAAGCGCTCAGCCAACAAAAAGGCAGTGACCGAACCACGATGACGGATAATGATTTAAAAATCATGACCTCAATCAAAGTTGCACCGACACAAAATTTCTTTGCTACACAAAACCAGCGCTTTAGCCGTTTTGTGCAATCATTGTTCCTCTAAACTAAAAATAAGCAACAGCGTCATAACCTCTCTCAAGTTATGACATTTGCACATAAAAGCCTGATCACTGAATGTTGAATTAAGCATTAAGTGGTCGGGCTTTTTCGTTATAATAGACCTCAATTTACATTCTGAATCATAATTGGCTATGACTGTTCGTACTCGTATTGCACCCTCTCCAACTGGCTTCCCGCATGTGGGCACAGCGTATATTGCGTTATTTAACTTATGCTATGCCAAGCAACATGGTGGTGAATTTATTCTGCGGATTGAAGATACCGACCAACTTCGTTCGACTCCTGAATCGGAAAAAATGATTTTAGATTCATTGCGTTGGTTAGGACTGAATTGGTCTGAAGGTCCAGACATTGGTGGGCCACATGCACCGTATCGCCAGTCTGAACGTATGCATATTTATAAGCAATATGCACTGGATTTGGTTGAAAAAGGTCATGCGTTCTACTGCTTTGCTACGAGCGAAGAGTTAGATCAAATGCGTGCAGAACAACAGGCCCGTGGTGAAACACCAAAGTATGATGGTCGTGGTTTAAAATTATCTGCTGAAGAAGTCCAAAGTCGCCTTGCTGTAGGTGAGCCACACGTGATTCGTATGAAAGTGCCCGAAGAAGGTATTTGTACAGTCAATGACTTACTGCGCGGGGAAGTGGAAATTCCTTGGGTACAAGTGGACATGCAAGTCTTGCTTAAAACAGATGGTTTACCGACCTATCACCTTGCCAATGTTGTCGATGACCATTTGATGCAAATCACCCACGTTTTCCGTGGCGAAGAATGGTTGCCTTCTGCACCTAAACATCAGTTGCTGTATCAATACTTTGGTTGGGAAATGCCTGTACTAGGTCATATGCCATTACTACGTAACCCAGACAAATCAAAACTGTCGAAACGTAAGAACCCAACCTCTATTAACTACTACAAAAATATTGGTGTCTTGCCTGAAGCCTTGTTGAATTACTTAGGCCGTATGGGCTGGTCGATGCCAGATGAACGCGAAAAATTCACATTGGCCGAGATGATTGAACACTTTGATATTCAACGTGTATCCCTCGGTGGTCCAATTTTTGATGTGGAAAAACTGAATTGGCTCAATGGTCAATGGATCAAAGGCTTAAGCCCTGCTGAACTGTTAGATACTTTATTGGTATGGAAAGCAGATCGTAAGATGCTCGAAGACATCGCTGCAGCGATTCAACCTCGTATCAACTTACTTTCAGAAGCGGTGAACTGGTCTGCACACTACTTTAACCAGTTCCCAAGCTTGACCAAAGAACAGTTTGAAAGCAAGAAACTGAGCGAAGAACAAGTTCGTCAAAGTCTGCAATTTGCGATTTGGCGTTTGGAAAGCATGTTCACATGGAACAATGACACCGTAAGTCAAACCTTGATGGACTTAGCCAGCCAAATGGAAATTAAGCTCCGTGACTTTATGCCAGCGTTCTTTATTGCCATTGCAGGTTCAACCGCTTCGACTCCAGTGATGCAAACCATGGTCACCATTGGCCCTGACTTAACCTTCGCGCGCTTACGCCATGCTCTTGAAATTGTAGGTGGTCCAAGCAAAAAAGAAGCAAAAGTTTGGGAAAAACTCAATGAAAGTCTAAAATTGCCGAAAAATGACGCAGTTGATGAAGCTTAATTGATTTTTTAGTTGACGCATGGGCGTTATATCCCTAATATAGCGCTCACACAGAGAGACGGTGTTAACCACTCAACGTGATGCCTCAATAAGTCCCTATCGTCTAGAGGCCTAGGACATCGCCCTTTCACGGCGGTAACCGGGGTTCGAATCCCCGTAGGGACGCCATATTTAAGATGGCAACATCTGGTAAAAAACCCAAGCATTATGACTTGGGTTTTTTATTGCCTCAAATTTATCAGCACTTCATTACCACGCTTTTTTGGCTTTCTGCTCTAATCCGATTAGAATACAGCATAGATTCGAATTTTGGAGTTGTAATGCAATATCGTTGTCCTCAATGTCAAAGCCCAAAAATTATGCCTGTTGCTCAAGCAGGAGCTCCAGCAACACGCCCTGTCGTGCCTAAAAGTCTGGTTTTTTTGGTTCCAGCCATTTTTGTATTATTACTTTTGGTGCTCATTAGCATCGCAATGTGGCTGTTCGGGGATGGCGCTGGCTCAACATTACAAATTGCAACGGTTGTGGTTTTCATCGTGTGTGTAATTGCAGGCTTCCTATTTTACCGCGACCTTCCTGATTTTAAGATTTCAATGCAAGGCTTCATGCAGTCTCAGAAAAAATGGAAATGCCGTGAATGTGACCATGAGTGGGAAATCTAAGCCTTAACTTAGAACCCGCATCCAAAAAGGGAGTCTATGCACTCCCTTTTTATCTACCCAAATAATAAATAATAATTATTATCACCTGTTAGTTTTTCTCGATATAATCAAAAACCTCATCTTACGAAATATTTTTAGGCCTAGTCTCTATGAAAAACGCTCTACTCTGCACACTTTTATTCTGTTCAGTGGCTCAAGCACATGAACCCTATGTCGCTCCACTGGCGTATCACACTGAAAATACCCAAGTCCCTGTATTGAGCGCCTATGCAGAACAAGCCTTTCATCCTGAATATGCCCTAAAAGATATTTCATTCAGCGTTTTCCAACCAAACCAAACACAGACGACGATTCAAGCACAGAAGCACTTAGAATCTGCAACTGCATTTGATCTTAAGCTACCAGAAAAAGGCACCTATACCATTTTTGCCAAGACCTCATATCCAATTGAATATGTACAACATAATCGTCAATGGAAAATCTTTGTTGATGTCGCAGCAGATAAAGTCCCTACTCTAAGCGAGCGTGACTATGTCATACCAAGTGACTTTAAAGGAAAAGTACCAAGCAAGGTCTCTACGGTTCGCGAATGGAGCATTCAAAGCTATGTGAGCAAAGACAGCACCACACCTGTCGCTGTAACGCCAGCCCCAATTCAAGTCAAATTCAAAACCCATCCAAACCAAATCACGGTGCAACAGCCTGTACAACTGCAAATTACTCAAGCAGGCAAAGCCCTTGCACACGCAGAACTCATGGTTCGCGCTCAAGGTGAGCTTGAGCAACAAGCGAAAAGCACACCTGTCGATGCACAAGGCAATGCCACACTCACGTTTGCACAAGCTGGGCAATACCTGATTGAAGTGAGCGAAAAAGTCGATGCCAAAGCAAAACCTAAAAATCAGTATTACACCATTATCAGCTTACAAGTGAATGCCCCTAAAATGCCTTAAGCTGCAATTGCTAAGCATAAAAAAACCAGCCCGAAGGCTGGTTTTCTTATGCGGGAAAATTAACCGCCAATTTTCTTGTATTTGGTACGTTTTTGAACCGCAGCATCACCTAAACGCGCTAAACGATAAGCTTCATACTCAGCATAGTTACCTTCGTAGAATTCAGGCTGTTCGTTCTCAAACGACAAGATGTGCGTTGCAATACGGTCAAGGAACCAACGGTCGTGCGACACCACCATTACCGTACCTGGGAATACAAGAATTGCATCCTCAAGTGCACGTAAGGTTTCGATATCCAAGTCGTTCGATGGCTCATCCAGTAAGATGACGTTTGCGCCCATTTGCAGAATTTTCGCCAGTTGTAAACGGTTACGCTCACCACCTGACAGCTCCCCTACACGCTTCTGCTGGTCTTGACCTTTAAAGTTAAAGCGACCGATATAAGCACGTGATGCAATTTCATAATCGCCAATTCTTAAGATATCCAAACCGCCAGAAACTTCTTCCCAAACGGTTTTATTGTTATCTAAGGTGTCACGAATCTGACCCACATACGCTACTTTAACCGACTCACCCAAAGTCACCGTACCTGTATCTGGCTGTTGTTCACCAGTCATCATACGGAACAGTGTGGTTTTACCCGCACCGTTTGGACCCACGATACCCACAATTGCTGTAGGCGGTACGGTAAAGCTTAGGTTTTCGTACAGTACGCGACCATCAAATGATTTGCTGATGCCTTCCACTTCTACGACTTTATTCCCTAGACGTGGGCCAGGTGGAATATAGATTTCAGAAGTTTCGTTACGCTGTTGGAATTCGCGTGAGTTAAGCTCTTCAAAACGCTCCATACGCGCTTTGTTTTTCTTTTGCTGACCTTTGGCATTTGAACGAACCCATTCAAGTTCTTTCTTCAATGCTTTAGCAAAAGATTCTTCTTGCTTGTTCTCTTGTTCTAGACGCGCATTCTTTTGCTCTAACCAAGAAGAATAGTTGCCTTGATATGGAATACCCATACCGCGGTCAAGCTCAAGAATCCATTCCGCTACGTTATCCAAGAAATAACGGTCGTGCGTAATCGCCACAATCGTGCCAGCAAAGTCTTTCAAGAAACGCTCTAACCAAGACACAGATTCTGCATCCAAGTGGTTCGTCGGTTCGTCTAGAAGCAACATGTCTGGCTTAGATAAAAGCAAACGACACAATGCAACACGACGACGCTCACCACCGGAAAGTAGTGTGACATCTGCATCCCAAGCTGGTAGGTTCAAGGCAGCTGCAGCTTGATCCATTTGGTTGCTCAGGTTATGCGCATCCCATGAATGGATAATCGCTTCAAGTTTTTCTTGCTCTTTTGCCAATGCATCAAAGTCTGCATCTTCTGCTGCATATTCAGCAAATACTTCGTCCAAACGCGCCAAAGCATCCAATGGTTCACGTAAACCATCTTCTACGTTTCCACGCACATCTTTATTTGGATCGAGTGGCGGCTCTTGTTCTAGGTAACCGATTTTGATACCCGGTTGCGCACGTGCTTCACCAGAGAAATCTTTGTCTACGCCCGCCATAATACGAAGCAAGGTCGATTTACCTGCACCGTTTAAACCAAGTACACCAATTTTTGCACCCGGGAAAAATGACAAAGAGATGTCTTTTAAGATTTCGCGCTTAGGCGGAACCATCTTAGACACTCGGTTCATCGTATAAATATATTGGGCCACGTAGGACTCCTCAATAGAAAAACCAAAAAATCGCAAGAAGCGAAAAATATTTGCGGGCATTATACGATGAATACGTTGAAAAAATAAGGCATGAAACCGATCTTCAATGCAATGTTACAACTTTCAGTGCGGTTGTTTTTTAAACACCCTCTTTATCTCACTTTTCCGCAGACAAGTAGCTGATCGCAGCTCATCTTTATGAATTTTTTAGATAAATATTCATTATTTTCACACTTTCACTCATATTCATTGATGGTAGACTGTGCAATATTTAACTCACGCAGATGAAGTCCCATGACCTATAAAGATGAAACTTTGGCTATCCATGCTGGTTATAGCCCCGAAGCCACCACCAAAGCAGTGGCCGTACCGATTTATCAAACCACGTCTTATGCCTTTGATAATACGCAACATGGTGCGGATCTATTTGACCTAAAAGTTCAAGGCAATATTTATACCCGAATTATGAACCCGACCACTGCGGTGCTAGAACAACGTTTGGCTGCACTCGAAGGCGGTATTGGCGCGTTGGCCTTAGCCTCTGGCATGGCAGCCATTACTTATGCGATTCAGACGATTACCGAAGCAGGTGATAACATTGCTTCCGTCTCGACCTTGTACGGTGGCACTTATAACCTATTTGCCCACACTCTACCGAAGCAAGGCATTGAAGTCCGTTTCTTTGATTATCAAGATCCAGAAGCCCTACGTGGTTTAATTGATGAAAAAACCAAATTGGTCTTTGTTGAATCGATTGGCAACCCACTCGGCAATATCATTGACCTAGAAGCGATTGCCAAAATCGCACATGAGTATGGCGTGCCTGTGGTGGTCGATAATACCGTCGCAACCCCTGCGCTGCTGAAACCCTTTGAATATGGGGCAGACATTGTGGTGCATTCATTAACCAAATATATTGGCGGGCATGGTAACTCGATTGGTGGAGCGATTGTCGATAGTGGTAAATTTCCTTGGGGCCAATATCCTGAGCGCTTTAAAGTGCTAAATACGCCAGACCCAAGCTATCACGGCGTGAACTATGTCGAAGCTTTAGGCGAAGCAGCTTATATTGCACGCGCCCGCGTGGTGCCATTACGCAATACCGGAGCTGCGATTAGCCCTTTAAGCGTGTTCTTGATTCTACAAGGCTTAGAAACACTCAATCTGCGTATGGAACGTCATACTGAAAATGCGCAGAAAGTCGCAGAATATTTACAAGCCCATCCCAAAGTGAAATGGGTCAACTATGCTGGCCTGAAAGTTCACCCTCAGCATGGCTTAGCGCAAAAATATGTTAAAGGAAAACCTTCGGCGATTTTATCTTTTGGGGTACAAGATGGCCGTGAAGGTGGCACCCGCTTTATTGATGCTTTGCAACTCTTCACTCGCTTGGTCAATATTGGCGATGCCAAAAGTTTGGCCTGCCACCCTGCCACCACCACACATCGCCAACTGAATGAAGCGGAATTAAAGTCTGCTGGAGTAAGTCTTGACATGGTGCGTTTATCTGTAGGCATTGAACATATTGATGATTTGATTGCAGATTTAGAGCAGGCCTTGGCTCAAGTCTAAAATACAGACCACTAAACTTAAAACCTCAATCACATGATTGAGGTTTTTTATACGCTTGTCTTTTATATTTATAGCCCTTTCACTTCGCTTGAATTCGTGGTAAAAACAAGTCATTAGAACCAATAAAATAGAGTTTTTGCTCTAAAATTATTTATTATTTCAATAACTTATGCCGTGATATTTTTAAGCAGTTTAGGTATTATACCGTGAAGGAAAGCCGCTACATTTCTCCGAAAATGCAGCCTAAATAATCGAATACAAAAACAGCCATAACCCTCAAATATTTGACTTAGATCAGGAATGATAACGTGAATTCAAGAATAGATAGACTTTTTAAAGAACGCGTAAATGGAAAAACCGTCTTAATTACAGGCGCTTCAAGTGGTATTGGTTTAACCGTTGCACACAAACTGGCTGACGCAGGAGCACACGTCCTTTTAGTTTCGCGCACCAAAGAAACATTAGAAGAAGTTAAAGCAGAAATCGAAGCCAAAGGGGGTTCAGCCTCTGTTTTTCCATGTGACCTAAATGATTTAGACTCGATTGATGAAGTTTCTAAGCAGATTTTAGCTTCAGTCGATCATATTGATATTTTAATTAATAACGCAGGTCGTTCGATCCGCCGTGCTGTACATGAGTCAGCGGAACGCTTCCACGACTTTGAACGCACCATGCAGCTTAACTACTTTGGTGCGGTACGTTTAGTCATGAACATCCTGCCACAAATGATGATTCGTCGTGATGGGCATATTATTAACATTAGCTCGATTGGCGTATTGGCAAATGCCACTCGTTTCTCAGCCTATGTGGCGTCTAAAGCGGCACTAGATGCATTCAGTCGCTGTCTTTCTGCCGAAGTGCATTCACATAAAATTGCGATTACTTCGGTTTATATGCCTTTGGTACGCACCCCGATGATTGCGCCAACAAAAATTTATAAATACGTTCCTACCCTTTCGCCTGAACAGGCAGCAGATCTGGTTGCTTATGCGATTGTGAAGCGTCCGAAGAAAGTCGCAACCAACTTAGGTCGTTTGGCATCGATCACTTATTCAATTGCACCAGATATCAACAATAAGCTGATGTCGATTGGTTATAACTTATTCCCAAGTTCCACTGCGTCAGTAGGTGAACCGCAAAAACTCAACTGGGTACAAAAAGCGTATGCACGCTTGTTCCCAGGTGAACATTGGTAAGTTTTCTTACAATTTACCCAACCTTTGATTAAAGGTTGGGTAGCTAAATTTTTCGCAACTCTTTTATAGTTCTTAATATTCGCTTAAGAAAAAAAGTCCACCATAAGAGCAACAATAAAAGGGGAAAAGAAATGCAGGCACTTTATTTATTCAAGCTTTTTTGCTTCATCTTTGCTGCAATCACTGCTTTTAATCTGTATACAGAACTCACCCTCTCTCATATTTCAATCTGGCAAGTGCTGATTCATGGTGGTTTGCTGATGATCTTACTCGAATTTGGCTTTAAGAGCCAACGCGCATCTCAACAGCCTACCCCACTGACGAGTGAAATATACTCGCTAGAAACAAAAAATAAGCCAACCTCACAATCATCAAGCATGTATTGTAATATTTTTTCAAAAATAGGTTTAGTCTCCATTTTTTCCAGCCTAATTGCACAAAGCCTAATCAGTTAAGACTCATACTTTTTTTGTGGACAAAAGATAAAGACGACGTGACCCTTCTACTTTTTGTGTTATAAACAGCCGTCTTTTTTTATTTTGTGAATTTATGCGCGCTTTTACTTTCGTACTGCAATATGTGTGTATCGCTTTTGCGATTTATCTCTGCTACCGAGTAGGCAGGAGCCTGTATTTACAAGATTATGTGATGATGGATATCGTGGCCAATGTCGGGACGATTCTAATCTGTATCGATCTTGCTGTTTTCCTGTGGCATAGCCGCAGCACCCAAGCCATAAGCCTCAAAGATTATGCCACTCGACTAGAACAACCCGCTCCAACTTTTGTCAAAGTTTGCCGAAAGCTTGGGCACTTTGGCATTATGCTGATTATCACCAGTTGGATCGTGCCCATCATCAACGGATAAAAGTAACCATAAAAAAACCTCCCACTTGGGAGGTTTTTTTTATTCAAATCTTAAAGATTATTTCGAACCTTTAATCCCTGCTTGAAGTAACAATGCACCTAAACCACCAATTTTATTTTCTTGAGGTTTAGCCGTTTGCGGCTTCTTGTTTGTTTGAGCACGCTCGCCTTGCAAACGTGCTTGTTGTGGACGTTTACCTTGTGGTTTACGTTCACTACGCTCTGTATTTTCACGACGTGGTTGACGCGGAGCTTTAGGCGCTTCAGCACCTTCAGGGCGCATCGACAAATTCACACGATTACGCTCAGCATCTACAGTGAGTACACGTACTTGCACAATTTGCCCCGGCTTTACCACTTTATGCGGATCTGCAACGAATTCATTGGCCAATTCTGAAATATGGACTAAACCATCTTGGTGTACACCCACATCCACAAAAGCACCGAAGTTCGTCACATTGGTCACGACGCCTTCAAGCTGCATGCCTTCAGTCAGTTGCGCAACTTCCGTAATGTCTTCACGGAATTTTGCTGTACGGAACTCTGGACGCGGATCACGACCTGGTTTTTCCAGTTCAGACAGTACATCTTGAATAGTTGGTAAACCAAATTTCTCATCTGCAAATTCTTCAGCATTCACTTGGCGAATGATTTCAGAGTTACCAATGATATCTTTCACTGTCGTCGCTTTCGCTTCAACAATTTTACCCACCAGCGCATAAGACTCTGGGTGAACAGCAGAAGCATCCAGTGGCTCTGAACCATCTTGAATACGTAAGAAACCTGCCGCTTGTTCAAAAGTACGCTCGCCTAACCGCGGTACTTTTTTCAAATCTTGGCGGTTGTCGAAACGGCCATTTTCTTTACGAAAATCGACAATTTGCTGTGCAATCGACTTATTCAAACCTGCGATATAACCCAAGATAGCAGATGATGCAGTATTAACATCCACACCCACTGAGTTCACACAGTCTTCAACAACTGCTTCAAGGGTTTTCGCTAAACCAGTTTGGTTCACATCATGTTGGTACTGACCTACACCAATCGATTTTGGATCGATTTTCACCAGTTCAGCCAATGGGTCTTGTAAACGACGTGCAATCGACACTGCACCACGAATCGACACATCTAACTCTGGTAACTCCGCAGAAGCCAATTCAGATGCTGAATAAACCGATGCACCCGCTTCTGATACAGAAACACGTGTCAGTTTTAAATCACTGTTTGCAGCCATCATTTCAGCCACAACGCTTTCTGTTTCACGGCTTGCTGTACCATTGCCAATGGCAATCAGGTCAACATTAAACTCGCGGCATAAACGGGCAAGTTCTGCAATTGAACCCGCTTTATCATCTTTGGGTGCAAATGGATAAATCGTGCTATGTGTAAGTACATCACCCGATGCATTCACCACAGCCAATTTCACCCCTGTACGGATTCCAGGGTCTACACCCAACGTTGTACGTGCACCCGCAGGCGCAGACAACAACAAATGACGTAAGTTTTCAGCGAAAACATCCATTGCTTCAGATTCAGCTGCAAGACGTTTTTCGGTGAGCAACGAATGTTCGATGCTTGGACGAACCTTGCCTAACCAGAACAATTTAGCCGTTTGTTTTAAGTAATCTTGACGTGCTTGCGGCTGTGCAGTGTCAAGGCTGTATTCTGTTTCAATACGCGCCAATGGTGCATCATCTTCACCATCAACTTTTAAACCTAAAACGTTTTCTTGACGACCACGTAACATAGCCAATAAACGATGTGACGGGACTTTATTTAAATTTTCAGAAAAGTCGAAGTAATCGCGGAATTTTTTGCCAACTTCTTTTTTTTCATCACTTGCCACTAAACTTTTTAAAGTGGCCGTTTTTGCAAACGTGGCCTTAAGTTCAGTGGTCAGTGCAATGTTCTGCGCCCAATCATCAATTAGAATATGTTGAATCGCATCCAACTGACTTTCTAGATCTGGGTAATCTTCATGGCTAAAGCCTGCCAATGCTTCAGCTGGATCAACCGCTTCTGCAAAGATTTTCTCTGCAATCGGACCTAAGCCTGCTTCTTTGGCTTTAAATGATTTACTGGTCCGTTTTGGACGGTACGGTGCGTAAATTTCTTCTAAGGCATTTTTAGTTTCAGCAGCATTTACACGTGCCAATAAATCATCAGACAATTTGTCTTGTTCTTTTAATGATTCGATTACCTTGTCGCGACGTTCAAATAAGTCACGTAAATAAGCCAAACGTGTATCGAGCTGACGTAACTGCGCATCATCTAAGCCTTGCGTGACTTCTTTACGGTAACGCGCAATAAATGGAACGCTAGCACCTTCATCAATCAACTTGATGGCAGCCTCGATTTGATTTGGACGTACGGCAATTTCTTTTGCCAACTGCTGAACTAAGTCAGTCATCGTATGTGATCCCACAAGGATATGTACTAAAAGCCATGATTATAAAGACCAAGACTATAAAATCCACAACTGTTTTTATTAATTTAATGGCTTAAATGTGACATATTTCAGGCAAATTTCATAAATCCATCTCATTTTCAGTGTTAAATCTTATTTTTAGGTATTCTTTGCCATTTTTTTCTATGGGCTAAGATGTATACATTTGGTATCTATGTCTTGATTTTACCTGCAATATTTGTTGCTTTAGAGCATAGTAAAGACATACAAATGAGTCGTATACTCAAGACTATCCCGACTTTTGTTTACGATGACAATAAAGAATAAAGGAGCACTTCAATGAGTTTAGTTGTACCTGCTGAAAAAACAGATGCTGTACATAGCGACGCAGATCGCGTTGAACGCATTTTAGTGGTAGATGACGATGTGCGTTTACGTACGCTACTCCAACGCTTTTTAGAAGATAAAGGCTTTGTGGTGAAAACAGCGCATGACGCAACCCAAATGGATCGTCTCTTACAACGCGAACTGTTTTCACTGATTGTGCTCGACTTCATGCTCCCTGTTGAAGATGGTTTAAGCATCTGTCGTCGTCTACGTCAATCCAATATAGATACGCCTATTATTATGCTCACCGCACGTGGCAGTGACTCAGACCGTATTGCAGGTCTAGAAGCGGGTGCAGATGACTATTTACCGAAACCATTTAATCCAAATGAGTTGTTAGCACGTATTCGCGCCGTACTGCGCCGCCAAGTCCGTGAAGTTCCAGGCGCACCAAGCCAACAAATGGAAGTGGTCAGCTTTGGGCCATGGTCACTTGATTTATCTACACGTACCCTAACGCGTGAAGGTCAAGTCGTGACCCTAACTACAGGTGAGTTTGCGGTACTGAAAGCCTTGGTACAACATCCACGTGAGCCTTTGACTCGCGACAAATTGATGAACCTTGCGCGTGGCCGTGAATGGGGTGCAATGGAACGTTCGATTGATGTCCAAGTATCGCGCCTTCGTCGTCTTGTAGAAGAAAACCCTGCGCGTGCGCGTTATATCCAAACGGTTTGGGGTGTGGGTTATGTATTTGTTCCAGATGGCGCGGAATAATTCAAAACTAAAAAATACGGCTTCGGTCTTTTTAAGCTGAGTAGCAATAATCAGCACGACGGAGTCCTAAAATTAAGCTCAACTTTATCGATTAACCTGCGGTTCGCCTTACTTTTGTTTCGACAAAAGTAAGCAAAACCATTGTCATCTGCAAAACTCGGCATATTTCTGCATTTCAACATCATGCTCGCAGAAACTTTATAACACCCAGACCTCCTGCCTCGAACAATTGCAGATGACTTTTCGCGTATCGCATACCTGTCACCATTGAACTATGTCTCTTACATAGAAACAGGAAATCACGTGAAACTCGAACCCATCGACCCTCAAAAATTTACAGATTACGAAGCGTATTCAGAACGGAAACGCACGCGTTGGGAACGCTTTTTAGATAAAATCAAGCCGCGTTCTGCTGCCATGCGCACCACCGTACTGGTACTCTTCATTGTATTTTTCAGTTTATTTATGTCTTTGTGGTTCTTTTGGCGAACTCTATATCTTCCAGAAATCCAGCAACATGCTCGCTATCTTGCTGTTGAAATAGAAATTCTCAACAACCCCGATTTACGGATTTATCATCAAAATACTGAAGTCGATGTCGATGACTGGTTAAGAAGCCGCGTCGGGATTGAATACGTCACCGATCCCAAAGAATATCCTAATGTCAAAGATAAGGTGATTGCCGAGTTCTTTACCAACCAAATTGAAGCTAAGCTGGCCAAAGAATTAAAAGTCGAACATGCCACGGTGTATTTCCAGTTTAAGCCCAGTCCGCGTATTTGGATTCAAACTCCTGAAATGAACGGCAACTGGGTCCGAGAACCACTGAAAACTTATGCCAACTACAGCCCTGAGCTAATTTTCGGCTGGCTACTTGGCGTCCCCTTGATTGCAGCAGCCATTATTTTAACCTTGGTTCGACAGCTCAATCGCCCACTGCGTCGTCTGCAAAATGCTGCCAACAGTTATAGTAAAACAGGCACAGCGCCTTATTTAGAGACCAATCACGGCCCTCAAGAAATTCGCGAGGTCAACCAAGCGTTTAATCACATGATTTACACCCTTGATCAGACTGAACGTGACCGCCGGATTATGCTGGCAGGGATTTCACATGACTTACGCACCCCACTGACCCGTATTCGACTCAGTGCAGAAATGATGCCCGATGATGATTTTTTAAAAGAAGGGCTGATTTATGACGTTGAAGATATGGACGCGATCTTAAATCAGTTCATTTCCTATATGCGTGACGGCTCGGATGAGGAAATCCAAGACACCGATTTAAATATGCTGTTACAAGAATTGGTGGTGCAATTCAAACCGCTGGATATTCGTTTTGAACCTGCTGAATTACCGATTATTCAGGCACGTAGTCTGTCTCTTAAACGCCTGATTGGTAACTTGATTAATAATTCAAAACGCTACGGTGCTGAGCCGATTGAACTTTCCGCAACAGTGGAAAATGAACATATTTTAATTAGCGTAGCAGACCATGGAGAAGGTATTCCTGACGATCAAATTGAAGAACTTATGCAGCCTTTTGTTCGTGGCAATGAAGCCAGAACAGTCCAAGGCAGTGGTTTAGGTCTCGCCATTGTGAAACGCATTGTTGACATTCACCAAGGTCAACTCAGCATTCATAATCGGGAACAAGGCGGACTTGAAGCAATTATTTCGCTGCCTCTTCATCACAATCAAGATGTTGAAATTTCCAGCAGCAACCCACTCGAAAAATTAAAGCAAACCTTGGTTGAGCATTTCTAAACTTTGTACAATAGTTGATCAAACGATTTTGTTCAACTATTCAACAATTTAATTTTACCAAATATATTTCAAACACTTATAAACCATCAGAATCCCTTATACCCACATTTTTTCAAAAAATTAGACCTTAGCCTAACAGGTATGCACAATGTCGTTCTTGATCGGTACAATCGGTGCCAGATCCAGAATATTAACGAGAGTAAACCATGTCTTTAGATCGTATCCGTTTAGCTTCACTTCACGATAAAGTCATCAGTGCAGAAGAAGCGTCTGCTTTTATTGAAGATGGCATGACTGTAGGTATGAGTGGCTTCACTCGTGCTGGCGAAGCGAAAGCTGTACCTTTGGCATTGGTTAAACGTGCACACACAAATCCTTTAAAAATCACATTAATTACTGGTGCTTCTTTAGGTAATGACCTAGACAAGCAATTGACTGAAGCGGGTGTATTGGCACGTCGTTTACCGTTCCAAGTGGACAACACTTTACGTAAAGCTATCAACAATGGCGAAGTGATGTTCATTGACCAACACTTATCTGAAACTGTTGAGCAAATGCGTAACCTTCAGTTGAAAAAGCCAGATGTAGCGATCATTGAAGCAGTTGCGATTACTGAAGATGGCGGCATCATTCCAACAACGTCGGTAGGTAACTCTGCAAGTTTTGCAATTTTCGCAGAAAAAGTGATTGTTGAAATCAACACCAACTTAAGCCCTGCATTTGAAGGCTTACACGATATTTACATCCCAACTTACCGTCCGACACGTCAACCGATTCCATTGACTCAAGTGGATGAGCGTATTGGTACGCACGCGATCAATATCGATCCTGCAAAAATCGTCGGTATCGTCATCAACAACGACTTGCACGACTCTCCATCAACGGTAACTGCGCCAGATGATGAAACTCAAGGCATTGCAGACCACTTAATCGCATTCTTTGAAAAAGAAGTAGCTGAAGAGCGTCTACCGAAAAACTTAGGCCCATTACAAGCAGGGATTGGCTCAATTGCCAATGCTGTACTCACAGGCCTTAAAGATTCGAACTTCGAAGACCTCGTGATGTACTCAGAAGTGTTGCAAGACTGTACTTTCGAATTGATCGATGCAGGTAAAATGAAGTTTGCTTCAGGTTCATCAATTACCCTTTCTGCAAAATACGGCGAGAAAGTATTTAATAACCTTGAAGCGTACAAAGATAAATTGGTTTTACGTCCGCAAGAAATTTCGAACCACCCTGAATTGGTTCGTCGTTTAGGTATTATCGGCATCAATACTGCGCTTGAATTTGATATTTACGGTAACGTAAACTCAACTCACGTTTGCGGTACGAAAATGATGAATGGTATCGGTGGTTCAGGTGACTTCGCACGTAATGCACACTTGGCGATCTTCGTAACCAAATCAATTGCGAAAGGTGGCGACATCTCTTCAATCGTACCGTTTGCGTCGCACATCGACCATGCTGAACACGATGTTGACATTCTTGTGACTGAACAAGGTTTGGCTGACCTGCGTGGTTTAGCACCGCGTGAACGTGCTCGTGCGATTATCGACAACTGTGCACACCCACTGTATCGTGATGCATTAAACGACTACTTCGATCGTTCATGTGCAAAAGGTGGTCATACACCTCACCTTCTACGTGAAGCGTTGTCTTGGCATTCTAACTTTGAAGAAACAGGCCACATGCTTCCTGTTCAAGCAGAAGCAAAATCTGCTTAATTTAAAGTTTAAAAAAAGCGCCCTCTTGGGCGTTTTTTTTATGTCTGATGAAAAGTGCAATAAAACACTTATCAAAATAAAAAAACTCAATTAATCTAAAGGCATCCAAAAAATAAAAATGCCAAGCTCATGTTCATTATTCGCCCCTATCTCGAAACAGATTTAGAAGACGTCATTGCACTTTGGGAGGTGTGCGACCTCACTCGCCCTTGGAACAACCCTGAAATTGATATTTTTAGAAAAACTGCGCAAAAAGATGGTTTATTTTTACTGGCCGTTAAAGATGAACAACTCATCGCCACATTGATGGGTGGTTATGATGGCCATCGCGGCTGGATTAATTATTTGGCAGTACATCCGCACTTTCAACGCAATGGGGTCGCAACCGCACTTATACAGCAGCTTGAGAAGCGCCTGATTGCGTTAGGCTGTCCCAAACTACAACTGCTTGTACGTAAAGAAAACATCGACGTGCAAAGCTTCTATGAGCAACTGGGTTATGAGGAAATCGAAGTCGTGTGCTTCGGTAAACGTCTGATTGCCGATTAAGCTTAGACACTCAATGCGCCGATACAGGTAGACGGCCCAATCTTAAAAAAATTGGAAATTTAAGCGCAAAGACTTGGTTCGCATAATCATCAACGGCAAAGAATGCTTTGAACTCATATAAGGGGTCATCTGAATTTTTCGCTCGATAATGTTTCAGTGCAGACCATGTATTTAAATAATCCAACAATTGAGCAGCAGACCATTGAAACGACATCGACAATTCAGGCGTCGCTATTTCCTCAAAGGGAAAAGGAATGGTTTGATAGGCCTCGTCGATATAACGACGTTCGGCATCCCAATAGCCTTTCAAAGTCTTAAAATAAAGTCGCTCAATACAACCCTGTAACTCAGGTTGCTGCAGCTGAATTAAACCATAGCCAATGACCGCCAAAATGCCTTCAGGTCGTAAAGTCCGCCGCACTTCTGCATAAAAGCTATCAAAGTTAAACCAATGAATGGCTTGAGCCACCGTGATTAAATCAAAACTCTGCTCGGCAAAACTGGTGTGCTCTGCAGACTGAACTTGATAACTAACATTTTCAAAATAAGGTGCATGTTGTAACTGATGCACACTGATATCTGTCGCCACCACGGCATCAAAATGCGGCGCCAACAATTGAGTTAATTGCCCCGATCCTGCACCACAGTCCCACGCAAATTGAGGAGTTACTACATGCTTGAGTATTTCTTGAATCAAACTCGCTGGATAACTCGGACGTGCGAGTTGATAAAGCTGACTTCCCGATGAAAAGCGGTCTTTCATAAGCCATTCTCAGTCTTATTTTTGACTCAAAATTAGCACATTCTCCAAGAGCCAAAGCATGATGTTGTCCAACATCTTATACAATCCTACTTTTCATGAGACAAAAAAAAGCCCCAAACATTGTTTGAGACTTTTTTGAATATGGTGGCGAGACCCAGGATCGAACTGGGGACACACGGATTTTCAATCCGTTGCTCTACCTACTGAGCTATCACGCCGATGCCGTGTATTAAGCCGTATCTCGGATGAATAGTCAATAAAAATCATCACTTTTTTATTTGATCGAATAAATTTCAGGCAAAAAAAATCCCTGATGGGATCAGGGATTGAAATCTTTAAATAAGATTTTGAATATGGTGGCGAGACCCAGGATCGAACTGGGGACACACGGATTTTCAATCCGTTGCTCTACCTACTGAGCTATCACGCCGATGTCGCGTATTAAACAGTTTAAGCGAAGCAGCGTCAAGTCCGTTTTCAAAAAAATCAGTTGAGTGTTTACTTTTACAGCAAACCCAGCACCCTTCGTACATTTTTTGAGTCATTCTTTGCACTTAAAGCACGTCACCATCACTATTCATGAAAAAAGCAGCCCAAAGACTGCTTTAAAAAAGCTTAAATTTTACCAATGTGCTCTAAGCAACGATGAATCGCACCACAGCCCGGCTCGAACACTTTCACACCTTTGGCTTCTTCCATACGACAGACTTCTTCAACCAGCCGCTCCGCAACCCCTCGTCCACGGTTAGCAGGATGTACTACGATGTATTCTAAGGTTTTATTTTCACCCTGCCCACTACACCAAATGGCGCCAATGACTTTAGTATTAAATTCTGCGGTGTAAAGTAAGGTATACTGAGCTAGATTTTGCTCAAGTTGTTCTACGGCATCATGCCCATCGCCAAATTCAGGACTGGTGTCGTACAGTCGCTCTAGCTGGCTGCGCAACTCTTCTTTTTCCAGTGAAGTATAAGCGTGTACGGTAATAGGCATTGATAAACCCTCCTGAGCAATCTAATATGCGGTGACTTCGTTACGGCGAAACATTTTACATCAATTATTTGACGTCTTTGAGGAACGTGTCTATGACAGAACGTATCAGTGAAGTGGTAAGAAATACCAACGAAACCAAAATTCGAGTTCGTGTAAACCTCGATGGTACGGGTCAAGGCACGCTCAACACAGGTATTCCCTTTTTAGATCATATGGTTGATCAAATCAAGCGACATGGCTTATTTGATATTGATATTGAATGTGATGGCGACTTGGAAATTGATGATCACCACACGGTTGAAGACTGTGGTATCACGCTTGGACAGGCTTTTGCTAAAGCTTTAGGTGACAAAAAAGGTTTACGTCGTTATGGTCATTTTTATGCACCGTTAGATGAATCTTTAAGCCGTGCTGTGGTGGACTTATCGGGCCGTCCGGGTTTGTTTATGGATATTCCATTTACCCGTGCCATGATTGGTCGTTTTGATGTGGATCTTTTCTCTGAGTTTTTCCAAGGCTTTGTGAACCATGCGCTCATGACAGTACACATTGATAACCTGAAAGGGAAAAATAGCCACCACCAAATTGAAAGTGTGTTCAAAGCATTTGCGCGTGCACTTCGTATGGCCTGTGAAATTGACCCACGTGCAACCAACACCATTGCTTCAACCAAAGGTAGTTTGTAATGACCCGTATTGCCCTTCTTGACTATGGTATGGGTAACCTACACTCAGCAGCAAAAGCGCTTGAGCATGTTGGTGCAACAGTCGATGTAACCAATGACCCCAAATTAGTGGCTCAAGCTGATAAAATTGTATTCCCTGGCGTAGGTGCTATGCGTGACTGTATGCAAGGCATGCATGAAGCAGGGATTGATGAAGTCGTTCGTCATGCGGCATTTAATAAGCCCGTATTAGCGATTTGTGTGGGTATGCAAGCGCTCATGCAACGCTCTGAAGAAAATGGCGGAGTGGATGCTCTCGGTATTTTTGAAGGCAGTGTGAAACGCTTTCCTGATGTAGACGGCTTGAAAGTACCCCATATGGGTTGGAACCAAGTTCATCAAGCCGATCCGAGTCATCCAATGTGGAAAGACATTGAGCAAGATGCACGTTTTTACTTCGTGCACAGCTTTTATGTTGAACCGAAGAACTCTGGCATTGTGGCGGCGACCTGTGACTACGGTTTAGAGTTCTGCACAGCCATTCATCAAGAAAATTTGTTTGCGACCCAGTTCCACCCTGAAAAAAGTCATACCGCAGGTTTACAACTGCTGAAAAACTTTGTGGAATGGAAAATTTAATTTATTCCAGCCTCTGTTTGATTGAAAAAGCTCAACTTCGGTTGAGCTTTTCTCTTATTATCAACCAATAACAGTTTAGAAATGTATGACAAATGCTCCAATTCCAATGCTTTCCTCGCTCTTACCCAACAGCACCAAAACTTTTAGAGATTACTGAAGTCTTTAAACAGCACATTACTGGTATAAGTTCACAAACACATCAACTTTCCAGCAATGAAGTTCTTCTTACTATTGCAAATGGACTTGAAAAAATTGGATTCAAAGTTGAAAAAAGTAAATCTGCCGAAGATAAAATCCCCGTTCCAGTCCTATTCGGTTATAACAACCAAGCTTCTAAAAGTTTCTTAGCCGATGCCATTCACTTCGAGCAAAAAATCGTTATTGAAGTTGAAGCTGGACGTGCAGTCGTCAATAACCAGTTTTTAAAAGATATATTCCAAGCCAGTATGATGGTTAATATCGACTATCTAGTTTTAGCTGTACGAAATACTTACCGCCAATCAGATGATTTTCAAAAGGTCTATCAATTTTTAGATACGCTTTACACCTCACAGCGTATTATTCTTCCATTAAAAGGAATTCTAGTGATCGGGTACTAATTCAATGTTCTAATCTAATATTAATAGAAAGTTTTTGTTTTACAGTACACTACTACACACCAAATAATTACAATACCTTTTCATTGTCACCAAATTTGATTATGATTTGCCTGCTTTTTAGACATTTTTATTTATAAAAAACTTAATTTACAACGATAAGGTAAGTCACTATGACTCAATATGCACAAGAATCTGCGCTGAATGCCGCAGGTCGTTTCGGACGTTTTTCATACCTAGCATGGAACTGTCTACTTGCCATTGTAGCGTCAATTATTCTTGGTATTTTCATCGCCATCTTTCCTAATACATTTGTGAACTTGGAAACAGGTAACTTCGGTGGCGGCATGATTTTTATCGTCCTGATCTATGTTGCGCTCATGTACTTCACTTTTGTATTTACTATTCGTCGCCTACATGACCGCAACCATACGGGATGGTTATCACTGTTGATGCTGGTGCCTCTTGCCAACGTGATCTTAATGCTTTACCTGATTTTCGCACCAGGCGATGATCGTAGCAACAGCTATGGCTCACCACGCCCAACCGCAGGCTGGGAAGCCGTTTTGGCATGGATTTACATCGTGATTTTCGTTTTAGCAATTATCGGCGGTATTGCGGCTGGTTTTATGTCCTAAAATCACCTGTGCAAAACAGCCTGCCTAGGTCGGCTGTTTTGCTAAATCAACCTAAAAGCTTTAGGCTTAAGCAACAATGGCATAGTCAAAGCATGATGGATTCTTCTTTTCAACACATCCTTCCCAGTAAAGTCGAAATTCAACAATTTCCTCGTTTTCAAAATTTGCCAAAACAAGCAATTCATGTCATTCAAAACTTAGAACAGTGTGAAGCAATCCGCGCTGAACTAGAACAGGTTTCCATCTTCGGTTTTGACAGCGAGTCCAAACCGACCTTTCAAGTGGGAGAAGTCTCCACGGGTCCGCATTTAATTCAACTGGCCAGCATCGAGCATGCTTATTTGTTTCAAATGAGTCCACCCATTTGGAGCTTCCTTGCACCATTTTTGGCGAATCCAGACCAGCTCAAAGTGGGTTTTGGTCTAAAAAATGATGCCCATCTGTTCCGTAAAAAGGGTTTTGAACTCAAGGGTGTGGTTGAGCTGTCAAAATGCTTTGCAAGCTTTGGTTTGACCAACCCTGTCGGCATTAAAAATGCCATCGCCCTGCTGTTTCAACTCAACTTCCCCAAAAGCAAAAAAGTCAGCACTTCAAATTGGGCAAGGAAAATGCTCACGCCTGAACAAGTTGACTATGCCGCTGCCGATGCCTATGCGGCGCTGTTGGTTTTTGAAGAATTGCGGCGTTTAGAGCGACTCCCAAAAGATATTTCCAAAGAATTAGAAAAAACAACAAAACCTTGTCGTCATGAAAAGCTGTAACAGATGCTTAGAAAATTGCCAATACTTTGCTAAGATGACGGACATTGATTTTATTTAAGATTTGGCTAGGAGCGAAAGCATGCTGATCATCCCTGCAATTGACCTGAAAGATGGCAAATGTGTTCGTTTAAAACAAGGTCGTATGGAAGACGATACGGTTTTTTCTGATGATCCTGTTGCAACTGCACAGCACTGGGTAAATGAAGGCGCGCGTCGCTTACATTTGGTCGATTTAAATGGTGCTTTCGCTGGTACGCCAATTCATAAACCTGTGGTTGAAGCCATTGCTCGCGCGCAACCTGAACTGCCAATTCAAATTGGCGGTGGTATTCGCTCACTAGAAACTATCGAACACTACTTAGAAGCAGGTGTGTCTTTTGTCATTATTGGCACCAAGGCAGTTCAAGCCCCTGAGTTTGTTGAAGAAGCTTGTAAGAAATTTGCAGGTCATATCATTGTCGGCATCGATGCCATGAATGGCATGGTGGCCACCGATGGTTGGGCCAATGTGACCGATGTGAAAGCAACCGATTTGGCCAAACGTTTTGCCGATGCGGGCGTATCGAGCATTGTCTATACCGACATTGCGCGTGACGGGATGATGCAAGGGGTCAATGTTGAGCAAACTGTTCAACTGGCACAATACTCTGGCCTACCTGTGATTGCATCAGGTGGTGTGACCAACCTTGATGACGTACGTAACCTCAAAGGTCAACCTGGTATTTTGGGTGCAATTACCGGTCGTGCGATTTACGAAGGCAGTTTAAACCTACGTGAAGCACAATTGCTGTTAGATGAACAATCACTCTAATTGTTGAATTTAAAAAAGAGGTCTTTTGACCTCTTTTTTATGCGCTAAATATCAGTTTTTAAGATCTGCTTCTTAATAAATTGCATTACGAATAAACTTTAACGGTACAGTTCCACGGTTGATATATTGGTATTCGATGGCACTCGAAAACACAATCGACTCACCTACACCTAAGACTTTCATGTCACCCGCCAAATCCAAAGTTAACTCCCCCTCCATCACATAGAGCATCTCACGCCAACCGACTGGGTCGGGTTCTGCACTATAGTGCTCATTTGGGGCAAGTACCCATGTCCACAGTTCAACTTTTTGTGTTGCTGCCGCCGAGGCCATTAATTTTGCTTCACTGTGTGCTTGTGTACCCTGCCAAGCCAAAATATTGACCACCGCTTGCCCTTGCTGTTCAGGCGCAGCAATAATCTGTACAAAATCGACCTCAAGCACATCGGCAATCAAGCTGAGTTTCGCCAAACTAATATTGTCCTGCCCTGATTCAACTCCAGCCACCATACGACGGCTTAAACCAGCCAAATCCGCCAGTTGTTGCTGGCTCAAGCCTTTTAAACTTCGATAATGACGCACATTTTGACTGACGTGTTGTAGTACCGCAGGAGACTTCATAGAGATAAATCAAAAAAACATTGAGCAATATATTGCACATAAAAACAAAGCATGACAAGCTATGTGCAATATATTGCACACCAATTCTTTTATGTTGAATACTCAGCTCGGCTCTAAAGCACCTGTCATTGCACTGATTTTAATTACCTTTATTTGGGGCGGTACCTTCTTGGCCGTGAAATACGCCTTAAATTACAGCGCCCCCATGTTCTTTGTGGGCTGTCGTTTCGCCTGCGCCGCGACAATTATTGGCTTATTTTCCTATCAACATTTAAAACACATTACCCGACAGGACTTGTGGGCAGGTGCACTCATTGGCTGTATGGTCACTATTGGCTATGGCACACAAACGGTCGGACTACAAACAGTCAGTAGCAGTGAGTCTGCCTTTTTAACTGCACTGTATGTACCCCTAGTACCCGTACTATTATGGTTAATCTTTCGTAAAGTGCCCCATTTTATGATTTGGATTGGTGCGCTCTGTGCGTTCATGGGCTTAGTCTTACTTACAGGCAATAGCCTGAATTCAATTTCACTGAACTTTGGCCAGACCTTAACCCTACTCGGTGCAATTGCTATAGCGATGGAAATTATCCTAATTGGTTATTTTGCCCCAACAGTCGACATTGGTCGAGTGACGGTCATTCAACTGGCAGTTGCCTCTGTGCTCGCCTTTGCAGCCATGCCATTGGCAGGTGAACACCGCATTCCAGACTTTTCATGGCCTTTACTGAGTATTGCACTCGGCTTGGGGCTTGCCAGTGCCGTGATTCAATATGTAATGAATTGGGCACAGCGCTCAGTCAATCCATCTCAAGCAGCGATTATTTACGCAGGAGAGCCTGTATGGGCAGCACTGTTTGGGCGTCTTGCAGGAGAACGCTTAGCACCACTGGCTTTGTTGGGCGGGCTTTTGGTGGTGTTTGGCATTATGATCAGTGAATGGAAACCGAAACTGCTGAAGTCGAAAAAGAACCTCGAACAACTTTAGCCGATCTCCGAAACGAAAAAACTGCTGAATCGAGTGATCAATGGTCACCAATTCAGCAGTATGGTCAGGTGGTTAGAATGACACCATCTTGCCCGGATTAATCATTGCTCCAATTCCATACATGCTTTTGGCTATTGGAATGACCAACGGCGCCAGTGCACGACCAAAAGGAATGTTCTGATGTTGAATACGGGTCAACATATTAAAGTCATCACTTTCACCGCAGAAATCATCGGCAATGGCTTTACCAATACGCACCGTTTGCGCAACACCATGTCCACTCCAACCCTGAACAGCATAGATTGGGTATTGGCTGCCAAATTTGCGACTATCCGCGGCACCATTAACGGTTAAATCTGTCGTGCCACTCCACACAAAATCAAGCTGGACTTGCTCTAACTGAGGAAATACGTGTTGAATACGCCCTAGCAAATAGTCATGCGTTTGTTCAGGACTCCAACACGAACCCGTGCCTTCACCGCCAAATAACAATCGATTTTTAGAAACCCCGCGGTAGTAGTCAATTTGAAACTGGGTATCGTATACAGGCAGATCCGTCGGCAGCAGTTCTTTCAAATCCAATGCTAAAGGCGCAGTGGTACACACATAAGTATAAAAAGGAATGGTGGTTTGATTGCGTTCTTCTAAGAGTTTAAATGAGGCATGATGTACGCCCATCACCACACTTTTACGTGCTTTAATCACGCCTTGGGCTGTGGTCACATAAATACCATCTGTACGCTCCTGAATTGACTGTACTTCCGTCTGTTCATAAATCGTGCCGCCGTTTTGACAAAAGCCATAAGCCAAACCACGCGTCAGGGCTAAAGGATGAATATGTCCCCCAAGTTGATCCAACTGACCGCCAAAATAGTTGTCGGATTGCACATGCTCACGTAATTCGTCTTGGGTCAACATTGAGGTATTTTTTTCATCTAAATACTGACGTGCTTTCATCCCTTCATGCAGTGCATCTAAATGTCCTGGGTGTACTGCGGCCGTTAGATGTCCACGTTTACGTTGCACATCTAAGCCATATTTTTCAGTAATGTCATCTATCAAAGTCATGGCTTCCGTTGAGGTAAAGTGCCATAACTTTTTAGCCTCTTCAAAGCTGAAGTGCTCAATCATGGTTTCGGCTTCCCAACGTGCCAACCCCGGGGTGAGTTGCCCACCATTACGCCCTGAGGCAGCACTGCCCACTCGGTTTTTTTCAACCAAGACCGTATCGACACCCTGCTCCGACAAATGCAGTGCAGCCGATGCTCCCAGTAAGCCACCGCCTATAACGACCACGTCACATTCGATATCTGCATTTAAAGGCTCAAACTCATGCCATACATGCATTGAACTTTCGTAGTAATTGGCTGGATGACTAAACGCACCACACTGCGGGTTCAACCAATTCCACTCTTTACCACTTTGTGCCGCAGAACAGGCTTTGTATTCAACGTCATCTAAAAATGTCGGTTTATTCATATTCATTTCATTCACACTCAATATCTATCTCATTTTCATGCAGGTTTTAATATGCATTTCCAATCACAATGTTTTGTCTTTTCAATTTCTTATAAATAAATAGACCAATGCCTATCGCCAACCAAGAGCAACCAAAAATCAATGCATTTCGTTCTAAATTGACCCAGAGGCAAAGCATCACCAATACAGATAACAAGGGAAGAATCAAATTGAGGCATTTGTTTTTAATGCCTTGGGTTTGTTTTTCCAACAGATAGAACTTCACAAAAACCGAGAAATTCACCGCAGTAAAGGCAATCAAAGCACCGAAGCTAATCATGCTGACCACAGTCGCAAGATCTAGAAAAATGGCCGATAGCGAAATCAGGCCAATACTTAAGACGGCATAAAGTGGCGTACCTAATTTTGCATGGAGCTGCCCAAAGGTTGCTTTGGGGAAAATGCCATCCTTCGCCATAATATGAATTAAGCGTGAAGCGCTGGCATGAGTGGCTAAACCTGAAGCGAAGGTATTCATGATTTGGGCACATAAAAATACGGCTTGGAAAAGTGCTCCCCCCACATAGAGGACAATTTCAGGTAAGGCTTCGTCAGGGTTGTTAAAACGCACATTGCTTGGAAAATACAGCTGGATAAACCATGAGGCACTAATAAAAATCCCGCCCCCGAGCAACGTGGTAAGCAGCACGGCACGTGGAATATTCTTTTGGGGATCTTTGGTTTCATGGGACATGGTCGTGACCGCATCAAAACCCAAAAATGAAAAACATAAAATCGATGCACCCGCAATCAAAGGCAAAACAGAACTGTCTCCATTAAACAGCGGGGCTAAAGTCAGTACATGATCATAGCCTTGTTCAGAACCCACGCCTTGAATGACTAGATAGATAAATAAAACCATCAGCAGTAAGGGTAAAAGTACAAACAACAGACTTAAATTCGCCAAAATGTTGATTCGGAAACAGTTAATCAGCGTAACCAAACCCGTGAATAGAACTACCCATAGCCAATACGGCACACTCGGAATCACAGCTTCTAAGTAAATACTTGCCAGTAAGGCATTCACCAAAGGCAACAAAATATAATCTAGCAGTGAACACCAGCCGACAAAAAAGCCGGCTTTGGCTCCACACGACTGTGCCGTGTAGTTATAGGCAGAACCTGAGTCACCACTGATTCGGCTAAAACGTGCATAACTAAATGCGGTCAGTAACATTGCAACCAACGCCAAAATATAAGCCAATGGCACACGCCCATCGGTGATCCCAGACACAATCCCAAAGGTATCAAACACGACCATCGGGGTCATATAGGCCACACCAATAATGACCACTTGCCATAGTGACATTTTCTTTAAAGAAAAATCTGCATTTTTCACCGAAATCACCATTTTTCATTTTTTAATCTAGTGATTTTGGTTTTTGCAACAACTATGCCATATAATAACAGCTTCGCTATTTTAAAAATATTGAATTAAATGCCAAAGTACGATTTAGAAACTCGAAAAGCAGCGATTCAACGCTATAAACTCACGGATTATAAGGTTGCCGTTTGCAAGGAATTTAACATCTCTCGTGTGACCTTAGACGCATGGATTAAGCTCGAAGAGGAAACAGGTAGCTTGTCTCCAAAAGCAGCGAAAAATCGTGGAGCACCTAGCCATATTAAAGACTGGAATGAATTTCAAGTATTTGTTAAAAATACAAAATTTCAGAATATTAGCGATTTAGTTCCACTTTTTGAACAACACTTTGGCTATTCTGTTTCTTATGCAGTTTTGGTTCGCGCCATCCATGTTTTGGGGCTAAAACGTCGTCGCGGAAGATTCTACGCTTAGTCAAAAAAGGCTATTTTTTAATAATATTCTCTACGCATTTATTCATATAAATAAATGTACATTAATGTAATGTTAATTTATTAAAAATGTAAATTATAATTATTAAAAAAGTAATTACTTATCAATAAAAATGTAAGTTATAAATATTAAAAAAGTAAAGTTATTAATATAAAAAAGTAAAGTTTGAAACTCAATTTAGTAAGGTACTTTTTAAAAGCCTGCGCAAAAATAGAGACACTGCTGCATCAGCTTGGTTCATCTCGGTGCATAAATCTCATCCCAAAAGATACAGACCTAAAAAAAGGGCACACCGCCCTTTTTTAAATCCCATCACTTGTTATTGATACATCGGTTGATTGTCATTTAAACGAATAATGCCTTTAATGGCACGATATACAATCCACACCCATGACAACCCAATCACAGACACGCAGAATGTTGAAGCACCGAGTGCGACACCTGCGAAAGCGGTGGCATTTTCACCCGTAAAGAATAAGAAAATAAATGGCACAAAGGCAATCACGTTCCAAATCAAATACCACCAAAAGGTGCGAATCTGCCAAGTAAAATGGCTCTCAAAAATGGAACCACGCACAGAGCCACGCTTCACATAATTAATCACTAAAGCAATAATGGCTAAAATGCCTGCGGAAAAAATCGCAACGATATACAAAATATAAAGAATAAAAGTCAGACTACGATTCGGATCTTGATCGACTGAATAATTCATATTGTCCCTCATGAAGTGGGCTTGAACTTTAAATAGGCAAACTATTGAAAGGAGAAATAAGCCATAAAATTAAAAGAATATTGAATAGAATTGTACAAAAGTAAATCTTTCTAAAGGGTTGTTTTTGTGTTTTATGTCGTAGCTTTTGCTGCGCTAACCATGCTGCAGGCCATCCCCCTAAAAATGAAAGGAGATGTAATGTATTTTCAGGTACACGGCGCTGCCCATTTTGTGCAGCCTCTTTATCTTGTGCATAGAACCAATAACTGGCGGCATTCATCACACTAATCAACAGCAGCACCAATCCACTCAAACGCCCCAGGAGTACCAATAGCGCCAAAAACACGATGTATGCTACCGACGCAATTTGCATTGGACTCCAACGTTGACCCGGTTCGGTCTTTTTCGGGAAGACTTTTTGGGTAGGGCTCTTTTGGG
Source organism: Acinetobacter sp. BWR-L5 (assembly GCF_039655985.1). Lineage (NCBI taxonomy): Bacteria > Pseudomonadati > Pseudomonadota > Gammaproteobacteria > Moraxellales > Moraxellaceae > Acinetobacter > Acinetobacter sp. BWR-L5. The sequence goes on along the minus strand of NZ_JAGFEV010000003.1, from coordinate 238,663 downwards.
TTTGTGATGCTTTTAAATAACTGACTTGCTGTGCACGATAACGCCCTTGCGCATCCACAAGCACGTTGTATTCCAATGCACAGCCTAAAATAGGACGAGGACCTTGCCGTGCAAAGTCCTTGATATGTAAAAACACGCGATCTTTGCTGTCATCGTTGGGCTGAATAAAGCCATAGCCTTTTTCATCAAACCATTCAACGAGTCGTCCTTGGTCACGCATTTTTCTTTCCTATTTAAGCAGTTACAAATTTTAGGCGGTCAATCACCATATTACGCATTTCGGCAGGATTTTTCTGCAAAATGTCATCCCCCGTACGGCCTTGTTCTGCATTTTTTTGTGCCACTTGTAGACGCATCATCCAAAAACGCGCAGCGGCCATTGCCAGATACAGCTCTAGACAAGATTTTTCATCGGCAGTCAAAGGACGAATGCTTTCATAGGCGTTTAAGAATGCGATGGCCTTGTCTTCATTTAAATGCACACTTGGATATTCGGTACAGAAGTCATTTAGCGTAATCGCAATATCAAACAAGAACTCATCTTTATTCAGTTCATAAAAGTCTAAAATGCCTTTGAGCTGATTGCCCTCAAACAAAGTGTTGTCACGGAATAAATCCGAGTGGATAAAGCCCTTTGGACGATTCGGATAAACCGCCGATAATGCATCATATACCCCCAACAACTTACTCAGCAGCGCTTGATCCGCCTCACTTAATGTCGGTTTCATTTGTAACGCTACAGCAAGCCAGTAGTCATGGTCACGGTATTCTGCACGCTCCAATGGAAAATCTTGCAGTGCGACATGCATTTGCGCTTGCGCAACCGCAATCGCCTCGGCTTGCTCAAGGGTCGCAGGCATGGGATGTTTGCCCATCATCCGTGGGGCAATTTGCGCAGGTTTATCTTTTAAACTATGAATGGCTTTGCCTGAGTGACTTAAAGGTACAGGAACCGCTAAACCAGCCTGACCTAAATGCTCAAGTACAGGAACCAACTCGCCTGCGCCCTGTTCATCCATTTCTTCAAATACAGTCAATACATACTGCACAGCATTTTCACACACAATAAAATAGTTCGTATTTTGAATACCGCCTTGAATTGGGATCAGATCGATTACCTCAAGTCCATAAGGTGCTGCAAACGCCTGAACTTCCTGTAAAGTCAAAGTGGTATAAACCGACATATAAAACCTGCAAAAAAACTTACATAAGTTTGATAGAATACCCGCTCCGACTATTAAGGTGTAGCATCTAAGTCGCGAAGTTTCATAATCGGCTGTTATTTTTGGAAAAAATTATGCTAGCTAAACGTATTATTCCTTGCCTCGACGTAGACAACGGTCGTGTAGTGAAAGGTGTTCAATTCCTTGATATTCGTGATGCAGGTGACCCAGTAGAAGTAGCACGTCGATATAACGAACAAGGTGCTGATGAAATTACCTTCTTAGACATTACCGCAACTTCGAATGGTCGCGACACGACTTATCGTACTGTTGAACGTATGGCTGAAACGGTTTTTGTTCCCTTAACGGTCGGTGGTGGCGTTCGCAAAGTTGAAGACATTCGTCTCTTACTCAATGCTGGCGCGGACAAAGTCAGCATTAACTCAGCAGCGGTGTTTAACCCAGAATTTGTACAAGAAGCATCGCAACGCTTTGGTGCACAGTGTATTGTGGTTGCCATTGATGCAAAAAAAACGGGCGAGAACAAATGGGAAATTTTTACCCATGGCGGCCGTAAACCAACCGGTATTGATGCGATTGAATGGTCCGTGAAAATGGCCGACTTTGGTGCAGGTGAACTGCTGATTACTTCGATGGATGCCGATGGCACCAAAGCAGGTTATGACCTTGAGCTGATGCGTCAAATCAATGACCGCGTGACCATTCCAACCATTGCTTCGGGCGGTGTCGGTAACTTACAACACTTGGCCGATGGTATTTTAAAAGGTGGCGCAGACGCTGTACTGGCTGCATCGATTTTCCACTTTGGACAACACACCATTCCTGAAGCGAAAAAATACCTTGCAGAGCAAGGCATCGAAATGCGTCTATAAACAGACCATCACCGTAAAACCTATGAAAAGAGTGCTTTCGAGTACTCTTTTTATCATTTTAAAGATGAGAAAAAATGTATCACTTAGAACTAATCTTATTTATTTGTGGTCTATTGATCTGTTTTGTTTTCATTCTTTTGATGAAGAAATATGTTGACCGCCCTTTCGGTATGCTGGCTGTATTGCTACTCCTCGGTTTATGCCTGTGTAGCTATATCAGCTTCTGCAAATATCAGTTTAAACAGTATTATGAAAAAGCGCTGATTGCACCTGATCAAATTCGGGCTTGTGGTATTTTTACACAATGGTCAGAGGTCACCCATTACCGACGGCACAATATCAGCACTGAAAAAGTGTTTTACTTTCAGAGTGATCAAGAAGCTTTTTTATTTAGCAATAGTCCGCGTGCCAGACAAAGCTTCCCTGATCTCAAAACCTTAAACATCAACGAGCATGTTTGCTTTCAGTTTTCCCCGGACTATACCGATGAAATGGATCGCTATATTTTAACCGACTTTAAAAAGCAGACGAATTAAAAGGCTCAGTTACGCTGTACTCAGGCACAGCCAGTGCCTCTATTATGCAGTAGATGTTAAAGCTTAGAATGCTCGCTGGATCTTGACCGCAATTATGCTCTCAATTTTTGAGATAAAAAAAGGGAGTCTTGCGACTCCCTATAAACCTAGAATAACTACAACATTGACTTGTTAAACTGGAAAATGAAAAATGACGTACTAGTGCTCATGAGATGATTTCACCTCATCAACAGCTTTACTATAGAATGTTCAAATGACGAAATATTGACAATATATACCAATATTATTGACAAATCACGACAAAATACCCTATTCCGTTATCCTGCAACCGTTTCAGTCGTCTGCGCTGAGTTCAGTGGAATCGCTTCAGGTGCCTTAACCCATTTTGCAGGGAAGACCTGATTGACCCACTGGGTGAGCTTATTCGACACCGCTTGGGGTAAAGCAATACCTAGCGGATTTTGCTCTTGCAAATCCAGCGAGGAAATGACCCGCGTTCCTAAAATATAATCAAACCACGGCTTGGTCACACACCAGTTGGCATCCTGATTGGAGTTCATATGATGATCATAATGCCAAGGAATCTTACGCATTGCCCAGTCTGGCTCTAAGTGCGCACGGCGGTGGATATAATAATAATTTCCTGCACTGTACAACACAGACAAAGTCATGCCTTTGGAAACAGGATAAAATAAGGTCCCAAACACACCCGCCACGACAGCAAGTGACACGATTTCATTTTTAGTGCGCCAATTGCTCCAACCTTCAACATAACCATGATCGTGAAACGTGGTTTTCCGTACTTCTCGGTGATGCTCCCAATGCGATTTCATGCTGTCAGGCACGGGGCTATAGCGTGGCTTTCCAGCACGGTGTGTTCCATGCAAAATATATTTATGTGCAACCCACTCAAACGCATTGGCAACCACCAGTCCTGCGACAAAACCCTTCCACATGGCAAATTCCTCCTATATTCAGATTGAATATAATGTGGAAACTATGCTAAATATTGACCCTAGTATTCAAATTCATTGACAAATTACGACAAGAACAATAGAGCCAATAAATGCAACATTTCAAAGATTACACAGGTTCTGTCTACGGTGGACTGGGACATTTACTCTATGCCTATTGCCAAGCCGTGGGCTACCCAATTTCTGAACAGCTTGGAAAAGCACAGAACTTAGAACGTTTTGATTATGCCCTGTGGTTAGAGTTACTGAATGATCTTGACAGCCACCTGCACATCCCTGCGCTCGGACTTGAGATTGCAAAGTATGTACAGCCCAAGCATTTAGGCATTTTGGGTTATATTGCGCTGTCCTGCGAAAATTTAGGCGAGGCGCTCACCCGTTATCATGACTTTCACCGTCTCATTTATGATGGCAGCTCTCTATATGTTGCAGTTGAAGGTGAAAATCTATGCTTTGGTTGGGTGGAGATGCCAATTGAACTGACCACACAACTCAGCAATGAAGTGGCAATGGCGCTGATCATTCAGTTTATGAAGCACTTTGTCGCCCATGATGACATCCAGCTCAGCGAGGTTCATTTTACTCACTCTGCACCGAAAAACACGGCCCTGTATGAGCAGTACTTTAATTGTAAAGTTCGCTTCTCTCAAAGCCGGCCGATGATGATGATTCCCCTCAGCGAATTATCCATGCCCTTTCAGCAAGGTGATCAAACTCTGCAAAAACTGCTCTTACAACAAGCCGAAGCCTTACTGGAAAAACTTCCCAACTCTACTCACATCGACCAGCGCTTACAGCATGCGATTTTAACGGGCCTACAAAAAAACCAATATCAAATTGAACATATTGCTCGGCAACTGAATTTTTCAGTCCGACAGCTACAACGTTACTTACAACAACAAGGCACGACCTACCAACAGCGGATGCAAGAAGTCCGACGTATCTTGGCGGAGCAATACTTAAAAGATCCACACCTCAGCTTACAGGAAATTGCACTGTTGCTGAGTTACTCTGAACAAAGTGCTTTTCAACGTGCCTTTAAACACTGGACCCAAGTCACACCTCAGCAGTGGCGTATTCAGCATTTTCACTAAAATCTGATCTGTTTGATCCACGTCATCAGGATGTCATGCTTTTTTTGTTAAATTGATTGAAAAACGAGCATTTTCTCGTTAAATATAAAGTTCTACGCGAATAAAACATCAATAACTACAAAAGGCGCATTATGAATAAATATCTTGCTGAATTCATCGGAACGTTTTGGTTGGTCTTCGGAGGCTGTGGCAGTGCCATTTTTGCAGCAGCTTTTCCTGAGTTGGGCATCGGCTTTCTTGGCGTTGCGCTTGCCTTTGGTTTAACCGTTTTAACGGGTGCCTTTGCACTTGGACATATCTCTGGCGGTCACTTTAACCCTGCGGTCAGTGTCGGCTTATGGGTCGGTGGACGCTTTGATACCAAAGATCTGATCCCTTATGTGGTCTCCCAAGTGGTCGGAGCAGTTTTAGCCGCTTGGGTGTTATACCTGATTGTCCAAGGACAAGCGGGTTTTGCTGGTACAGGAGGCTTTGCGACCAATGGTTATGCCGAACTGTCACCAGGAAAATACTCCTTAATCTCCGCTTTAATGATTGAAATTGTACTGACCGCAATGTTCTTGATCGTAATTATGGGTGCCACAGATAAACGTGCGCCTGCTGGTTTCGCACCGATTGCGATTGGTTTAGCCCTAACCTTGATTCACCTGATCAGTATTCCTGTGACCAACACCTCGGTTAACCCTGCACGAAGTACAGGTGTTGCAATATTTGCTGAAACAGCCGCGTTAAGTCAACTCTGGTTGTTCTGGGTTGCTCCGATTGTCGGTGCCATTATCGGCGCTATTATTTATAAAATTTTAGAAAAAGAGGATTAATTTTTTCTCTATCCATTAAATAAAAAAGCCCACAATCTGTGGGCTTTTCTTATTGTTCCACATGGAACATAGATAGGCGTATGTTATAAAAATGGATTGTCAATTTCACCCGACTGCGGATGTTCAATTTTCTCAGGAAGCTGAGCTTCACTTTCAAGCTGTTGCACAATGGCATTCAGATACGCCTGCAATGCTTTGGCCGCAGCTAAACCGGCTTGGTCTTTGGTGAGTTGTAAATTGCCATAAATACTGACGCAGTCCGTGTCATTTTCAAGGGTCAAATCATGAATGGCATGGGACTCGTTACCTTGTACAAAAGGTTTAAACATTTTATTTTTACTCTTCTTTATTCTTCAAACAGCGGGTGATGTAGTCGAATGCTATACATCCAACTGCCTAGAACTTTAACGTAACAGCTGCAAAATATATTGCAATAAGGCGTCGACCAATTGTTTCACAATCGCATCTTGATCCGCCGCATCAATACCCGTGCCCTTTGTGACTGTGCTACCACTAGTCGACTGAGTAGAGCCCGATTTAAAGTTTTTTTGTAAGGCTTTGAGCTGCTCGGATGAAACCTCTTCTGCACACTGACTTTCCGCATCCCAATGTGAGTATTGAATTGCACTATTGGCTTTTACCGCCGTTGCTGTCAACGGTAGTTTATAGGTATTACGTTTTTGCTCTTCTGTCAGTTGCGGAAATAAATTCACACCCAACTGCTCTTCCAAATAGCAGACACTGACAATTCTTACTTGCTGTGAATTATCATTCGGTGCGTAATAAGCGCCGATTGCACCCGTTTTTGGCATATAGACAGCTTTGTAAACCGCACTCGGAACAATCACTCCCTGACCAATGGTCTTGAGCTTTTTGCCCTGAAATACAGGCCCAGTTACCACAAAAACATCCAGCTTTTGCTTGGTCACAAGCGCCCGTGTGGCTTCTTCCAATTCACGCCACACTTGCTGATTATTTTTAGGGGCCTGTGGCACCATATTGGCCAAAGAAAAACTGTCGAATTGTGCGGCTTTGTTGGGCATATCAGCATTCGGTGCCATATGTCCACGGTCATAGCCTGAACCACGGTAGTCCGACAATGTCGCTCGATGTTCGGTTGCAACATTATTTTCTTCATGAAAACTATCTTCACGTGGAATTTTTTGGCTCAGGCGCTGCGGCGTCAGGGCCTCTGCAACCCAGAGAGGTGTTTTCGAAACGCCCGAATACATCACATTAAAACCGTTAAAGCACAGTGCATAGCTGTGTTTACTTAAACTTTCTTTGAGTAAATAAGGTGGAATTTCCCGATAAAATTGTTCTAAACAGGCTGAATTTGAGCTTGGGCTTAAAGACACGTATTGCTGAATTTTTTCTTGACCAAAGGCAATCGCAAAACTTCCCGTTGCCACCAATCCTAAAATCACTTTCAGGCCATTTTGATTAAACATGTTAAAGACTGACTTACCTGAACTACTTTTCTTCTTCGCCATCACAACTACAATAAACATCGGTTTTTCACGAGCTTAACAATCAGCGTATACGAAGTATATCGCTCGAGTTCTATTCGCATAACAATTAAACAAAACGCCATATTTAGATGATTTTGCATGTAACAAAATGTCTTTTTTGTAGAGTTTTTCTACGGCAACGTGATGCGATTGCGTATCTTTGATTGCTGTCGCTTCAAAAAATATGCCAAGGTAAAAATGAATCGAACGAAATAATACATGCAATTTACGGAGTTCTTATGCATTCTAAGATTTTAGCTTCTCTTGGTTTAATCGGCACAGTGATAAGTGCTTCTGCCTTCGCCGAGCCCCCTATCCAACCGGGTGACACCTTAGAAAGTCTCTCTCAAGCCAAAGTCACGACTACTGTTAATGGTCAACCGGGTTCTATTCAAGAACTCGTAAGCTCAGGGCAAATTAAATTACTTGATCCAAATGCAGCACCTGTCAGCCCAACGGGCCAAGGTGCACCCAATGACCAAGCAGTGATGCCAACATCACCACAGAGTGAAGCCCCTGTTCAACAGGCCGCACCTGATACCACAGCGCAACAACAAGTCGCTGCGACTCCAACAGAGCAACATCCGCTGGCACCAAATGCAGAACTCTCAGCACAACAAGCTGAAGCGGCGTTAAATGATGCTGTCACACCCACGACAAATACAGACATGAATGCTGCCCCAGCTGCTGCACCGCAATTAGATTCATCAGCAGAGGCACCTGTCAATGCGGTTGAGCCTGATTCACTGCCATCACCAAATGCTCCTGCTCAAGCACTTCCTGATGCTTCAGCAGAACAGCCTGTCCAAGCGATGCCTGAAGCACCTGTAAATGATCCAATGAACTAAGACTTCAGCTGATTTATCCTCCAAAAAAAACCAGCATATATGCTGGTTTTTTTTATTGAGGTTTTAAATCTCGATCTGACTACCGAGCTCAACCACACGGTTAGGTGGAATCTGATAGAAGTCACTCACAGGACTGGTATTCCGTTGCATTGAGATAAAGAGCTTTTCACGCCACGGCGCCATACCATCACCCACGGTACTGATAATTCGTTCACGCGATACAAAGAAGCTGATCTGCATTAAGTTATATTCCAAATCAATCGCTTGATACACCGCTTCAAGTGCTTGTGGAATGTTCATTTCATCTTTAAAGCCATAGTACAATTCAAGACGATAAAAATGCTGATTCATGGTTTCAACATGGAAGCGATTGGACTCTTCCACATAAGGAACATCTTGAATTTTAACGGTGAGAATGATGTTCTTTTGATGCAGTACTTTATTGTGCTTCATATTGTGCAACATCGCATGTGGCACAACGGTTGGCGTTCCTGTTAAAAAGACCGCCTCGCCTTCAACCCAATTGGCTTGATCACCAATACTTTGTACAAATAAATCGAGTGGCAATGTATCTTGCTGAAGCTTGGCAAAGGTTAACTCGCGACCTTGTTTCCATGTCATTAATAACATGAATGCAATACCGCCAATCAGCAATGGAACCCAACCGCCCGATAATACTTTAAGTGAGGTCGCACTCACCAAGACCAAATCTAAAACAAGGAATGGAATAATCAGCAGCACCAATTTTGGCATGCTCCATTTCCATGTATAACGAATAAATACCGCAATCAATAAGGTATCGCACAACATGGTCATGGTGACCGCTAGACCATAGGCATGCGAAAGCTGTGAGCTGGTTTGGAAGATTAAAATTAAGACAATAATCGATGCCAACAATATCCAGTTCAGTAAAGGTACATAAATCTGCCCCTGTTCCGAATCTGAAGTATGCTTCACATTTAAACGTGGTAAATAACCCAATTGAATGGCCTGACGCGCTAAAGAGAAAACCCCCGAAATTACGGCCTGTGAAGCAATAACGGCGGCCATAGTGGCCAAGAAGATCATTGGGTACAAGCCCCACTCTGGCACCAACAGGTAAAATGGATTTTCAATCGCAGTCGGATCACGCAAGAGCAATGCACCTTGTCCTGCATAATTGAGCAGTAAACACGGCAAAACCACAATAAACCAAGCCAAACGAATCGGCACAGGACCAAAATGTCCCATATCTGCGTACAGGGCTTCGCCACCTGTGACGGTCAACACTACCGCACCCATAATGAAAAAGGCCATTAAAGGGTTGGTCACGATAAACTGAAATGCCCAATGTGGGCTCAGCATGCCCAAAACCAAAGGCGTTTGAATAATACTCGAAATCCCAAGAATACCGAGAGAGAAGAACCACAACAAGGTCAGTGGGCCAAAGAACTTACCAACAAAGGCTGTCCCATACTTTTGCATGACAAATACAGCAGTGACGATGCTAATCGCAATCGGCACAATATAAGGGTCAAGTGCATCGGTTGCGATGGATAAGCCTTCTACGGCAGACAAGACTGAAATGGCTGGGGTGATGATCCCATCCCCAAAAAATAGTGAAGCCCCAATAAAGCCAATCGAAATTAACAGTAATTTTTTCCGATGGCTAAAATTGGTATTGCGCAAATTGAGTGCAAGCAAAGCCATAATCCCGCCTTCACCATTGTTATCTGCACGCATGACAATTGCAGAATATTTAATGGTAATGACCATAGTCATGGTCCAGAAGATAATGGACAAAATACCCAATACGTTTGCAGGGGTGATGCCCAAGCCATGTGCAGCGTGGAAGGATTCTTTCAATGCATAGAGTGGACTGGTTCCAATATCCCCGAACACGACCCCTAATGCTGCCAAGGTCATCGCAGGCAAGGCGGCTTTTTTTGCAGTACTTTGCATAAGCTTGTCTTCAATTATCGACACTATTTTTGCGAATCATATCATTGAGCTAAAACTTTTGCTCGAATTCAATTGTTTCACCTTGTCGATGGCTATGTTTTTCGATATTATCCTCCGCCATGGTGAAGTGTCCGAGTGGCTGAAGGAGCACGCCTGGAAAGTGTGTAAACGTTTATAGCGTTTCGAGGGTTCGAATCCCTCTTTCACCGCCAAATTCAATTCTTATGAAATCTCATAAGGTCTAGAAAAGCTTAAATCTAAAGGGTTTAAGCTTTTTTTACGTCTCATACAATCTACTTAATCTATTGCAAGCTTGATGTAGTTGGGGGTATAACTGGGGGTATAATATTTTACCCCTAAAATTATACCCCCAATTCTGTGGATTTATTGCCATGCTTACAGATGCTCAAGTCAGAAAAATAAAACCTTTAGAAAAGAAAACTAAATACTCTGATGAAAAAGGCATGTATCTAGAAGTCACTCCTTCTGGAGGAATGCATTGGCGAATGAAGTTTCGTTTGAATGGTAAAGAAAATATCTTCAGTATTGGTACATACCCTCAAACTACGCTTGCACAGGCTCGCCGTGCTAGAGATGAAGCACGATTAAAGCTTAAAGACGGAATCAATCCCAATGAAGAGAAAAAGCAGAAGAAGCAACAAGCTGATGAAAGCATTCTTTTCAAAGCGCTTGCTATGGAATGGATAGAGGATCGTAAGGCTGTTATTAAAGAAGGTACATATTTACGTGACCTATCTGTATTTGAAAAAGACCTTTTTCCTGCGTTAGGACATATGCCTATTGATCAGATTAAAGGGAAAGATGTCCTTGCTTGCGCTAAGCAAATTGAAGCACGTGGTGCTCAGGAGATGGCTAAACGATCTATTCCTTTAGCTGGACGTATTTTCCGTTATGCGATACGTAAAGGTCTAATTGAGAATGATCCAACCCCTCACCTTCAAGAAGCTCTCAAGCCTCGTAAAGTGAAGCACATGGCTCGCTTAGATATTTCCGAGTTTCCCCCTTTCTTAGAAAGGATGGATCATTATCACGGTAATATTCTGGTTAAAACTGCCTTACAAGTAATGACTTTAACTTTTGTAAGAACTGCTGAGCTCATTAACATGGAGTGGAATGAGATTGATTTTGAGAATCAGTTATGGAGAATTCCTGCATATAAAATGAAAATGGCTTTACCACATATTGTTCCTTTATCAAAACAAGCTATTGAACTCATTCAAGCGCTACAGCCACTTACAGGTAACAAACAATTTGTTTTTTATAATCACAGCACTGCCAAACCATTAAGTAATAATGCTCTTTTAAGCGCTATTCGTACTATGGGTTATACAGGTAAAATGACAGGTCATGGTTTCCGCGGACTTGCATCAACAACATTACATGAGCAAGGCTATATGCATGATGCTATTGAAATACAGCTAGCGCATACTGTTGGTAATGCTGTATCTCAAGCATATAACCATGCGCAGCACCTCGAATATAGAATAAAAATGATGCAGGAATGGGCTAATTTTATTGACGGGTTAAGAAAGTAAGCAAATATAAAGAATTGTTTAGAACTGGAAGTAGAGTTTCAATTTGAATTATTTTTTAAATACTTACTAGGCCAGGTTAGTAATTTTAAATTATTTAAGCCTTGCAAAATTATTCATGTACTTTCTTCATAATATTATAAGAGATATTTGCGGCACGGAGAAAAGTCATTCCAGCATAAGCAATACTTCCCAGCCATATACAAAAATAATATTCAAAGTTACTTTTTAAAAAGAAAAAGCCCGTAAACGAAATCATAGAAAAAAGTATAGAACCCTTGATAGAACTAATTAGATAGCTATGTAATTCATTAATATAACCAGAATCTTTCAATTTTTCTAAAATATCAGTATTACTTAGTGTCATAAATAAACCCATAATGACACCAATAAACCCAGCCCAAATTGCTCCTAAACTAATGCCAACAGATAAAAACTCAGCTTTCTTATCTGTAAAACATGATGTTAAAGATAAATCATATTTTAAATATACGGCCATACAAATAGTAAAGGCAGCTAATGCTAATACTATAGGGCCATATCTTTCACGATTTAAACCAGAGAATATGCTCATTATTAAGAACCTAAGAGTATTTTCTTCCATCCATTGTACGCTTTTTCAAGATGTTCGTATCGCACGGCCTCAGACCATCTTTTATTAGAACTTAAAGGTACATTTTTAAAGACTTTTTTCTCTCGATCTTTAATTAAATCAACAGTTTCAGGAGTATCACTACCATCATCAAAACCTGTTGCCCTGACAGTAGAGGCAATACCATCTCTTGCAATCATTTTTAGAAATTTTTTAATACCATTTTTAATTAAACCATCTTCAGGCTTTGCTGAGATTTTTAAATAGACACTTTTGGGGTTTAATTTTCCAACAGTGTCTATAGCCTGAGCCAATGTTTTTCCTTCTTGCCTCATTGCGGAGGTCATTTGATTGGGATGAATTTTAATTTCCAACTCTGTTAATATATCTTTATTATCCAACCGTGCTTCAGCATCTGGTTTTAATTTCACTAAAAATTCATATTGTTTTGGGGTTTCATTCACATCTTGAATATAGATATTTAAATACTCATTAATTGCACTTACTCTTGGACCGTGATGAGCATATTGAATTAAAATATATTCGCTTTGAGGGATGTATAAAACTGCTGTTTCTTCTGCAAAGTCATGACCTTCGTCTAATTCAATATCTTTAATTTGATCATCTTTACTTCGCTGCCCAGGAGCAACATTTAATATTCTGCTAAAATTAAGAAGCCAATATGGCTTATCCTCTGTAGGCTGGTTGATTTTATCAAGTCTTATACTAACTTGCTTGATCAGTCTTGAACGCGTTTCTAGGGAATCTCTTTCAATAACCTTGAAAACTTCCTCTAACGGTTGTTTATGTTCAAATTTATTTACTTTATATAATTCAATAGTAAGTGATGGATTATATTTAGCCATGTTCTACCCTAAAAATTTTAAATTATTGGTTATTAAGAGAATATAGCAGATTCTTTAAAAATTTATGCTTCTAATACTAGGTTAAATCAACTAATAATTATATAATTTCAACAATTTTCTTTTGGTTTAAATATTTAATCAATCCATCGCACATCCCTACCTCCCAATAGTTTACAAAAGGTGCATCATCAATATCAGGCTGAATTACCTCACTAATAATTTCCTGAATACTAATACCTTGGTCCATTTCTCGCTTAATTGATCTTAGTTTAGATCGCAATGATGCCGTAGCCTGTTTAGCATACCTACTCGATAAATTGAAATCATTAAAATATTTATCAGCTCTTTTCTTATCAACTTCACTCCAATCATCTGGAGCATTGACGTAATATTGGAATTCGCCAGGCTCATCGAAACTTGAACCTGAAATGTAATTTGCTGTTATCCACTGCTCTTCAAAAAATATTGGTTTGTCCAGATATGGATGTATCGTTTGCTCTTCATCAGTTTTTGCATATCCAACTTTCTTTTCCCCCATATTACAATCTCGACAAGATGGTACAAGGTTTGAAGGATATATACTAAATTGAGGAAATTCTGCTTTAGGTAAAAAATGATCTAGAGTGGCCGGATCCCCAATACCGCCACAAAAAGGACAATCACCTTTCGCAGACGCTAATATTGCATCGTAGATTACTCTTACTTTTTTAGCTTTAGGCACAAAATATTGCGTATATAATTTCTCATAATCATCTTTAGTACTTCTAATGCATATTGCATCATGAAATCTGATTAATGGCAGATAAGTATAAATTATCCCCTGATTAACCCCAGCATCATATAAATTTGCGTCTAAAAGTAGATTTCCCTTATTAGCTTTAATTCTCGATTTTATATTTTGAGTATCCGCGATTCCTTCAATACATAAATCAATTACATCATTATAGTTGTGATCCGGCTTAGTTAATCTTTTCATTATTGATCACCTCTATCCCTTTCAGTAATCATTACTTTTAGTAAGGCTCGGCCTTCAAAACCAATCTGATTATCAAATTCCGTAATAATTTCTTGATAGCTCTTTCCTTCATCGATAGCCTCTTGAAGTAAACTATGAAATCCTGAAGTTGTAACTTCCAGTCCAAAAACTTCGGTAGTTAAATCACTTACACTTTCACCAAACGTTTCTATTTTTGGTAAATCAATCTGCATACTTTTACCATGTCTAAATAATTTCCAAACACAAGCTCGCGGAACTTCTTGAAGAACTACCGGAGAATGAGTTGCAATTAGTGCTATAGCATTTCTAGATTTTAAAAGATCAGATAAAGCTCGTATAAATGCCGACAATAAAGGTGGATGTAAATGGCTTTCTGGCTCATCCAATAACACTAGAGAACGCTCATCAACTTTTTCAATCAGTCTTGTGATTGTCATAAATACGACTGAATGTCCCGAGCTCATACGTTTTAAAATACTTAAAACATGGTCTTCATATTCTTGTTTCATTCGTTGTTTTTTTTCTACATATTCAACAGAATCAGACCTGTCATTAATACGGTAACTCTGTGCTAGATCTTGATAAAATTCCTTTAAATTTCCTAAATTCATTTCAGCAAAATTTTTATCTGATGATAGTTTTTGAATAACTGTCATCCATCTTTCAGCTTTATCTTGATGTGCAAAGCAATTCATCAGAGATCGAATGCATTCGATTCTCAATTCTTTAAAACCCAATAGCTGTTCATCATCACCTGGTTTTTTTAGACCTAAATAAAAATAACACGTTCCTTTTGCAGGATCAGACTGCTCAGCTGGAGGCATAAATGGGTCAAATGCGCTAAAAGATACCGAAATTAATGAGCTAAAATAATCTTTATCATTCGAATTATATCTATGATCTAGAGGCTCTATTCGGCATCGTTGATTATTTTCAGAGTCTCTAATAGATGAAATAATATCATTTAATACTGTGGTTTTACCCACGCCATTACGACCTATAAGTGCATGAATATTTGTTGGAGGTTTCGTATCGACTCCCACATCAAAATATAATTCAATTCCACTCATCCTCTCATTTTCATCACGAATGAAATGAAATTGGAACGGGGTAGGTTCATTGTTTCCATCTAAGATACTTTTAAATTTCCCTCTAATTGAAGCTATGTATACGTCTCTTAATAACGAAGTTCCAAAAACTTTCTCATCTTCAATTATTGGAATCAGTTCTGGGGAAGCAACCAAGTCATTTATGCCTTTTAAGTAACTTGTTCTTGTTTCTTTAGGCATGCTACTCAACTTTTTATAGTATTCAGTACTTTGTCCTAGAGAGAAATAGTCTTCTGAAAGCTCCAGAAAATGATTATCAATTTTTTGAGACGTTGCATTAGCACTTCCTTCATCTTGCCCCTTATAAGCAATTTTCACATCCCCAAGTTCATAGCCTATTCCATTTTTATCAAATACTTTTACTTGGAATAATGTGAAGTATGAATAATCATTCCAATTATCTATTTTAAGATAAGCAGTATTTCTACCTTCTGTAGGCAACCATGTACTACGATTTAAAACTTTGAATTCCATCTCAGTAATGCTCTTTTATATACCCATAAGCCTTATCAAAAAGCTCTTTATCTTTCCCTAAACCAAACTTATTCAACGTAATGATCAATGCTTTTTGCACTTCACGTGGACCACTCACTGAAGTCTGCCAGCCATCAAATCGTGTGACTTTAACAATTTCATCAATCTGCTCAACAATCTGACGAATGATATCTGGAGTTTTTTCTGGACGAGTCTCAATAAATAGCTTTGTTAATGCTTCTTTATTATCTAATTCAGTAATAGGTACTTCCCCTGTTTCACGCTCAGCCTGAACCGTTTCTTTGGCTGTTTCAAGCAAGCCTTTCAACCAGTCAATTGCTTTAATTACACCTGCTTCATAGTCTTGGCGCAATTTTTCTAAACGCTCACCAAGTTTCACAAAACGTGGATCATCATGACCACGTAAGCGGCCAAGCAAATTGATTTCAAGCTGTCTTGCTTTACGCTCTTGCTCTTTTTCAGTAAACGTAAAGATTGCATGTTCATCCATGGTCAGCGAGCTAATATCATCACGAATACGGTTTACATCTGTATTTTCATGAATCATCTGTATCACTTGTGGTCCAAGTGCTGCCCAGATTAATGAGCCCGTACCAGTTGCAGGACGAAAACTTTCATAAATCTGCGCAAGCCATTTGAAATCTTGTCGATGTGGATTTAAAAAGTTATCTGGGTAAATTGCCGTCCACAGTTTATTCACTACACCAAAGGCACGAGCAAAGTTATCTCGTTTTTCATTGTTAGGTAGACATTCCTGTGCAGCCATAATGCCTTCAAAACCCTCTAATGTCCGATCTACTCCTGGAAAAAAATCTAGACATTTTTGCAAAGCAGGTTGGAATAACTCTTTAAAGCTCTCAATCGCTTCAACCACCTTATCAATATCTTCAGGATCATAAGCAAGCGCCGTACGTAAATTTTCAAATACACCAAGATAATCAACAATTAAACCCATTTCTTTTTTAAATCCGTCTTTTTCATATAGACGGTTGGTTCGGCACATTGCCTGAAGTAAAGTATGATCTCGAAGAGGTTTATCTAAATACATGCAATAGCAGATTGGCGCATCGAAACCTGTAAGCAATTTCGCCGTCACAATAATAATTTGTAAAGGGTTTTCTGAATCTTTATATCCCTCTAAAATATCTTTTTGCGTTTGACTATCAGCATCAATTTTTTGCCAACGTTCGAAATCATCTTTTTCAATTGATAACTTGAGCTCTTCTTTCCAACGGCGCCAGTCTTTATTAAGCTTTCCGTTCTTATTTCCATCAGTCACTTCAATTGGGGCACGGTCTACATTCATAATGACTTCAATACTATCTTTACCGAGCTTCTCTTTCAGTAAGTAGTACATTTGCACACACGCATCACGATCATAGACCACGACCATCGCTTTAAGCTTTTTTGGTCTGACATGTGCGTTAAAGTGCTCAACTATATCTTCACTAATACGTGCCATGCGTTTAGGTGCTTTAAGCATAAGTGCTAATTTACCCGCACGGCGTGAAAGTTGTGCTTTTTGTTCTTCACTTAAATCATTTTCTTTGGCTAATTTCTCAAACTCAGCATCTATCGTTTCACGATCTACACGGAGCTCAGCCAAGCGAGGTTCAAACTTTACAGGATTAGTTGCAGCGTCACGGATAGACTGTTTATAGCTATATTTATTCATATAGCGACCTTCATCCTCTTCTGCACCGAAGAGCTTGAAGGTATTCTTTTCTAATCCTGAAATTGGTGTACCTGTTAAACCAAAGAAGAACGCATTTGGTAAAGCCCAACGCATTTTCTCACCCAGTGAGCCTTCCTGAGTACGGTGTGCTTCATCCACAAGCACAATGATATTACTTCGGTCATTTAAGCCTTTGGCATTGTCTTGTTCAATCTCAACATCTTGGAATTTAAAGATGGTGGTAATGAGAATGCCACGACTGTCCTGTTCAATATGCTGACCAAGCTTTTTACAGCTTTGTACAGGTACTAGATTTTTAATATCTGCACCACCAAAGGTGTCATTGATTTGACCATCTAAGTCTTTACGGTCTACTACCACCAATACAGTCGGATTCTTAAGCTTTGCATCTGCACGTAGCATTTGCGCTGCGTACAGCATAAGTAATGATTTACCTGAACCTTGGAAATGCCAAATCAAGCCTTTCTTTGGATAGCCTGCTTTTACACGGTCTACAATTTGTGAAGCTGCTTCAAACTGTGGGTAACGTGGCAGAATTTTAATTTTTGTCGGTGCTAAGTTCTTACCAATTTTTACCGAAGAATATAGCGTGAATGATTGCAGTAGCTTTAACAATGTATTTGGATTGAGTAAGCCTGCTGCACTTTCGAGTACAGATGCCATTCCTGGTAAAATTTCATCTCGTTGTTCGGTTTTATGCCATGGGCCCCAATCTTTTAAGCGTGCGTTGATTGCGCCGTAGGCAAATGTTTTCCCTTCTGAAGCAAAGCACAGTAAGTTAGGTACAAAAAAAGGAGCAACATTATTCCAATAATTTTTTGTTCCACCACAGAAATCAGCAGCGCCGTCTTCCCAGCTTATTGCTGGACGGGTTGCAGTCTTCACTTCCCCCACAACCAAGGGTATGCCATTCACATACAGGACAATATCAAAGTATGCTTCTGTCGTAGCAATGAAATGTACCTGTCTAGAAATGACATAATGGTTATTTTCAAGATTATTATAGTCAATCATATGAATGGTGACATGCTCACCATTCTCACCAAAAGGTAATGATTTTTCAGCTTTGAGCCATTCATAAAAGCTTTCATTGGCTTTGACTAAACCAGTGTGTTTCGCCTCTATAAACACTGCACGTAGTTTATAGATGACTTCGTCTGCATAGTCTGGATTGGCTTGGATCGCAGGGTTGAGTTTCATTAACGCCTGCTTGAGCCAAGGATCAACCAATACATCCTGCGTATGCTTGGGAATGGTCCCCCCCGATACGAACTCCCACTTTACCCCATCTAAATTTTGCAGTTTTTGGACAATTGCTTCTTCTGGTCCATTTGCTTCATTAAACAATGCAATATACCCTCTAGATAAATTTAAATGTTTTTTAGTATGTTCAAAACATTTATAATTTTATTTAATGACATAGTTTCTACTGCTTCAATTTTTTCAAGAAGATTAACAATAACATCTTGAACAAATTTATCAGGTACTGAAATGTCAATTTTTTCCAATGTAGTTCTAGACAATGAAGGCACCCCAGAACCTTCATTCAATGATCGAAGATCAACACCTTCTAGAACAAAGAAAAGCCACTTTAAATTTAATATTTCACTTTTTTTACTTAAACAGTAGAAAGTTGTATCAATTGGCCAGCATGCACCTTTAAAATAAATTGGTTTATCAATCGTACCTTTCCGACCTAACAAGATGAGCTCATCTGAATCAACTAAATACTCATCAGAATAACCAACAACACCACTTGATCCTAAAATAGGATATTCACCATTATCTTTTTTAATGCCTAATGGCGATTTCCCATAATTAATACTAATAAGATCTTTCAGCTTTTTATTACTTATACTAAACTCTTCACAACTAAATTTTTCATAATCACCAATTAGACATTTATGAACGATGTTGTTTTTGAGATTGTAAATTGAAGCTATTAGATCATCATGCGCTTTATCAATTTTCTCATAAGACTCGTATAAATCCAGAATACTTTTTTGAGCATCAATTGACTTAAGTGAAACTATAAAATCACTTAATAATGAAAATTTAGTACGTGGTGATAAGGAACCTGATGATGTCTGTACTGCATGTTCCCAGAATCTATCGTTATGAATAATTAATAAAATTATTATATTATCAACAACATTATCCTTTTTATCGACAACAATAATATCCCCACTACAGATACCATCAAATTCGGCAATAGCGGCCTTTTTAAGATAAGGACGGCGTTTACCAATTAGGATATGTCCTTTTTTAAACACACGCGTAAATGTCGGATTATCTTCAGCAATCAATCCCCAACGTTTAATTTTTAAAGATCCTGAATCCAAATGCTCTAAGCCAATATATTTATCGTAGCCATCAGCAATCGGATCTTTCGTCGTTAATTTCACTTCACGACAAATATCACCAAACTTTACTTCTTGATATTCCATATTCACATCAGTACTCATACATCTTGCTCCACTGACTGAACATCTAAACTTTTTAAATCTTTCATCAAATCTGCGACTAAATTTTTTAACTGTTTACGGTTATCTACCCAATCATCCAAAAGCTGATCCATAGATAGCGTTTCTTGCTCTTTCTTCAACGAGATATAGAGCGGAATAGACAAGTTATGATTGTTCTGACGAACTTCATCTAAGTCCACCAAACGCGCAATGGCACTCTCTTCTGGCTTTAAATAAGCATCAACCAAAACGGCCAAATCTTTTTCAGAAAGACGGCTATGTGCACGCTCACGAGTCACATGCTCTACACCATTAATAAACAAAATCTTGTTCTGACGTTCCGCAGGCTTTTTCGCCCGTAACACTACAATACAAGACTCCATTGGCGAGTTATAGAATAGGTTTGGACCTAAACCAATCACTGCATCAATAATGTCTGACTCAATCACTTGCTTACGAATTTCAAACTCAGAATCACGGAACAGCACCCCGTGCGGCCATAACATAGCGCCACGACCTGTTTCTGGGTTTAAACTCTTAATAATGTGCGTATAGAAACCATAATCGGCACAGCCTTGTGGCGGTATGCCATACATGTTGCGATGAAAGGGATCTGATGAGAATTTCTTGCGATCCCATTTTTTAATCGAATATGGCGGGTTAGCCAAAATCACATCAAACTGCTTAAGCTGATCATTTTCAATGAACTTTGGCTCACCTAAAGTATCACCACGGCGTATATCAAACTCTTCAATGTCATGTAAAAACATGTTCATACGTGCAATAGCAGAGGTTAGTAAATTCACCTCTTGACCATAGAGCTTCACGCTACGCCATTCTTCGCCGTTCTCACGCAAATCCATCACAGCATTGAGCAACATCCCACCAGTACCACAGGTTGGATCGTAAGCTGTTTCGCCTGGTTTTAACTCCATGATACGTGTCATAAAGTGTACGACAGTACGGTTGGTATAAAATTCCGCCGCTGTATGGCCAGAGTCATCGGCAAATTTCTTAATCAGGTATTCATAGGCTTGACCAAGATCATCTTGCTTGACCTTATGTAAGCCTAAATCAATCTTACTAAAGTGCCCAATCAGGTCTTTCAGTAAATGATCTGGTAGACGCTCTTTATTGGTCCATTGCGCATCACCAAATACCCCCGCTAGGCGTCCATTTCGTGCTTCAATAGTACGTAATGCTGTTTGAATCGCCTTCCCAACATCTTCAGAGGTTTCTTTGACTCTTTGCCAACTTGCTTCAACAGGAATTTGAAACCGATGGAAATATTCCGCATCAAATAAATCATCTGTACCCATTTCCGCTCGTGCATCTGCCAGTTCATCATCATAAACATCTGATAGACGTTTAAAGAATAATAATGGGAAGACATACTGTTTATAGTCTGAAGCATCAATTTGCCCACGTAAGAACTCAGCAGCACCCCATAGCAGATCTTCTAATTTTGCGTTTTCACTTGCCATCTGACTTAACCTACATCCTTAATTTTAAAGCCTTGGGCTTTTAATAACACTTCTAACTCTTGTTCAGCTTTTTCTAACTCAGTCATTTTTGCAGTAAAGTCACTTAAAGCCTGCTCCAATGTCATGGTTTCTTGCACTAAAGGTTTTTGAACATAACGCGCAATATTTAAGTTGAATTCATTCTCTTCAATTTCAGCAAATGGCACCCACCGAGATTGGCCTATTATCTCTTGGTTTTCTTCTTTGGCTTTAATATAAAGATCATAAATCTCGTCAGATTGCTCATTGCTCAGCGTATTCTGCGCACGGCCTTTAGTAAAAATCTCTTCCGCATTAATAAATAGCACGGGTGCATTGAGCTCAGTTCCATTTTTTTGCTGAGTTGGCTTTCTATCTTTACTAAGTACAAGAATACAAGCAGCAATACCTGTTCCATAAAACAAGTTTTGTGCAACACCAATTACTGCTTCAAGCTGATTAGATAAAAGAAGCTGTTTACGAATTTCTAACTCTGAACCACCACGGAAAAGTACGCCGTGGGGTAATACAACCGCCATACGGCCTTTTTCTTTAACTGAAGCCAACATATGCTGAATCCAAGCAAAGTCGCCGTTGGTTTTTGGTGCTAAGAATGATTTACGCACAAGCTTGGTTTCTAATGACTGTTCCGGCATTGGATCAGACTCTTCAACCATATAAACATTACGTGCGTATGGATCAGACGACCACTTGTTATATCCCCACTCTTTTAAACTAAATGGAGGATTGGCAATCACGCAGTCAAACTGTTCAAGCTGATCATTTTGCAGGAATTTAGGTTCAAGTAAGGTATCACCACGTACAATTTGAAATTCTTCTTGTCCATGTAGGAACAAGTTCATACGAGCAATCGCTTCAGTCGTTAGGTTTTTTTCCTGGCCTTTTAGCTTGAGTGAACGTGGATCACCGCCATTTTCTGTTACATGGTGAATTGTTTCTAATAGCATACCGCCCGTACCGCAAGCCGGGTCATATACACTTTCGCCAGCTTTTGGATCTAAGATATTCACTAGTAAACGTACAATTGAACGTGGTGTATAGAATTCACCCGCTTTTTTATTGGCCTTATCGGCAAAGCGTTTAATCAAATATTCATACGCACGGCCCATATCATCATTACGGACTTTACTGACACCTAGGTGATATTTATTAAAATGACCTAGTAAAGTAGTAAGAAGCTCATCTGATAAGCGTTCTTTATTAGTCCAACTCGCATCACCAAAAATGCCATATAAGTTTTCATTGGCCTGTTCGATTTTATTAAAGGCTTCTTTTAAATGGTAACCCACATCTTGTGTATGGGCGATCACATCTTCCCAATGACAACCGTCTGGAATATCAATTCGATGGAACATTGGTGCTTTAGCCATTTCAGCATCACCACCAGTTTCTTTAATTGCCTGCTCTAGCTCTTCATCATAAACGTCACAAATACGTTTAAAGAAAAGAATCGGGAAGATATAAGTTTTATAGTCAGACGCATCGATCGGACCTGTGATGATATGTGCTGCTTCCCATAAGTGGATTTCAAGATCTTTCAGGTCTAACAAGGTCATAACTATAAAAACATTAAATTCAAAGACTGTAAGTATAAGTGATCAACTCGCTTTTTTTTTTGATATTTCACAACAAATCAATTTAGCTCAAATATGAAAATAATTTATTAGTTTCTAATTAACTTATCATCGCTTTAGCATAAATAAGATTTTAAAATGGCTTTATAAATTATCAAATTGCCCTTTATGAAAAATTACATTCCATTTGATGCTACGACTTTACCGTTCTCACAACTCTCAAGTGATCAATTTGAACAATATTGCGAATGGTTACTCTGCAAAGATAAAGAATTGACAAATGTGCATCGAATAGAAGGTAATGGATATTACCAAGGTGGACTTGATATATGTGCCAATCTTGTAAAATCCCCTACACAACTAGCCGTATTTGAATGCAAGTGCTGGAAAAAATTATCAATTCAAGAATTAGACAACACGATAAAAAAACTCAAAAAAAATGATTTAATCCCTAATATAAAAAAGTATGTACTTATCCTTGCACAGTCAGAGGTGACAAGAAATATTCGAAAAAAATGGGATGAAATTCATCATGTACTGCATAGCCTAGGAATTGAAGCAGAACTATGGACTGGTGTAACGCTAACAATAAAATCACAACCTTATCCGGATATTGTCAGCAAATTCTTTCCAATGGCGCCAGAAAGCCAGTTTTACAATGAATGGATGCTTAGAACTCACTTTATTGAGACATTACATAAAGCGTTAATTGATCCTGATGAAAATAATCGAGAAGCGGCTAAAGAACTTCTTGATTTCTCTTCATTAAATTATTCAGATTTTGACGAATCCTTTTTTGAGGATGGCAATTGGAAAATTAAAAAAAAGTGGATTGAAATTTCGGCTTTATTACCTACACAAAACCATGTTGGCTCTGCCACTATTACGGTCAAAACGCATGATGCTCATGGGGTAAGTGTTATTCTAGAAAACAAATGGTTGTTAGAAAATTTCTTAGGGAACTCAGGACAACCCATCAGCTCTCGGTATAGACCATTTTATATTGATAACCCATCAAATCAATCTGAAGTTATAGACTTACAAAACTGTCGTTTTAATCTACCAATCGAAGTTGTTCAACAAATTACAGAAGTCGCAGACAATCTTACTATCGCATACCTCAGGGCAATACAAAAAATTGAAGCCATATGGAAAGCTTATAATTTTCCTTTTATTTCATGGAACGGTCGAACATATGTTGCTTTATGTACATTGCCCAAACAAATTTGGGACCTGATGATTAAGTTTACGAACGTTCATGATGTAGATAACGGAAACACTGAATGGCACATATTTTCAGCATCTCGAAATTTCATACAACTATATACTGGTGAGAAATATAAACCTGTAGAAGATGTTTATCACGGTATGTTTTGGGCAGAAAATATTGAAGATATCAACGATAAAGATGAACTTACCTTGTTATGGGAACCACCCCTTAGCAAAATCCCTGTATCCGAAGAACAATGGTGGCCTTGTCAAACTTCTTTTGAATGGATAACTGAGAAACTTATTCCTGAAGCTATTAATTGGAATAAAAAGAAGAACTTTTTTTCCTACTTTAGTTACTCAAGAAAAATCAGAAATTTAAAAGATCTAAAGGACTTTGGTTTCATGAGGGATATTCGTAAATTTGCGTTACTCAAAGATCATTACTATCGAAGTTTAGGTGTATTAAAAACAATCGAGATCTTGCAAGCTTTTTATATTTCCCCCAAAAGTAGCCGTGCCTATTTCACTACGAATGAGATTTCACAACTATATCTTTGTCTGATTTCTTTGGTCGAAAATGCAAAAGGCTATTTTTCTTATATCTCTTCAAAGCTTGATTTTTATAATGAAGAATTCTCAAATTTTGAGGAACTTCTTAATGCGCTTAGAGGTAGAGTAGAAGAAGAGATCTTTTTAATGAATAATCATGAAATTGAAATTATTTTCAGAGCCATGGGTGAATGTATCTATCTTGATGATTCATGGATAGATATCAAATTAAAAGAAGAAATTTACTTAGCCCTTAAACCCTTTTTAGAATTTCATGACCATCAACTACTTATAGATAGATACTCTAAATTTATGTAAATGCTTAGGACTTATTTGTCCACAATAAATACCCATTCTCTTCGGCCTGCCGATAGGCCCAGCTCGCAACACTATGCGATCTTTCCATATCTGTCAGAAATCCAAGCTTTGATACCTGCTCTATAATCAGGTAATTAAAGTTCTTATTTCTTTCTTGCCACTGCAACAAAAACTCTTTTGACGCCAAGAAATCACTTTTAGCTGAATTACACTTGTCATCTGCAAGCACAAAATTATGTCCTGTATCTGCTGGATACATGGCCCACGGTATAAAATGATCTACAGCCCACTTATTGTGTTTAATTGGCTTTTGACAGTAAAAGCATCTACATGCTTGTAGGTCAACTAGGAATTCTCCTACTTGACGAAGTTGATTCCGGTTTGGTTCAAACATGAATTTAGCCAAATCAGGTAAACCATCTAAAACCAATATATTACCTTTATTCAATCTTACAAAATCAACCCATTTTTTCTGGCATAATTCTTCAATAATTTCATTGAATTGACGTAAGCAATACATGACTTTTGGCAAAAGTATAAGTTGTTTTTGAGAATCTTCTAAACGATATAAAAACTCAACATTTTGACCTTTCAAGTTTTGTAGGTATGTGACAGGCATCTTTTTTACGATATCTGCGACTTTCTTTTTCAATTTCAGCCAGTAGACATGATCTCGTCTGGCTAAGGCAAGGGATTTATAACTTTGTTGGGCAGTATGAATTAAGCTAATAATTCCTGCTTGCTTGCCATTATTCTGTTGTAATAGGAATGGTTCATTTTCATTAAAATGAAATGGAAGAGTCTGCTTCCAGTATAAATCTATAAATTTTTCTGCAATATCCATATAGTCTAAAGTTAAGTTTTCTCCAGTATCGTTACCCTGTTCAACCGCCAAGCGGGAAAGGCTCATCAATAAAGCAAATTTATAAGTGGAAGAAAAACTTCCTGAATGTAAAATTTGCTGTATCTGTTTCAGAAACTTAAGTTGCTGCTGTGGTGTAGGTATAGATACTGACATTATTTATTCAATTTTGTTTTTGAAATACGATATTAAGCCAATCTTCATTATGATCGGGACGCTTATCAATGGTAATCCATTGTTGTAACAGTAAAATATTATCAAATTTTTTTAATAAGCTCTGTGCTTGTGATTCATCCATATCTGTAAATTGTCTTCCATCCTTGTAACGGTCTCCCGCACCATATTTAAATGACGTATAGCAGATACCATTAACTTTTAATGCTTTTAGTATTTTTTCCAGTACCTCAGGCAAGCGCTTTCTTTCACAATGTAATAGTGAAGCACATGCCCAAATACCATCATACTGATTCAATTCAGACAATTCATAGAAGTTTTGCTGCCTTACATTAATTCCCGTGAGTTCTCTCACCTTTGTAACGAGTTCTTCTGAATAATCAATCGCTTCGACTTGGTAGCCCAATTTTTTAAAAGCTAGACTATCACGACCCGAACCACAGCCTAGATCCAAAATATTGCCTCCATCAGGCAAGTACCTTACAAACGGCTGATATATTTCTTCCATCTCTACATAAAAAGTTGACGCCACAAATGTGTCTGCATGTTGATTATAATAATCTATTGTTTTCATAGCTGGCTTGTTAACGAATATCTGATTTTATTCTACTAAAAAACAAAAAAATAAGGGAGCATTCGCTCCCATACTTATCGGCTTTGTATCTTACCTTCAATCCATTGATGAACTTCTAAAGCCACCCAACCAATACGCGACTCACTTAAGCGAACTGGCTTTGGAAAAGTTGGGTCATAGTACTTTGAATCTACTTTTATCATTTCATAAATTTTTGCTCGACTAATACTTGTAAATTCAATTACTTCATTAATATTAATAATCTGATTCATCTGAAAAGTTTGACCTGTGAACGCATTCATGATGTTGACTCCTGATCATTGATGCGAGCGTGTATTCGCTCAGATAATAGGTCAGTCCAATAAAATTTTACTGAGTCCAATCTCGTCCAACTCCATCTAATTCACAGCCCTTACATTCTGCTGCAATCCCTTCTGAATATCCTGTACAAAACCCTCCCCCTGATGGAACTTATGCTTTGCTTTAGCTTTTGAGTTAGGCTGTACTTGTTCAGACTCAACAAGTTCATCTGTATAAAACTCTTCAACCAAATCCAGCCCCTCCTCTGAATCCATCTCAAACCGTGCATTGCCATAACCCTGCCTCGCCATCTGATCTAAAGCATGTTGATTAAAGCCAAAAGCTTTGCTTTGTTGATCAATGTCCTTAGCTGTTTGAATGGCTTGTTGAAGGTTGACGCCATCACGTAGGGTTAAATCGACGTAATACACAGGTGTACGGTAGCTTTGAGTGGTGGACTTGCCTCTTAAAGTGAGTTGCAGAGGTAGGCATGAAAGCAAGCCATTCGATGCCGCATGGTAGTAACTCAGTCGTGCCGCCAAGGTTCGTATGCTGTTAAAACCCGTGGTTCTAAAGATGAATGTACCAAGTTCATCCGATTCATCTAAATTGACATGCAGACGCCCATAAGGTTTACAGTTTCCTCCTTGTGCCATTGGGCATAGATCAGGAGATGGACAGGGATGTTGCTCAACCCCTTGATGGGTCAATCGTTGACAGGTTTCCCCATTGCCTACACACATAGGACGTCCTGTCTGACGGTCAAATAGAGTGTACTCAGCCCTCAAGTTAAGCTCTGGATCATTGAAGATCATACGGACTGGGATTGAACGGAGTTTTTGATTGGGTGCTTTGGCTCGAAGCTGTTCATCCAGTGGATGTTTCACCCAACCACTGTCTTTATTTTGGATTTGACTGGTAATGGTGAATTGGTCATCTTTTTCAGGTAGACGTTTACCGTTCTTTTCGACAACCTTGCCAATACTGATTCGCCCTAGAATAGGCGGTGTGATTGCTAGACCTTTAATCATGGTGCTTTCCTCTTCTGTTTAAATGAGTTTCAGTGTTTGTTTAAAATGAAATTGCTATAAAAAATCCCATGCGCTGAGGCATGGGATTGTTGAGTGGAGTTTGATGTTCCGCTTGTGAATTACACTTAGGCTAAAGCAGCTTCAATCATCCTTGCTGTAGATATTGAAACGTCGTGAACCTTGTTTAGTTTGTGGAAACTGGTTGAGGTATTCAGGGTGTGATTTGAGTAAGGCTTTACTGTCTAAACTGATCGAGTCTTTAGCCTTTTTCCATGTCACTGAACCTGTCGTAAACACGGCCCGTTCGGCATTTTTCATCTTGGCTTGTAGCTGATGCTTCAGCAGATCGAAATGCTCTTGATGCTTTTCAATTTGGCTTCGAGCTTGAAGCAATTGCTCAAATTGTTGATTGGCTTGTTCATCCTCTGATAGATCCGTGGTACTGAGAGGTACATGTTCTGGATAGAGGAGTTGTAATGCTTTGGCTGCCGATTCACTGGCATCGACTTCAGGCGGCGTATCCTTTTCCACACATTCCCAAAAGTAACGCTCTGCATCGATGATGTGTTGAATCACCGATTCTGAACGGGTCACTTTAAAGATTCGCGTTTCATGCCCACAGATCAAGATGCAGATATGTGCAGCTTGTTTACCTGTCACCGCCAATTGATGTTGTACTTGGCACAACACGTATAAAGGCACACCCTCTCGCCACAGTTTGGCACCATATTCCCCTGCGGTTTTACACTCCAATATCTGTACATCAGCATCACCCACCACCGAATAATCCAAGTTGGCCAACATGAAATGCTTATCAGGTTCAGGGTGTTGTAGCACTGCATTGACACGTCTCACTTTGTAGTTGGTGTGCATGCTGTAGTATTCAGCCACTAAAGGTTCAAGCTGTTTACCCCAATATAAAGGTGCATGCCCTTCACTTTCATCTTCAATGGATTGCTGTATCCGTCCTGTTTTGATCATCCATAGTTCCAGCATCGACATATAGGGATTGAGTCCACAGGCTGCGGCACAGTCACTACTACCGATGCCTTGCCGACGTACTTCTAGCCACTCGGCTTGGCTAAGTTTCTTGGTATCCACAAAGCGTTTTGCGGTAAACAGCTTGGGACGATCAGCATGGATATTTGGTTTGGTATGAGTTGGTTGAATCAGTGCTGAGTTCATAAATAATTTCCTGTAATTGTTAAATTTTGGGCATAAAAAAAGCCACATCTGGAGATGTGGCAAAGAGGGGTCTGGGTTAAGAGGGTTTTACAGGATCATATTGATCTCATGTCCTCATGTTAAATCTGGAATCTGAATCTAAACTTAAACAACTAAGCGTAGTGCTTGTTCAAGTCCACGTTGCTTTAAGCCCGCCCCTGCACCAAACCAAGCCGAATCAAGTCGATGATCTTGACTCATGGCTCGACGTTCATGGTCGGCAAATTCTGTGATCGAGCACAATAAGCCATAAGCTGTATCTTTGGCTGAACTAAGCTCTGCCCCACGACCCTGTCCATTAAACATGGTCATGACTTTCGACATGGCACGTCCATTCGGCTCAGTTTTGTTTTCAGCTTTGGTAGCTGAGTTGGCTTGCGTTGCGACATTACGGTAGAACTGAATAATGCCTTCGTCTTGTTCAGCAATACTCAGACTGGTGTTGTTAAACACCGCATCAAAGTACGCTGCCGCTTCAGTCTGCGTCACTTTACGCTGACTGAGTTGTTTCATTTCATACATGTGTTCATCCCATGCACGAACAGAAATTCCCAGTTGCTGTTTAATCTTCTCAGCATCAAACTTGGTGCTGTGCGGGACTTTGACTACACCTGCACTTGAGTTCTGACCTTTCAAAGCAATCGCTAAGGTGTTGTTACAGACCACACGGATACTGGTGAATTGTGCTGTGGTTGCTAAGGTTCCATCACAGGCCGTAGCCAAGAGGATATAGCCATTGCTGACATCCTTGCCTTTTAAAGCTGAGCTTTGTCCTGTACGCGCCAAAGCCCAGAACTTCTTCCCACCTTTGAGTACCCCTGCCGTTTCTAACTCAAAGCCTGATTGCTCAGTTAGATCTCGATAAAACTCCAGAATCTGTTTGGGTTGAACTTCCTGATAACGCTGACTGACCACGGAGAGCGGTGCATGGGTATCGGAACGGTATAACACCCGCTGTTCTTCATACGGCATGATGATACTTTGCCCGCGTTCATTTTGTGCCATATAGCTGACATTGGAGGATTCAATGCGCCAGTCCATGCCTGCCTGCTGTGCCCAGACTTCAATCGGTTGATTTTGCGTGAGTTGGTTGCCTAAACCATGCCAAGGGGTTTGACCGACATAAGCCATTTGTTCGAGTTGATGTGCCATGCGTTTTGTCCTTATAAACAAAAAGGCTGCTGAACCCCATCCCTTGATTGGAATGAAGTCCAGCAGCCTGATTCAGATTTGTCTTGTGAATTTGCTTATTAAGCCTTATGTAATTGACTCAACAAACTCATTCAGTGTATTGATTCATCTTTATGTTATATAAGTGAAATTTCTTTCAATCCACTCAAAATCCTCGACGACTCAACTGTATGGTGCATGGTACATACGTAGGATAAATGTACTATCTAAGTCTATTGCGCTGTCATCACAATTTCACGCCCATCTTTGAGTACTGCAACCACCTCTCGGACATTCCGTGGATCACAATTTAAAAAGAAGCGCATAGTTTTACCGTACAGAATGGGATTGGCACCATCACGATAATCTGCTTTACAGTTACCACGGTTCACCATTACTCGATCCAGAGTAATGCTGTCAGAGAGCGAGATTAAATGTAGATAGGCTGTTTCCACCACGTTGTTCGGTCCAAAGACCTGATTCTTGATTTCAATACGGTATTGCATCGAAGCATCGCCTTGATCGGATGGCGCTTGTTGTTCATCCTTCTCGGCTTCTTGTCTATTCAAGGTTTCCCATTCATCCCAGCCTTTGGCAATAAACTCTCGTATTTCATCAACAGGCGTCACTTCCAAATTACTTAAGTAAAAGCCTGCTGTAGCTGCTGTTTCTTCACTCGGTGATTTTTCTAAAGCTTCTAAATCCTGTATTTCTTTTTCCGTCAGTTTTTCAGCTTTGACAGCAGCTTTCGTTTCTTCAGTTTTAGCAACTGGGTTTTGTGCTTGTACGGCTTCTGGTTGCTTTTCACAACCGACTGTTAACATGGCAATGGTTGCCAGCATCATGATCTTTTTCATCTTTCCCCCTCTCCCCCTCTATACTTAGGCACTCACATCAAGGTGCTGGTCTATCCATGCATTGTTGGTAGTATTTATCTTTAAAGACTTGTTTGGTTTTTTCGAAAGTCGCTGTCCCACCTCGACCATATTCAAAGGCATCATGAATCATCGGTCTAAGTTGTTCTCTCAGCTCATCGTTATCGCCTGCGAGCATATAAGTCGCTTCGGCAAAGCCACCATAGGTCAAACGAGCCTGCATTACCGTTTCAGCCAGATTGGCTTCTTCTTGACAAGCCTTTTCTTGTTTGGAGGTACAACCTGTAAGCAAAACAATGGCAATGATGAAAAGTAATTTTTTATTTAGCATGTTCCTACCCTCTGCATTTGCCTACGGTATAACCTCTGGCAAAGTCCAAACGACGTCTATCTTCATCATTGGTGATCGGGACTGTAAAGAATGGCTTGCCGTATTGTTCACGAATGCTGTCATAGCGACAGCTACAGGCTTCTTCACTTTCCACTGCGGTTTTAATGGCAGCATTTGGATACATGCATTGTTCGATATAGGCTTTACGGTCTTTGCTATCCGTAGATGAACAGGCAGATAAAACAGGTAAAAGGCATACAGCAAGCATGCTGCATGATTGAATTTTCATGAAGCTCCCCTCTAATATTGTTCTGTATTGAAATCAAAATTTAAGACACGAAGACGCATGCTCCCGAGTAAGGAAGATGTGCGGATATGAATAAAATGAGACGAATCAATCCCATCAACTGCTTGATGAAAAGTCAGTTGTT
The DNA here is from genome assembly GCF_039655985.1 of Acinetobacter sp. BWR-L5. NCBI lineage: Bacteria > Pseudomonadati > Pseudomonadota > Gammaproteobacteria > Moraxellales > Moraxellaceae > Acinetobacter > Acinetobacter sp. BWR-L5. The sequence continues at coordinate 206,964 of NZ_JAGFEV010000003.1, read as the reverse complement.
TGAAATAGAATTCAGTACAGTAAGGGGATGATTTGAATGACCATGACGGACTCCTATATGCATGAGAAGCTCTGCCAAATCACTGCTATTTGATTATGGTGGCAGAACAGAAGGGGGTTAGCAGACTGGGCATATAGAACCAGCACGCGCGAACGCGTCCCCCTCCCGTTCTACCGCAAAGGGGGACGAGAAGGTTTCGCACAAGACTTATACTCAGGAAGAATATAAATACCTGATACGCTATACGCTCGGTCTGCTAAAACCGACTGGCAATGTAGGCCAGCATGCTAAGAATAATGGTGAGGGGGATTGAAGTCAATTCAAGCCATTCTTTTATTTATGCTAACTCAACCTGTATTATTCCCCCCCCGACCAACTATATAAAAATACCGCCAATTCTTAGGAAAATTGTGATCTTTCCAAGCATGTTTAAATTTTTCTTCTCCCCAAAAAGCATTGGTAACATAAATAACTGCATAAAATAACTGGTATTCATAGTCACCTGTATACCCTCTTACATCCTCTGCTATTTGCCCAAGTATTTTTGTCAATTGCTGTCCGTTAGAGGCATATTTATATTCTATCGCTACAGACAACTCTGGAATTAAAATATCTGGTTTATACTGTTTAGCCGTTTTAATAAAATTTGATTTTGATGTTTTAATAGACGGAAAAACTGCCTCTAAAACATATTTAACCTCCTGATAAACCTCTGTTTCTGACTTTGGAGTTACTTGCTTTTGATGAAGAATTGCATCGGTATTCTTAAGAATTTTTTCTAGGTAATGTACTCCAGAAAGTTTTAAATACCCCTCAATATCCTGCATAATGCCAAGAGGACCAATGAATTGTCGAATATTAAAAAGAAATACATTAAACGGCTCTCCTGTCCAATACGCCTCTATATCAAATTCTTCCGCTGCTTTCCTTGCATCAAATTTTTTACCAAATACCTTATAAAAATGCTTTAAATAGACATGCATCTGTTCTTTATCTAGTAATGCAACCGTGGTGAGGTATATTGAAGTAGCAAGATGCATAAAGGGAATAACTAACTCTTCATCTCGATCATTAGCCGAATTAAAATCAGCATTATTCCCACTAGCATCATTTTTCGCACATTCCAGTTGATAATATACTAGGTCGTGCTGTAACCGTTCTGCCTCTGTTATTAAAGTAAATAGTTCACGCCTGATTTCCCTTGATTCCATCATTTAATCTCTGTTAAAGCTTTAAGCATAAGTATTTCATATAGTTACATAAAAATAACTATATGAAACAAAAACTGAAATTAATTTAAATGATCAGCTTTTTGACTAGTAATATATAAGTCAATAATTTTAACTTATGCTATTTTTAATCCCTCTACGCTTGGTATTTTCAAACTCTCCATGCCCAAAAGTTTGCATATCTTTTATGGCTTTCACTCGAAGTCGTTGAATATCTTTTTCAGGTAAGGTCAAGTAATTGATCACCGAGAGTAAACGCTCCCAATCACCCTCTTTATTCCTTGTGACCATCCCTAGACCAATTTCACAGCCTGCCATACGCAACTTATGAATGTATTCCTTACTGTGAGGGTTAAAATAGCAACCATGTCCTTGAGTAATCTCTTGCCATTTCTCCCCTATACGTTGCGCATAATAAGAGCCTTTCTGTACTTTCGTACCATCATAAATGAGTAGCAGATGGGCATGATACCCACCATTATTTTCCGTTGATTGTTCCAACGCCCAAGCATACCCATGCATATCTTGAAAACAGGTATCTTTATTCGATAACCGATTCCGCATTTTTTCAAAATGCTTATAGAATTGCTCTATATTAATCTGACCCTTTGAATCATTTTTGTACGCAAGATCTACTCTGACTATCAATAACTTAGAGTAATGATGGAAAAGCTTACCAATATAATCGATTAAGCTATCTGTGTTGTTCTTTTCTTGCTGAGCAAATTGGTTCAACTCATCATTAATTCGACGTTTAAAATCTTTAATTTGTTGTTCAAAGTCTCTCAATTGCTTCGTATTAAACTGAAGCACAAAATCATAACTATCAGTATTAGGGTTACAAAAAGGGTCGTAACGCATTAAGTCTATTTCTGACTTTAGTGCCACAAAAACAGCGTTGTAATCACTGTAGTGATGATCTACATCATAAATTTTATCAAACTGTTCTAGCAGCTCCTTAAAAACTGGTTTAAATGATTCTTCAAAACCTACGACCATAATATTGCTAATAAAGCTCTCTACTGCGATTAAGATAGCTGGTTCAGAAAGACGATTGAATGAAAGCATTGATGTCATGGTGTCTCCAAAAAGTATTATTCACCATCACATCAGTCACTTCTGTTTTTTTTCAGAGACTAGTAAATCTTTCCTGAGTACTCTCATACCCTCCTGTACAGAGTTATCCGTAAAAGATATATGAGAAGTAGTATCATGAAAGAAAGGTTATAACGACTGACTGAATTCTTTTTGTAGTCAGTACCTTAGGAATCAAGAGAGTAGGATGTCTTAATAATATAAGTTACCAACTAAGTAGGTTGTACAGCCCAGTAAGAATTGCCCATGAAATCCTACTTAGTGGTATAAGAAAAGCCTGTAAATACTATAAATATGTCATAAATCAACCAAGCTAAAGTAACCCCTTACTAGACCCTTTTTTCTTAAATAGAAATGTAATGATGATTCAACGCCTTCAACCTAGGATAGCCCTTGTTCTGCTTTAGGTTTATGCCCTGGTGTCAGCCTTTTTTCTTTACGCACCCAACCTTCAATTGGGTTAAATAAACTCTTGTAACAAATGTATGGTAAATATTTTTCCTTAAAAGCCACTCTAGTCACTTTGTCTGTAGTCTCAATTTTTAAGGACCTTGATGAAAGTTCGATAATTCCATCTAAAATAGCCTGATGCTCTATAAGGTAATCAAACTCTGCTTTTATAAAGGCAAGAGAACCACTATGGGATGAATCGTCTGAATTTCGATATTTTTCATTACGTAGGTTGATGAAATTTTTCAAAAATAAATCCAAACTTTCACATATATCAATAGACTGCAATTTTGAGTCATAGTTAAAAATCAAGGTTAGGTCTGCATGCAACGTTTTGTCTTTCCCAACTTCGAATCCTTTTTCATCCCAACGCAGTATATACCCTCTTAACCAACGTAAAGGTTGAGTTGAGCGCCCTACACGAAGGAACTCTGTCAAAATTGCCGATTGCTCTTTTTTGCTAAAATTACCGCCATGCAGACAACCAAATTTAAGATGCAATCGATGAACAACTATATCCTTTTCTAAAAGGTAATCAGCATATTCTGACAACTTTTCAAATGACTTATCTAATTCTTTAAGCTGCTTGTTATAAGTATTCACATTCAGGCTTGCCTTAAAACTTTTTAATCTCTCTTCATACTTTTGAATTATTTCAGGACTTATTGGTTGAGAATTCAAACTCAATAATTCCTTCTTATAGAGAAAAAAGAAATGACTAAAATCAGTTAAATTTTGTGAATCAAAACCAGATGCTGTTATTTCAAAAAAAGGAAAATCTTCATTTTTTAATTGCTTTAAAAGACTAAACCAAATACCCCCTAATCGAGTCAGGCTATCACCGTAAAATTTGGGTGAACGGCTCTTATTAGAAATTGCTAGTGTTGTCACTATATTGAATAATTTTGGTGGAACAGTTTTCAAAGTTTCGCAAAAAAGCTCTACCAAATAAATTAGACTGCTGCATGGGATTGTATCCTTATGCCTTATAGGAAATACAGCATGAGGTAAATCCATCAATTCAACTTTATGGAGATAATTCTGGGTGATTGGAGAGAGGTGCTTGCAATCAAAGCTTTTTTTACTTCTAAAAAGTGCTAAAAGCTCATCGAATGTAATCTGTTTTGTTACATCCTTTTGCTGTAATTTGCTATTAGCAATTAAGTCGCCAATAGAACCTTTCTTAAATACATAATCATTCTTGGCATAGCCTTCTATCTTCAACCCTATTACTTGGTTCACTGAAAAAAAATAACTGTAAACCCAATACCAGCAATTAAAGCGTGATTCTATGTTCTTCTTTTTTATTAAACCCACGGCATTGGATGCATGATAATTACGAAGGTGATTATTCCAATTTATCAGGGTGTAGCTTCTAGCAGACAGACCAACTTGGCTTCTCATTTTCTTATCTAACTGAGACATGATCCCATCTTCTGAGAAAGTCGAATGTTTACAATTAAACATCAATATGCAATGCAAATTTAAACCAGCTTCTTGCATCGGTTCTAATTTAAATAAGTAACTTTGTAAATTCTCAATTTGAGCAATCAACTGATGTATAGCATCGATTTTATCTTTAAGTGCTTTGAATAAGCTCGTGTAACTGTCTGAACAATCATCGGAAGGCGCGTATAACTTAATGTCCAAGCACATGATGTATACTTGCCCATTTCGATCTAACGTATCATTAAAATACTTAAAATATTGTTCTTCTTCATCTGATAAAGCAAAGCTTTCTTTAACTGATTCATCATTTATTAATTTAGGTTTTAAATCCTTCGATATCGCAAAATAAGTCTCTGCCAAGCATTCACTAGAAACTGGACTAAAGCCTAAAGAGTTATTTACACAAAATTCATTAAGTTGAAAAATCTCGTTAAACCTCTTGACAATATTTGTCTGATTATCCAACCTGCCATGGACTTCAGGTTCCATCAAATATTGTACAAATTTTCTAAATGTGGGTATCTCTAATCCATGCCATTCAAGCAATAACTCGGATGTATATTGCAAAGAACAAATAGCTTTTAAGAAGTTTTCTCTGCTATTAAAGTCCATTTTTTCAAATGCTTTTTTTCCCCATGCATTATCATTCTTAATATTTTCTAGCCATCTATCATAGAGCTGAATGACATCTATTGAGTCTCTGAAAATTAGAAAATTTTGACCTCGATCTTCTTGCTTAATCTCATCATAAGTCTTTCTATACCTCGCCCTAAGCAAATCATACATTTCTTCTTTTAAAATTTTAGGTAAATTAGGGCTTATTCTCATTGAAACCTTCTATATACAATACTTACAAAATATTTATTAAAATGTTATTCAGTATTTTTTATCATAAAAATCATATTCTATAAATTAAAAATCATAACATTTATATATATTATTCAAACTTATGAAGTCATTAGTAAACCCAAAAGAGTTGAGCAAAACTGCCCAATTCTTTTAAACATTAATTGAAGACTTTTAGGTGAAAATGCTGCATTACTCTGTGAAATCGGAACAGACTGCTTGGTAACCAAACTAAACATGAATACAAGGTAAACAAAAGGATCTGTATGCTGAGAAGTTAGAATAGTAGAATCTGATAGCTATCTAATTAGTTTATGCTAGAGTAAAGACAGTACCTCAATAAGTGCCACTCTACCTTTATTCATCTGGGGGTATAATTGGGGGTAAAAACAAAAAAACGCTATATCAATATATTTTTATTTCAATAATTTAAATTAACAATATGATTCCCTCTTTCCCGCCAAAATTTTAAAGACCTTAATCGAAAGATTAAGGTCTTTTTTTATGCTGAATATTCTTATTTAGACTTGGCACAAAGTCTGCTTCATAAAAACGACTCTTCACAAAACAGGATAATTTGCACCACAAAGTGAAATATTTATTCAAAAATAAACGCTTGAACCTGATTCAAACTTGAGCTAAAACAATTTCTAAGGGAGGTTAAAATAAATCATCAATGATCATCTAGATGCAATGTTTATGAAGCACAATTCATTTGCGGTATATAACTAGCGAAACACTAAATTGACCAATAAAACTGCTATTCGGGAGTCAGAATGAATAACAGCACCAATTATGTCAAACAAATTAAAAACGCTAAACGAGGCGGTTATACCCCAACCCTTGCAAAGGATGTCAATAAACATAAAATTCAAAAAGCAATTCGTCTGATTGAACAATGGAGAACGCTGGCCAATGAACTCAAACCTCAAATGCAACTCGACATGGCTTTTACGTTGGAAGAATGTGCCCAAGACCTCGATCAAATTTTAAGGAGCAAATAAGTTCCATGTTTTCACTTAACCCTATTTAAAAACAGTTTCATCACAGCCCCCAAATTTTATTCTTAGCTTTCACCCACCCTTTGGTGGGTGAAGTTTGCACAAACAATCATGTGCATTTCAATCGCTCACTTTTTGGCTTGCGTTTTCAAGAAAATCCGCTATTATTCTCACCACGTTGCCGGCATAGCTCAGTTGGTAGAGCAACTGACTTGTAATCAGTAGGTCCACAGTTCGAATCCGTGTGCCGGCACCATTTTATACATAGCCTCGCTTTTTAGTGAGGCTTTGTTGTTTCTGGCCCTTTGGTTTTTTATTTCATTTTAAATGTCTTTAACTGCTGTAATTTGAACATAGCGCACGATGCCCTGTTCAAATAATTTTTGACAGAGCTTAGCCGTCATTTTAATTTTGAAGTAATCCAAATTTTGAGCGGCCTGTTGGACTAAATGCACATGATAATAACGAGAAAAACCCGCCAAAACTGCATCTGATAAATCTTCAATAGCAACCTGCTGATAGCCTTGTGATTCTATCGAATGCTTCAAATTCGCTTCTAACTGAAGATGTTCCAAATGAACATCGGCTGCTTTTAACAGCATTTTCAGTTGAAGTTTCTCAAAACGATTTAAATTCAAAAATGCATCACTCAACATCAGATAGTGAAAACCGATACGCCCTTTTGAATTTAAAACAGAATGGGTTGATCTCAGAAATGAATTTAAATCACTGTGATAAGCGGCATCGAGGCAAAACACCACATCAAAAGGTGCTGAAAATAGCTTTGAATTTAAATTTAAAAATGACGTTTGAATGATGTGTATCTTTGAATTTAAAGTGTGTTGTATGTGCTGAACACATTCGGCTTGTAACTCAACCGCACAAAGTTGCTGAACATGGTAATGCTGCTGCCACAGCAATAGACTCGCACCCTGTCCACAGCCCAAGTCTAGAACACGGTCATTTGACTTTAGCTGTAATCGATCAGCAAGGTGTATGGCTAGTGTTTGGCAAGCCTCAGGATAGGATGACCTTGCATCATCCCAATAGCCAAGATTGCTCCAAGCCAATACAGCGTGATCTCCCAATTGTTTTGCATCAATTGCATATTTATGTTTGGGCAGATGTCGCTGTAAGGTTTGGAGCCATTTCATGCTTTAGTAGCCGAGTTGTGGGGCAACCTCAACTTTAGGTTTTAATCCAACAAACGGCAATGGTGCACCGAAAATTTCTGCAATATGCATTGCTGAAGTGACGGCAGACTCTAAAATAGGCAGACCATCGCACGACCATGAACCACAGAAGAAGACTTTTCGGTTAGCACTTTTATGGCGTTGTTGTAACTCTTTATTCAAAGCCACAGTTTGCGAGTCCACCACCGCACGGGTCAAAGTTACAGTTGAAATCACTTTTTTCGGGTCAATCTCGGTCACAGGCTGCCACGTTTGGAACACAGCGTTTTTACCGACCAAACTTGGTTCGACTGAATTAAGCCAAACCGTGAACTGTTGACGGGTAAACTTACGGTCCATAATATAGCTCAGCACCGACCAGTCTTTACGCTTAGGCGGCATCACGGAAGGATCCGTATGGATCACCAGCTGACCTTGCTCAAAACGGAACTGCTTTAACAGCGCAATATCATCTGCAAACTGAACAGGATCTAAAAACTCTTCAATTTTTGTGGTTGGCGTTGCCACCACCACACGGTCAAACAATTGCTGTTCGCCCTTATTATTTTCAACCAAAACTTTGTCACCTTGTTCAGTGACTTTGCTAATAGCCGATCCGCTTTGGATATTGATGTTTTCAATCAATTTATCGACCAAGGCAGGTGTTCCCCCTTGTATACGCAATAAAGCATCACCATCCGTCAACTGACGTAAAAAGATCAGCAACGGTTTCGCTGGCCATTCGCCAATGGTTTTTGGATTACAGGTACAGATGGTATAGAGCACAGGCATGACTGCGCCATGCCAAAACACTTCTTCAATGTCATGCTGGTTGATAAATTCAGCCAAGGTAATGTCTTGATCTTTAGATTTGAAGAATTTAGCAATCGCGGTTTTAAGCTGCAACATACCTTTAACCAAGCGCCATCCATACTGCTGTAGGCCTTTGCGGTTATTGATAATCGGGAAATTGCCAATGCGACTACGGGTAGTGGTTAACCATGTTTCTGTACGGTCTTCAAACAACCAACTACATGCCATGTAAGTGCGTACTGGATACGTTTTGATGCCTAAATAAGTCGCAAGACTTAAGGTGTTTTTCCATAAGTGTGGGTTCATGACACGTAACGGAGCATCAATCAGACCACCTTCAAACTCTGTACTGTGGCTATCCATCCCTCGCCCAGTCAGTGCTTCGAAAATAGTAATATTATGCCCAGCATCCTTTAGAATTCTTGCGGTAGCAAGACCGGCCATGCCGCTACCAATAACTGCAATATCCAAAATTATGATCCGTCAGTCTGACTTATATTGACTGAAATTATGACCCAATGTCGAAAAAATAGGGCTATTAAAAAATACCAGAATCACATTTTTTCATGTGGTACACCGATAGGAAGATATCTGCTTAAATTACATTTCATTACACTAAAAAAGCACTCAAATAAGCACACGTTTTTTATACATTTTATTTTAAATAAAAATATAAATTGTTTAAAAACAAAGTATATAAATTAACTATTTTTATAACATCTGTTTTACAAACCAGCAAAAAGGCGCTAAGATACGCCCCGCATAAAAACGATAACCACATCACATAATAATTCATGACCAACTATGCAAAACAAGAAGACTACAGCGCCTAAAAAATCCCTACCCTTGACCGAGTAGGGATTTCTTCTTTTTAGCGACAAGATTTTAGTCCACCACAGCAACAGGGATTTCACCAAACTTGCCACGATTAAAATCATCAAAGGCTTGCACAATTTCCGCTTTGCTATTCATGACAAATGGACCATAACCTTGAATCGGCTCATTTAGTGGTTCACCAGTCAACACCAAGAACTTAGTGTCTTGCAGCGCTTGTAGTTGAATTGCGGCTTCGCCATCTTGAGCAAACATCACAATGGAACTATCCACCACTTTTTGCGTGCCATTAATCAGCACTTCACCACTGAGTACCACCACAATTGTGTTATGCGTGACGGGCACATGAATAAAAGTTTCGTACTCTGCTTTTAATTCACCATCCCAAACATTGACGGGGCTATACGTTTGAGCAGGGCCATGATGACCACCAAACTCCCCCGCAATCACGCGGAGATGTCCAGCATTATCATCCATTTCAATACGTGGGATATCCGCCACAGTCAAGGCTTGATAACGTGGTGTGGTCATTTTGTCTTTGGCTGGCAAATTCACCCAAAGTTGCACCATTTCAAACAGACCACCATGCTCAGCAAAGGCTGGAGAATGAAACTCTTCATGTACCACACCTGAACCTGCAGTCATCCACTGTACATCGCCAGTATTGATGGTACCGCCACCACCGCTAGAGTCTTTGTGCGTCACTTCACCACTATAAGCGATGGTGACTGTTTCAAAGCCACGATGCGGGTGTGAACCCACACCACGTTGCGATGTGGTTGGATCAAATTTGTAAGGTGCAGCATAGTCCAAAAGTAGAAACGGACTAATCGCTTGTCCTAAGCGGTCATATGAAAAGAGGTTTTTGACAGGAAAACCATCACCCACCCAATGCATGTCTTGATTACGATAAACACCAATTACTTTTTTCATCTTGGAACTCCTATATCGATAGGATGAATATGCAATCTATACTACCCCTTTCCTCAGCCCTCTTATAGCACTGTGCTAGCACACACAATCACACGAATAGGACAATCTCGTTAAAATCATCTCACCTACATAAAAACCAATTTAAAAACAAAGCCATTCTTTATTTTTATGGCATATTTTTGCTCAAATTTTCCTATTTTTAAGATTAAGCATCTCGTTTGGCTTATTTTATTGTCTCATTTTCCTACCTATGATGATGTTCAAGCTCAAGGCACTAACCTTCTTACTGATTGCCTTGAGACTCGACTGATAATCACAACGAGGACAGAAAAATGGCGAAACCTTATATTCGTTTAGACAAAGATAATGCAGCGGTTCTTTTGGTTGACCACCAAGCGGGTCTCCTTTCATTGGTCCGTGACATTGACCCAGACAAATTTAAAAACAATGTACTGGCACTGGCTGCTGCCGCGAAATATTTTAATCTTCCCACCATTCTGACCACCAGTTTTGAAGATGGACCAAACGGCCCTTTGGTCCCTGAATTGGTCGAAATGCTCCCCGATGCACCCTATATTGCACGCCCAGGACAAATCAATGCATGGGACAATGAAGACTTTGTTCAAGCCGTAAAAGCTACAGGTAAAAAACAATTGATTATTGCGGGTGTAGTCACTGAAGTCTGTGTAGCCTTCCCTGCACTGTCTGCACTGGAAGAAGAGTTTGACGTCTTTGTGATTACCGATGCTTCAGGAACCTTTAATCCCATCACCCGTGATGCAGCATGGGATCGCATGTCTCAGGCAGGCGTGCAGCTGATGTCATGGTTTGGTGCAGCATGTGAATTACACCGCGACTGGCGTAATGACATTGAAGGCCTCGGTTCACTCTTTGCAGCGCATATTCCAGACTATAAAAACCTAATTCAAAGCTATAGCAAAAATACAGCGCAGAAATAATCAAACCTCAGTAAAAGCGATCCTCGGGTCGCTTTTTTGTCGTGTGCAATCATCAGCGATGATACAGTATCAGATTATCCATCACAGACTGCCTTCGGTCACAAATCAATACAGGCTTGAACCCATCATGCATTCATTTGACGACTATTATTATTTTTATCTTGTGGTCAAGCACGGCGGTTTCAGTGCTGCAAGCGATGCCTCGAACATCACCAAGTCTAAGCTTAGTCGCCGCATTTTAGACCTTGAAGCCAAGTACAACGTGACCCTGATTCAGCGTTCAACACGACATTTTAAAGTCACCCCCTTGGGACAAGAGCTGTTTGAAGAATGTCGTCAAATCATTCAGCAAGTCGAAAGTGCACACAATGTTTTACTGAAACAGAAAAGTGAACCGCAAGGTTTAATCAAGATCAGTTGCCCTTCTGTGATGATGCGCTATCAAGTGCGAAGTTTACTCAATCATTTTTTAAAACAATATCCCAAAGTCCAAGTGGAAATGGAGCTGACCAGCCGTCGTGTCGATGTCTTGCATGATGACATTGATCTTGCCATTCGGACCAATTTTAGTGCCAATGAAGACTCGAGTATTGTGGTCCGTGATGTGGTCAAAACCACGCATTGTTTGGTGGCCAGTCCTGATCTGCTACAGGGCCGTGAAATTCAATTTGCCACCGAGCTGAATGATTTTCCAACGCTCGCACTGGGGGTACAAAAGTCCAATTATCAATGGTTATTGCATCATACCCAGAGTGATGAACAGATCGTGATTCCTTTAGAACCACGGGTCAAAAGTAATGATGTCGCAGGCGTGTATTACTCGGCTCTGGATGGACTCGGCATTGCCAACTTGCCTTACTTAACGGTAGAGGCAGATATTGCTTCAGGTCGCCTAGTTCACATTTTGCCCGACTGGTGTTCCAATATTGGAACCGTACAGTTGGTCTATGCTTCACGTAAAGGACAACGTTTGGTCATGGAAAAACTGATTGAGCATTTGATTCAGGGTTTAAGAGACTTTGCCAGCACCAGCAAGGGTTACCATCTGTAAAAGCTAAAAGAACCTTGCATAAAAAAAAATCAGCCCAAGTGGCTGATTTTTTACAGGTATCATGCTCATGACTCAGCACGATGCAACCATTGAGGTTGACTTAGATTTTACCAACCAAGTCGATTGACGGCGCAAGCGTTGCTTCACCTTCTTTCCATTTTGCAGGACATACTTCGCCTGGGTGCGCATGCACATATTGTGCTGCTTTTACTTTGCGTAATAGTTCAGACGCATCGCGACCAATCCCGCCAGCATTAATTTCAATAATTTGGATTTTACCTTCAGGATCAATCACAAAAGTACCACGGTCTGCTAGACCTTCAGTTTCAATCAGCACATCAAAGTTTTTAGACAAAATCCAAGTTGGATCGCCAATCAATGGATACTGAATTTTACCGATCACATCTGAAGTGTCGTGCCATGCTTTATGAGTAAAGTGGGTATCAGTCGATACACCATAAATTTCCACACCCAGTTTTTGAAATTCAGCATAGTGATCGGCTAAGTCGCCCAATTCTGTTGGACACACAAAGGTGAAATCAGCAGGATAAAAAAATACAACAGACCATTTGCCTTTCAAGTTTTGCTCAGACAACTCAATGAATTCGCCATTTTGGTAAGCTGTTGCATTAAACGCCTTAACTTCAGTATTGATTAAACTCATGTATTTGTCCTCAAAAAATTTGTGAGAGTGCTTAAGTGATGAAGCAAGAATACGCACAAACCTAAAATAGGTAAAATAGTAAGTTTTTATTATTTTTATCGGATTTTTAGATTTATAATTTCCCGACACTGTTGCCCGATTTTCACCATCTTGTGGTCTAAATGAAAACCTTTCGATTATCCAAATGAGCGCAATACAGTCAAATCCAGAGTCAAGCCGAGGAAAATCTATGATTTGGAAGGTCATTTCAAAGCTTTGATGTTCAATTCAAAGTGAATTTAAGCCGTTTCGGTCTGCCCGACCTGATGATAAGCACGATTAAAATAAACTAAACTTTGCTCATGTTGGCTTTGTTGAATCGCGACAATACGGCACATAAAGACCGTATGTGTTCCCACTTCTTGAATGTCATCAATTTCACAATCAAAATTGACCAAAGCATCCTTTAAAACAGGCGCGCCCGTTTCTAGCTCTGTCCAAACACCATGTTTAAAACGCTCTTCAGACGTCATTTTAGATGCAAAGACATTCGAAATATGCTGATGTTGTGCACCCAACACATTCACAGTGAGAATTTTATTATCGACAAAATGTGCATGTGAACGCGATGCTTTATTCATACAGACCAATAATGTCGGTGGTGTATCCGTCACACTGCATACGGCAGATGCTGTGAATCCATGACGATCAGCCATGCCTGCCGTAGTTACGACACTCACTGCACTGGTTAACAAAGACATTGCATCTCTAAAGTCTGTTGCTTCAATCATCATTTTATTCCTCAGTAGAACGGACACATGCTTTGACTCAGATAAAAGCTACCCATTTTATCAAACAGGTAGCCCTTTCACATCACGCGCTTGCTGCGTATGAAGCCGAAAGTTCTTTACGAATAATTTCTGCACCTGCGCTTAACGCATTCAGCTTACCACGTGCGACTTCACGTGCTAAAGGTGCCATGCCACAGTTGGTCGATGGATAAAGCTTATCTGCATCGACAAACTGAAGCGCCTTACGTAGTGTATTCGCAACCTCTTCAGGTGTTTCAACGGTGTTGGTTGCCACATCAATCGCACCGACCATGACTTTTTTACCGCGAATCAGTTCAATCAGATCCATTGGTACACGCGAGTTTTGACATTCGAGTGAGATAATATCGATCTTGGATTTCTGTAATTTAGGAAAAGCCTCTTCATATTGACGCCACTCTGAACCCAAGGTCTTTTTCCAATCGGTATTGGCTTTGATGCCATAGCCATAGCAAATATGAACCGCAGTTTCACATTTCAGACCTTCAAGTGCTCGTTCAAGCGTTGCAACACCCCAGTCATTCACTTCATCAAAGAACACATTAAATGCAGGTTCATCGAACTGAATGATATCCACGCCAGCAGCTTCTAACTCACGTGCTTCTTGATTCAAAATTTTGGCAAATTCCCAAGCCAGTTTTTCACGGCTTTTATAGTGACCATCATACAGCGTATCAATCATAGTCATCGGACCAGGAAGCGCCCACTTAATCGGCTGATTTGTTTGGCTACGTAAAAACTTAGCATCTTCTACAAATACTGGTTTTTGACGGCTTACAGCACCTACCACTGAAGGTACACTCGCATCATAACGATTACGGATACGAACCGTTTCGCGTTTCTCAAAATCAACGCCATCCAGATGTTCAATAAACGTCGTCACAAAATGTTGACGGGTTTGTTCACCATCACTGACGATATCAATACCTGCATGGATTTGTTCTTGCAATGATAAACGTAAGGCATCTTGTTTCGCTTCGAGTAATGCCTCACCTTCGAGTTTCCAAGGTGACCAAAGCTTCTCTGGCTCTGCAAGCCAAGATGGTTTAGGTAAACTGCCAGCTGTTGATGTTGGTAATAAAATGGCCATTTTAAATCTCTATTTCAATATTCTATTTCAGTTAAATTAAGCAGCGTCGCTGTCTACGGTATAATTCGCAGCCCATTGCTCAAGGATGTCTTGATAAGGCTTAATAAAGTTCTCTTCCGTCCATTTACCTTGCTTAACCGCGAGCTGACCACGTTCAACACGGTCATAGACAATTTGTGTTAATGAGTAATCTGGATACTCTAGGCTGGCTTGATAGACTTGGGACGCTGATGAATTTGCATTGTAAATTTCAGGGCGATAAATCTTTTGGAAGGTTTCCATGGTGCTAATCGCACTGATCAATTCAAGATCGGTGTAATCACGCAGTAAATCACCCGCAAAATAGAATGCTAAAGGCGCAGCGCTCCCTTTTGGCATAAAGAAGCGAACCCTTAAGCCCATTTTATGGAAATACTCATCGGTACGTGAATATTCATCTTGTTTATACTCAACGCCTAAAACAGGATGCTCATTGGCAGTACGGTGGTACTTCTTCGCCGTTGAAACACTCAAACAAATCACAGGCTGTTGATTAAACTCTGCTTTAAAAGTCTCTGAGTTCACCAAGTATTGATACAGTTTTCCATGTAGATCACCAAAACCTTCAGGTGCATACGACGTCGAATTCTCTTTATTATGTTCTTTCAGCACCACGCTAAAATCGTAGTCACGTACATAAGACGAGAAGCTATTGCCAATCATGCCTTCAATACGTTGATGGGTATGATGATCATTAATCGTGCTTTTCAGCATTTCAATAATTGGGAAAGTTTGACCATTCCCTTCAATGTCTAAATTTGCAGAAATAATATCGATTTCAAGCGAATAACGATCACCATTCGGGTTATCTGTTTGTGCTAAGGCATTGAAACGATTATTAATCATACGAAGTGTATTACGTAGGTTCTGCTCACGGCTTTCACCACGCGCCAAGTTAGCAAAGTTCGTCGTTAGACGTGTGTTATCTGCTGGTTGATAGTTTTCATCAAAACGAATGCGTTTAATTGAACATGCAAACTCTGTACTCATGGCGATCTGTTACCCTATATTTCTGCGATAAAACTGAATTTCTTTCATGCTCTTTCTAGACTGTCCAATTTTCTTTTTGGATCTTTCTAGCAAATCGTCTTTCCAACCTTCTCAGATTTTTCTGAGCATCAGGCTAAGAAGCAACGATGAATATGATCTATCGTTAAGAGCGTGGTTTAATTTATACCTGAATGATCACATGAATAAAAATGATTTAATCTCACACCAAAGTGAACTAAATTCATGTTTGGAAATTCTGTCGCTTTAACAATGAATTGTGCGTGGATAATTTTTTGTGGATGTACGAAAGGAGAGAATGAAAACATCAAGCCCTCATACGTGAGCTGTGAAAAGTCATGATATTGCTAAATCAATGTTATCAACACAATACATCTCTTTTTTTAATTATCTATTTATATCAGCAACTTAAAATCATGAGCTGATTATTAAAATATTAGATAAAACGGGCAATTCAATGGTTTTGTCTGTGGGAAAATGATGAGTGCAAGCTTGGTTTTAAGTTCGTGTATTCATTAACTTTGGCTCCACTTTCTGACCTTAGCTCTTCCTCACAGAATCAGGAAATTTAGTATCTTTCCTATCACCAATCAGAATTACAAAAACAAACATTCGGTCTTAAGTCCAAGAACAGCTCATCTATATCAAGTAAAACTAAAGAATCATCTCATGCATTTTTTGCATAACTGAATTAAAAATTGCATTGTCGTTTTTTTTAAAAAAAAGTAACACTTGCCACAGCTAAATCCCCAATCGACGATTTAGCACTCAATATCTAAAGCAATGCCTCTATAAATTGATCAACATGGAATGTCATCAATGCCTTGCTACATCAGGCCAAAAGTTGATGAAAAGAAGATTAAAAGAAGGAACGATAAGTATGAAGCAGAAGAAACTACTGAAATATATTCTGATTGCCATGATCTCAGGAATACTGATTGGATGGGCTTTTCATAGCACTTTAACGACTGCACAAACCACAGAACTTGCCGCCTATTTTAAAATAGTGACCGATGTATTCTTAAGATTAATTAAAATGATTATTGCACCCTTAGTGTTTGCAACAATCGTTTCTGGTCTTGTCTCAATGGGAAAATCCTCATCGCTGGGATCAATTACCTTAAAAGCCATGAGTTGGTTCATTGGTGCATCATTTATTTCACTTTTACTGGGCATGGGCTTAGCCAATTTATTCCAACCTGGCGCTGGAATGAATCTCACCGTCCCTCAAACAGCGGTTGATATCGGTGTCAGTGCGACAAGTTTGAGCTTAGAAAGCTTCATTACGCATATTTTCCCGCGTAGTTTTGCTGAAGCCATGGCCAATAATGAGATATTACAGATTTTGGTTTTCTCAATTTTCTTTGGTTCCGCACTTGCCTATGTTCAACATCATAGTGAAGCGACCGTCATTGGTAAAATAATTGATGAACTCTGTAAGGTGATGTTCCGAATTACAGATTATGTCATGGCGTTTGCACCTATTGCCGTTTTTGCAGCGATTGCTTCCGCGATTACCATCCAAGGCCCTAAGCTGATTATTGATTATAGTATTTTCATTGGACAGTTCTATGTGGGACTACTGGCGCTTTGGACTCTCCTGATTGCTTTCGGCTATATCTTCTTGAAAAAAGATATTTTTAGATTGATGCGAATCGTACGTGAACCCACCATGTTGGCCTTTGCGACCGCAAGTAGTGAATCGGCGTATCCAAAAACTATGGAAGCTTTGGAGAAATTCGGTGTACCTAAACGCATTACCAGTTTCGTGCTCCCTTTAGGTTATTCTTTCAACCTCGACGGCTCGATGATGTATATGGCATTTGCCGTGTTATTTATTGCACAAGCCTACAACATTGATTTAAGTTTTTCCCAGCAAGCACTCATACTCTTTACCCTCATGATTACGAGTAAAGGGATTGCAGGTGTTTCACGAGCATCCATTGTGGTGATTGCCTCCACTCTGGCCATGTTCAAACTTCCTGAAGCCGGTATTCTATTAATTTTAGCGATTGATCAGTTTTTAGATATGGGCCGTACGGCAACCAATGTGATTGGAAATAGTATTGCAACTGCCGTGATTGCACGTACTGAGGGCAATAAAGATGAGCTTACGGAGCAAGAAGGTATTATGGTGAACAACCTTCCTCCCGCAAACCAATTGGCCGATAACAGTTAGAATTATTTATAGAGAAAATAAAAGGTGATTTTTAAATAGTAAGTAAAGCCCTTTATTTACTATTCATAAAATCACCATATTTATTATTAACAATATGTTTCACAACGATTAACTAAAATAATTCATAAAATCCAATTATTTATTTTTCTGAATTAAAATATTCCAAATATAATTAATTCGATTTGAAAATGACATTTCTCGTTTAACCAGATAGACATCTTGAAATAAATAGTACTGCTTACCGTCCAGTACTTTTAATTTATTTTCTTGGATTTCTCTTTCAACCAATAATTTAGGCAGCCATGCCACACCTAAACCTTGTAATACCAACTCTTTTAAATCACCTGCATTATCAGTCTCATATAAAGTTCTATAATCCAACTTATTTTCAATCGCTTCATCCACACAGTTTCTTAAATATGCTTGTTTACTATAAGACAACAAAGGAAATGACTGATCGAGTGAATATTTGGCAGTTCCGTCATGATCTAACGCCGTCACCGGGAGTATTTCCATTTCAACAATTTTATGAAATTCGAACAAAGAACGATCGAATTGTTCTAATGTTTTTTGATCACAATAACTGATTAAAAAATCACACGAGCCATCTTTTAATAAGCGCATCCCCTGTTTGAAATTTGAGGCAATAATTTCCAATTTTAAGTCCGTCATATCCATCGCTAACTCATGAATAAAGCGGGGGAAAAACTGGGTAATGAGCGAGTGTGACACTGCAAACTTGACGGTTAACTCATCATGTTTCACATTCTTTTCTAAATATTTTATTGTTGTAGTGAGTTGATTTTGTATGTTTTTTGCCGAAGCAAGTAAAACTTGGCCTGCTTCTGTGAAATCAATGTTTTTACTATATCTTTTCAAAATTTGGAAACCCAATGAGTTTTCAATATTCTGAATTCTGCGCGTAAAGGCAGACTGCGTGACATGTCGTAGAGCTGCTGCTTGAGATATCGATTTTTCTTGCTCTAACGCAAGTAAATCTTCAATCCATCGAATTTCTAAAGTCATAACTCATTCTTCACTCATCCTTTGATCAATTATAATCTATTATGCAAAAAATGCATGTAGTAATATATTTTTACATTAGAAAAAAAACTGTGCGCACTTTAATATCGATTTATTCGAGATTAGAGTCTATTTAAATGAACATTAAGATTAACACACGCGTTGAAAAGGATTTATTAGGACATAAAGAAATTCCTGCTCATTGCTATTATGGTGTACAAACTTTAAGAGCTTTAGAGAACTTTAATTTAAGTCCAAATAAACTCAATCAATTCCCTGTTTTTATTAATGCCCTTGCAATGGTTAAAGCTGCATGCGCAGAAGCCAATTTTAAACTCAATAAACTTGAAGAAAATAAATACAATGCTATTCAGTATGCATGTGAACAAGTTATTAATTATAAGTATCATGACCAATTTCCAATTGATATGATTCAAGGTGGTGCGGGAACATCCACCAATATGAACATCAATGAAGTACTGGCTAATATTGGATTAGAACATTTAGATCATTTAAAAGGCGAATATCAATATTTACATCCAAATAATGATATTAATATGTCTCAGTCAACCAATGATGTTTATCCAACGGCAATTAAAGTAGGTTTAATTTTTGCAATAGAGCAATTGAACGGCCCGTTTCAAAATTTAATTCAAAGTTTTAAGAACAAGTCAGATGAGTTTTCACATATCTTAAAAATGGGCCGTACCCAATTGCAAGATGCCGTTCCAATGACCTTGGGCCAAGAATTTGGCGCATTTGCAAATACCTTACAAAATGATTTAAACAAGCTCAATGACATCATGCCGTCTGCTTTAAGTGTTGTAAATTTGGGCGGGACAGCCATTGGAACAGGGATCAATACCGAAGTTAAGTATCGTGAATATGCCATCGCAGCATTGTCTGAAATTACGCAAAAGCAGATCAGCAGTTCACCTGATTTAATCGAAGCAACCTCAGATATGGGTGATTTCGTTTTATTATCGAGCTTCTTAAAACGTACCGCGACTAAACTCTCAAAAATTGCCAATGACCTGCGTTTACTTTCTAGTGGCCCTCGTACTGGTCTGAATGAAATCCATTTAGAACCGCGTCAACCAGGCAGCTCAATTATGCCTGGCAAAGTGAACCCTGTTATTCCAGAAGCCATGAATTTAGTGTGTTTTCAAGTCATTGCAAATGATTTGGCCATTACTTTGGCGGCCGAAGCAGGTCAACTGCAGCTCAATGCGATGGAGCCGTTAATTGCTTTTAAACTGTTCGAATCGATCGATTTGTTGGGTAAAGCTATGCAAATGTTCCAACATAAATGTATTGAAAACATCCGTGCCAATGCTGAACACTGTCAGGCCAATGTAGATAATTCAATCGGCATTATTACTGCACTCAACCCCTATTTGGGCTATGAAACAACGACTCGTATTGCAAAACAAGCCAATGAAACTGGTCAAAGTGTATTGGCTTTAATTAAAGCTGAAAACCTATTGTCTGATCAAATTTTGGCTGATGTGCTATCGATCAAAAATATGGTTCATCCTCAGCAATCTTTATCATGATTTATTAGCATTTAGTCTTTTTAAAAAGGGATCTCATCGGAGGTCCCTTTTTTATAGAGGAAAAGTATGCTCTGTCACTCGTATTAGCTGAACATTTTGATGCCATAAAGCTCTTTTTTAAATACCAAATTTGCCTACCATAAAAAAAAGAACTTGATATAAATCAAGTTCTTTTTTACTTCATACAATATTTAGATATTATACAAATCAGAATGGAAGATCATCATCCATATCTGCTGGTGCTGCCGCAGGCGCTGACTGAGGAGCCGCCTTTGGTGCAAAACCGCTTGGGTTATTGTTCGCATAACCACTTTGTTGGTTGTTGCTATTGCCCGCTGCAGGATTGCCGCCATAACCGCCTTGGTTGTTGTTATTGTTATAACCACCACCTTGGTTATTGTTGAAACGTGGTTGTGCATAACCATCATTTCCGCCTTGCATTTGCTCACCTTGCTGACGGTTGTTGTCGAGCATCTGCATTTGCTCACCACGAATTTCTGTGGTGTAGCGTTCTTGACCATTTTGATCTGTCCACTGACGAGTACGCAGTGAACCTTCAATATAAACTTTCGAACCTTTACGTAGGTATTGTTGCGCAATTTCACCTAGACGGTTGTGTAACACAATACGGTGCCATTCGGTTTGCTCTTTACGCTCACCTGTGCTTTTGTCTGTCCAAGAGTCGCTCGTTGCAATTGAAAACTGGGTCAACGAACCACCGTTTGGAAAAGTTTTCGTCTCTGGATCTCGGCCTAATGTGCCCACTAAAATAACTTTATTTACACCGCGCATCTGATGTTTACTTCCTATCTATTTCTATTATTTACTTTATAAGAGTTATGCTTAAATGGCTACCTCTTTCCCCAACAACTGCGTTAAATCTTGTCGCGTAGCATCATCTATTTGCTGCTTATCGACTTTTACATACGCTACTTGCTGATCAGACATCACCACGACCTCTTCAATACCACGAATCGCTAAAAGCTGTGAAGTCCATTCGTCCGTTTGTTTATGTTCAGGTAAACGCAATACCATCGAAGACAAATAGCGCGGTTGTGCCAAGCCAAAACTAATCAATAACCAAACAATCGCTAGTCCAGTCAGGATGCTCCAACCCAAGGCTGTATTGTTTAACAGCAACAACTGACCACCTGTGACACCACCAAAGAATGCGCCTAAAAACTGGCTACTGGCATTAACGCCCATCGCGGTGGCTTTAGACTGAATCGGCGCAGCTTTCGATAACCATGACGGCAACAGCGCTTCCATGACATTAAAAGCAATAAAGAATAAGCCCAAACCTGTCAGCAAAATATACTTCGACTCAAAGCCAAAAATTAGGATGCCTAAGCCTAAAATAATGCCGCCAATAGCCGTTAAAAAGATGCCTCGCATCTTGCGATATTTTTCAGCCAACACAATACTTGGAAAGGCAAAAAATAGGCTAATCACCAAGAGCGGTAAATACACCCAGCCATGCGAATTTAGTGGAATTTTTGCAAAATCGATGAGCTGTGAGGGAACATAAATAAACATTGCTGTCAGCAATAAATGTAAGCTAAACACCGACACATGCAGACGGTTCAGATCGCCCATTTTTAAGACTTGTTTGAGCTGGGCCAAATAACCTTGTTGATAATTACGATGATGGCGGGTGACTTTGGGCACCAAAAATAACATCGAAATGGCCGCCAAACCCATGATGGTGGTCACCCAGAATAATCCTGAAATTCCTACTAAACCGGTAAGCCACGGCCCCAAACTAAAAGCCACAGCAAAAGAAACCCCGATACTCATGCCCATGGTTGCCATGGCTTTCATACGGTTTTCTTCACGGGTCACATCCGCCAGTAGTGCCATCACCACGGCAGACACTGCTCCACCACCCGCAATGGCACGACCAATAATCACCCCATAAATGGTGTCTGACATCGCTGCAATTGCACCACCCAAAGCAAACAGAAGCAGCCCAAAAACCACCAAAGGCTTACGGCTATAACGGTCGGCAATTAAGCTGAAAGGAATCTGTAAAATGGCCTGTGTTAAGCCATAAATCCCCACAGCCAAACCGAGCAACGCAGGCGTTGCATATTCATAGGTCTGCCCTGCCACAGAAAATACAGGGATGATCATGAACAAACCCAACATGCGTAAGGCAAAAATACTGCTTAAGGCAAAAGTTGAACGACGTTCTAAAGCATTCATCATAAACGAGGACAGACTGTATTGAATTAATCTTGGATCAAGATTATAGGCTATTCAATCCGACTAGCGGCATGAATTTTATGTTTAATAAAAGCCTTCCTGATCTGAAAAACAAAAAGCGCAGTCTGAGCTGCGCTTTTCTTCGGTTTAAAGCAATCTGCTTTAAGCGGCTTGATGTTTTTTGTATTGAATAGAAGCAATAACAGCCCAAACAATAAAGGCCACACCAATTAAACCTGTGACGACTTCTGGTACATGTAGACCTGTACCACTTGCCAGCATAATAAATGCTAAAGCACCAATCGCGTAGTGTGCGCCATGCTCAAGGAAGACATAGGCATCCAAGGTGCCTTTTTCGACCAAGTAAATAGTCATCGAACGCACGAAAATCGCACCAATCGCGAGACCCAGCATAATAATTACGACATCGGAAGTAATAGCAAACGCACCAATTACACCATCAAAACTGAACGATGCATCAAGTACTTCTAGGTATAAGAAACCACCAATACCTGCTTTGACCACACCTGTGGTTGCGCCATTGGCATCATGTGTAACCGCATTGCCGTCTTCATCAACTTCAGGTTCGCCACCCAACAAATGACTTAAGACTTGTACACCAATATAAACCACGATGCCCCAGATTCCCGCCATGGTCACCACCAGACGTTTAGCTTCATCGACATTGGCCGCCATCACCAAAAGTGCAATTAGTGCAAGGAAGACCGACATTGCAGGAACATTGGCTAAGTTGGTCAAACGACGTTCTAACCAGCGGAACCAGTGTGTGTCTTTCTCTTCATCTAAGAAGAAGTTTAAGAACACAAGTAACAAGAATGCTCCACCAAACGCAGCAATTTCAGGGTGGTGATCCATCAGACGTTGTGAGTAGGTTTTTGGATCATTCAAAGCCAGTTGTACGACTTCAACAAAGCCCATATCTGCAGTTACAGCCACAATTGCGACAGGGAAGATTAAACGCATACCAAATACAGCGACTAAAATACCCACAGTCAGGAACAACGTTTTCCAGAAATGATCCCAACCACGTAACACAGATGCATTGACAACGGCATTATCAAAAGATAACGAGACCTCCATCACCGCTAAAATTGCAGTGATGGTCAAAGCAGTAAACATGGTCTTTAAGCCCGCTTCTGGTCCATGGGTAAAACCCCAGTACGCAGACAACGCAAGACACACGATCGTAAAAATGATAGAGAAACCAAAATGTTTCATCATGACAGATCGACCTATAAAAAATTTGGAGATGAACGAAAACTTAAAAAACAGGTTGAGTTTTATGGCCGCAATTATGACGCTTTTTGCGCCTGAAACCAAAACATCTTCGTTAATTTTTACTTATCTCACCGATGTACGGAGATGGATTGTTGTTCCGCGTAAACTGTTGTTATAGTCTTGCCCATATTTTGGCTTCCCTCAGGATCTAATCATGGCTTTTTCTCAAGACGTTTGGCAACGTAATATCGACTTATATCAAAAAACACTGGCCTTACCTTTTAACCAAGAATTGGCTTCAGGCACACTTAATAAAGAAGCATTTTGTCATTATGTGATTCAAGATGCACACTACTTGGTGGCTTATGGTCGTGCTTTAGCGGTGTGTGGTGCCAAAGCGTATGAGGCTGACGACATTATTCAGTTTAGCCAAGGGGCTAAAGAAGCGATTGTGGTGGAACGCAGTTTGCATGATGGCTTTATGAAAAATTTTGATATTTCAAAGCAGCAGTTTGAAGAAACCCCGCTGACTTTGGCATGTCACCATTACACTTCATTTCTAACGGCAACAGCATGGTCTGAAAGCTACCCTGTAGTGTTAGCAGCGCTCTTACCTTGTTTTTGGATTTATGCTGAAGTCGGTAAAGACATTGTGGGTAACTCTATCGCCAACAACCCATACCAAGCGTGGATTGATACTTACGCAGGTGAAGAATTCAACCAAGCAGTACGTAATGTAATTGCAACCATCGATAAAGTGGCTGCGCGTTGCGATGCAGACACTATTGAGAAAATGCATAAAGCCTACCGTAAAGGGGCTGAACTGGAATGGTTGTTCTGGGACAGCGCTTATAAACAGCAGCAATGGCTCGGTTTAGACCACGCTTAAAAGCGAAAATGATCCAAAAAGCCCTGAAACCTTCAGGGCTTTTTATTGACCGAATATCGTATTTTTTCAGAAGGCGCGATTGCTATTTTAAGCATTTAAAACTAAACTCCAGTAATGATAATAATTATCATTTGCATAATTAACTTTCGAGGGCCGTTCTCATGCATCCGGATACTCTTGGTACTGAAGCCATTCGTGCATTTTTTACCGTACAATGTTGCTGGCTAAATAACGAAGAAATTTACCTTGAAAAAGGCTGTTTACACTGCGGTTCTGCCGCGACCTATCTCATTTATTATACCAATCCACATATTCAAAAATTGATGTTGGCGTTTATTAAAAAATATCATTGCGTTTTAAGTCGAGAACAAGACTTACTCGACCTACCAGACTTTGAAAATGACTACGACGCCTTCTTACAAACTCTTGAGCACGAAGTCAATTTCTATGCCCGTCTCCATCATGACATTATCCGTCCCTTTGCTTTTGAGACGGTCGATTCAATCTTTGAACGTCCTTATGCGCTAGCATGCTAAATGCTGCAACCACAACAACACTCTATCCCTGAAGGCGTATGGCAAACCAAAAATAGCACAACCATGATGCAACTTTTGCGCTGCGCCGAATGGGTGATCCACTCTTTTTTACGCAACGCGTAAACACCTTTCTGTCTTCAGTCGCAGCCAATATCGATAGCTTGAGACTTGTTTCAACACTGAAATCTAGCTACAGTCTAGCAGCATCAATTTTCTTTTGGCCGACATGATTTGTCGCTATAAAATCATGTTTAACACTTGAATAAAGCATAAGTCGTTATCATATACCTCCTTCATCTGCACAATTTCGAGATAGTTTTATGAGCCAAAGTCATATCCGTATTCGAGGCGCACGTACCCATAACTTAAAAAATGTGAACCTTGATATTCCCCGCGATAAGTTCGTGGTGATCACGGGACTTTCTGGTTCAGGTAAGTCATCGCTTGCATTTGATACACTCTATGCCGAAGGCCAGCGTCGTTATGTCGAATCGCTTTCGGCCTACGCGCGCCAGTTCTTGTCACAAATGGAAAAACCTGAAGTTGACTCAATTGAAGGTTTAAGCCCTGCCATTGCGATTGAACAGAAATCGACCAGCCACAACCCACGTTCTACGGTGGGTACCATTACCGAAATTTATGACTATTTACGTCTACTCTACGCACGTGTCGGCACGCCATTTTGCCCAGAGCATGATTTGCCGATGGTGGCACAGACCGTATCGGAAATGGTCGATGCAGTAAAAGGATTGGATGAAGGAACAGCGCTGATGCTGCTTGCACCTGTGGTGCGTGAGCGTAAAGGCGAATATTCCAACCTGTTTGAACAGCTACAAAGTCAAGGTTTTGTACGGGCGCGCGTCGATGGTGAGATTGTTGATCTCGACCCAATTCCAGAACTCGATAAAAAGAAAAAACACACCATTGAAGTGGTGGTGGATCGTTTTAAAGTCCGTGATGACCTCGGCAACCGCATTGCAGAGTCTTTTGAAACGGCTCTACGTTTGGGCGGTGATATTGCGATTCTTTCGTGGATGAACGGTGAACACCCAGATCGGGTCTTTTCAGCTAAACACTCATGTCCAGAATGTGACCGCGCTGTTGCAGAACTTGAGCCCCGTTTATTTTCATTTAACAATCCCTTTGGTGCCTGCCCAACCTGTGATGGTTTAGGGACTCGTAGCCATTTTAGTGCCGAAAAACTCATTCCAAGCCCTGATGTGTCGATTAGCCAAGGCGCTATTCGTGGTTGGGACAGACAACGTCCGTACTACTACAGCATGATTGAAAAAGTGGCTGAGCATTTTAGCTTTTCTTTGGATACGCCTTGGAATGAACTGGATGCCGACACCAAAAAGAAATTTTTATACGGTACAGGCAAAGAAAAAGTTGATTTAAGTTATATCGATGAACGTGGTCGTAAACATAATCGTGTACAACCTTTTGAAGGAATTTTGCCACATTTAGAACGTCGCTATCGTGAAACTGAGAGTAACTATGTTCGTGATGATTTGGCACAATATCTGTCTAATGCAGCATGTGATGCCTGCGGTGGATCACGTCTGAATGAAATTTCACGCCATGTTCGAGTGAAAGACAAAACCATTGCCCAAATTACCAAAATGTCGATTGGTGATGCTGAAAGTTATTATCAAGATTTAAATCTTGATGGTGCAAAAGGCGAAATTGCCGATAAGATTTTTAAAGAAATTCGTGAGCGTTTACATTTCTTAGTTTCAGTGGGTTTGAATTATTTAAGTCTTTCTCGTTCAGCAGAAACATTGTCTGGTGGTGAAGCGCAACGTATTCGTTTGGCTTCGCAAATCGGCGCAGGTTTGATGGGAGTGATGTATGTCCTCGATGAACCGTCGATTGGTCTGCATCAACGTGATAATGATCGTCTATTAGAAACCTTAGTCCGCTTACGTGATTTGGGGAATACTGTTTTAGTCGTTGAGCATGATGAAGATGCGATTCGTGCAGCAGATCATATTATCGATATTGGTCCTGGTGCTGGTATTCATGGTGGTCATGTGATTGCTGAAGGGACTTATGATGAAATCCTTGCGAATAGTGAATCTCTCACGGGTCAATATTTATCAGGCAAACTAAAAATTGAAGTACCGAAAAAACGTACTGAACCGCCAAAGCCTGAAGAACAAATTAAATTGATGGGTGCTGCGGGTCATAACCTACAGAATGTGGATTTAACCATTCCTTTGGGTGTGATGACCTGTGTGACTGGTGTGTCTGGTTCAGGTAAATCTACGCTGATTAACCGTACTTTATTGCCTTTAGCAGCAACACAGCTCAATGGCGCAACGACATTAACGGCTGAGAAGTTTGACTCGATTGATGGTCTGCAATTCCTTGATAAAGTTGTTGATATTGATCAAAGCCCAATTGGTCGTACACCTCGCTCTAACCCTGCAACGTATACAGGTTTATTTACTCCGATTCGTGAATTATTTGCGCAAACACCAGAAGCCAAAGCACGTGGTTATGCTGCGGGACGTTTCTCGTTTAACGTGAAAGGTGGTCGTTGTGAAGCCTGTGAAGGTGACGGCATGATCAAAGTGGCAATGCACTTCTTACCTGATATGTATGTGCCTTGTGATAACTGTCATGGTAAACGTTATAACCGTGAAACTTTAGAAGTCGGTTATAAGGGCAAAAATATTTCAGATGTACTGAATATGACGGTTGAAGATGCCATGCATTTCTTTGATGCGATTCCTGTCATTCATCGTCGTTTAGAAACACTGAATCAAGTGGGTTTGGGCTATATCCGTTTAGGTCAGTCTGCAACGACACTATCAGGTGGTGAAGCGCAGCGTGTGAAATTGGCACGTGAATTGGCAAAACGTGATACGGGTAAAACGTTATATATCTTGGATGAACCAACTACAGGTTTACATTTCCATGACATTGCTAAACTGTTAGATATCCTCCATGAGCTTCGCAATAAGGGCAATACCATTGTGGTGATTGAGCATAATTTGGATGTGATCAAGACTGCTGACTGGGTGATTGATTTGGGCCCTGAAGGTGGTGCAGGTGGCGGGATGATTATTGCGGAAGGTACACCTGAGCATGTGGTGAAATCTAAAGTTTCGCATACTGCGAAGTTTTTGAAACCGTTGTTGAAGTGATTCTGGGATTCTCCCACTTTAAGAGGGGGGATTTCCTCCTTCCACATAACAGGCGCGACATGAATGTCGCCTGTTTGACTATGCTCAAGGGACTGAACATTAGTTAAACAAGTGGGTTTTGTCACTTTTGCCCAGTAAAAATGAGATAACGCTACACAATAGCAATTATGCCAGCAATCCAGTACGAAGATGCTCTAAAACGATAGTCATTAATACCAATCGTTCAACTTATTATTCAAAAGCTCGAATCTGCTCAGCAAGCAAAGCCAACTCTTCATCATTTGCCCGCTGAAAATCATGTGATGAAATATAGCCTTCGTACTGCTCAAAATATTTATCAACATTAGAGTTTACAGCTTTCCAGTTTTCATGCATTTGCTTGGTTCCATGCATAGGGAACAATTTTGCATGTATATGATCGACGCCAAAACCTTCAAATACCATTGCAGTCCGCCCAACGTCTTCAAAGAATCCATCTAACTTTTTCGCAATTTTCTTGGTGTAAAGTATCAATCCGGTGAGAACATCATCATCCAAATCAAAAGCATAACTTGTGTAATGTTTTTTGGGGATTACAACAGCTGCACCTAACGTATTCGGAAAAATTGTTAAAAAAGCCATGTAGTCGTTATTGCTATCAATAATATGGCAAGGTATTTCATTTCGTGTCATCTGACAAAAAATACAGTCTGTTCTCATTTGCCCCTCATCTATTCTTTTGTACTGTTATTTAAATTTATTCATTTAGGGCTAATTATTTCAAATATAATATGATTCATTCACTTCACCGACTGAATAAGCCACAACCTTATTTTTCCCCTGCTCTTTGGCTTGAAACAAAGCACGATCGGCTTTTTCTAACAGTGCCATCCAACTGGTCGCACCAATTGCGACCCCAATACTAATACTAACTTTCAAATCAGGGCAACGTACATTATCAAGTGGCTTCGCTTCATAAATCTCAGAACGAATCTTTTCCGCAATTTTTAAAGCGCGCTCCATTCCAACATTTTCAATCAGCACAATAAATTCGTCACCACCGTAACGTACCAACAAGTCAGATGTCCGAATATTTTCTTTTAATTTTTCAGCCACAAACTGAATCACCTGATCCCCCATCAGGTGTCCATATACATCGTTGACCTGTTTAAAATGATCAATGTCGATCACCATTAAACAAGTCTCCGAAAACTGAGTCGGCTGATTTTCCAAAAGTTTAATGTATTCATTCAACGCATAACGGTTTGCAACCCCGGTTAATGAATCCAAATGCGCAATATTCTTGAGTCGAAACTCCAACGCATCTCGCTGCTGAAGCGTCTGTTTTAACTGCTGAATCGCTGCAAATAAAGAATAAACATTGGCGGGTTGGTCTTTGGTATCCATCGGGTTGGGGCGAAGACTGGAATGGGATAAATCAAACAGAATTTCACGCGCTTGAATAAGTGGACTAAACACTCTCTTGCGTGCATAGATCATGGTAAACAGTGCCGCAAAAATTGAAATAAGTGAAATCCCCACCGTTGTGAGCAAAATATTTTGTGCTTTATGCTTTTCAATGATGGCTTTTTCAACGCTATATTTGAGTAAATAATTTTGCAATTCCACCACGGTCGAAAATTTATCAACGATTGCTTCAGTTAACTGTGTGCCAGTTAAGTAATATGGTCGATGGTAAATACTTTCATTCATCAAGCGTTCAACAATCAATAGCCCTTTGGCTAAAAACTCGTTATAAACCGCCTGATGCAGCACTTTAAATTCTTCGGTTTTATCATGCTCGGGCTGTAAGGTATCAATGAGTTCCCACAAATACATCACTTGCTTCCGAGTCTGTAAAGAACGCGCTAAATTGGTTTCAGGAATCGGTTGTTTAAAAGCTACATGCGCCATCACATTGGATGCAGCACGACCAGCCTGATCGCGTAAGTCCGCTAATAATAAAATTTGGACATAGAAGTTTGAAACAGCGGTGTCTTTGCCTTCAGATACAGCGATCACATCTTTTAAAACATCATGACTACGATCCCAAGCACTAAACATTTTTAGGATGGCTTGATCCATGGTCTCGGCATTACGTTGCTCACGTGGTAGAGCTGCATAGGCATCTACCTGTTGTCTGCCTTGCATTAAAGCTTCATCTAAACGGTCAAATAAACTTAAATCTAAATTTGGGAGGTTCGAATGCTTTAAAACCTCTAAGGTCTTTTGCATCTGCTCATCTACCGTGAGTCGATACAGTTTTAATTCAAGCACATGTTTGGCAAAGTCTTGCTGATTACTCGACATGAGCTTGTTGGCTGGCGCACGCTCTCGTGAAATCTTATTGGCCAAGTCTGCAACAGCTTGTAGGGCTTGTATTTCAGTTAAAGCTTGGTTGGTTTTGATGTAATCGCGATAACTTTTGACCATCAACGGAATGGATAAGCTGCACAATGACAAAATAATAATGCTCATTGCAATGTACAACTTTTGACTCAAATACTCAGAGCGTATTTCTCGCATACTTCAACCACGCCCCCATTCCAAAATAAAAGAAAACCAAATTAACTGTTCATTATATGAACAGTATATCGTGTATTTAAGTGATTAATTCTTTGTTTTGCATCATTTTAAGATTTCATCAGCCCCAAATGATCACGGCTAAACTTTCACTCACCTATGGAAACTAAGTAAATCAATCCTTAATAATATTCATGTTTAGTGTGAATTTCATTCAATATTTTCTAGTTTTCCCATTTTTTAAAGTACCTATATTTACATATGCAACATTTAGGTGCATAATGCACAGTATTGGGGCGAATTAGCATATATCCTCAGCAGATATTCTAATTTTCCCAAAAGTTTTGGCGGAAAAAACCAACTTCTTTTAGAAGTTGGTTTTTTTTTGACCAAATAAAAGTTTTTAATGAAAATGCATATTCATAATTGCACCATTATGATGCATTAAATTCCAATATATTTTTATTCAGAAAGAAAATAAAATCTTGAAAATTTAAATAAAAAAAAGCCCAACCTTGGGGAAAGTTGGGCAGATAAACAAAAACTGTTTGAGGAGAATTAGCTTCTCAGAAAACAACAATATTGTTAAATGATTCGCTAAAATTATTATGAAATAAATCTGTTCACTTGTAAAGCCAACTAAAGTGCTATGGATTAATATAATTCTATAATTATTGTGAAAATTATCACAAACACTCAGAAGATATGTACATTATGCAAGCAAAACCCGAGTTTTTTGCGCTAATTTTAGGCATTTTTTAGACTTAGGACACAAAAACGCCTATATTTGAGGCGCCTTATTTAACTTTTTTACCGTTTATACCAATTACTTCAATCTAATTTATCAATTAAAAATCAAGTTCAGTACAATTCGATATCGCGCATTCTCTGTTTTCTAAATAGGTATACACTATTGTTCTGCTGTAAGTTTTTTTTGGTTGACATGGATACGATCAATTGAGCATTTTTTAACCTTTAACATAGTTAGAGTAATTACTCAATAACGTAATACCATTAGAGTTCATTGACTTAATAAATTGTTACAATAGAATAGCCTTAGTTTAATCCAATGTTAACAATCTGGTAAATATCATGAAAAAACTCGGTTTAGCCACTGCTTTATTATTAGCCATGACCGGTGCTCAAGCATACCAATTCGAAGTACAAGGTCAATCAGAATACCTCGATGCGTCTGCTGCAAATGACAAAGATTTTACTGGCGGTTTGCAAGGTACTTTCTACTTTAAAGATGTTGATTCATCTAAAGGT
Source organism: Acinetobacter sp. BWR-L5 (assembly GCF_039655985.1). Classification (NCBI taxonomy): domain Bacteria; kingdom Pseudomonadati; phylum Pseudomonadota; class Gammaproteobacteria; order Moraxellales; family Moraxellaceae; genus Acinetobacter; species Acinetobacter sp. BWR-L5. Next base: position 174,972 of record NZ_JAGFEV010000003.1, on the reverse strand, counting down.
CCTTTAGCTGAAGCTGCTTTCTTAAACCAAGCGTCTAATGTATCTGTAGCGTATAACTATGCTGAACTAGATGCTGACGTAGTTGCTCACAACTATGGCGCTAAAGCTGAAGCTTATGTACCAACTAAATTCGTTCCTGCTTATGCAAGCGCGTCTTACAGCCACACTGTTCTTGATGGTAAAAACGGCAAGTCAAATGACCAAGGCGACCGTTATGCTCTTGAAGTGGGTGCTTTAGCTGCTCCAAACTTCTTGGTTGCTGTAGGTTACACTAGCGTTGCTGACCAATTTGCTCTTGATGCGTTCAACGTAATGAGCAATGGCGCGGTTAAAGCTGTTGGTGAAACTGTAACAATCGGTGATGACCAAGACGCGATTACTGCACGTACTAAATACGTAGGTAACATCGACGGTACTAACATGGCGCTTGGCTTAGAAGCTGGCCTTGTTTATGGTGATGACACTGCTTACCAATTAAAAACTGACCTTTACTTAACACCTGCGTTAAGTGTTGGTGCTTCTTATGTTGAATCAAGCTTTGCTGGTACTCCAGATTCAGCTTGGGGTGCGAACGTAAACTACTTCATCACTCCAGCGATTGCTGTAGGTGCGAGCTATGTAAATGCTAATGCTGAAAGTGCAAATCTTGATACACAATCTGTTGGCGTAAATGCTAAATTCCGCTTCTAATTCAATTTAGAAACTGAATAGAAAAAAGGACGCTTAAAGCGTCCTTTTTTTAGTTTGTGGCTCTGACTAAATTTAAGAAATGTAAATGACGCTCATATTGGTCAATAATATCTTGTAATAGATCATCTAAAGTCCAATCCATCACATCATAATTTTGCCCACCTTCTCTTAAGAAAACTTCAGCTTGATAAAACTGCTGTTCTTCGAGTCTATCTGCCATAAAACTAGGTGGCTGAGTTTCACGGGCAACCACCTGATAGATAAAATTAATTTCATTATGGTGATCTACGCGTAACTGCAAGCCATGCTCAATCGCTTGAATGGTCACGTCTAGCTGACGGCGCTGAAATTCCTTTTGTACCGCTGAAAATGCATGTTGTACCTGTTGGCCAATGAACTCTTCGACCTCAGACTGAGTATGTGGATAATGCATAATCAGACCTAGACGCTGTTGCCAACTGCGTGGATTTTGAATCGCACGTGGCGTAATTCGCGCATCTTGTAATGCACGCATTTTGGTGACATCCAAACGCAGTGCTTTCAGTAAGCCCCAACAGACCAGTAACATAATCAAAGTAAAGGGCAAGGCACTCATAATTGTGGCCGATTGTAAGGCTGAAAGTCCGCCTGCCATCAGTAAGATAATCGACAGTAACGCAATCAAAATGGTCCAAAACAATCGTTGCCATAAGGGTGAATTTTCTGTTTCTGCGGTTAAGTAATCAATGACCAATGAGCCTGAGTCGGCTGAAGTCACAAAGAATAGTACCACCAGAACGGTCGCAATCAGGCTCGATATTTGAGAGAAAGGTAAATGGGTCAAAAATTCAAACAGTGCGACGGATGAATCTTGTTGTACTGCTGAGATTAACGAAGTGTGCCCATCTTGAATAATACTGAACAGCGCTGCATTCCCCATGAAGCCCATCCATATCAGAGTAAAGCCTGTAGGTATGAACAACACCCCGACAATAAACTCACGAATGGTTCGACCTTTAGACACTCGGGCAATAAACATTCCCACAAAAGGCGACCAAGAAATCCACCACGCCCAATACATGATGGTCCAACCACCAATCCAACCATTAGGTTGATAGGCATATAGGTTGAAAGTCATCGTGAACAGGTTGGATACATATTGCCCTGCATTTTGAATGCTGGTTTGTAAGATATAAATGGAAGAACTGGCAAAAAACACAAATAACAGTAAAACCACTGCCAGCACCAAGTTCAATTCAGACAGCCGTTTAATGCCTTTGTCCAAACCAAAACCGACTGAGAGCGAAGCTAAAAAAGTGACAAAAATGATTAGCCCGACCTGAATGCCAATACTTTGCTGAATGCCAAAAAGATAATTCAGTCCCGAATTAATTTGGGTCACCCCAAAACCAAGTGTGGTCGCAACCCCGAAAATAGTGCCTAAAGTTGCAAAGGTATCAACCGCATCTCCCGTTGCACCATAGATTTTTTTGCCCACCAAAGGATATAAAGCAGAGCGAACTTTTAAAGGCAAATTATGTCGGAAAGAGAAATAGGCCAGTGACAATCCCACAAGCGCATAAATGGCCCATGCATGTAATCCCCAGTGGAAAAAGGTGATCCGCATTGCTTGTTGTGCGGCATCTACGGTTTGCCCATCTCCTGTGGGCGGGTTGACATAATGCATCACTGGTTCAGCGACACCGAAGAACATCAAACCAATCCCCATCCCTGCGGTAAACAGCATGGCGAACCAAGAGCTACTGCTATATTCAGGCAGACTATGATCAGGACCGAGTTTGATTTTCCCCATATCGGAGAGCGCAATAAAGATCAGTAAGATCAGAAATAACGCGACAGATAAAACATAAAACCAGCTAAATGAATCAATAATCCATTGATTTAAATGTTTGGTTAAAGCCTCAAAACCACTTGGATCAAAAAGAATCAAGGCCAGAAAAAGCACTAGAATCACGACAGTGCTGAGAAATACATTCCGTTTGATGTTTGCAAACAGCGATGGCTTTATGGAAGGCATAATTCCCCCAGAAAATTATTTTTAGTACAAAGATATAACCAAAATGGTTAATTAGACGAGTCTAATAAAGAGTGAAGAATGAATAGCTTAAAATTTAACGATTCTGTTCCATCATAATTTATGTTTAAAAATAAGGCAGTGCGAATCCTGTAACAGTTTAATTTTCTTTATGATCATTGGGTCGATGCTGAATATACTGCAAGGCAATCAAGCGTGAGACGACTAAAGCCAAATACATCACCCCACAAAACATCTGTAACATCGCGATCATACGAGCCAGCGGTGTTAATGGCATTAGATCAGACAAACCTGTCGCCGACTGTAAACTAAAGCTTAAAAAAAGTAAATCGAGCCATGACTGTGCGCCCGCCACATTGGGATTTAAAAAGCTATTCGGTTCTAAAATCTGACAAATGCTATATAAAAAGGCAAAACCCCATGCAATAAGCGTAAACACTGCCCCTGCAGCAAATAGCTCATCCTTAGTCAAATAACGGTCTGCAAACATATAGCGCAGCAAGCCATAGGCCGCAATAAAATAGGCCATCGCCTCAAAGGCATGACTAATCACCAACAGCATCGGATCTCGCGCACCCAGCAAAATCAGTAAGGAAAAGAACAATGCACCACCAACAAAACTCAAGCCGAGGATGGTAAACACGGGGGTTTGACGAATGACCTTGGCAATGAGTAATAGGACCAAAACACCTAAGCCCCAAACCAATACACGTAAAGACAAGCTATGGCCGCTCAACAGCGCCAAAATCAGCATAATAAATTGCAATAGCAGTAACCATGCTGATGGCAGTAAACGGAAGCCTTTCCAAAATTCGACAAATACTTGCATATGCAGCCTGTTGTTTTTAAAGCCAAGTTTGATTGGTTCTTGTTCTCGCTTTTAAACTTAGCACGAATAGCCACTGAAACCGATGCTTTTTATTCACGTGATTCAATTCATTTTGATTACAACTTGAGTACAGACTGTATATCACGATCTTGCATTTCAGCATTCAATGCCAACAAAATTAGGTATTCAACACCATAAAAAAAGCCCCAATCAATGGGGCTTTTTTTAGTTCAGGTTCAGATTAGTGATCTGAAGCGCCTGAGATACCAATACCTGTTTGTGAACGTACATACTGCGCATCAAATGCTTTACGTTCTGCTTGTGCACGTGCTGAGTTATCAGTCACAGAGAACAACCAGCAGCAGAAGAACGCCAATGGCATTGCAAAGATCGCTGGACCATTGAATGGATTTACTGGCGTTTCAGAGATTGCGAATGTATCTACCCAAACGGCTTTAGACAAGACAATAAGTACTACTGCAGTCGCTAGACCCACTACACCACCAATCACCGCACCACGCGTGGTTAAACCTTTCCAGAACATTGAAAGTACAAGAACTGGGAAGTTCGCACATGCTGCTACAGAGAATGCTAATCCGACCATGAAAGCAACGTTTTGTTTCTCGAACAGAATCCCTAAAATCATTGCAAAAATAGCAAGACCTAAAGTCGCGATTTTAGACATACGAAGTTCAGATTCAGGAGTCGTTTGACCTTTCTTGAATACGTTTGCGTACAAGTCATGCGAGATTGCTGAAGCACCTGACAAGGTCAGACCTGCAACAACAGCAAGAATCGTTGCGAACGCTACTGCTGAAATGAAGCCCATGAACAAGTCACCGCCCAATGCATCAGACAAGTGAACCGCTGCCATGTTGTTACCACCAACAAGCTCTAGCTTGCCAGTTACTGCCATTTTCGCGACATCAAGGAACTGCGGGTTGTTCGATACATAAAGGATCGCACCAAAACCAATGATGAAGGTTAGAAGGTAGAAGTAACCAATGAAACCTGTTGCAACAACCACTGATTTACGTGCTTCTTTAGCATCTTTAACGGTAAAGAAACGCATTAAGATGTGTGGTAAACCCGCTGTACCGAACATTAAAGCCAAACCTAAAGAAATGGCATCAATTGGGTTCGCTGCAAGTTTACCTGGGCCCATGATATTGCCCGCTTCTGCTAAAGAAATGTCATGTACTTTAGAGAAAACTTGAATTGACTGGGTGAACATTTCAGAGAAGCTGAAGCCCACGCCTTTCATCACCATGAAAGCCATGAATGTCGCGCCAGACAAAAGCATCACAGCTTTAATAATCTGTACCCAAGTCGTTGCCAACATCCCACCGAAGATCACGTAAGCCATCATCAGAAGGCCGACAATCACTACAGCAATGTTGTAGTTCAAACCAAATAAGAGTTTGATCAGCTGACCTGCACCCACCATCTGAGCGATCAGATAGAATGCAACGACAACCAATGAACTCACTGCTGCAAGCGTACGCACTGGTTTTTCCGCTAAACGGAATGACACTACGTCAGATAAGTTGAACTTACCTAAGTTACGTAGACGTTCAGCCACCAAGAACAATACGATTGGCCAACCAACCATGAAACCCAATGAATACAGCAAGCCGTCGAAGCCTGAACTGAAAACCATTGCGGAAATTCCCAAGAATGACGCTGCGGACATATAGTCACCCGCAATCGCTAAACCATTTTGGAAACCTGAAATCCCGCCACCTGCTGTGTAGAAGTCAGCAGTGTTGGTGGTTTGTTTTGCTGCCCATTTGGTGATGAGCAAAGTAAATCCGACAAAGATACCGAACATGATAATTGCATGCCAGTTTGTCGCTTGTTGTTGAGCCTCGCCCAAATCTGGGCCTGCAAGTGCTAGGCTCGAAGTCAACAGTGCGATAGCAGCGACTGTAAGCGCTTTCAATGAATTCCATTTCATTAGTGCTGTCCTTTCTCTTGCGCAATGGCTTCGACTTCACGCATTGCTTCTTCATTTAATGCGTCGAGCTTGTTATTCGAGATATACGAATACACACCACACAAAACAAAAGACAATACAATAATGCTTAGACCCAATGGCATTCCAATCGTGGTCACCCCACCACTGACTGAAGTCATTAAAAATTCTTTGTTGTAGCCGACCAACAACATGAAACCAACGTATACAACCAACATAATAGTTGTCAGTGTCCAGCTCAGTTTACTTTTACGACTAACCATTTCCTTGAATTTGGGATTTTGTAGAATCTGTTCTACTTGTCTCTCATCCATAACCATACTCCTGTCTGTATCCAACCGTAGATACAATTTTTTAATTCGAATTATTACATTTGCTAAAGTAGCAAGCTTCTGTATTGGTTGTAATTTAGACTTTGGTCTGTAAATTTTAAACAAGCTCAGCAGCCTCTATCCCAGATGCGCTATGATGGCCGAGATGATGGAAAAACTTTAGGTAAAATGAACAGCTGGCTCATTATCGGGGTATTGGCCCTCTATATCGTCTTACTCTTTATCTGCGCCTTTTTTGGTGAAAAACACGCCAGCCGCCTGAGCACGCGTGGGCGCATGCTATTGTTTAGTTTAACTTTAGGGGTCTACTGTTCATCTTGGACCTTTTATGGCGCAACAGGTGCAGCAGTTCGTGAAGGCATTATCTTTCTGCCGATCTACCTTGGCCCACTACTCTTCGTCGCACTGGGCTATGACATTTGGCGTCGTTTAGGCCGCGTCCGTCAGCACCATGCTATTTCATCGATTGCCGATTTTGTTGCTGCACGTTATGGTAAAAGTGGGCCTTTGGCCTCGATGGTGACCATCCTCGCCGTCATTGCGATTATCCCTTACTTAGCCCTGCAGTTACGCGCTATTGCACTTAGTGCTGCGGTGATTTTAGAGCCCACCGCAGGCAGTATCGCCTCAACCACCAACGGTGTGCTATTCCTCACCGGTATTTTGGCGATTTTAGCCATGATTTTCGGGACCAGACAGATTGCCAATACAGAACAACATGGTGGTCTGATGTTGGCGGTAGCCTTCGAGTCTTTTGTTAAACTGTTTGCTTTGCTGTGTGTTGCGCTCTTTTTCGTGTTTGCTGCACCTGAAAACATCCATCAAATTTCTAAGGATGTCGCAGAGACTTTCCATCAAGTACAACTGATTGGTGTACCCGATACGTTTTGGATTCAAACCTTATTGGCTGGACTCGCGATCATTTGCTTACCGCGTCAGTTCCACGTCGCTGTGGTCGAATTACGTGATGAAAAGCATATTCGCGGGGCACGGCGCTGGTTCGCAGTTTATTTAGTTTTAACCATCATTGCTATTATCCCGATTGCCAGTTGGGCGCTGCATGCAACGCCAGGTTACTTAGCTATTCCCGATGTAGCGGTTTTGTCTCTACCCTTAAGCTATGGCCAAGACTGGTTAACCCTATTGGCCTTTTTAGGTGGCTTTTCTGCCTCTACGGGTATGCTGTTGGTGTCTTCAGTTGCGCTATCAATCATGCTCAGTAATGACTTGATCATGCCTGCCTTATGGCGTACCAATTTACTGTCCCGCCACGATAAACGCTTACCTTTGGTACTTAAATTTACCCGTCGGGTCTGTATTTTAGCCGTCATGTTATTGGGCTTTTTGTTCTTCCATTTTTTCAATGACATTGACCAACTTTCAGTCTTTGGCTTATTGGCCTTTAGTGCGGTGGCTCAGTTCTCACCTGCCCTCATTGGTGGTCTATACTGGCGTGGCGGCAGTAAACAAGGCGTCTATGCAGGTTTATTGGCTGGTTTTGGTATGTGGGCCTACACCCTGCTATTACCCACTGTACTGCGCAGTTTGCCTGCAGAATATTCACACTTTACCGAAAGCTTTCTCAATTTCGGGCCAATGGGCATTAACTGGTTACGCCCTGAAGCTCTGCTCGGTTTTGAATCCTTTGCCGCTCTCACCCATGGGGTGGTGTGGGCACTGGGTCTGAATATTATTTTATACATTTGGATTTCTCGAATTTTCCGCCCCAGCGTGGCCGAACAAATTCAAGCAGAAAGCTTTTTCTATTATGAAACCAAACCACTACCAACGCAGAGCACGTCTACAGACATCAACTACATTCATCACGATGTTGCACGCTTAAAAGTCGGTGATTTAATTACCTTAGCCAAACGGATTACAGGGGATGGCGCAACCATGCGCGCTTTCCAACAGTTCTGTGCACAGAACAATGTGGTGCTGAATGAAAACAGCAATGCCAACGGCATGTGGTGGCGTTTTACCGAACAATATTTGGCAGGCACCATTGGTGCTGCATCGGCACGTACTCTGCTCACCACCGCAATGGTCAACAATGGCCTCGCTTTGGGGCAAGTGGCAAACATTCTAGACCAAGCCTCACAGTGGCAACGTTTTAATCAAAACCTGATCATGACCATGATTGACCACATGACCCAAGGGGTGAGTGTGGTCGATGAAAATATGTGTTTGGTGGCGTGGAATAATCAATATTTAAAACTGTTTGATTACCCAAAAGATATTGTCTATGTCGGTTGTCCGATTTCCGATTTGATTCGGTATAACGCAGAGCGCGGCGAATGTGGCCCGGGTTCGGTCGAAGAACATGTACGGAAACGGATGCACTGGATGCAAGTCGGTAGTGCGCACGAGTTTGAACGGATTCGTAAAGATGGTCGTGTCATTCAAATGCGTGGCAACCCAATTGAAGGCGGCGGCTTTGTCACCACCTTTGCCGACATTACCGCCTTCCGTGAAAATGAAGCCATGCTGGAGGCACGTGTCCAAGACCGAACCCAACAGCTAGCAGATGCATTGACTGAACAACAACTGGCACGTGAACAAGCCGACAAAGCCAATATGTCGAAAAGCCGCTTTATTGCCGCGGCCAGTCATGACTTATTGCAACCGATGCATGCTGCGCGTCTATTCAGTACGGCTTTAGAACAAAGCGTTCAAAGTGAAGAAGACCGTAAAACCTTACAACAGCTTGATCGTGCCTTACACGGTGCAGAAAGTATGTTGTCTGCGCTGTTGGATATTGCCCGTCTTGAAGGTGGCACCATTCAACCCAACCGTCAGGCTTATCCGCTGCATGATTTACTCAGTGACCTCGAATTGCAGTTTAAATCCATTGCAGCACAGCGCGGTATTCGTTTCAGCGTACATGATGCTCAGTTCTGGATAGATACCGACCCACAATGGATTCGCCGTATTATTCAGAACTTTGTCAGTAATGCCCTACGCTACACTGCCAAAGGCAAAGTGGTGGTGGGCGTACTCCGCTCCACGGACAAACCACGCCATATTCGAATTGGAGTTTGGGATACAGGACCCGGGATTGCAGAAGAACAACGAATCAAACTATTCCAAGAGTTTGAGCGCTGTGGCCATACCTCACCGTGGGGTGAGCAAGGGCTTGGCTTAGGCTTAGCCATCGTACAGCGGATGACCAGCCTGCTCGACTACCCAGTGCATGTCTATTCAGAGTATGGCAAAGGGTCATGCTTTATGATTGAAGTACCAATCATTGCCCCACCAAAAGTCGTAGCAGCGCCTGTACAAGCGGTACCACTCAAAACCAAAGCCTATAAGATTTTGTGTTTGGACAATGACGAAACCATTTTAGAAGGGATGTCGACTTTACTGACCAAATGGGGCTATCAAGTGTTTAAGGCAACTGAACCTGAACAGGCTTTTGAGATGATTCAGCAAGAAAACATTCAGGTCTGGTTGGTCGATCAGCACTTAAATCATGACAAAATTGGTTTGGACTTTATTTTGGCCAATCGCCAAGAAAATGTACCTGTCGCTTTGATTACCGCAGACTCAGATCCTGAACTGCCACAACGGGTCAAAGATATGAATATCGTGCTTTTGAAAAAACCATTAAAACCTGCTTCTTTACGAGCATGGTTATCGGGTTTAAAAATTTCAAATCCTGAATAAATTCACTACATTTACTCACAAAACCCAAGTCATCTGACTTGGGTTTTTGTCTTTTTTAGGCCCTGTATATACGCAAACTGACTAAAGTTTTAAAGGTTTCGACCAAAGTGCTCATTTCCAGCTCTTTGAAGCCCCACAGTATTGGCTAAAAATTACACATCCATTTTTACTATGGCAAAATACACCACTTACATTAGTGAACACTTGTATACTTAGTTACAATTTTTCAAGTATTTGTTTTATTTAAACTAAATATACATAAAAACACAAACTACGACTTTAGTCGTATTCATCTCCACAGGGGATTGGCAGATAACTAGGACTAAGAAAAGATCAGTTTTTCTACCTATATACCCCTTCCTTCGCTGAAGAAACTGATCATCCTTCTCTTGGAGTTTTATGATGAACATTTCTAAAGCAATGCCACATGGCTCAGATCAGTCACAACAATTTTTGCGCCAGTATAGTGCCAATGCCTTTTTACCCAGTATTGACTGGGTCGAACTCTTTAAACAAAGTAGGCTCAACGAGACTCATGTTCAGGCCTTAGATACGCTGTATCACACCGCTATTCCCCTCGCATTACAAGTGTTTGAACAACTCGACTTTGATGTGTTTCGACCTGCGGCGTACCAACCGCACGGCTTAGGTCTATTTGAAAAACTTCAACAACAAGAAGACCCGTTCTTGCTGGCATTGGAAACTGAATCCAGTGCACTCAGTGTAGATGTACGCCATCAAATTTGGAGTATGCTCCTTCGCGGCGGCGCAGTATTGGTGTTTAAAGCATGGCTCGGTAAAGTCAAAACCGATCAGGATCAACTCGACACCACCCAGTTTGACCAATTGTCGGATCTGCTCTTTATTAAAACACCACCGCAAGTCTTGGCGGATCGATTAAGTATTGATACGCAAGGGACACAAGACCATATTTTCCTCATGTATGACAACGAAATCTACTTAGACCGTTTCAATAGCTTGGAAACGGCGGCTTTATTTGTCGATCTTGGCGTGTATGATGCGGCCTTTTTAAGTCTGCGTGATGACCGTGTTGCCGCTTATTTGAAACAACAGGGCTATGTCTCTGAAGAGCAAATTGATGACTTACAATGTGCTTTAAATCCTTTATTTTGTACCGATGTCACCAGCAAACAAAACTGCTTGGCTTAAACTCAAAACCGAAAAAAAGCGCTGATGATTCAGCGCTTTTTTAATTCAATAGATCAGCTTACATGCGTTTTTCTTCAATATTTAAAGCATTGATCGCGAGGACCGCTTGAGTTCGGTTTTGTACCCCGAGCTTACGGAAAATCGCAGTCACGTGCGCTTTAATCGTTGCTTCTGAAACATCGAGTTCATAGGCAATCTGCTTATTCAGCAAACCTTCTGCCACCATCATCAATACACGGAACTGCTGAGGTGTTAAGGATTGAATTCGCTCAGCCAGTGCAGTTTCATCGGCAGCACGTGGGTCAAAGTTCATGTTGGCGGGTAAATTTGGCGGCAACCAAATTTCACCATCTAAGACTTCGCGAATTGCTTCGCCAATATGACTTGGATGTGCCGACTTTGGAATATAACCCATCGCACCATGCGCAATTGAACGCTGAATGATCGACGTCTCTTCATGCGCTGAAACGACAATAATCGGTAATGATGGATACTGGGCACGAACGTGTACCAATGCAGAAAAACCTGAAGCACCTGGTAAGTTTAAGTCCAATAGCACCAAATCAGGTTCAGGACCTTTTTCAAGGCGTTCATAAAACTCGTTTACTGCGGCTGTTTCATGAATTTGAGCTTGCGGTAAGCTATAACGAACAGCTTGGATTAACGCATGGCGAAACAGCGGATGGTCATCAACGATTAATATATTCATAAGCAACGAGAGATTTCGAGTGCACTAGTCTTGACTATTCTAACCATACAAGTGCCGATAAGGATATGCAAAGTCTAACTTTTTTTCACTTTATCACGCTTTCAGCAGGAAAATAGCCTCAATTCCAAGTCGATATTGAAATATAAATAACTAATCACATTTTGATATAAAATTTATAAGCACATCGAAAAAGGTTATTTATTTTAAATATATATATAAAATACAACTACTTAATAAAAATTTTAGTAACCTTTTTCAAGCTCAACAGATATATCTTAAAATCAGATAACTTAACGCTATTTCTTTATTTTACAGCCTTCGTTCAGATATTAGATAAATAAGCCCATTCCGAGATACAACACTTTAGGGCTGTCCTTATGTCTACTTTACTGCAAAAACCACTCAATATTGTCGCTGTGTCAGGCGGTTTAAATACTCCGTCTAAAACTGAGGCATTGGTACAAGAAATTTTAAATGAACTGGGCGATGCAACCCCAATCAATGTACATTTCATTAAGTTTAGCGAAATTGGACACCTACTCGGTGGTGCAATATACCGCAATCAACTGCCTCAACGTGTGCAAGATGACTTAGCCGCGGTCGAAGCTGCCGATGCTTTGATTGTTGGAACACCAGTTTACCGTGCTTCTTTTACTGGTTTATTCAAACACTTTTTCGACTTTGTTGAGCAAACGGCGCTGGTCGATGTACCGGTACTACTTGCAGCCTCAGGCGGCAGTGAGCGTCATGCCCTGGTACTGGAGCATCAACTTCGCCCACTATTTAGTTTCTTCCAAGCGCAAACTTTACCGATTGGAGTCTATGCCACAGACAAAGACTTTACACCCGCGTATACCATCCACAGTGAATTATTACGAGATCGCATCACCCTTGCTGTGGCCCGTGCTTTACCCATTCTAGAATGGGCACCTGCCAAAGGTCAGCGTGCAGAAGTGGTGAAAGAAAAAACCCAACTTGCCAATCAGAACTTGGGTATCAACACGCAAATCGAACAAGACGATGTACTGCCTTCAGCAGCAGTACCAAATTTAGATGCAGCCGAGTCTCGCTTGCATCAGAAAAAAGCCAAACCACAGGTCGCTTAACGCAAAAAGCATTGAGAGGGTTTTCACATGTCACAACAGAATAAAAATATTACGTTTGCTTATTGGGTACCCAATGTTAGCGGTGGCTTAGTGGTGAGTAATATTGAGCAGCGCACAGACTGGAGTTATGACTATAACGTCCGTTTAGCGCAGGCTGCGGAAAAAAATGGCTTTGACTATGCTCTAACTCAGATTCGTTTTACTGCGGGTTATAACGCAGAAAACCAACATGAGTCGGTCAGCTTTAGTCACGGTATCTTAGCCAAAACCAGCAAACTCAAAGTCATAGCCGCCATTTTACCTGGCCCGTGGAAACCCGTGCTTGCCGCAAAACAGCTTGCAACCATCGACCACTTAACCCAAGGGCGTATTGCGATTAATGTGGTCAGTGGTTGGTTCCGCGGCGAATTTGATGCCATTGGTGAAACATGGCCTGAACATGACCAACGCTATGCTCGCTCGGAAGAGTTTATTCGTGCATTAAAAGGCGTTTGGACCCAAGACAACTATAGTTTTGATGGAAAATACTACCAGTTCAAAGACTACACCTTGTCCCCCAAACCTGTGCAAAAGCCGCATATTGAAATTTTCCAAGGCGGCAGCTCTCGTGCTGCACGGGATATGGCTGCACGAGTTTCAGACTGGTATTTTACCAATGGCAATACCCCTGATGAACTCAAAAAACAGATTGATGATATTCGTGCAAAAGCCCAACAGAATGGCCATCAGGTCAAAATTGGGGTGAATGCTTTTATCATTGCCCGAGATACCGAGGAAGAAGCGAAAACGGTTCTGCAAGAAATTATTGATAAAGCCAATATTCAAGCGGTTCATGCCTTTGGCGAGGCCACCCGTGAAGCGGGTGCAGCAACACTGGAAGGTGAAGGCAATTGGGCCAAATCGACCTTTGAAGATTTGGTTCAATACAATGATGGCTTTAAAACCAATTTGATTGGTACACCACGCCAAATTGCTGAACGTATTGTGGAATTAAAAGCCGTTGGTGTGGATTTAATCCTTTCAGGTTTTTTACATTTTATCGAAGAGGTTGAATACTTCGGTGCCAAAGTGTTGCCATTGGTTCGTGAGTTGGAAGCTCAGCAGCAATCCGTTGAGACTGCCAAATCTGCTTAGCTCGGTAAGCAGCAGACACGAACTAAAAAATAATAATGATAGGTGACTCTATTCTTCCCTCAAGGCTCGGCTTGAGGGTTTTTTTATTGGTGTATAATCCGCACAAAGTAAAAAATAACCATTTTATATGAACAACAGCCAACCCTCTAAATTCATTAATCTTTCTTTGGCCTTTTTATGGGGCTATCAAGGTTTAGTTCCTAAAATCCTTTTTATCAATCCCGATGAGATTGCCATTTGGCAAACTTTTGGGCTTTCCTACACACAGGCCCAACTGGCAGGTCAGGGCTCAGGTGTGCTTGAGTGTGTTTTTGCTTTATTGTTCCTCTTTAATTCCAGTAAATATCTGCATTACCTCAGTATTTGCAGCTTAGTGTTTTTATTCGCACTGGTCGCTTTTCTGATCCCAGATAGTCTCATTCGTGCTTTTAACCCTGTGGTTATGAACCTTGCAATGATCAGTCTATCCATTTGTTATTGTATGCTTCACAGTCAACAAGCGACGTCCTTTAGTGCACAAAGTAAAGGATTCATATGAATTCAAAATCAGGTTGCATCGTCATTACAGGCAGTTCTAAAGGTATCGGCTTGGGTTTAGCTCAAGCCTTCTTGGAACAGCAACAAGCCGTTGTGATTTCTGGGCGAAATAGCACAGATTTACAGCGCACCCTGCAACAGCTACGGCATCGTTTTCCCGCTGCGCTGATTCATGCTGTCACTTGTGATGTCACGCAGATCCATGAAGTACAAATGCTTTGGGATGAAGCCATTCAACAATTTGGTGCTGTTCAGATTTGGATTAATAATGCAGGCAGTTGTACTGCGACACTAGACTTTAAAGATCTCGCAGCAGCAGAAATACAGACAGTGGTGCAAACCAATATTCTAGGCAGTATGTTCGGCTCACAAGTGGCCTTAAACGGCATGCTGGCACAAGGCTATGGTCAAATTTTCAATATGGAAGGTTGGGGTACTCGAGGCGAATGGAGTGCAGGCATGACCGCCTATGCCACCACCAAACGTGCCATAGGGTACTTTAGTCAAGCCCTGTTTAAAGAAACCAAACAGACCCACATTCAAGTCGGTACACTCAGTCCCGGAATGGTAGCAACTGACCTACTGGTATCCTCTTGGCAAAATGGCAATGTTCAGCACTGGAACAAAATGAAACGGCTTTTTTTGTTTATTATCGATCCTCCTGAGGTGGTCTGCCGCTATTTGGCCCAACGTATTTTAGAGAATAAACGTCGCCATACTCGAATCGTATGGATGACGCCCTTACGGCTGTTGCTCCGATTTTTGCGGCCCTATTATTGGCGTCGAAATCCCATTAAAGATACAGCTTTAGCGCATCTCAACTCAAAATAATACCACATCAAGTTGTAGATCATTTACATTAAACATAACCCCCGAATTAGGAAGACTTCTGATGTACACAGGTATTGTACAAGGCTTAGAGAAAATTCTAGATGTCCGTCAAGGCGACGGTTTTAGCACCCTTGTCGTTTCAAATACACACAACTTTTTTCACGATGTCTTCATCGGTGCAAGTGTAGCTATCAATGGCACCTGCTTAACTGCAACGCACATCGATCTGACCGCCAATCAAGTCCATTTTGATGTCTCAGATTTGACTCGACGCCTGACCACTTTAGGCACTTTACAGGCAGGTGATGAGGTGAATATTGAACGTTCAGCCAAAGTCGGAATGGAAAATGGGGGGCATAACTTGTATGGACATATCGAAGGAACGGCTACAGTAAAGCAGCTGAGCCGTCACGGCGAGACTCTGCATTTGGATCTTCACATTCCAGAAGGCAATATTAAATACTTTTTCTTAAAAGGTTTTATTGGTCTGAATGGTTGTAGCCTCACCGTCAACCATGTTGATCGTAACAACCATGAAATTTCAGTTGATTTGATTCCTGAAACCTTGCGTCTAACCACGTGGGCATCGGTACAAATCGGCGATGCAGTCAATTATGAAATTGATCAGATGACACGGACGATGGTGGATACCTTAGAAAGCATCCATCAGCGTTAAACTGCGTTTTTTGACATTACAGCTGTACAAAAGCGCCTAACTCAGGCGTTTTCTGTATTTTAAAAATGTTATTTATCAAAATGATATACGTATAATTTCAATATTAAGCATCAATCAACTTACCGATACTCATCCCCCTTTTCGACTCTTCTCAGTTCAAATCTCTAAGGGTTGAGCTTCATATTTCACATCAATAATCGCTGCCAAAAACTACGACTAAAGTCGTATAAAATTTCCGCACAGGAGAGATTGTTCAAAATTTACATGTTGCATGCAACATGCTACTATCAATTTTAGATCCAGTTGAGATAGTCATTGGTACTGTAATCTGACCAGTTTTCACGTTTTTCCGATTCTTGGTTTATCAGTAGCGTAGCGGTATTGATTATGTGAGCTTTCATCAAGTTAGCGGCTTGTTGAGCATCTCCACTCACAAATGCATGATGTAACTTTAAATGGTCATCAAAGGTCTGTATACAATTTCGCGAATGCGGAATGGTTGCAGAACCCGCGATTAACACTTGGTTACGGGTATTGCTAATAATATCAATCGCTTTCTGATTGCCCACAATTTGTAACAACGCTAAATGGTAATCCCGGTCAGCTTTTAGAGTCCCTGTAATGTCATTTGAGGCCGCCTTCAGTTTGAACTCCTCAAAAATAGCATTCAAATGTTCAATATCTTGCTCTGTTCTGACCTTAGTTGCACGGTAGACCAGAGGAACCTCCAGCATCAATCGGATTTGAAAGGATTCAATCATTGTGGTGAATGTTGTCGGAATAATACGTATCCCTTTATTTTTCTCAATTTTCACAATACCAATCTTTTCAAGCATTTGTGCTGCTTCACGTACAGGTGTGCGTGAAATGCCGCCAAGCATCTGACCCAATTCTGTTGCTGAGTACAAGACATTGAACTGTAAGTGATTATTGATAATTGCATCCTGCAAAATTTCAAAAGCTTCTTCAGTTAATGTTTTTGGTTTTTGGATCAGTTTCATGAGGTTTTACAAAGGGAATCAATATGCTGAATAAACATTATGCCATCATCGGGGGGGGAATCAATGGATTGGCTGTTGCCCGCCAACTTCTGTTGGACTATCCAGATGCCCGTGTCACGGTATTTGAAAAAGAAACTGATGTTGCCATGCATCAATCTAGCCATAATTCAGGTGTAGTACATGCTGGACTATATTATGAACCAGGTGGCTTAAAAGCCCGCTTATGCCGTCGTGGTGCGACACTGGTTCAACAATACTGTACTGAAAACCAAATTCCCTATGATGAATGTGGCAAAGTCGTGGTTGCACTCTCTAAAGATGAAGAAGGCCGTCTCGACGCAATCTACAAAAAATCAATGGCCAACCAAGTTCCTGATGTCCGTATTCTGCAAGCTGGCGAAATTCAAGACGTCGAGCCGAATTGTATTGGGACCAAAGCCCTCTATTCCCCACGTACCGCAATTGTCAGCTACGGTGCAATTGCCAAAAAAATTGCAGAAGAAATTAAACAGAAAAATGGCACCTTGGTATTGGGTCGAAAAGTCATTAATTTGACGGAAAAAAATAATAAAGTCAGCATACATTTTGATGATCATGAGGTCTATCCAACCCAGTTTGACTACGTCGTAACCTGTGCAGGTTTACAGTCTGACCGACTTGCGAGCAATTCAGGCGATATTGCCACGCCAAAAATTGTCCCATTCTTTGGTCAATACTATGTGATTGATGAACAATTCAAAAATCATGTCAAAGGTCTGATTTATCCTGTACCCGATCCTAAATATCCATTTTTAGGGGTGCATTTCACCAAACGAATTGATGGTCAGATGACCATTGGACCAAATGCGTTTATTTCGTTTGGCCGTGAAAACTATACAGGTAATAAATTTAACCTCACCGATATTTACGACTTCCTCACTTACAAAGGTTTCTGGAAATTCTCATCTAAAAACATGCCAGCAGCGGTACGAGAGCTGAGAACGGTGCTCAGCCAAACCAATTTTGTCGCAGAAGCAGCCAAATATGTGCCATCTCTTGCTGACGTCTCTGTTGAACCTGCAACACGTGGCATTCGAGCTCAAGCTATGGAAGCTGATGGCTCATTGGTCGATGACTTTGTCATTCGCAAACAAGGCAATATCACCCATATTCGTAATGCCCCGTCTCCGGGTGCGACCTCCTCTTTAGCGATTGCCGAATATATTGTGCGCGAAGTCATGTCTCACCACTAATAAAAAACTGACTCTCATAAAGGAATATCAAATGAGCAATACTCATGAAACAGAATTAGAAAAAAAGAAGCGACTCAAAAAAGTAGCAACCGCAACCATTGTCGGCTCCATGTTAGAGTGGTATGACTTCTATCTGTATGCCACCATGGCCTCGATTGTCTTTGCTAAAGTGTTTTTTGACACTTCAGACCCAGGTAGTGCCAGTCTGAAAGCCTTTGCTACTTTCGCGATTGGCTTTATCGCACGCCCTCTAGGGGGGCTGTTCTTTGGCTATTTTGGCGATAAATATGGTCGTAAGAAGATGCTGTTTGTCACCTTCTTGTTGATGGGATTATGTACCACGGCCATTGGTCTAATTCCTACCTATGAATCCATCGGTATCTGGGCAGCAGTGTTGTTGGTGACCTTCCGTATTATTCAGGGTCTCGGTGCAGGGGCTGAATTTGCAGGGGCTGCGATTACCTCGTATGAACATGCCTCTGAAGATAAACGCGGTAGTCAAGGTGCATGGCCTGCCCTAGGTCTAAACCTAGGACTCCTACTCTCTTCACTTACGGTCTTTTTATTAACCTTAAATGGTGATGAGTTCTTAATTAATGGTGGTTGGCGTATTCCATTTATTCTCAGTTTTGTGCTGGTGATTATTGGTTTATGGGTACGTAAAAGTTTGCCTGAAACGCCTGATTATGCTGAAGCACACGTCGAAAAATCGACTGAAAATCCATTTAAACAGATCTTAAAAACCAATATGAAAGGTCTAAGCGTGGTCTTTCTGATTGCAATTGGCTATAACGCCTTGAGCTATATTTTTAAAACCTTCTCTTTGGCTTATTTAACTCAATTCCAAGGTGTTACGGCACATGTCACTTCATTATCCGTGACCATTGCAAGTTTGGTCGCCATCTTCACTGTACCATTCTTCGGTTGGTTGTGTGACAAATGGAACAGTAGAAATGTTCTGATCTTAGGTGGTTTTCTCTCAATCCTGTTTGCCTATCCATTTATGAAATTACTGGAAACAGGAAACAACACTTCAATCTACATCGCTTTAGCGATTGGGACAGGTATTCTTGCTCCAATGATGTTCGCACCACAGGGATCTTTCCTCAGTCGTCAGTTTGCCGTGGAGAACCGTTCTACTGGAGTAAGTACAGGCCGCGAAATTGGAACAGCAATTGCAGGGGGCTTAGCACCTTTAGGTGCCTTGTCATTGGTGGCAGCTTCACCAACCCATTCGACGACAGGTGTGATTCTAATTTTAGCGCTAGCAGGTTTATTTGTGGTCTTAACTGCCCTTTGCGATCAAGGCTATAAATTCTCCAAACATAAAAACTAAGCACTTGAACAACTCTTCGTTCACAAAGACAAAGCCCATGTCTAAAATTTAAGACATGGGCTTTTTGGCTGCAGCCAACATTTATCCGTTTGGATAAACTTCTTTAATCAACACTTCGACCACTTGTGGTTCAGCCAGCGTCGATGTATCGCCCAAACTATCTAACTCGTTCGCCGCAATTTTTCTTAAAATACGGCGCATAATTTTACCTGAACGTGTTTTCGGTAAAGATGGTGCCCAATGTAAGGCATCTGGTGTCGCCACTGGACCGAGTACCTTTCGTACCCACTGAATCAGCTCTGCACGGAGTTCTTCCGTTTGTGCAGTGCCCGCTTGTAAAGTGACAAAGGAACAAATTCCTTGCCCTTTGATGTCATGTGGCATTCCTACTACGGCAGCCTCAGCCACCGCCTCATGTGCCACCAAAGCACTTTCCACTTCGGCCGTGCCTAAGCGGTGCCCTGACACATTTAGTACATCATCGACTCGACCTGTGATCCAGTAGTAACCATCTTTATCACGGCGTGCACCATCGCCCGTGAAATACGTTCCCGGATAAGTTGCAAAATACGCTTCGATAAACCGCTCAGGATCCCCCCAAATGGTTCGCATTTGTCCCGGCCATGAATCCTTAATCACCAGATTGCCTTCGGCCTCACCTTCTAACTCTTTGCCTTCAGCATCAACCAAAGCGGGTTGAATCCCAAATAAAGGACGCGTTGCAGACCCTGGTTTAAGTGGTGTCGCACCCGGAAGTGGAGAAATTAAAATCCCGCCTGTTTCAGTTTGCCACCAAGTATCCACCACTGGGCAACGGCTTTCCCCCACCACTGTGTAGTACCAATTCCATGCTTCAGGGTTGATCGGCTCTCCGACGGAACCAATTAAACGCAAACTGCTACGATCACTCTCACGGACAAAGGCATCCCCTTCACGCATCATGGCGCGGATCGCTGTCGGTGCCGTGTATAAAATCGTCACATTGTGTTTGTCGACAATATGCCCTGTACGTGCCCAACTTGGATACTGTGGGATTCCTTCAAACATCACCGTTGTGGTTCCATTCGACAAGGGGCCATACAGCACATAAGAGTGTCCCGTAATCCAGCCTACATCGGCGGTACACCAAAACACATCATCTTGTTTTAAGTCGAACACTTCACGGAAGGTACTATTCACATAAGTTAAATATCCCCCTGTGGTATGCAGCACCCCTTTGGGCTTACCCGTTGAACCTGAGGTATATAAAATAAATAGGGGATCTTCGGCATTCATCGGTTCAGGTGGGCAAATCTCATTGACGGTCATGATTTCCATGTGATACCACAAATCACGCCCTTCTTTCAGCGTAATCGGATTGCCTGTCCGGTGTACCACAATCACGTTTTGTACCGAGTCTGTCCCGGGTAGATTCAATGCTGCGTCTACATTTTCTTTCAACGGAATGGGTTTCCCCCCGCGCATTCCAGAGTCTGCGGTAATCACAATTTTGGCTTGACTGTCATCAATTCGGCTTGCTAATGAATCAGGCGAGAAACCACCAAACACCACACAATGCACGGCACCGATTCGGGCACAGGCCAACATCGAAATGGCTGCTTCTGAAATCATTGGCATATACAGCACCACACGATCACCCTTCACCACGCCATGCTTTTTCAGGACATTGGCAAAACGACACACTTCGTCATACAGTTCAGCAAAGGAAATGATTTTATGGCGCGACGGATGGTCACCTTCCCAAATAATGGCAGGTTTATACGGATGCTCTTTTAAGTGGCGATCAAGGCAGTTAGCACTTAGGTTTAACTGCCCATCGGCAAACCATTCAATTTTAAAATTATCTTTGTCATAACTGGTGTTTTTAACTTGGCTAAAAGGCTTGATCCAATCGAGTTTCAAAGCTTGTTCAGCCCAATATTCATCAGGTTGTTCTATCGATTTTTGATAACGTTCAAAATATTCTTGTTCATTGGTGCGCGCAGTTTTTTCAAATTCAGCAGGTACAGGATAGACTTCTTTCATATCATACTTCCTTATATTCTGACTCTCATCGCGAGAGTTCATGCCACAGTTATTAGTTTATTATTGGACTGCATAACCACAGTATGACGATTGTTTTTTAAACAGATCAACACGGCTTTGGTCGTATATTATTTCTACAATTTAAAACACATTTTATAGTGATCATTCAAGGAGATCCTGTGTTTAATCCGTAACATGAACAAAGCTGAACTCAGTAAAGTCGCTCCAGCTAGGCTTTTTTAAGCATATTGTTACACTTCAGTCGGTACTATTTCATGCACAAGGAGCATGACTTAGTGCCTTCAATTCAAAACTAAAGCGTTTAAAAAACATAAATATGGGTTTTTATCCGTCTATCAATCACCCAGAATGCGATAATTTCATACGTATTTCTCTATTAAACGCACACATTTTTCAGGCAAAATATGCCAAATTTTCAGCGATTGGAGCACCAGTGTCAGAACAAAATCATAGCTTGAGCGAGGTTGCTCAAGGTACGTCAGAGATGCTACATGACGCGACAGCAAAAACCACGCAAAGTGTGATTGCACATACTGCAAAATATAATGATGCCTATTCCACCATCGACAAATTTATCGATGGTTTTTGGGAGCGTATGCCTTATTTTTGTATTGCACTGATTACCTTCATCATTTTTTATTTGCTCTCCAAACTGTTTAAGCTTTTTGTTCGTAAAGCACTGTCTGATCGCTCTTATACCAAGCAAAACCTTGTTCTAGTCCTGAATCGTGTCGGCAGTTCAGCCATCGTCTTTATTGGCTTCCTGATTGCCATGGTGATTGCAATTCCAGGTTTCACACCCGGTCAGTTGATGAGTGCTTTAGGGATTGGTTCTGTTGCCATTGGTTTTGCATTTAAAGATATCTTCCAAAACCTACTTTCAGGGATTCTCATTTTACTGGGTGAACCATTTAAGATTGGCGATGACATCATTGTCTCGGGTATGGAAGGTAATGTTGAAGATATTCAAATTCGTGCCACTTACTTACGTGCACCAGATGGCCGTCGTATCGTGATTCCGAATGCAACCGTGTATACCAGTGCAGTCACTGTCAACACCGCCTATCCACGTCGTCGCTGCGAGTTCTTGGTCGGTATTGGTTATGAAGATGACATCAAAAAAGCCAAAGATATTGTACTGGGCATTTTAGACCGAGACACGACTATTTTAAGTCAACCAGGTTTTAGCGTGAACGTCGCTGCACTTGCAGATTTTTCGGTGAATCTCAAAGTCCAATGGTGGGTCAACACCACAGAAACTACGGTATCTGGCTCGATCAGTTCGGTACAAGAATATGTGGTTCAGGCCTTTGCTGAGCAAGGAATTTCTATTCCATACCCAGTCCAAGAAGTTCGCGTCGCAAAAAATGACAGCTACCCGACAGAAGCCTCAACCGCTAAATAAGCGTCCTAAAACATAAGGGATCACGGTTTCAGTCCGAATAATACGGTTGCCTAAGCTCATCACTTGGCAGCCGTTTTTTACAAGTAGGTCAACTTCGTAAGGGATAAATCCACCTTCCGGTCCGATCACAACCGTACAGGGATGCTGAATCGCAAAAGGCATTTTGGCATCGCTATAAGGATGTGCCACATAAGCAGGACAATCGGCTGAAATCAGACTTGGCAATTGATCTTCAACAAAAGGCTTAAAGCGTTTATAAATTTCAATTTTGGGTGCAACCGTATCACCTGCCTGCTCTAGCCCCAAAGTCACATATTGGTCCAACTGTTGTAAGAACGGGGTTTGCCAATAACTTTTATCGACCCGATAGCTGTGCAGCAAAATGATTTTTTCAACCCCTAAAGTCACCGCATCCATAATCAAACGACGCAGAACTTTAGGGCGTGGCATCGCGACAATTAAAGTCACGGGTAGTTTGGCTGGTACAGGTTCTTCATATAAGGGTTTTATGCGTACAGCTGTTTCGGAAACCTCAACCACTTGCGTAAGATGACGCTTTCCGTTTTGTATCCCGACTTTTAACGTATCACCGGCTTTCAGCTCTAAATGACGATGCAAATGTTCAAGCTGACGCTTAGCGCTAATGGACCAGAGTTCAGATTCGGTTTGTCGCGGGTCTAAGAGAACGATATTCATAATTTGAAAAAACTACTTTAAACTGTGCGAACTCGTGATATTCAGCAGCTTAATCACTCATAGCCACAAATAACAATATAAATTTAAAGCCCCTGTGTAGGCATGACCCTACTTTTGAAAGAGCAAAAGTAGGCAAAACTCTTTGTTAGGCTGATAGTACATCCCTATACCACAGCCTAACGGTGGCATCCCTGCCACCTCACCGTTCCCATTTTTTGTGAATAGTCTATAAATAAGCATCAATCACTTGAATATGCTTTTTCAAAGAGCCCGTATTTAACTGCATAATCTTTTGTGCCGCTTGATTCAGTGTATTCGCCTGCTCAGTATCCTCTAACAGTGTCATCAACAGCGCAGCAGCTTGTTCAGCATCATCAACAACTTTCACCGCATCGGCTTGTACAAATTCATCGACAATGGTTTGGAAATTAAAATAGTTTTTGCCCAAAACCGTCGGCACATGTAACGCAATTGGCTCTAAAATATTATGTCCGCCACCCGGTTCATTTAGTGATCCCCCGACAAAACAAGCATCAGATAAGGCATACCATAACCACATCTCCCCCATCGAATCGGCTAAATAGACTTGGGTGTCCGCCTCTATTCTTTGTCCCGTACTTCTGCGAGTGGTGTTTAAATTTAAACTTTGCGTGATGTTAAAGACCTCATCAAAACGCTCTGGATGACGCGGCACAGCAATACACAACATTTCAGGCTGTGTATCCAAATATGGCTTAAGCGCACTTAACAGTTTTTGTTCTTCAGGTGCATGAGTACTGGCAATAGTAATGATCTTACGCCCAACGAGCGACCATTCTTTCTTGAGCTGAACTGCTTGTTTGACAAAAGATTCTGGCGCATGAATATCAAACTTAATACTCCCCACCACCTGTGTTACCGATGGCGCTGCACCGAGCTGAATAAAGCGCTCTGCAGTTGCCTGATCTTGTGCCAAGAGCTGATCTATTCCGTGTAACATCGGCTGCGTCAGGCTATACACTTTGGCATAGCCTTTGGCTGATTTTTCAGAAAGACGTGCATTAATCAAGATACATGGCACCTGACTCTGCCCCGCTTGGGCAATTAAATTCGGCCAGAGTTCAGTTTCAACCAAAGCCAAAAGTTTGGGCTGATACAATGCGAAAAACCGACGAACTAAAGGTTTTTGATCCGCAGGTAAATATACAGCTTGGAACAGCTCTAAATAAGGTGCTTTTAAAAATAGCGATTTGGCACGCGCCTGACCCGTTTTGGTGGTATTGGTCACCAAGACTGGATGACCCGATTTTAAATAATGCTCGATGAGAGGCTGCGCTGCATTAGTTTCGCCCACCGACACCACATGGAACCAAATCGCTTGGCGATTTTTAACCGGTTGAAATGGCCCGAAACGTTCGAGACATTCTTGTTGAAATTGTTCTGTAGTCTCTGCACGTTTTTTTATTTTAGACTTATACAGCGGTTTGATCAGCGCAAGTGCTGCGTTATACCAAAAAGGAGTAGCCAAATACGTGCTCCAAAAATCAATGCAAAAATAAAACAGCGCAACTCATATTATCCCATGAATTGCGCTGTTATCTTGTCGCGAATTTAACGGAAAAGCAATTTAAACCGCAGCAGTTTCCATTTCAGCTAAAGTCGGATAGTCCACATAGCCTGCCGCGACATCTGTTCCAATCATATTTTCCAGTTTCAATTCATTCAGTGGCGCATCTTGTAGTAGACGTTCATACAAGTCTGGATTGGCAATATAATCCTTACCCCAAGACACTGCATCAGCCTGACCCGATTCCAATAGATCAATCGCATCTTCACGGCTTAAACGCATATTGGCAATCAATGGCACACCACCCGAACGTTGTTTCAGGTAAGTACTAATACTGTCATCTGCCAAATATTCACGGGTAAAGAAGAACGCAATCTGACGTTGACCCAGTTGCTCCAGTGCATAACCAAAGGTTTCACGTGGATCATCATCGCCCATGTCATGCTCATCACCACGTGGAGCTAAATGCACCCCAACACGACCTGCACCCCAGACTTCAATCAGCACATCCACCACTTCAAGTAACAAACGCGCGCGGTTTTCTACGCTGCCACCATATTGGTCTTCACGTAGATTGGTTGAACTTTGCAGGAATTGGTCAATCAAATAGCCATTGGCTGCGTGCAATTCAACCCCATCAAAGCCCGCAGCTTTGGCATGAATCGCAGCCTGTTTATACTGTTCAACAATGCTCTGAATTTCAGCAACCTCTAATGCACGAGGCACCACATATTCACGTTTCGGACGCAATAAGCTGACATAGCCTTTTTGTTGCACACTACTTGCTGAAACTGGGGTTTCACCATCCAATAAATCAGGATGCGATACACGGCCCACATGCCACAACTGCGCCACAATTAAGCCCGCTTGGTCATGTACAGCTTGAGTGACTTGTTTCCAGCCTTCAACTTGAGCTTCATTAAATAGCCCCGGGGTATTCAAATAGCCATTGGCTTCTTCAGAAATCACGGTCGCTTCAGAAATGATCAAACCTGCACTTGCACGCTGTGCATAATACTCCGCCATCATGGCTGTTGGCACACGGTCTGCCGTTGCACGACTTCGTGTTAAAGGAGCCATAATGACACGGTTTTTTAAGTGTAGATCACCTAAAGTTAAAGGAGTATTCAGTTCAGCCATAGTCGCCTCGATCGTCACTTTTTTCAATTAAAGTGAACGTTGCAAATGTTCGATATATTGCTGAATCAACGCTTCATTGCGCGAAAAATAAGACCATTGTCCATATTTTTCCACTTGAATTAAACCAGCCTGCTGTAGCACAGACAAATGATTCGACATCGTCGATTGCGATACATTTCCCAACCGTTCGATATGACCTGCACATACGCCGCGTCTAAAGTCACCACATTCGTCACTCGATAAAAATTGTTCCGGTTTTTTTAACCATTCCAAAATTTGGCGACGCGTTGGATTAGCCAAGGCTTTAAAAATTAAATCTATATCCATACTCAAGACACGTTTAATGGGCAGCAAAGCGTTGTCAGCTTGTTTTACCTAATATATCGCATTTTTTCGATTTTAATATCGATTTTTTTAGATATATTGTAAAATAACTGATAACACTTTGCTTTCATTCATCATTTAAATTACAAACCTTGCTTTAAGCTGGCTTCAATAAACTTATCAAGGTCACCATCTAGTACTGCACCTGTGTTGGAGTTTTCAACACCCGTACGTAAGTCTTTAATACGCGAGTCATCCAACACATAAGAACGAATCTGACTGCCCCAACCAATATCCGACTTCGAGTCTTCAAGTGCTTGAGCTGCTTCGTTACGTTTGCTCATTTCCAACTCATACAACTTCGCACGTAACTGTTTCCAAGCATGGTCACGGTTGGCATGTTGTGAACGTTGGTTCTGACACGCCACCACAATGCCTGTTGGCGCGTGGGTTAAACGTACCGCAGAGTCTGTTTTGTTAATGTGCTGACCACCTGCACCCGAAGCACGATAGGTATCGGTACGCACGTCAGATGGGTTGATATCAATTTCAATGTTGTCATCGACTTCTGGCGAGACAAACACAGCAGAGAACGACGTATGACGGCGGTTACCCGAGTCAAATGGCGATTTACGTACTAAGCGATGCACGCCCGATTCGGTCCGCAACCAACCATAGGCATATTCACCTTCAACACGAATCGTTGCTGACTTAATCCCAGCCACGTCGCCGTCTGATTCTTCCATCAATTCAGCTTTAAATCCGTGACGTTCAATCCAACGCATATACATACGCAGTAGCATTGACGCCCAATCCTGCGCTTCTGTACCACCTGAACCAGCTTGAATTTCCACATAACATGGATTTGGGTCCATTGGGTTACTGAACATACGGCGGAATTCAAGCTTCGCTAACTCTTCTTCTGCAGAGGTCAATTCAGCTTGGACATCAGCCAACAGACTTTCATCATCGGCTTCGACTGCCAAATCAAGCATCGCTTGCGCATCTTCAAGCTGCGTTGCCAAACCATCTAACACATTTAAGACGTTTTCAAGTTCGCCTTTTTCTTTGGCCATGGCTTGTGCACGGTTTTGATCATTCCAAATCGCTGGGTCTTCTAATTCACGGAGAACCTCTTCTAAACGCTCTTTTTTCAGATCGTAGTCAAAGATACCCCCGTAATGTGAGACCACGGTCGTTTAAGTCTTTTAATTGGTTTAGATACGGATTAATTTCCACGTGAATTACTCTCAATCAATATAAAGCGAAAAATAGCCGCTGATTATATCACAGTCGACGGCTAGGATTATTCATCTCAAATTCGACAAAAACACACCCTTCTTTCTAGAGATTAAAACTGTTTAGCCTCCAAAAAAGCATTCTCTTGAACCGCAATCAAGCTGCATATAAATGCGAACCATCCCATAAAATACATACCGGAGAAGTGTTCTCAACAGACAAACGGACTAAACATTTTGAGTTAAAATTGATTAAAATAGCGTCAAAAATTATGAAATCCACAGAATCTACACAATTTTAATAAAACAAAACATTATAAATTTATAATTTATTATCAATCATTTAAATTTAAAAAATTACACGATGTAACCGTAGATACAGAGCATTAACTTTCCTTTGGTTGACGCTTTTTTATTTTGCCCTAGACTGAAGTTGTAACAAAAAATTAATGAAATACAGTTCCACTTACGAGGGGTACATACCATGAAAAAATTAGCAATTGCTTCAGCATTACTTTCCGCTCTAGCGATCACAGGTACTGCACATGCATACCAAGCAGAGGTGGGTGCTTCAGCTGGCCTAATTGATCCAGACAACGGTAGTTCAAGTGGCTCTTTTGGCGTAGATGGCACATACTATTTCAATCCAGTTCAAACACGTAATGCGCCACTTGCAGAAGCAGCGTTCTTAGACCGTGCAAGTAACGTTAACGCAAAATACCAATACGACGAAGTCGGTGATGATGAGCGTCATCAATATGGCGTCGGTGCTGAAGTTTTCATCCCGAACTCAGACTTTTACCTAGGTGGTAAAGTGGGTCGTGATGATTATTCTTTTGACAATGGCGGTGACTTTGATACCACCGTTTATAGCGCTGAAGTCGGTTATTTACCTGCACCAGGCTTATTAATTGCTGCGGGTTTAAAAGGTTATGACAACGACTATAACGACGGTGTCGATCCAACTCTACGTGCTAAATATGTGACCACACTGAGCAATGGTAAAGACATTAACTTAGAAGCAGGCGCAGCTTTTGGTGATCTTGATGAATACAATCTTAAAGGCGATTACTTCATCGATAAAACTTTAAGCTTAGGTGCTGACTATTACAGCAATGACTTAAGTGATACTAGCGAATTTGGTATCAATGCCCGTAAATTCTTTACTCCACAAGTCAGCCTTGAAGGCCGTGTTGGTTTTGGTGAAGTTGGCAACAACGACTACAACAAATTCGGTGTAGCTGCGAAATATCGCTTCTAAAACCCATTAGAAAACCTTGAATACTCAAAGCCCATTTTCGAATGGGCTTTTTGCGCTCTGATAAAGCATTGTTATAAATAAAGATTGACTCCCTGCTACTTTTTTGTACACTTCGTTACAACTGTCATAGAACAGTCATATTTTTATAACAAAGAGAGAACCTCTAAAATGCTTAAACAACTTGCACTTACTACCGCACTTATTGCGAGCTTCGGGACTGCACATGCTTACCAAGCGGAAATCAATGCAAACTACGAAAATACAAGCTTTGATGGTGACAGTGAAGACCTTGATACTTTTGGCATCAGTGGCAAGTACTACTTAAATGGAGTGATCACTAAAAATTCGCCACTTGCAGAGGCTGCTTTTTTAAGCAAAGCAAGCAACATTGGTCTTGGTTATGCGAACTCAAGTATTGATGAAGACGGCGCCGATTTAGAAATTGACACAGTCGGTTTAAATGGTGAATTTTTCATCCCAAACTCTCAATTTTATGTTTCTGGTAGCCTCAACCGCTCTGAAGTAACGGTTGAAAGTGAATTTGGTAAAGCATCAGATGATAATGTGGGTTATGCATTAGAAGCAGGTTACCTGCCTGTCGATGGGCTACTCATTGCGGCTGGTGTAGCCAAAGAAAATCTTGATCCAATGTATGTTTCAAAAAATGGCTTCATTGATACATTCTCAAATATCTCCGCAGTAGCAGACGATACAGCTGTGACCTTACGCGCTAAATATGTGACTCAAATTGGTAACCATTTTACCAATTTTGAAGGTGCAACATACTTTGGCGATGAAACTGCTTACCGCTTAGGTGCCGATTTATATATCGATCCAACCTTAAGTGTTGGTGTTTCATTTATGGATACAACATTCGATGACTTTGACACTGTTTGGGCTGTTCGCGCGCAAAAATTCTTTACGCCTGCTATTGCTGTTGGCTTGAACTACACAACAACGGAAGATGCTGATTCATACGGTATCAATGGTACATTCCGCTTCTAATTGAAACAAAAATGTATTAAAAAAACCGCTCTATAGAGCGGTTTTTTAGTGTTGTTCTAAATGCAAAATGCGAAGTTGTACGCTGACATTGCCACGAAATTCATTTTTATCCAGCTCATAGAGCAAACGAATTTGATGGTTCATCTCATTGAACTGGTATTTGTCCGCCGCATTAAAAGCAATGGCATCCACGACCTGTCCATTGTCTAAAGCAATACGTAATTTTAAATGCACTTCTTTCAACCAGCGGAAATCTACAATTTGAAAGTTTCCTTCAAAAATAGGTGCTGGAAACTTTTGCCCCCATGGACTAATCTGCTGTAGAAGATCGACCGTTTCAACCTGAATATTTTCTGCTGCTAACTCACCATCGGTCCATAAAGTCGCAGTAAATAGACCTTCATCCTGAGCTGCCATCAGTACTTCAAAGGCCTGCTTAAACTCTTCAAAATGGACTTTTTGAATGGTTAAACCCGCTGCCGCAGCATGCCCACCAAAGTGGCTGACCAAATGTGGATATTGCTCAGCAACACACTCAATGGCATCGCGGATATGCACTCCTTCAATCGAACGTGCTGAACCTTTGATATGTATCCCATCTTCATCTGCGGCAAATACAATACTCGGACGATGAAACTGTTCTTTTAAGCGTCCCGCAACAATGCCAATCACCCCTTGATGCCAATGCGGCTCGAACATAATTAAAGCCGCGGGTAAGACCGTATCATCTAGTTGAATTTGATCCAAGGCTATTAAGGCCTCTTGTTTCATCGTGGTTTCAACCTGACGACGTTCCACATTCAACTGATTCAGTTGTTCTGCCAATGGATAAGCGGAAGCAAAGTCCTGTGCCAACAGACATTCAATACCGATATCCATGGTTTCCATACGACCTGCCGCATTAATACGTGGTCCCAGTACAAACCCCAAATCTTGCGCTTTTAAAGTTGCAGCCTCTCGACCTGCAATCTCCAGTAGAGCGCTGATGCCCGGACGACATAAACGTTGTTGAATACGCTTCAGGCCAACATCAACCAAGATACGATTGTTATAGTCAAGACTAGCAACATCGGCATAGGTGCCTAATGCTACCAAATCCAAATACTGACTCATGACTGCCGAAGACTTATTCAGTTTTTTACGATAGGTTGATAAGTTAGCCAAGACATAAAAGGCCACGCCGACCCCAGCTAAGGCTTTACTTGGAAAATCACACCCCAACTGGTTCGGATTCACTACCGCTTGGGCACTGGGAGTCGGTTTGGTGGTCAAATGGTGATCGGTAATAATCACCTGTATACCATGATCTTGCGCTTGTTTCACGCCGTCATGACTGGAAATACCATTATCCACAGTAATCAATAAATCAGGTGTAAAGGTGGTAAATGCTAAATCCGCAATCGCAGGCGTTAAGCCATAACCATATTTAAAGCGGTCTGGAACCAGATACTCTACCTGCGCCCCCATTTCTCGCAAAGCCAAGATCATTAAAGCGGTGCTGGTTGCACCATCTGCATCATAATCACCCACAATGACAATTTTGTGTTGCTGATCAATTGCAGCATCCATCAACTGAACCGCTTCATTTAAGCCTTTCAGACTAGGGGCCAGTAAATGCTTGAGCTTTAACTCCAGCTCCTGCGTTGACGCCACCCCACGGCGGGCTAAAATTTCTGCAATAAACGCAGGAATGTCCTGAAATAATTCAGGACAGGTAATAAAGGGTCTTTGCTTAATTTGAATGGCTGACATTTATGGCATCAAACGTTTCAGCATCCAGACATCTTGCTGTTTTTCATAACTTAAACGGTCATGTAAACGGTTCGGACGCCCTTGCCAAAACTCATAGTAGTCGGGCTCGAGACGGTAGCCACCCCAAAAGAGGGGTTTATTGAGTTCTGATTTACCTTCAACTTGGTTCTGCAATTGCTCAAAACGTTGTTGCAAGACTTCACGGCTTTCAATCACGCCACTTTGTGGTGTACTGATATGTGCCGCAATTTGGCTATCTCGTGGGCGCTTATGATAGTAGTCCGTCGATTCTGCTTCAGAAATTTTAACCACTTTACCACCAATGCGAATCTGACGTTCCTGCTCTTGCCAATAAAACAGTAACTCTGCATATGGGTTTTCAGCCAAATCATTGCCTTTTTGACTGTCATAATTGGTATAAAAATCATAACCTGCTTCAGTTGCACCGCGCAGCAATACCGTTCGTACATGCGGACGACCCTGGACACTTGCTGTCGCCAGTGACATAGCATAGGGTTCGTGCAGTTGTGCTTCTAAAGCATGATTAAACCAAAGCAAGAACTGAGCATGTGGATGGGTTTCTACACGATCTTCTCGCAGCTCGCCTTTTTGATAACTTAAACGAAGCTCGCTGAGATCTTTAATTAAATCACTCATTTTTCACTCCTTATTAAGCTGCATTCGCACGTACAGCATCAGCCAATGTATTGGCTAAAGTGTTGACTTCATCGAGGTCATCCCCTTCCACCATGACACGAATCACAGGTTCAGTACCTGATTTACGAATCAACAAACGACCACGACCTTTGAGTTGTTGCTCGGCTTTATCAAATTCAGCCACCAAAGCAGGCACCGCATAAGGGTCAAACATCGCCTCTAAACGTACATTCACCAGCACATTCGGTAGAAGCTTAAAGTCAGCAACCAATTCATGAAGCGCTTTCTTCTGCTCGACCATCACGGTAAGGACTTGTAGGGCGGCAATAATGGCATCACCTGTGGTACTTTTATCCAAGGTTAAAATATGCCCTGATGGCTCACCACCAATGACCCAGCCTTTTTCTTCTAGGCCTTGTAGGACATAGCGATCACCCACATTCGCACGTAATAACGCTACACCGGCTCTTTCCAAAGCCAGCTCTAAAGCCATGTTTGACATTAAGGTACCCACTATTCCAGCAGGTTTTTTAGCGCTCTGAGTCGCCAAGATATATAAAATATGGTCGCCATCAATCAGCTTGCCATCTTTATCCACCAAAATAACGCGGTCTGCATCCCCATCAAAGGCAATCCCCAAATCAGCCTTATGCTTCACTACGAGTTGCTGCAAATGCTCAGGATGGGTCGAACCACATTGCTCATTGATATTTACACCGTTAGGCTCATTATGAATGGCAATGACCTTGGCGCCGAGCTCACGAAAGACCGATGGACCCACGTTATATGCAGCACCATTGGCGCAATCCACCACAATGGTTAAATCATTCAAGTCTAAATGGTATGGAAATGTGGATTTACAAAATTCAATATAGCGGCCATTGGCATCTTTTACGCGGACACTTTTACCTAAGTTTGCCGTGTCTTCAATCACTAATTCTTTTTCAAGTTCTTGATTAATTTCTTCTTGAATAGCATCTGGTAGTTTCTTACCTTCACTGGAAAAGAACTTGATCCCATTATCAAAATAAGGATTATGTGATGCTGAAATCACAATGCCCAAACTTGCATGTAAAGCACGGGTCAAATGTGCAATCGCTGGGGTTGGTAATGGGCCCAATAAATGTACATAAACCCCTGCCGCATTTAAACCTGCTTGCAATGCCGACTCTAAAATATAACCGGATAAACGTGTATCTTTTCCGAGTACTACCAATGGTTTTGATTTTTTACTGTGGCGCTTTAAAACTTTCCCTGCGGCAAAACCTAGTTTAAGGGCAAATTCAGGGGTAATAGGGAGGACGCCAAACTTACCGCGAATACCATCGGTACCAAAATAACTCATGTTCTACTCACTTCTTAATGGTGATCTAAATCATCACTTTTTTACTCACGACACTTTACACCAAAACGAAAAAGCCGTCATAAAAATGACGGCTTTTACATTCAACAATTCGTATAACTTTATTAGCCAACGCGATAGTTCGGTGCTTCTTTGGTAATCGTCACGTCGTGAACATGTGACTCCGACATACCTGCCGAAGTAATTTTCACAAACTTCGCATTTTGACGAAGATCTTCAATCACAGATGAACCCGTATAGCCCATAGAAGAACGTAAACCGCCCATCATTTGGTGCACAATGTTGCCCATTGGACCTTTGTATGGCACACGACCTTCGATCCCTTCAGGAACAAGTTTTTCAGCGCCTGCTTTAGAGTCTTGGAAATAACGATCCGCAGAACCTGTTGCTCCTGCCATCGCGCCCAATGACCCCATACCACGATACGCTTTATAGTAACGACCTTGGAAGAATTCCACTTCACCTGGCGCTTCTTCAGTCCCAGCAAGGAGTGAACCGACCATAATCGTACTCGCACCCGCGCCAATCGCTTTCGCCATATCGCCAGAGAAACGAATACCACCATCTGCAATTAATGGAATTTGATCTTTTAGTGCATTGGCAACGCTATCAATCGCAGAAATCTGCGGCATGCCAATACCCGCTACAATACGCGTGGTACAAATTGAACCTGGGCCGATACCGACTTTGACCGCATCTGCGCCTGCATCGAGAAGTGCCAATGCTGCATCACCAGTTGCAATGTTACCGCCAATCACTTGGACTTGTGGGTAATTCGCTTTCACCCAACGTACACGCTCGATCACACCCGCAGAGTGACCATGCGCCGTATCCACGACAATTGCATCAACACCCGCTTCAACCAAAGCTTCTACACGACTTGGTGTTTCTACACCTGTACCGACTGCAGCACCTACGCGTAAGCGACCAAGGTCATCTTTACAGCTGCTTGGATAGCTTTCCGCTTTACGGAAGTCAGTGACTGTAATTAAACCTTTGAGTTCGTTATGTTCTCCAACGACCAAAACTTTTTCAATGCGGTGCTTTTGCAGTAAAGCTTGAATATTTTCTTTCGATTCACCTTCACGAACAGTCACAAGGCGGTCTTGACCAGTCATGATGTTGCTTACAGGTTGCTCAAGGTTCGTTTCAAAGCGTGTATCGCGACCTGTGACAATACCGACCACTTTGCCATCTTTCACAACAGGCACACCGCTGATGTTGTTGGCTTGAGTAATCGAGATCAATTCGCGTACTGTGGTTTCAGGTGTCACAGTGATTGGATCTTTCACCATCCCTGCTTCAAATTTTTTCACACGACGGACTTCTGCAGCTTGTGCAGCAATATCCATGTTCTTGTGCAAAATACCAATACCACCGTTTTGCGCCATCGCAATCGCCATACGTGATTCAGTCACCGTATCCATTGCTGCTGAAACAAGGGGGATATTTAAATTAATGCCGCGCGTGAATCGTGTCTTTAATGAGACATCTTTTGGGAGAACAGTAGAATAGGCAGGGAGTAATAGGACATCATCAAAAGTTAACGCGTCTTGAACGATGGTCAACATGGCAGTCTCACTGGTAATTTCCGTGCGCTATTATAAACAAATATGAACTTAAATTTCATTTCAATTGAAAATTTATTTTTTTATCTTAGAAAATAAAGTGATAAAACCTATATTTTATTTGAACTCTTCATTTTCACCTTTATTTTTTTATTTCTTGTTTTGAGATGGATTTTATTTACTTTAAAAAAACTCAAAAAAGCAGAGCCTTAACTCTGCTTCTAACGATTAACAGACTTGATCAAAACCTTCATCGTTGACGGCAATGCTCGCTTCCAATTGCACAAATGGAATCATATTGTGCGCACGTCGTGCTTTGTTGCATTGATCATCAGCGATTTGAACTTCTTTACATGAAGAACTACGCTGTTCATACATCCCACAACTCACGTGTTCACCAATGGTGCCTTGCAGTGCGATACAGCGTGGACTGGCTTGATTAGTTCCAACCATGCATGAATACACAGCCGTCACTGGCTCTGTGTAATGTTCAGGCATGGAAATGCCTTCAGCCCAGTAAAATGAGACTCTAAAAAAGGCACAACATGCCCCGCAGCTTAAACAGGCATCTTCCGTTGGAACTTGAGACAACATCCTTTATATTCTCATTTTCAAAAACTTTTTTTGGAAGAAAATATTAAAAAAATTGTGGTTGCCAAACAAGCAAAATTTACGACTATTTTGTCACTTAAGTTGGACAGGTAAAAACACTCTCATCCATCAAGTCGGTACCGCACTCCAGCGTCTCAATCCAATCTAAAAATTGATGAATCTGCTCGTGCCCAATAAACGGTGTCCCATGCTGCGGTACAATCATTTCAACATCCATGGTGCGGACCATATTGACCCATAAACGAATCACTTTGTTATTGCACATATAGCGCTGATGAAACCCTTTCATTTTAGGAATATGCGCAGCAAAGTTTTCCAAAGGTTTTGAGGCATCGTCCACCATCGATGCCCCCATATCACCTGAAAATAAAATTTTGGCAATTGGGTCATAAAACTGAAAATTACCCACCGAATGTAAAAAATGCGCAGGCACAGCAATAATCGAAGACTGCCCCAACGTAATCACCTGACCGTGGTCTGGTAGCTCCACTAAACGATCCAGCCAGTTACCTTTCATCCGCTCACTCATAAAGGCAGAGTTCAAGTGAGGTAAAAAGCGTGCCCAAAGTTTAGAAGCCACCACTTTCGCTTCGGTATAGACCAACCAACGCGGCATTGAGGTAATAATGTCGGGGTCTTGGTGTGAGGCCATCACAAAATCAAGATTGGTCAAACGCGTATATTTATTCAACTCCATGGTCAGCGGCACATAGGTTAAATCACCACCCGGATCTAAGACCGCAGCACGCTCATGGTCAATAATTAAAAACTGATTTGCCTGTACACCCTCGCCTTTGACCAAGCTGGTAAAGCTAATACACTTGTGTGTGCCATCATCATATAAAACCTGTGACGTTGTGCGGTCAAATGCCATGCCCATCCCCTCAAAATGCTGTTTTTCTTAAAAGACTTTTTAATACCTACAACATATATGGATTTACACAAACTTACAATGCATTTGCGACCAATATCATTTGATATATCAATAAATTGAAGATCATTTTTCAATAAAAAATCCCGATTTTTTAAGTCGGGATTCTTATTTTCTACGGTGAATTAGAAGAAATAATGCTGTACAAGTGTCGCAATACCAATGACCAAGAAAATGGCCGCACCAATTTTATGAATTAAGGCAATTGGCAACCTGGTCGCCAACTTATCGCCAATAAAGACCGCTGGCGCATTAGCCAACATCATCCCTAAAGTCGTACCCAACATCACCCAAACTATACTGTCAAAACGTGCCGCTAAAGCCACTGTCGCAATTTGGGTTTTATCACCAATTTCGGCCAAAAAGAACAACACAAACGTTGCGCCAAATACCCCTAGTTTCTGCCATTTCTTAATGCTGCCTGACTCATCATCCAACTGATCAGGAATCAACATCCAACCTGCCATAGCAATGAAACCAATCGAGAGAATCCAGATCAGCGCATCAGGGCTTAAAACTGTGGTGATCCATTGGCCTAAAACAGCAGAGACACCATGGTTAATAATGGTCGCCAGCAAAATAGCCAATAGAATTGGGACGGGTTTACGGAAACGTGCAGCAAGTAACAATGCAAGCAGTTGGGTCTTATCGCCCATTTCAGCTAAAGCCACGATGGCTGTGGAGAGGAGGAATTCATACATGATGTCTTTCTCTGGCTAGCATAACAAATACCAATGACTCACCGCTCCTGCTAGCCAAAAATCTGCAGAGTGGTAAATCAAAGGTCTTGCCAACAAAAGAAAGCTCTTTAGAAGCTCATTTGGTTCTTTGCTATGATGACCATGCTCGTTTTAGAGCAAATATGTTGATCATCACCTGTTCTGAGGAACAGCGGCTACTCCCCAATGAAGTAACACCATGTTAGGCGAAAATATGTTTTTTGGCAATCTATAAATACAAAAGACCCTGCCGAAGCAGGGTCTTTATTGAGGTATTTTTGCAGTGCTTCCAGCCGCTATTTTTCTCTTGTGAGAAGAGAGAATAGCAGGGCTAAAAGCTAGATCATCAGATCAGCAAAGTACGGATGTCTTTCAACAACTTGGTCAGCTTATTGGTAAAGCGCGCTGCATCAGCCCCATTAATCACACGGTGGTCATAAGACAAAGACAACGGCAACATCAGTTTCGGATCGAAACCTTGACCATTCCATACGGGTTGCATCGTCGCTGGAGAAATTCCCAAAATTGCGACTTGTGGCCAGTTCACTAGTGGTGTAAATGCCGTACCACCAATTGCACCTAAGCTTGAAATCGTGAAGTTTGCACCTTGTAGATCTTTCGGTGAAAGTTTCTTATCACGGGCTTTTTGACCCAATACACCGAGCTCCACCGCAATGTCTTTAATCGATTTCTGATCTGGATTACGGAGTACAGGAACGGTTAAACCATCTGGTGTTGCTACAGCAATGCCCATATGGATTTCGTTACGCAACAGTACAGACTTGCCATCATCAGCCAAGTGACCAGCAAAATCACGCTCTTCTTTCAACAAGTGCGCAACCGCTTTGATGATGAACGCCATAATGGTCAAGCTAATACCATCTTTCTTAAAGTTACCTTTCAGATCATTACGCCAAGCTTCAAGTTCAGTAATATCCGCCAAATCAAACTGAGTCACTTGCGGGATATAGTTGTTTAAAGATAACTGCGGAATAGAGACTTGTTGCAGACGTGTCAGCACTTTCTCTTCTACACCACCAAACGCACTAAAGTCAGGCAGTTTCGGTAAGCCCGCGGCAGCAACAACCGTCGCAGCAGATGCAGTTTGCGGTGCGGTTAAGCGACCTTTCACATAAGCAAAAATGTCATCTTTCATTAAACGTGCATGCGGCCCAGAGGCTTTTACTTCTGCCAGCACCACGCCCAATTCACGCGCCAGTTTACGTACCGCAGGACCCGCGTAGACTTTAGCATTGGCTGCATTTTGCTCTTTGGTCAGCTTATCTGCACCTTGAACTGCTGGTACAGTAGATGCCACCACTGGTGTAGTTACAGCTGGAGCCGCTGTAGGTTTCGTTGGTGTCTGAGCAACAGCTTGAGTCGTTGGTGCAGGGGCTTGACCCTCCGCTTCAATGGTCACCAAAGCCACACCTTCCGATACATTTTGTCCCAATGCAACATGAATGGCTTTAATCACACCCGCTGTTGTACTTGGAACTTCAACCGTTGCTTTGTCTGATTCAACCACGATGATACTTTGGTCTTTTTCAACCGTATCACCTACTGACACTAAAATTTCAGCAACAGCCGCTTTGTCTACGCCCAAGTCAGGCACTGCAATTTCAACTGCACCTGCAGGCGCAGCAGCGGCTTGTGGCGCCGCTTCAGCAGGCTGAGCTTCAATGGCTTGAGGTGCTGCAACTGGCGTAGGCTCAGCAGTCACTGGTGCAACTGACACTGCTGTTTTTACAGTAAGGATCACTACGCCTTCTTTAACACTGTCGCCGACGTGAACACTAATCGATTCCACTGTGCCTGAAATCGTACTCGGGACTTCCACAGTCGCTTTGTCTGACTCAACCACAAGGATGCTTTGATCAACGTCAATTTGATCGCCAACTGACACCAAAATTTCACCAACGGTTGCTTTTTCCACACCAATATCTGGCACTTGCACATCAATCACTTGTGATGCTGTAGTCGCAGCGGGTGCAACCGTTTCAGCAACAGCAGCGGATGCAGGCTTTTCTTCAACTTGAACAGCTTCAGCCTGTACTTGTGCCGCTGACGCTTCAGTTTGCCCCTCAGCTTCTAGCTCAATGAGCGCTGCACCTTCGGCAACCGAGTCACCCAAGCTCACCAAAATACTTTTCACCACCCCAGCTGAAGTGCTTGGCACTTCAACAGAAGCTTTGTCGGATTCAAGTAAAATAATGCTGTCATCGACACTAATGCGATCACCGACTTTTACTAAGATTTCAGCGACGGTCGCCTTATCTACACCAATATCAGGAGTCGTAATTTGCATGATTATTTCTCCTCTTTGTAGTCTGCAACAGCATGCACTTCAGGTGTTGCTTGCGGTGCCCACGCCACAGGACGATCGGTATCTAATTCAAAATTAGAAATGGCATCTTTGACTAAGCGTGCATCCACTTCACCTTCATCTGCTAATTTTTTCAAGGTTGCAACCACAATATGTGCAGCATCAACACCGAAGTAACTACGCAGGTTGGCACGAGTATCTGAGCGACCATAACCATCTGTACCCAATGCAACAAATGGGCGACCATCTGGCAGATACGCACGGATTTGTTCGCTATAAGCACGCATATGATCTGTTGCAGAAACAACAATACCAGCTTTGCTACGCAACTGCTGAGATACCCAAGCTTCTTTCACATCTTCAGTTACAGGGTGTAAGCGGTTGTATTCTTCACATGCCATACCATCACGTGCTAATTCGTTAAAGCTAGTCACGCTCCACACGTTTGAGTGAATTTGGTATTCATCACGTAAAATTTTCGCAGCTTTAATCACTTCACGCAGAATTACACCTGAACCCAACAGCTGAACAGTAGCTTTTTCATCTTCTTGGAACAGATACATACCACGTTTGATGCCTTCCTCAGCGCCTACTGGCATTTCAGGGTGCTCATAGTTTTCGTTCATTACGGTTAAGTAATAGAACACACGCTCTTGGTTCACATACATACGTTGTAAACCGTCATGCACGATCACCGCCAATTCATAACCGAAACATGGGTCATAAGACACGCAGTTTGGAATGGTGTTCGCAAGGATGTGTGAGTGGCCGTCTTGGTGTTGTAAGCCTTCACCGTTCAGTGTGGTACGACCAGCAGTTGCACCTAGCAAGAAGCCCTGCGCTTGAGCATCACCTGCTGCCCATGCAATATCACCAATACGTTGGAAACCAAACATCGAGTAGTACATGTACATTGGAATCATTGGCAAGTTATTGGTTGAATAACTGGTTGCCAACGCTGCCCATGCGCTCATCGCACCAGCTTCGTTAATCCCTTCTTGTAACATGTGACCGTCTTTGGCTTCACGGTAATGCATCAATTGTTCTTGGTCTTCTGGGGTATATTTCTGACCATGCGCAGCATAAATACCCAACTGACGGAACATACCTTCTAAACCAAACGTACGCGCTTCATCAGGAACAATTGGCACCACACGGTCTTTAATCGCTTTTTCTTTCAATAACGAAGAAATTAAACGCACCATGACCATGGTGGTCGATTGCTCTTTACCTGCAGAACCTTTGAGTACCGCATCGAATACCGATAACTCAGGAATCGCCAGCTGCTCGCTTTCTTTACGACGTGCAGGCAAGTAACCACCCAAAGCCTCGCGACGCGCCTTCATGTATTTCAATTCTGGCGAGTTTTCACTTGGACGATAGAATGGAACTTCTTCAAGTTGCGCATCGGTAAACGGCAAGTTGAAACGGTTACGCACATACTTCAACGAATCAATTTGCATTTTCT
This sequence comes from Acinetobacter sp. BWR-L5, assembly GCF_039655985.1. Taxonomy (NCBI): domain Bacteria; kingdom Pseudomonadati; phylum Pseudomonadota; class Gammaproteobacteria; order Moraxellales; family Moraxellaceae; genus Acinetobacter; species Acinetobacter sp. BWR-L5. The sequence goes on along the minus strand of NZ_JAGFEV010000003.1, from coordinate 133,656 downwards.
TGATTTGATGCGTTTTGTTGACCGCTTCAATTTCTTCAGATAAGCCATAACCTTTGACTGTTTTCGCAAGGATGACCGTCGGCTGACCTTTGGCTTTCATGGCTTCCGCATAGGCTGCAAAGACTTTATACGGGTCATGACCACCACGGTTTAGGTTATCAATATCCTCATCACTAAGGTCTTTGATTAATTCTTTCGCTTCAGGATATTTACCAAAGAATTTCTCACGCGTGTACGCACCGCCTTTCACTTGGTAGCGTTGGTAATCACCATCCACCGCTTCTTCCATTACTGCTTTTAAAGCGCCAGTGCTATCTTTAGCTAGTAGTGGATCCCAATGACGACCCCATACTACTTTAATGACACGCCAGCCTGCACCACGAAATAGAGATTCTAATTCTTGAATGATTTTGCCGTTACCACGTACTGGGCCATCCAGACGTTGTAAGTTACAGTTCACCACCCAGATCAAGTTATCGAGTTTTTCACGTCCAGCCAGTGAGATTGCACCTGTGCTTTCAGGCTCGTCCATCTCACCATCGCCTAGATACGCCCAGACTTTACGGTCTTCTTCTTTAATCAAACCACGGTTCATCAAATACTTTTGAATATGTGCTTGATAAATCGACATGATTGGCCCTAGACCCATCGATACGGTCGGGAACTGCCAATAGTCAGGCATTAAATACGGGTGCGGATACGAAGGTAAACCAATCCCCCCGACTTCGCGGCGGAAATTATTCAAATGCTCTTCGGTTAAACGACCTTCAAGGAATGAACGTGCATAGATGCCCGGTGCACAGTGACCTTGATAATAGATCATGTCCCCGCCAAAATTGTCGTTATTGGCACGGAAAAAGTGGTTAAAGCCAACATCATATAAAGTTGCTGAAGATGCAAAGCTGGCCAAGTGACCACCTAAATCATCACCCGTTTTATTGGCACGAAGTACCATCGCTAGCGCATTCCAACGAATCAATGCACGGATACGACGCTCCATGTCTTGATCGCCTGGCATTGCAGGTTCTTCAGCCACTGAAATTGTATTTAAATAAGGCGTGTTTAAACGCTGAATAGGGACATGTTTAGCGATGGCTTGTTGATACAGTTTTTCCAATAGAAAAGCTGCACGCTCAGTCCCCATGTGTTGTAAAACGGAGTCAAACGCATCTTGCCATTCTTGCGTTTCTTGCGCGTCAGTATCACCATAAAACGCCATAATTCACCTATTTCGATATCCTAATCTTATACGTTAATATGTATCATACTTTCGTCCTATAAGAGTATCGCCACAGCTGAATATGGCTGAGCCATACTATTTAGTAACTAAATAGTCATTGACCATTCGTTACCCAAGATAACAAAAAACCGCCAATTTAGGCGGTTTTTTATACATTTAATGCTATTTTTTGATGCTAACTTAGATTTCGTCAGAGCTGTATTCCTTTTTCAAGCATCAGACCAACGGTAAGTTCGGATCATCGATCAAATCGGGATTAAGGCAACATGGCTAGATAAGTCGATGGGTTTTTGCGTTGACCATCTTTAACTACTTCATAGTGTAAATGTGGGCCAGTACAACGACCTGTACAACCAACATTAGCAATATGTTCACCCGCGTCTACACGGTCGCCAACACGAGCAATTAAACGTGATGCATGAGCATAGCGCGTGATATAACCATTGCCATGGTTAATTTCAACATATTGACCATAGCCTGTACCCCAACCTGACTTGGTCACAATCCCTGGGCCTGTCGCATAAATCGGTGTACCGCTTGGCGCAGCAAGATCTAGACCTGAGTGGCGCTCAGCACGACCATTCATTGTACGGCCACCGTAACTTGAGCTAACACGTGCACTTGGAAGCGGGTGTGTCACTAACCACGAATATGGATTATTTGAAAAACTTTTTGCAGAGGATTCCGAACCGTATTTTTTCGCCAGTGAAGCGTTGTTGAGCTCAACCGTTTTCTCACGTAGTTTCACGGACATTTTCGTTTCGGCAGGGATATCAATATCATTCGATTCGGTATAAGCGCCTTCCGATAAAGTGCGTGTCAATTGCTCAATTCGATCCGAAGAAGCATTATTTGTATTGAGTTCTACCAAATCAGCGAAGGCTACTGAAGCAGCCGATGCCGCAAAAGAAAAAGCCAACAAAATACGTCGCATATGCATAAAAAACCTCTTAAAACTGTTCTTACGAATGTTTCTTGCGTGATCTCGTCCTTGATATCTACCGAAAGAAGCGCATAAGATTAAGACATTAACATGAAGGAAATATGTATGTCCGAACCAGTGAATCTCTTTCAACAAACCAGAAAACACATAAAAACAGGAAACTTAACGTTTCTCTCAAAGCAAGTAACTGCATGGCAGAAACTTACAAAACTGATTCAACCTATCCTACCGCAACCAGAGCAGTGGCAGGTTGTTTGTTATCAATATGGTATTTTGACGATTACCGGCGAAAATCAAGCGATGATTAGTCAACTTGGTTACCTTCAAAAACAATATATTGCACAACTGTCGGAACTTGATGAGTTTAAAGACCTACAAAAACTCCAAGTTCGTTTGAGAATCCCCTCTCAAACACCCGCAAAGATACAATCTATTTCAAGATCGCTAAGCACAGAAACTCAAGACTTAATCCGAGGTGCTGCTGACTTTGTGAGCGACCCTAAGCTTAGCCAAGCAATGCGACGTTTGGCAAGCAAAAAAAAGTAACCTCGTCTCGACCCGCTTCAGAATTGCGTTTTTAAAATGATAAATTCATCACATTTATGTTTGTTACAATATAACATCACACAATAAAGACAATGACTTAAGTCACACTCACATAAGGAATTGGACACTGATCTTCGTCATTAAATGTTACAATTTCATAGCTGCTTGGATCACTTTGGACATTGCGCAATAATTGATTATTCAAAGCATGCCCAGACTTATATCCATCAAATTTGGCAATAATTTGGTGACCGAGCAAGTAAAGATCCCCCACCGCATCTAATATTTTGTGACGAACAAACTCATCTGAGAAGCGCAAACCTTCTTCATTCACCACCCCCGTTTCATCGACGCCAATGGCATTGTCTAAACTTGCCCCCAAAGCGAGATTATTGGCTTTGAGATAGTCCAAATCTTTCATAAAACCAAAAGTACGAGCCTCGCTGACTTCATAAACAAAGGTTTCGGTTGAAAAATCAATAGTGGCAGACTGATATTCTTTCTTAAAAGCGGGATGGTCGAAGTCAATGGTAAAATTGAGTTGGAAACCCTCATGCGGGCGGAAAATGGCGCGTTTGTCGTCGATAAGTGCTTCTACAGGTTTGAGGATTTTTATAAATTTTTTAGGGGCATCCAGTTCTTTGAGACCACCTTGCATGAGCAAGTAAATAAACGGACCTGCACTGCCATCCATAATTGGGACTTCAGAGGCAGACACTTCAATGATCAAGTTATCAATACCCAAACCTGCAATTGCACTCATAACATGTTCAATCGTACCGACTTTGGCATCTTCTTGAACTAAGTTTGAACACATGAAGGCTTCTTGGATCAACATCGCATTTGCACGAATGTCGACCGGTGGATTGAGATCGATACGACGAAACACAATTCCTCCGTCCGCATGATGTGGCACAAAGTTAATTAAGACTTTTTGACCACTATGCAAACCAATGCCGCTTGCTTTAACGACACGTTGTAGAGTTCTTTGTTTCAACATGTTTCATATCATCTCACCACTAAACCGCTATACGTTAGCATATTTAGCCATTGATAAAAAACAAAAAGGTAGTCAGAGACTACCTTTTCTTCATCACGTGTGGCTTAACCACATAGATAAATATTACTTACGCTGTTGATTTTTCAAGTAATCTTGAATACTCATTGGTGTTGGGCGTGCAGCACTCACTGTCGATGCAGAACTCGCTGCAGCAGCCACGTCTTGGTTCTGACGCTGGATTGCAGGCACATCATCATCTTCAACAACCGCTTGCGTTGCATGCCCATGTTGTGCTACCTGCACATGTGCATTTGGACGCTTCACTGGCTCAGCAGAATCTGCTGAGTTTCGAGTTAAACCTGTTGCAATGACAGTGACACTGATTTCATCACGCGCGTCTGGATCAAATACGGTACCGTAGAAGACTTGGCCTTCGTCTAGATCGACAATTTGGTTCACAACGTCGGTAATTTCTTCAATTTCGCCAAACGTAACATCATCACCACCCGTTACATTAATCAGAATCCCTTTGGCATTCATAATGGTGACATTATCCAGCAATGGGCTACGGATCGCTTGTTCAGCTGCTTGACGTGCACGGTTTTCACCACGACCTAAACCCGCACCCATCATGGCATAACCACGTGTGCTCATCGCAGTTTTCAAGTCAGCAAAGTCAAGGTTAATATGACCTGGGCGTACCACTAAATCAAAGATACTACGGACCGCATTTAATAAGACATCATCCGCTTTTTTGTAGGCATCTTTCATTGAGATGTCACGGAAAACTTTTAACAAACGTTGGTTTGGAATGATGATTAAAGAATCTACATGCGCTTCTAATGCTTCAATGCCTTGCTCAGCAGACTGAAGACGACGTTTACCTTCAAAGTTAAACGGTGTCGTTACCACGCCTACGGTTAAAATGCCCATTTCTTTGGCAATTTCAGCAACCACTGGCGCAGCACCTGTACCTGTACCACCGCCCATACCAGCAGTGACAAACACCATGTCAGTACCTTCAAGGTGCTGACGAATCAAGTCACGACTTTCTTCAGCCGCTGCTTGACCTACATTTGGATTGGCACCCGCACCTAAACCACGAGTACTTTGCTCACCCAACTGGATTTTGAATTGTGCATTCATACGGTCTAGCGCTTGCTTGTCCGTATTGGCACATACAAATTTTACACCTTGAATATCTGACTCAAGCATGTGTTGTACGGCGTTACCACCTGCACCACCAACACCAAACACAGTAAAACGGGCTTGACCGTTGCTATCGGTTTGATCATCTTCTAAAAATTCAAATGAGGCCATGACCTATAGATTTCCTAATTCGTTATTGGCAGTCACTTAAGCCCGTATACTGCCTTGATCTTAATAAACAAAATTGCTTTTAAGCATGCTGTGCAAGCCATAGCTTGTCAAGTTTAAGCGATGCGTTGTACAACTTCTTAACAATATTCCAAAAAAATTCAACTTAAAAAACAGATTTCAGCTTTTCATTGAGTCCAGACCAAGCACGTCCAACGCGTTTAATCAGAGACAGTTTTTCTGTATCTTCTGGTTCCACTATAGTTTCTTGTGTTTCGCTCTGACTAAACATCAACAAACCTGCGGCAGTGGCATACTGAGAGCGACGCAGTGCGGCAATATTTTGCTCATCTGCTGTCACTTGCACAGGTGGATTACCCAAATGCGCAGACACACCCAACATACGACGAGTCAACGTCACCATACCTTCGATTTGACTAGCATCACCAGTTAACACCACACCATGATACAAACCATGAATCGCACCATTACGCTCTAGCTCTTGGCGAACTTGGCCTAAGATTTCTTCATAACGCGCAATCACGATTTCAGTCAGCTCAATACGACTAATCGTTTGCGGACCATCAATCCCTTGGATCTGAATCATATGGTCCGGTTTAACCGACTTAATGTCGACACACCCATAGAGTAATTTAATTCGCTCAGCTTCTTCAGTGGTGGTTTGTAACACAGCAGCAATATCACGGGTGACATGTTCGCCACCACGCTGCAAAGTATGTGTCAACGCCAAACGACCATCTAAATACACCGCAATGTTGGTGGTACCTGCACCAATATCTACTAAACAGACACCATACTCTTTTTCATCTTTGAGTAGACTCGCTTCTGCCGTTGCCAAACAAGACACCACCAGTTTCTCCACCCCAATGTTCGCACCCTTCAAGGCCCGATCAAGATTTTGCATGGTACTAATTGGTAACATCATCAACTGATAATGACCAATCATGCTGTGTGCAGACATCCGTATTGGGTTTTGTACCCACTCAGTGGAGTCATCCAACTCAAAGCCCAGTGGAACAGCACTAACCAAATAATGATCCGAGGTCATGTGGCTGGCTTTGGCCAACTCTAATGCACGAACCACTTCACTTGTTGTAATTGTATGGTCAGTATTCTCAACTGGCGTTCGTCCAGATGCATAAAAGCTTTTTAACTCGGCACTTGGGATTGAGACCCACGCGGAATGGACACGGCATTCAGCCATATCTTCTGCTTCTTGCACGGCATTTTTTATCGCTGTAATGACTTTATCAAGACTTACAATTTTTCCTTTATTCATGCCTCGGTTACGAGCAGTTGCCATTCCTATCACTTGGATATTGTCTGGCGCATGTACCTTACCAATCAAAACTGAAACTTTGTGCGTCCCAATGTCAATCGCAACAACTGAGGGAACCGCTTCATTCATTATTTACTACTACCATCGCATGTTTGTTTAATTTATGGCTTTATGCCTCTGTTTTAAAGCCAAGTATTATGGCTTTGCTGCTGCTCCACCTGCAATGCTTGTGTCATCAATCGTTACAACAAAATGACCATTTGCTATCTTTGGTGCGGCAGCATTCTTCCATTGGATGGCCAAGCCATTTCGATAACGCAAATCAATAGCAGATACTTTGGCCCAAACTGGCTTCAAATCACTTTGAGCCAAATAACTCAAACGTTGCAGCTTACTCATGGTTTGATCCTGATCTACGATAACACGTAAACCTGAATCGAACTGCATAAACCAAGTCATACGCTCCGTTAAATATAGTTCTTTTAAACGAAGGTTGACTGGCTGGAATAATTGATTAATTTCATTATAACGGCGCATCATCATTTTAGACTGACTGATTGGGCCGTGTAATAAAGGCAAATTCTGATTATTTTTCGGCGTCACTTCGCTAAATACGTCACCACTGTCACTTAAGAGACGCCCCGTCCCCCAACGTGCAATTGCATGCCGAGGCATGACGCGAACGCGAATTGCATTTGGCCATGCCCGCGAAACCACCACGCGATCCACCCAAGCCAGCTCTAAGGTACGATCACGAATTTCTTCTAAATCTGAGGTGAAATAATTATGAGTAATGGCTGGTGAAACATGTCCCATCACCTGATTTTTTTCCGCCTCAGAACGTACGCCCACCACATCAAGTTCGGCCACACGTGCATCTGTCATGACTTGATATAAGCCATAAATACCAACCAACAGCACCGCCACGGCAACGACCAACATCACCCAACCACCGAAGTTGGCAAGCTTTTCCTTACGCGTCGGTGGTTTATCGTGTATTGAAGTAATCGCTGCGCGTTTACGGCGCATAGAAGCAGGTAATTGCGCCATTTAGTGAGCCGCACCTGTCAGTGTTTGCTCTAAAATTTGGACACAAAGCGCATCAAAGCTATAACCCACTGCATTTGCTGCTTTCGGCACCAAAGAGTGACTGGTCATCCCTGGGACTGTATTCACTTCTAGTAACCAGAAATTTCCTTGCTCATCTTGCATCGCATCTATACGGCCCCAACCACTTGCACCTACCGCTTGGAATGCACGGAGGCAAAGCGCTTGTAACTTTTGCTCTTCTTCCGCACTTAAGCCACACGGAATTCCGTATTCCACATCATTACGTTGATATTTCGCTTCATAATCATAAAAAGCCACATCCGCAGGCGGTTGTAGACGAATCACAGGTAACGGTTGACCATTTAAAAATGAAATCGTGAACTCACGTCCCGTAATCCATTTTTCAGCCATTACCACAGCATCGTGTTGGGTCGCTTTGGCAATTGCCGCTGCCAAATCTTCTGCTTTTTCAACTTTACTCATGCCGACACTTGAACCTTCGTGTACCGGCTTGATAATCAGCGGAAGACCTAAATTCGCCACCACTTCAGCTAAATCTGACTCTTGGCTAATGATGCGATAAGGCGCTGTCGGTAAGTCTGAACCCTGCCAAACTTGCTTGGTTTTAACTTTATCCATGCCAATAGCAGAACCCTGTACGCCTGTTCCGGTATACGGGATGTTGAGCCACTCTAAGACCCCTTGGATTTGACCGTCTTCCCCACCGCGACCATGCAACACAATAAACGCACGGTCATAACCGACCAATTCGGTCACACTACGCTCTTGCGGATCAAAAGCTTCTGCGTTTACACCCGAACGAACCAATGCTTCAAGTACAGCTGCACCACTATCTAGAGAAACCTCACGCTCAGCAGACTTACCACCAAGCAACACCGCTACTTTGCCGAATTTTGAAGCATTTGACACATTGATATCCTTAAACTTTATGACTGTTTTATTCATTGAGTAATCACAAAACGTGATTATTTTAAATATAAATGATTGCTTGCAAGCTCAACCGAGATAGCCCCCACATTACCTGCGCCTTGCGTCAATAACAAGTCATCCGCTTGTAACACTTTTTTCAACGCATGCTGCAAATTACCTTCGACTGGATCGATCAAAATCGGCTCTACATCACCACGTAAACGAATACTACGCGCCAATGATCGGCTGTCTGCCCCCACAATCGGTTTTTCACCCGCAGGATAGACTTCAAGCAGCAACAACTGATCGACATGTGACAATACATCCACAAAGTCATCGAAACAGTCACGGGTACGGCTAAAACGGTGTGGCTGAAACATCATCACTAAACGGCGGTCTGGATGGCTTGCACGTGCCGCTTTAATGGTCGCTTCGACTTCTTTTGGATGGTGACCATAGTCATCCACCAATTTCACATTGCCGCCTTCGATGTCAAATTCGCCCTGTACTTGGAAACGACGGCCTACGCCGCTGAAACTTTCCAGCGCACGTGCAATCGCAGCATCAGAGACACCTTCATCAGTTGCAATACCGATCGCTGCAAGTGCATTTAAAATATTATGCAAACCCGGCAAATTGATGGTTAAACGCAAAGGCTCACGATCTTTACGCAATACGGTAAAGTGCGACTGCATGCCTTCTTGTTCAATATCCACTGCACGAATGTCATTGTCTTCGTTAAAACCATACGTGATCAATGGACGACCAATGCGCGGCATGATTTCACGAATGTTGGCATCATCGCCACACACCACAGCCAAGCCGTAAAATGGTAGTTTTTGTAAGAACTGTACAAAGGTATCTTTTAAGACATCGAAACTACCACCATAGGTGTCCATATGGTCTGCATCAATATTGGTCACGATGGTGGCCATCGGTTGCAGATGCAGGAATGACGCATCTGATTCATCTGCCTCTGCCACGATAAAACGACTCGCGCCCAGTGCAGCATTCACACCAGTACGATTCAGCAAACCGCCAATCACATAAGTTGGGTCGAGATTTTCTTCTGCCAACATACACGTGACAAGGCTAGTGGTCGTGGTTTTACCATGCGTTCCCGCAACAGCAATCCCATGACGGTAGCGCATCAGCTCACCCAGCATTTCTGCACGGCGCACCACAGGTGTACGCGTTTCAATGGCTGCTTTGATTTCAGGGTTTTCTGCATCAATTGCAGTCGACACCACAATCACGTTTGCCCCTTGAATATTTTCAGCGGTATGCCCGATATAGACTTTGATGCCGTTTTCTTCAAGCTGAGCCGTGGTTTTTGATGCTTTGATATCTGAACCTGAGACTTTGTAGCCTTGGTTCTTGAGCACTTCAGCAATACCACACATACCCGCACCACCAATCCCAATAAAATGGATGTGCTTAATACGGCGCATTTCTGGCACTTTAATTAACTTTTTTGCTTGATCAGCAGGCGTAGATGGCGACATAAAATACTCGGTTTACAATGCTTGAATTAAACGAACCACATGTTGGGTTGCATCGGGTTGTGCTTGCTGACGTGCTTTCACTGCCATTTCAGACAATAACTGACGGTTCATCAAGGGTAATAATAATTCTTTTAAACTCTCGGGCGTCATGCTTGCTTGTGGGCAAATTTTGGCTGCACCGATATTGGCTAAAAACTTTGCATTGGCCGTTTGGTGATCATCCACTGCGCTTGGCAGTGGAACAAACACCGCAGCCACACCCGCAGTGGCAATTTCGGTCACGGTTAACGCCCCAGCACGGCAAATAATTAAATCGGCATCGCTATAGGCTTGGGCCATATCTTCAATAAAAGGGTGGACTTCAACCTGAAGCTGTTCAGGAGCATCGGTATAACGCGCTTGGGTCGCATCTGCATGGTTTTGACCACACTGATGATAAACGCTTAACGGCACATTCAATTGCTTCAATGCTTCAGGAACACGCTCATTTAACGCTTGTGCACCCAACGAGCCACCCACAATTAAAACTCGAAGCATGGCCCCTGCTTTTTCACGTTCTTGATAACGCCAAGACGGATTTAAAATTTCCGTAATTTCTTTGCGGACGGGATTGCCCGTGGTCACAATTTTATCTTGTGCAGCAAAGGTGTTTGGAAAAGCCTGACACACTGTTTTGGCAATACGTGATAACTGCGTATTGGTAAATCCAGCAATCGCATTCTGCTCATGAATAATCACAGGAATACCCAGTGCGCGCGCAGCCAATCCACCAGGCCCAGCGACATAACCCCCAAAGCCTGCGACGGCATCGACTTTGAGCTGCTTCATGTAACGCATTGCACTTAAAGTGGCTTTTAAAATTTTAAAGGGTGCCAATACTTTGCGGACTAAGCCATTGCCGCGCACACCTTGAATATCAATTTGATAAATTGGGATATCGTGATTTTTAAGCAGGCGATTTTCCATACCTGTAGGCGTAGCAAGCCACGAGACTTGACAGCCTTGTTGCTGTAATTCCTTAGCCACAGCAAGTGCTGGAAAAACATGCCCGCCCGTTCCGGCAGCCATCATCATTACATGTTTCGGCTTTGTTGGTGTTGCTTCGGTCACAGTCTAATTCTTCAATTCTAAAAATATGGAAACAAAATTCAATTTTAAGCGATCAATTGTAATCACAAACGCATAGCCGCGAAAGATTATTTACTTTTTTTCAACAGGCATTTGATTGTTTTTTTCTACTGATTTTCAAGTTTAAACTAGATTTGTTATCAGATGTGCATTTTTACTCAAACTACAGCACACAATCAGGCTCAACAGTGCAATTGGAGATATTTAAAAATAAAACAATGAAGCTGATTTGAATCAAATATTTAACATCATTCTAAAGTGTAATTCACTTCATTTTAGCGGCTAGAAATACAATCTGAGTGCATACATTTGAACAGAATGAAAATTAGTGGTGTCTAGCAACATAATCCGCTTTATTTTCAACCAAATTTATACACTTTGCAGCAAAGTACAGCTCTATTCCAAAACCGACCACCTCCATGAAAGAAAAAAGGAACCATTTCAGGTTCCTTTTCTGTCATTTTAGCTGGCTTTGCCTGCTTCTAAAATATCAAATAAAATATCGGCAATCGAGGTACCAAATTGTGCATCAATCTCACGAATACAGGTTGGACTGGTGACATTAATCTCGGTCACATAGTTGCCAATTACATCAAGTCCGACAAAAACCAAACCTTTTTCACGTAAGAAGGGCCCCACTTTTGCAGCAATCGCCTTGTCGTTTTCAGTCAAAGGACGTGCTTGACCCAAACCACCTGCGGCCAAATTCCCACGCACTTCACCGTTTTGTGGAATACGCGCCAAGCAATACGGAATCGGTTCACCATTGACCAGCAAAATACGCTTATCCCCTTCCACAATTTCAGGAATATAACGCTGCGCCATAATCGGACGTGTGCCCATCTCCGTCAACATTTCCAAAGTTGAGCCAATGTTCACACCATCTTGATATAAACGGAAAATTCCCATCCCCCCCATACCATCAAGCGGCTTCACAATCACATCACCATGTTCTTTGATAAATTCACGAATGAGGCTTTGTTGTGAAGTCACCAATGTAGGCACTTGGAGTTCGGGGAACTGCGTGGCAAACAGTTTTTCATTACAATCACGTAAGGACTGTGGTTTGTTGATAATCCACGCACCTTCACGTTCCGCTTGTTCCAAAATATAGGTGGTGTAGACAAAGTTCATGTCGAACGGTGGATCTTTACGCATCAAGATCACATCGTAATCGGCCAAGGACTCTTTTTGCTGTTCACCCAACTCAAAATAATGATCGTAATCTTCAAACACCTTTAAGGGAGAAATCAGACCAAAGGCTTTGCCTTGATCGATATATAAATCGTGTTGTAATGCATAACCCAGTTCATGTCCGCGACGGCTTGCTGCCCATAACATAGCCATGGTGGAATCTTTTTTCAGATTCACCGTTTCAATCGGGTCCATCACTACCAGTACACGCATAATTCTCACGCTCATATTTTTTAAACTTGGCAAAAAGTATAGCGAAGTTTTCAGGTTTGGGTGCAACAAGTTGTGTAATAATTAAAGATTAAAAAATCTATTTTATTCAAATAACTACAACACACTGCAGTAACAAATCAGATACTAACTGCTCGATACAACAAAGGAAGTATGCGCCTATTACCACACGGCAGCTCCTTTCCACACTTTCTCCATTAAGTCAAAAGGCGTTGAATATCCTTGGCAATTTTTTCAGGTTTAACAATCGGCGCATAGCGTTTCACCACCTGCCCTTTTTGGTTAATGAGAAATTTGGTGAAATTCCATTTGATGCTTTGACTACCTAAAATGCCTTTAGCTTCAGTGGTTAAATACTGATACAGCGGATGCGCTGTAGGACCATTCACGTCAACTTTGGCAAACATCGGGAAAGAGACCCCATAATTACGCTGACAAAAACTGCCGATCTCTTCATTACTCGCAGGGTCTTGCTGCGCAAATTGGTTGCAGGGAAAACCTAAAATCAGCAGACCTTGCTGTTGATAGTCCTGATATAACTGTTCCAAGCCTTCAAATTGCGGGGTTAAACCACATTGGCTGGCGGTATTCACCACCAATAAAACCTTGCCCTGATAATCGGCCAGATTTTTTTGCTCGCCTTCCAACAGTTCGGCCTGAAAATCATAAATTGTGCTCATTACATCTCTTCCATTCATCAAAATGTCATTACTGAAAGTCGCTTCAAAAGCTGAACCGACTTCATCCGCAAAATAATATCGCACACAATTAACTTGCGCACAATATTATTATGCGCAATATACTTTCATCCCTATTTCATTTATACTGCTTTACAGACATTAACACCCAAGGACATGCAATATGGCGGACACCCCACTTTTAGAAAACCGCGTGTGTTTTGCCATGTATTCCGCAACCAATGCCATGGTTCGTCAATACCGTCCACGCTTACAGGTTTACGATCTGACCTATCCGCAATTTATTGTTTTGTTGGCTTTATACGAGCAGGACAATGTGACGCTGACCGAGATTGGACAAAAAACCTTTTTTGACTCAGGTACCTTGACCCCCATTATTAAAAAACTAGAAGAAAAACAGTTTTTAAAGCGTGTTGCCGTCAAAGAAGATGAACGTATGAAAAAAGTCGTTCTGCTGGAAAAAGCACTCTTAGCCAAAAATAAAATTATGGCCATTCCATTTGAGCTGGCGTGTTCTTTAGGTCTAGATCCCGATGATTTGGTAGCCATCCATCAATTGTGTCAACGTTTTTTGAATGGCTTAGAACAGCCTCAACACGATAGTCGAGATACTTAAGTGCAACAAGCGATTGTCGGTTTTCATCTCGATGAAGAACATCATTGGGTGGCGGAGCTTGCCTGTGGCCACACACAACATGTCCGCCATACTCCACCGTGGCAAAACCGTCCTTGGGTACAAACTGAGCAAGGACGCCAAGAAAAAATAGGCGTTCTTTTAAACTGTAAAAAATGCATGGAAAATTCCCAAAAATAATTCTTTTGCATTTCCTTCAAATTTTAATGCTTATTTATCAATTTTTTAGAAAAATTAAACAGCCTGTATAGCTGTACTTTTCAACTCAGTAATACTATGTAGAAAAAATGAATATTACCGTAAGTCTTGTTCATTTTTAGTAAATGATTATACTTCTCATTTTTATTGGCAATTCACTCTCTCCGAGCCTTAAATCATGATGAAATTTTCACCACAGCCGCTTTGTGGTTCTAACCTATTCAAATATAGCCTTCTCAGCTTTATGATTTTAAATGCGCATGCAGCCTATGCGGATGAAGCGACACTACAAAATAATGAGAACCCCTCCTCTCAAGCGACGACAAACAAATCGAACACAACAGCAGTTCTGCCTACCTTGAAAATTGAGGCAATGAGTGAACTTGATCCAATCAAAAGCTATGTCGATTATGATCAGGCCAATGTCACACGAAATGGGTTAAAGAAAAAAGATATTCCTCAAACCATCGATACCATCGATGTACAGAAATATAAAATCTATGGCTCTAACGACCTCAGTGTGATGCTACAAGGCACACCAGGGGTTTCAACCAGCTACGATATGCGTGGTGATGGCATCACCCTCCGTGGTTTCTCTGCCGACTCGGGTGATATTTACCGTGATGGTATCCGTGAAAGTGGCCAAGTGCGTCGTAGTACAGCCAACATTGAACGCATTGAAATTTTAAAAGGCCCTGCCTCGGTGTTATATGGTCGTAGTGCAGGCGGCGGTGTGGTCAATATGGTGAGTAAATACGCCAACTTTGACTCAAAAAGCTCAGTCGGTACTTACGTAGGCTCATATGATACTTATGGCGCAACAGCGGATATTAACCAAGTCTTAAATGACAACTGGGCTGTCCGTTTAACAGGTGAATACGGTGAAGCGGATAGTTTCCGTTCAGGCATCGACAGTCAAATTGAGATGATCTCGCCAAGTTTCACTTATAAAAATGATGATGAAACCCTTACGTGGACCACACAATATACCTATGACAAATTAGGTCGAGTACCTGACCGTGGACCAAGTTATAGTGTTTTACCTGCTGGAACATCCATTAAAACGGGCTTCGCACAAAAAGGCGATTACGTTAATGACGTGCTACAGGTCATTCGTTCAGATTTAAATTACGAATTTGCGCCGAATTGGAAATTCCATTGGGCAACCAGTTACCGACAGGCAGATCAAGACTTTGATCATTTTTATGGTGGCACCTACTGTGCTTCGAATGAGACCACCAGCAATGGTGAAAGTAGTAAAGCGGGTGCCAGTTTTACTCCTGTAGATCAACGTCGCTGCTATAACAATGTCGGAAAAATTTCGCAAAACTATTACTGGCAGCAAACATCTAATCGAACCACCACCAACACATGGGATATTACAGGCGAGTTTGATACGGGCGCTATTAAACATAATCTTTTAGTGGGTACCGATTGGACCTATGAACAAAGAGAGCCTAAACTTTCTAATAAAAACGCCAATGGCAGTCGAATTGATGGTTTTTATGACCCAATTACAGGTCAATTAACACAGAATAATCGTGATAACGGTGCTAAAACCATTACTCAGCATAATTATAATGAAGGCACAAGCTACGGCTTTTTCATTCAAGACTTAATTAGTTTTAATGAATATTTCAAAGTAATGCTTGGTGCACGTTATGATTATTACGATACATCAACCACCAATAAATTATTAGCTTCTTCTGACATCAATTACCATCGTAGTATCAATGATGAAAGCTTTAGCCCCAACATTGGTTTCATTTGGCAACCCACAGATCAACACAGCTTGTATGCTTCATACAATAAAAGCTTTGCACCGTTTGGTGGGCGTGTAGGTGTCAGTGTTGTATCCGCAAATACCAATCTGAATACTTTTGATTCAGAACCTCAATATAATGAGCAATATGAAATTGGGGTCAAAAGTGACTGGTTTGACGACCGTTTAAATACACAGCTCTCAGTTTTTGACATTCGCAAAAATAATATTCGTTATGTGCCAGATGACACTAAACCTGAAGAATGGGCAACTGCGGGTGAACATCAATCTAAAGGTCTAGAGTTTAGTTTTATTGGTCGCGTATTGGATAATGTATTTGTCCGTGGTGGATATGGTTATCTACAAGCCGAAGTTAAAAAAGACAAGCAAAATCCAGGTAATGTGAATAAAGTGCTAAATAATGCGCCTGAACATACGGGTAACTTATTTGTTCGATACTTACCTACAGAAAAACTCTATGGTGAAGTTGGTGTGACTTATGTGGGTGATTACAAAGCCTACCCTAATAGCAATTTAAGCAACCAGCCCTTGGATATGAAAGCTTTCTCACGTGTCGATGCTGCCATTGGTTATAGTGCTGATCCATGGAACGTGACTTTAGCTGTCAGTAACTTGACCAATAAAGAATATTGGCGTTCGGACTCTATGCCAGGTACACCGCGTAGCTTCCTCATGCGTTTGAACTACCAGTTCTAAACC
This sequence comes from Acinetobacter sp. BWR-L5, assembly GCF_039655985.1. Lineage (NCBI taxonomy): Bacteria > Pseudomonadati > Pseudomonadota > Gammaproteobacteria > Moraxellales > Moraxellaceae > Acinetobacter > Acinetobacter sp. BWR-L5. The sequence goes on along the minus strand of NZ_JAGFEV010000003.1, from coordinate 117,260 downwards.
TATTTAGTTAAAATGCCATCTCAAGCGGAACAGGTCACTGTTCCGCTTTTTTTATGCTTAGCAATAGATGACTAAATCAATCAATAAATGCTTTGAGCCTTTTGTTATATAACGCAAGAAACGGATTTTCAGGCCTCACTGAATTTGTTACTGTTTTCTTAAGTTAAATGATTTCCGCGAGTAATCATGACAGAACATAGCAATTACGCACGTGTGGCAAAAGCAATTGAATACATTGAACAAAACTTCAAACAGCAACCCAGTTTGGCTGAGATTGCAGAACACGTTCATTTAAGCCCTACACATTTTCAGCGTATCTTTAGCGAATGGGCAGGCATTAGCCCGAAGAAATTTCTGCAATATATTAGTGTGGAATATGCAAAGTCGGTTTTGAACAATCACACAGAAAATAATATTTTTGCAGCAACCTTTGACACTGGCCTTTCTAGTACCAGTCGATTGCATGATTTATTTGTCCAAATCGAAGGGATGACGCCCGCAGAATATAAACATGGCGGTGAAGCACTCCACATTCACTATAGTTTTGCCGAAACCATTTTTGGCTCCGTCATTATTGCCTCGACCCCTAAAGGGATTTGTCATATGGCCTTTACTGAAGTAGATCAGGATGGATTGACCTATCTGAAAAAACAGTTCCCACGTGCGACATTTATTGAAGATCAGGATGAATTACAACGCAAAGCACTCACAATTTTTCAGCACGATCAAAACAGCCTATCGGAGATTAAACTGCATCTGAAAGGCACCGACTTTCAGCTCAAGGTGTGGCAAAGTCTGCTTAAAATTCCCATGGGGCAGCTCAGCAGTTATGCACATATTGCCCAAGAGATTGGGCAAGAGCGTGCCTCACGAGCGGTCGGAACAGCAATTGGTAACAATCCCGTTGCCTTTTTAATTCCATGCCATCGGGTCATTCAGTCTTCAGGACAACGTGGCGGCTATATGTGGGGGACGACACGTAAAACCGCGATGATTGGCTGGGAAGGTGCGCATAGTCAAACACTAGCCGAAAAAGAGAGCAAATAAAAAAGGAAGCCGAAGCTTCCTTTTTTTGTTTCAATGCTTAGACGCCATACTTCACGCGATAGGCTTCCATTTTTGCTAAAGCTTCAGTCTCACCTTTAGCCTCTAAATAATTCATCAAATCTTTCATGGTCACCAGTGCATGCACAGGAATTTCCAATTCTTTTTGGACTTCTTGAATCGCAGACAGTTCACCTTGACCTTTTTCTTGACGGTCTAATGCCACCAACACACCTGCAATCTGCGCACCTGCATTTTTCAAAATGGTGACCACTTCACGGATCGCTGTACCCGCAGTAATCACGTCATCAATAATCCAGACTTTTTTGCCTGCAACAGATGCACCAACCAAGACCCCACCTTCACCATGATCTTTGGCTTCTTTACGGTTAAAACCCCAAGGCACACTTACCCCATGATTTTGTGACAAAGCCACTGCTGTTGCAGCAACAAAAGGAATCCCTTTGTACGCAGGGCCAAACACCACCTCAACATTGTTGCATTCTGTCAGTTTGGCTGCATAGCCAGACGCCAGTAATGACAAGGCTTCACCGTCATTAAGTAGACCTGCATTAAAAAAATAAGGACTCACACGACCCGATTTTAAAGTAAACTCACCAAATTTAAGCACGCCACGTGATAATGCGAGTTCGATAAAAGCTTGAGGGTTAAATGTCGCTTGCGTTGTCATGCGGTGCTCCGTATTTTCAAATTGAGGTAAGACTTGCGCATGATACCAAAGAGTAGCTATCCAAGTGATCAAAAAATTTTACGTGTGGTTTCAATTAACGTAAATGGTCTACGTTCTGCAGAAAAAAAAGGGATTTTTGATTGGATTGCCACATCAGATGCTGATGTGATTTGCATGCAAGAATCTCGCATCACCCACGAACAATGGACCGATAAATTTAAACCTGAAGGCTGGCATACTCACCTGTTCCCTGCTGAACGTCCAGGGTATGCTGGCACTGCTATTTATAGCCGTTTACCATTTGTTTCAGTTACTGATGGACTTGGTTTTGAATTGGCCGATTCTCAAGGCCGCTTTATTTCGGCTGAGTTTGACTTAGGCTTAGACCAAAACGTGCATATTTGTTCACTCTATTTACCATCGGGTTCTTCTGGTGAAGAGGCACAAGTACGTAAAGACCACTTCTTAGAAGAATACAAACAAATTTTGAAACAATGGCGTGATGAAAATAAATCCGTGATTGTCTGTGGTGACTACAACATCGTGCATAAACGCATCGACATTAAAAACTGGTCAGGCAACCAAAAAGCCTCAGGCTGCTTACCACACGAACGCGCTTGGCTCGATCATATTTATGATGAACTCGGCTATGTCGATACTTTCCGTGAAGTGCGTCCAGAGGCTGAGCTTTATTCTTGGTGGTCAAACCGAGGACAAGCTCGTGCGAAGAACGTAGGCTGGCGCATTGACTATCAAGCGTGCTCACCTGACTGGAAAGCCCGTACAGTCAATGCTTGGGTCTATAAAGAAACATGGTTTAGCGACCATGCACCTGTCATTATTGACTACAAAATCTAGAAAAATTTAAGTATTTAGCTCATATTAAGTGAACAACTGTTTACTGAATATGAGTTTTTAACCTACATTATCTGCCGTTTTTTGAGTCTTTTTCTGATCAATCAATCAGTGCATTATGTTTCCACGGCAAAGGGACGATGTCAGGATGACAGCACAAGGACAGGACGCCGTAGGATGAAATTAAAACGAACTATGGAAATAGTTGGTTTTCAAGGATGTGACAATGGACGTTGTAATGAGACCCGCATGATCAGGATGATTAAATGCGGGTTTTCTCTTTTTTAGTCTCTGCCTTTTTTAATGCTTCTTCTTTTTAGATTCTATTTTTCTTTGATTTGATTCTAAATCGCTTTTATGACAAGACGATGACGCTTTAAGCTTAGATCGACACACTAGAGCTCCTCTGTTTTTTCCGTTACTCTAAACCCAGCTTAAAATTCAGAAGGGTTTTCCATGTTAAACGTGTATGGCATTAAAAATTGTAATTCAATGAAAAAAGCATTCGACCTACTGAATGAGTTAGGTTTAGCGTATGAGTTTCATGATTATAAAAAACAAGGCATTGATGCTGCGACTGTCAAAACATGGCTCGATCAGATTGGGGCAGATGTGGTCCTGAATAAAAAAGGTACCACTTGGCGTAAGTTGACTGAAACAGAACAAGACACTGCTTTAGCTTCAGAGCAAGGACTAATTGATGCCCTCACCACACATAACAGTCTCATTAAGCGTCCCGTAATTGCAACCCCGAAAGGTTTTATTGTGGGTTTCAATGAAGATGCAATTCGTGCCCTAAAAGCATAACAAAACAAAAAAGCCGAGCAATTGCTCGGCTTTTTTTGTTGGATGGGATTAGTTCGCGCGAATCCAAGTTTGGTTACGGCCTAATGCAGCCACGCCAATATAACCACGAAGCTCTAGTTTTTTACCACCAGCAGCAATGTTGCCTTTTAATTTATAGGTTTTACCAGTTTGCGGATCTAAAATTGATCCACCGTCATAGCTTGTACCACCCACATTTTTCAGACCATGTACAATCGTTAAACCTTTCAAAGATTTATTTTTATACGGGCCTTCACACTTGGTACATGCATTTTCTTCACCTGGCGTCAAAATACCTTGAATACTCGCAGTTAAAGTTCCATTTTTTTGCTCAGTGAATTTAACCAAGGCTTTCGCTTGTTTAGTTTTGTCATCAATCGTTTTCCAAACAGTGCCATTCAGCGGATCTGCTGCATGAGCTAGAGCGGTTAATCCTAGTACGCTTAACGCAAGTGCAATTTTTTTCATTTTTGTCATTTCCCTAGTCTAGTATAGACGACTATCATTATTAAAAAGTCACAACAATTTTTCAATTTTTCAATGTGACCAATTAGTGTAACCTTGTAAATTATGTTGGTAAATACACAAACTCAAGGTAAAACAAATAACAAAATGGAATAACTATGAAGATTGCCGATCCATGGAAACAAATCATTACAGAGCAGTTTTTAAAAACCACGATTCGAACCCCAAGTCGCTTTAGTCTCCCACCCAGTAGTCAGCGTTTTCTTCTTGAACAAATGTGTCGTGCATTTCCGCTCAATAAGTCGATCCAGATTCGTCCTCTACGTCTTGCAGGCCTGCGTGCGGAAGAGTTAAAACCTGAAACTGAAGCCACTCAGCTCATTTTGCATATTCATGGTGGAGCTTTCTTTTTAGGTTCAATGAATACCCACCGTGCGTTTGTCTCAGACCTTGCAGCCAGTACACAAATGCAAGTCATTCACCTTGACTATCCGTTGTCACCCGAACACCCCTATCCTGAAGCCATTGATGCGCTGTTTGATGTTTATCTGCTGTTATTGGAGCAAGGGATACAAGCCAAAGATATTATTTTATCGGGAGATTCATGTGGTGCAAATTTAGCGCTAGCCTTGGCGCTGCGCATTCGTGATGAGCAACGTCCTCAAGTCAGTGGATTAATTCTACTTTCGCCATTTTTGGATTTAAGCTTAACCAGTGAATCTATTCGCTATAACAGCAAGCTCGATGCACTTTTATCCATCGAGGCCCTTGAAACAGGCATCGACTATTATGTTCCAGAACAAATCGACCCCGCCGACCCACTTGTTTCACCTTTATTTGATGATTTAGCAGACCTCCCGCCGACCCTTGTACAAGTCGGTTCGAAAGAAATTCTCTTGGACGATGCCCAGCGGTTTAGAGATAAAGCGACCAAGGCCGGCGTAGACGTGACATTTAAACTTTACACAGGCATGTGGCATAACTTTCAAATGTTTAATGCATGGTTTCCAGAAGCTAAAATGGCTTTGGATGATATCGCAACGTTTGCTCAAGCGCTCGACCAAGACTAGACACATTCCGCATAAAAAAAGGTCAGCTGAACGCTGACCAAATGAGGAATCATGGGACTACAGTTATTGTTATTAAATCGCTTGCACCTGTGCTAAAGCTGCCGCAATGGCTTTGTCTTTCAGCTCTAGCCCCATATTCACGCCTTCAGCACGAATGATTTCAACATCGGTCACACCGGTAAAATTAAAGACGGTTTTTAAGAAGCCTTCTTGGAAGTCAACAGGACTATTTTCACCATAGACACCACCGCGACTACTGGCAATATAGGCTTTCTTGTCACCAGCCAAACCGACCGGGCCATTTTCAGTATATTTGAAAGTACGACCTGCAACACTAATGCGGTCAATCCATGCTTTTAAAGTCGAAGTAATCCCGAAGTTATACATCGCTGCACCAATCACCACAACGTCCGCATCTAAGTACTGTTGAATAATACGTTCGCCCAGAGCCGATTGTTCTGCATTTTGACCCATTAAAATTTCTGCGTCTAAATGTGGAATCGGTTGCGTTGCCAAATCCAAATATTCAACCTCAACTTGCGCATGCTTTTCGCTGAGTTGCGAAACAATCGCTTGGCTCAACTGACGAGACACAGAAGCATCCGCCATAATACTTGAATCAATATGTAAAACTTTCATGGGATGTTCCAACATAATCTTTATTGAATAGTTGCATTTTAAAATAAGATTATCCTTAGAATAATAGGCCTATTCAAAACACTATGTTCTAAAAATAGAATGGTCTTTCCCTTCTGAGCTACATACTCAGTTCGTCACCTTTGATACCGTCTTTTTATAAGATTGTGATATGTTGAAAGCAATGTATAAGAAATCAATCACATTATTTAAAAAATAAAGCGGATATATCAAGGATGAAACGATTGAATGAGTTCATGGTTCTCAATATCTAAACAGCTAAGCAACAGCAAACTTTCTCATTATCTACTTGAAGAGGAAGTGATTATGAACTGGGATACCTTGAAAAAGTGTATTTTAATCCTTGTTCTCGGCTGTTGTGTCAATTTGATCTGGTTAGTTTGGGAGACTTTTGTACTGTTCAACTCAGAATATTGGCATGTCGTTAATGTTCAGCTTTTGCGCCATAAATTAGTTATTAATTCCATTTTTTTCATCACGTTATTGGGTTTGATTTACCCTTGCTATGCCCTACAAAAACAAGCTTGGGTACAACGATTCCTCCCTTATATTGCGATTGGAATTTTAATCATCTCACTTTGCTATAACGGCTATATGATTGGGGTGTTTAGCCCTGTCACTATGGTGGTCTATATTTGTCTGATCGCTGTCGGTTTGGTGTTGTTTGAGCGAAAGATCGTGTATGCGATGCTAATTCCTGCGACAGGCTTCTTAACCTTCTCAGGCTACCTCAGTTTTATTGATGTGATTCCTTATGCTCCAATTTTTCAGATTGATGGCCAACTCTTTCTCAATGGGTTTTGGCTCCTATCGATGCTGCATTTCGTTATTCCCATTCTAATCACTTGTATAATTTTATTTGAAATTTTACTTAGCCAATGGCGACATCGTGAACGACTCATTCAACATTTAAGTCAGATCGACCCACTAACCAATACATTTAACCGTCGCCGTATTAGCCAAAGTTTGGAGTATTTGCATCAGCAAGATCCGCAGAATCCCTATGCGGTTATCCTCTTAGATCTCGATCATTTTAAAAGCATCAATGACCAATTTGGACATCATATGGGAGATAACGTGCTCATCGCTGTGAGCCAACAATTAAATAACCAGATACAAGACCATGACCTAGTGGGGCGCTTTGGCGGAGAGGAGTTTATCCTTATTTTAAAACATGCTTCACTCTCTAAAGCCCATCAAATTGCGGAACGTTGTCGTTCAGCCATCGAGGCTTTAGTCATTAACAATGATGAAGGCCAATCTATCCATGTCACAGCTAGTTTTGGTATTGCACAATCTCACCATGGACTCAGACCTCAGCAAGTTTTGAGTCAAGCAGACAAAGCACTCTATGCCGCTAAAGCCAGTGGACGTAATCAAATCAAATGCTATTTAGAAATCAATCCCGGTGAACTCAAATATAGCGCTGCATGTGGTGACACACAGCACATTTCACCTAACTAAACGGCTTCTGCCCGTGCCGCGTCGACCCATTGTATGACCGCAGGATGCTGCATAATGTGTTGCATATACTGCTGGCTGCGCTCAGATACAGGTAGTGCATAACTCTTGAAACGCATCACTACAGGGGCATAGAAGGCATCGGCTATAGAAAAATCACCAAATAGAAAGGGATGTTCATCTGCACGCTGTGCCCAAATTTGTTCAATTCGTTCGACATCTGCTCTTAACTCAACATGCTGCGCCCACAAAGCTAGCCCCTCAGCTATGCTGTACTGCGCCTGAATATTCATGGGGCATAATTGGCGTAGTGCCATAAAACTACTGTGCATCTCACCACTGATACTCCGTGCTTCTGCTCTCAAATAGTCAAGCTTGGGCCACAGGGCTAAATCTGGATTTTGCTCGGCCAAATATTCACAGATGGCTAAAGAATCCCAAATTTTAAATTCACCCACATCCAATACGGGCACTTTAGCATTAGCATGAATGTGGGACAGTTGCTCTTTAAAACTGGGGTTTGTCGCATCAAAGCGAACCAGTACCTCTTCAAAATCCAGATCAAATGCAGTCAAGACCAACCACGCTCGCATCGACCAACTGGAGTAATTTTTATTGGCAATATATAAACGTTGCATCACCCTTCTCCCTCAGGTTTAAAAACGTTGTAATTGAGCTAAAAGTTCAGCCTCAGTAAATGCACCGGTTAAACGTAAACCACGAATTTCTTGTTGTGAGGCATCTAAGAATAAATAGGTCGGTGGTCCTAAAATATCCCACTGGTTTAAGAGCAGTTGATGGGTTGCATCGTAATGACTCAAATCTAATTTGATCAAATAATACGGCGCAAGCGCTTGCTGTACCGTTGCAGACTTTAATATACGGTGTTCAATCGGCTGACAAGCAACACACCAATCAGCATAGACATCGATAATGATCTTTTGACCTTTTGGTGCTTGTGCCAAGAGCTGCTTAAACTCCGTTGCCGTCGCTGCCACATGCCAACGTGCAGATGTAGCCACTGGCGCTTCAAAGAAACGCTGACTCTGCTGATATTGGCTATAGGCAATGTACGTCCCGCCAATGATTAAAGCCACAATGTACAGCATACGCAACTGAGTTTTATGCCACATCAAACGATACAACACATAAATAATAAAGCTCAAGCCTAGCAGCAGACTCAGTGCTTGCATCCATGTTTCAGAAAGCAAAGGACGCACAAAATACAGCGCTAAAGCCAACATGATGAAAGCAAAGAATACCCGAACCTGATTCATCCACAGACCAGCACGAGGTAATACCTTAGCACCCAGTACGCTTGCCAATAACAATGGTGTCCCCATACCAAAGCCTAAGGTGAACAGCAAAATGGCCCCTTGCCACTGGCTTTGTGTCTGCGAAATAAACAGTAAAGCGCCTGCCAAAGGTGCCGTCATACACGGTCCAACCAACAGCGCAGAGATCATGCCCATAATCGCAGCACTGATCAGACTTCCACCCTTTTGCATAGACTGGATATGATCGAGTTTATTCACCACGGCTTGCGGCAGTTTAAGTTCAAACAAACCAAATAGATTGAGCGCGAATAAAACAAAAAGAATGCTAAAAGCAATCAGGGTGGATGGCTGTTGTAACCAACGCTGGAAGTTCAAACCCGCAGATGAGGCCACCAAACCCAAAATGGCATAGACCATGGCCATACTGCACACAAAGACCAAGGCAATCATCCATGCTTTGAGGCCTTTGCTATCGCGAATAATTAATGAGGTTAAAATCGGCAACATCGGCAAAGAACACGGCGTAAACGCAAGTAATATCCCGAGGCCAAAGAACAGCAATAAACCATAAGCCAATGAGCTTTTGGCTAACTCTTCAGACCAAATTTGATCTTGCGCAGCCATCGCATCGGAAGCTGTTACGACGGGTTCAGCAGTGACCGTTGGATTGATCGGCTCAAATTGCGGATTCGACTGCGCGGCTAAATCTAACAGTCGTTTTGAGCCACCTGCTTGGTCTTGTAGACTGACCAAACCGTTGACATCGGTTTTAAACTCAATACTTTGCGGTGGATAGCAAATGCGATCTTTGGCACAGCCTTGCCAAGTCACCTTATAAGTTTGTGAAGCCTGTGTGTCTAAGTCAAATTGCACTTGTTGATAATAAACTTGGGTGTGTCCATAGTTTTCATCATACAAATCATGCGCAGGCGGCAGCTCAAGCTTAAGGGGCTGACCCGCCTGCTGTACTTCAAATTTGTGCTGATACAGATAATACTGTTCAGGGATATTCCAGTGCAGTTGAGCGGTATGCTCAGTCGTGGATTCCACTGTAAATGGAAAAGCATCTTCAGCTGAAAGAAGTGGAGTTTCTGCATGAACGTTTAGGATACTGGCCCAGATACACAGATTGATGATCAATACTGACAGCGCCAGATACCACGTTTTGCCGCTCATCCCCTGTTTCAGATGAAGATGCTTTTTCATAATATGTTCTTTTTTCTAATTAAAATAAGTATGAAACGCCAAGGCCTGAATAATAACTTTTATCTGCACCATTTAAGTCGACACCAACACTTGCGTCCAACTGCATCCGATTATTCACCGCATACATGACACCTGTACCGAGCGCATATTCATTGTCTTGACTTTCTGCTTTACGATAAACCAATTCAGAAAAACCGCTGAGTTTATCTGTAAATTGATATTCTAAAGTCGGAATTGCAGAAATGGCCCAATCACTATTTTGCACTTCATAACGCATAGTGATGGATGTCGACACGAGGTCGCTATAATCGTATGCAACCACAGATGACAGACTATAAATATCATCTTCATTGGTGAAACCATCATTACCTGTGGCAATAATCGCTTCAGCCAGTACCGCCATACTCAAGCGTTCATCATCCAAAGGAATCGCCGCTTTCACACCCACACTGACATCCCCCAAACCATCTGTTTCAGACTTATTGCCTGCCACTTTCATTTGTTGCCAAGAGGGCCCAGCCCAACCCAATTGCAATTCGATGTTTTCAGCTAAACCTGTGCGCAATAACATATCTGCATTTAAGCTGGTGGTTTTGACTTTTTCACCATCAGTCGTGGTCGATTCAGCATAGTGCGCATTGGCCAAGCCCTGCTCCCAAGCCAACTGCCCCACAGGCGTAATCCCTGTCCCTATACCCGAACCCGGACGGTCAAAGGAAAAATCTGCAGCCATCGCATTCATACTGAACCCAGTGGCTACACATAAACCTAAATGTTTTAATTGCATCATGATGATCTCGCTGATTAAGCTAATTCTTTTGTCATTTTTGCACCATGCTGACGAAGCAACTCTAAAGTTTGCTTTTCTTCAGCCAATGCTTCGGCCCAATTAATTTCGTCAAATTCACAATCAAAGAATAAATCGCTAATTGAAGATAAAATAGTTAAGCCATCTTCATCTTTGGTGTTTGGATCAACTTTTTCATCCAATAAACGTTTGACCGCGGGCGCACATGCAGCACTTGCCGCATCCCAAAGTGGGCCATAAATTTCTTCTGTATCCCACAAATGCAAGTTTGCTTTGCCATGAATCAGTTGTTCTAAAATGTCTAAATGTACCGCTAGAGTCTGTTGTTTTTCTTGTTCTGACAGCGGTGCGCCTGCTTCATACGCTTCGCAAATCGCTTCCCACCATTTGAATAAGCCGTCCGACCAGACAGAAATCACAGGTCCTTTTTCAGGATCGATAAAATTGAGACTTAACCCATCGGTCAATAGACGTTGAACTTGTTGAAGATCTAATTCTTCAAGTGCTTGCACGAAAGCTTGTTGTTGCGCGGTTAACATGGAGATGACGCTCTTCAATTCAGTTTATTCTATTATGCCGAATAAACGGGACATTTGTTATCCGTAATGTTGGATAAAAGTGAGTGCCCAGCATTAAAAAAGCCCCTGATTGAGGGGCTTTTTTTAAATTCGGTGAGGTTTAATCTTCCTCATCATCAACTAGGCCATCATCCTGATCTGCATATACAGGTTGGCCAGCACGTGGTTTATCATTTTTTTCAAAGGTATGTTCTAAACTACGTTTAAGGCGATCGATCGCGCCATGAATCGCAGTATCGACATTATGACCTTTATGATTTACAACCACGGGTTTTAAACCTGCTGGACGCGCTTCAATCATACATTGAATGTCGTCATCTCCGCCTTTATGGCTATTGGCATCACTTAGATGCACTGAAAAATGAGTAATGCGCTCACTGTGACGTTGAAATTCTTGATTCAGCTCTTCGCGTATATAACTAATTAAACGGTCACTATTTTGAATGTTTTTATCTGTACGGATTTCTATGTTCATAAAATAACATCCTCTCTCTTTCTTTATTCGACTCTTTTTTTGTACGAAGATTTTTATCTCTTGGCACACTTGTAACTTACTGTTTTAACAGTATTCGACCATCTTCAATTGCTTTGGAATGTAACCTCCATCGATTGAATGATGAACACTTTTGAGTCTGCAGATCTGTGTCCTTCTCCTTTGAATATCGGGCCTAACTGAAAATTATGCAAGTGATATTTTTAAAAAAATATGAAAAGGATACTTATTGTGACAAGCCCTTACTTGCATGGCTAAAAACAGATGGATTTGATTCCATCTTCTAACTATTCACGTGACCTCATTGGCTAGAATGAACAAAAAAATCTAATAATTATGACAACTTCAATTACGGCAGGAATGACTGCAAGCATCGATCATTCATTCTTTGCAAACATCCCCAAATAAGTACAAACTCTGTTACATTCTAGGATTTTCCCGAGCTGTATCATGTCGATATTGCTAAATTTATTATTCAATCCCCTAACATTTTTTCCAAGAAGGCCCATATCAAATTAAGTGTCATGCCTGAAAGGCAACATTAAACCATTTGGTAAAAAAGTATAAAAAATGGCTCATTTTGATATCTATTTTCCATGACGTTCGTCAAATTTGGCTTTATTTTTGCTTAATAATCGGTATCCTGTATCCGATTTTTTGGGGAAATATTCATGAAACTGACTCAAATTGCTGCTTTCGTAGCATTATCTTCTGCTGCGGCAATCTCTCAAGCTGCGCCGATTTGGCAAGACTTTAGCTTCACTGGTTTATATGGTGAAAACTACAAATCACCATTTGTGACTCAAGACGAAAAACTTGAGCAAACAACCATTACTGCAGAATATGCAGCTGGCTTCAAATATGGCGATTTCTTCGCTTTCGCTGACCGTACCAACAACGATGCTGATGGCAATGAAACTTACTTTGAAGTTGCACCACGTTTCAGCTTAGGTGCGATGACAGGAACTAAACTTGAGCTTGGCCCAGTTAAAGATGTGTTAGTTGCAACGACATGGGAAGGCGGTGAAGGTTTCAACAACTACCTCTATGGTATTGGTTTTGCCTTAAATGTGCCATATACACAGTATGCAAACATCAACTTCTACAAAGCAGATAACGACCTGACTGATGATGATTATCAAATGACCATCACCTATGCAGTACCGTTCAAACTTGGTTCTGAAGACTTTTTAGTTGATGCCTTCCTTGACTGGTCAACTGCTGAAGATGACCATGCAAGCGAGTTAAACTGGACTAGTCAGTACAAATGGAATGTAGGTAAACACATTTCTCCAGATACACGCCTATACGTGGGTATCGAGCACTCAGTTTGGAATAACAAATACGGCTATAAAGGCGTTGACCAAAATGACGTAAGTGCGTTAATCAAATACCACTTCTAATTCACTTTTGTGAATATCCAAAAGCAAGACTTCTGTCTTGCTTTTTTTTATGCAAAAGCAGCATGATAAAGCCCCAACGCATACAACCTTGCCTTCATGTCTTTTCTCATTCGTCCAGCCACTGAACACGATCTACCCGAGATCCAAAACATTTATAATGCAGAAGTCTTACATGGCATGGCCACTTGGAATGAACATGCCTATGATTTAGCGCATTTCCAAAAACAGCTACAACACTTTCAACAGAATCAATTTCCATTTTGCGTGGTGGAAGACCAAGAAACGCAGGCCATTGCAGGCTTTGCAGACTATGCCACCTTCCGTAATTTTTCAGGCTATCGTTATACCGTTGAGCACTCAATTTATATTTCACCCAACTATGCCCGTCAGGGCTTAGGTCAACAGCTTTTAGCGTATTTGATTGAACAAGCAAAAATGCAGCACATGCATGTCATGGTTGCAGGAATAGACCACGCCAATCTGGCTTCAATTGCTTTGCATGAAAAGTTTGGCTTTGTACAAACTGGCTATATGCCCCAAGTCGGACAAAAGTTTGGGCAATGGCGTGATCTGGTGTTGATGCAACTGCTGTTAAATCAGTGAGGTCGGGACTAACTTGTCACTGGTGACGCTGATCACGGCATAGGTATGCTTGGCCGCATGTTCATAAAAGTTTCTGAGCTGAGCAAAGACTAAACTCAACTCGGCAAATTGCAATTCAATCGATTCGGTCTGGATGCCATGTTCCTGTTCTAAGCGTTTCAAACAATTGGTTTGCATATGCTTTTTAAAGTCTTCGATATCCAATTTTGCTAAAGCTTCCTGGACTTCAACCACACGCACCGCGGTGTTATAACGTACCTCTGTAAGTTGTTTTTGGCGCTCTGCCAAGTGATGCTCGGCTTGCAAACTCAAAGCCAGTAAAGAAGTGCCAGACTTAAAACTGCCTTGCAATAAGGTCTGTAAGATTTTCCAGTTTTTACCTAAAAGCAGATGTGACTCGATGTGCTCCGAATTCAGCACATCGTCGACAGAAATAGATTCTAAAATCAACGTTTCCAAAGCATTGGGCGGAATACTTAATAATAATGTGTCCATATGGCTGCTCTTATTGTTGTTGCTTTGCATTAGCTTAACGCGTCTAAAAGCATACTGCTCAAACAATTTGTATGAGTAATTTTTCATACAAAGTTAAAGACGACCAACCTTTACTTCCAACCCAAAGGCCGGCCAACACAGACTATAATTTACCCCTCCTAGCAAATGTATATATTGAGACTCAAACAATCGAATCCCTCAAGGGAGTTTTCGGTTTTGATTGGATGAGGACAGAACATCATTGTGATATTTTTCAGCTTGATGAAAAAATTCAAATTACACGTCTAGATCATCCCTAACCAAGTATTTATGCGTTAATATCTCATTTAATTATTCAAAATAATCAGAGGGATAAATGGCAAAATTTTTAAATACGAGTGGTACTAATTTTTTTCTTGAAGAACTCATCAAAAATGCAAAAGAACGCCTTATTTTAATTAGTCCTTATCTCCGTTTAAATGACCGAATTAAGGAATTACTCGAAGATAAAGATCGTCTCAAAATTGACATTCGTATTGTCTATGGAAAAAGTGATTTACACCCAGACGAAATTAAATGGATGCAAAAATTGGATTATGTTCGCGTTAGCTTTTGCAAAAACTTACATGCAAAATGCTATATCAATGAAAGTGAATGTATTATTTCAAGTCTAAACCTTTATGAGTTCAGCCAAGTCAATAACAATGAAATGGGAATCTTAGTCCGTAAGTATGAAGATAATGAAGTCTTCAAAGATGCTTATGAGGAAGCTCAACGGATTATCCGTATTAGTGATGAAGTACGTATTACTCTAGATGAAGTAAAAGCTGAAGCTTCTCCAGTTTCAGAGATGAAAGAAAGCGAAGAAGAAATAATTTTTACCAAATTAACAACTGCAAAACTCGCAGCAAAAGTTGGAATTAAAACCCCAGACTTATTAGAAAAATTAGTCAATAAAGGCTATTTAAACCTTACAGAAAATGGAAAACATTTTCTTACCGATTCAGGAAAAGCTATTGGTGGTGAGTTCCGAACTGGTCAGTATGGTATTTATTTTTTATGGGATGAAAATACTGAGATTTAAAAACAATAAATCCCTCCCCCCCATTTAAAAGGGAGGCTTCCCCCTCTCCCTTTGGAAGAGGGGGAGAATAAAAAAGCTTAAATCGCCACCAACTCTCGAATACCTTTTGCAGGCATTTCACAGCCTGCCCCTTGCGCAATCACTTGCCCACGGGCCATGACGGTATATGCATCGGCCAGCTCCTCGGCAAAATCATAAAACTGCTCGACCAAAACCACCGCCATGTCGCCGCCATCCGCCAGTTTACGAATCACTCGGCCAATGTCTTTGATAATAGAAGGTTGAATGCCTTCTGTAGGCTCATCCAAAATTAACACCCGAGGCTCTGATGCTAAAGCACGCGCAATCGCCAGTTGCTGCTGCTGCCCCCCTGATAAATCCCCGCCGCGGCGGTGTTTCATTTCATCTAATATGGGGAAAATTTCATACAAATGCTCAGGTACTTTTCGGGTTTTCGCCCCCTTAAACTTAGCCATGCCAATCAGGATATTTTCTTCAACCGTTAAGGTTGAAAAAATATCACGCCCTTGCGGCACATAAGCCAAACCTACACGCACGCGTTGCTCGGGACTCATTTTCGAAATGTCCTGACCATCAAGTAAAATCTGTCCGGACTTAATCGGTAAAATCCCCATTAAACATTTCAGTAAAGTGGTTTTCCCTACGCCATTACGCCCCAGCACCACGGAGCACTCTCCCACAGGGGCCTGAAAGGAGACATCTCTTAAAATATGGCTGCCACCGTAAAACTGATTGACGTCTTTGACTTCTAACATGGTCGGCTCCTTAACGTCCTAAATATTTCTCAATCACATCTTCATTGGCCTGTACCTCAGCCAATGTACCTTCGGCTAAGATCGCCCCTTGAGCCAGTACAGTCACTTTTTCACTGATGGTGTCGATAAAGCTCATGTCATGTTCAACCACCACCAAGGTGTGATTTTTCTTTAACTCTAAACATAGCTCAGCGGTTCGTTCCGTTTCGGCATCGGTCATACCCGCCACAGGTTCATCGAGTAGAATCAGCTTAGGACGTTGCATAAGCAACATGCCAATTTCCAACCATTGCTTTTGTCCATGTGACAACAGCCCCGCAGGTTTATGTACCCACTCTTCTAGGCGGATTTGCGCCAATGACTCATCCAAAGCCAACTGTGCATCTGGGTCAAGTTTGCTAAAAAAGCTTTTCTTCACCCGCTTATCTTTTGGTGCAGCAAGCAGTAAGTTTTCCATCACTGTAAAGTTTTCAAATACCGTTGGTTTTTGAAATTTACGGCCAATGCCTGCTTCCGCAATTTGCTCGGTACTCATCTTGGCCAAATCATAGTTTTGCCCAAAAAAGGCGGAGCCTTCGGTCGGTCGGGTTTTGCCCGTAATCACATCCATTAGTGTGGTTTTACCTGCCCCATTGGGCCCAATGATGCAACGTAGCTCCCCTTCTTGGATGTATAGCGATAAATCATTTAAGGCACGAAAAGCATCAAACCAAACACTGACTTTTTCCAAGTACAGTGCAATCCCATGGCTAAAGTCGGCACCTTGTTCTTTGGGACGTCCATAGCCGTCTGAAGCATGGCCACCATGAGGTTGAATTAGCTCACTCATTCGCTACGCTCCTTTTTAAAACGGTCAAATAGACCAATGACACCTTTGGGTAAGAAAATGGTGACCACAATAAATAAAGCACCCAAGATCAATAACCATGCTTCTGGATAAGCCACGGTGAAATAGGTTTTCACGCCATTAATTAACCCTGCACCCAAAATTGGGCCAATCAAAGTCCCACGCCCACCCGCAGCCACCCATACCGCCATTTCAATCGAATTGACAGGGTTCATTTCACTCGGGTTAATAATGCCAGCCTGAGGCACATACAAGGCTCCTGCAATACCTGCAATCACTGCGGACAGCACCCATGCAGAAAGCTTGTACCACAGCGTACGATAGCCCAAGTACTGCAAGCGGTTTTCACTATCCCGAATTGCCCCCAGCACACGACCGTAGGGTTTATTCATTAAATGACGCAACCCCACAAAGCACAACATCAACACCAAAGCCGTTAGGGAACATAAGGTGGCACGCATAGGAGCAGAAGTGATGTCCATGCCTAAAATAGTCTTAAAGCCTGTAAACCCATTGTTGCCGCCAAAGCCTGTTTCATTGCGGAAAAACAATAGTGCCGCAGCAAATGTCATGGCCTGCGTAATAATCGAGAAATATACGCCCTTAATTTTGGAGCGAAAGGCAAAGAAACCAAAGATGAAGGCCACCATACCAGGCACCAACACCACCAAGGCCAAAGCCCATAAGAAGTGATTGCTACCCACCCAATACCACGGCAGTTCAGTCCAGCTTAAAAACCGCATAAAGTCAGGCAGGCTGTCACCCGCTGTCTGACGCATCAAATACATACCAAACGCGTAGCCACCAAGGGCAAAGTACAAGCCATGGCCTAGGCTTAAAATGCCTGCATAACCCCAAACCAAGTCCAGCGCCAAAGCCACCAGAGCCAAGCACATGATTTTACCAATCAAGGTGACCCAATACGCAGAGAGATGAAGGGCAGAATCTGCCGGTAGCAAATGTAACCAAGGCAGGATCAACATCACCGTAAAGCAGACCGCAATAGCGAACGCACTATAAGGTTTATCGGAAAATAAAGAAGTGAATTTCATGCACTTACTCCACAAAACGGCCTTTGATGGCAAACAAACCTTGTGGACGTTTTTGAATAAACAAAATCACAAGAACCAGTAGAATAATTTTTGCAAGAACAGCCCCCATCCCAATTTCAAGGACTGTACCGCTGATCCCTAAACCAAGTGCCGCCAACACAGCTCCCCAAACTTGCCCTACACCACCCACCACAACAACCAAGAAAGCATCGATAATATAGTTCTGACCCAAATCAGGCCCAACATTACCCACTTGCGCTAAGGCACAGCCCGCTAAACCAGCTAACCCAGAACCCAGCCCAAAGGCCAACATATCGATACGGCTAGAGCGAATACCGACAGCACGTGCCATTTGACGGTTTTGTGTCACTGCACGAACAAACAGACCAAAGCGGGTTTTATTGAGTAGGTAAACCAACAGCAGTAGCACCGCAACCGTAAACACAATAATGGCAATCCGGTTATACGGCAGCATTAAACTTGGACTCAGCGCAATACCGCCCGATAACCAAGAAATATTCGAGACTTCAACATTTTGTGCGCCAAAAATCATCCGCACCAATTGCATCAAAATCAGACTGACCCCAAAAGTGGCCAACAAGGTTTCAAGCTGACGACCATATAGTGGTCGAATTACCGTCCGTTCAATCAACATGCCAATTAAGGCGCTCACTAAAAAGGCTGCAGGAATAGCTGCTATTAAATACCAATCGACATAACTGCCTAAATAAGTCTTAAACAGGCTTTGCACCACATAAGTGGTATAAGCCCCAATCATAATCAACTCACCATGCGCCATATTAATCACACCAAGCAGACCATAAGTGATGGCCAACCCGAGTGCTGCTAGCAGTAAAATACTGGCTGTACTGAAACCTGAAAACACATGCCCTGCCCATTCACTGACTTGGATGCGGGTTTTAATCTGACTTTTGGCATCCGCCAAAACAGCTTTGAGTTCTGGGTTTAAATTTGATTGAGTTAAAGCTTGCTCAACCAGTGCCAGCACCTCGGGACGGTTGGAATCGCTAAGGACTTTAGCAGCCTGAATTTGGACTAAAACATCTGGACTTTCAAAGTCGAGGCGCGCTTTGAGCTGTGCCAAGCGCTGTTTAACTTTATTATTTTGTTCATGCAGATAGAGCTGATTAATCTGCGCAACATTCAGTTCAGACAGATTATTTTCTAAAATATCAATGGCTGCTAAACGTTGGGCAGATTCTTCAGATTTTAATTTGGCCTGTGCCTGCCCAAAATTTAAGGCTTTACGTAAAGTGTTGACCAAAGTTACCTGAGACAAATCCCCCGGCCAAGTGTCAATCACTTGCTCATCGGGATAACGCAATAATTTTTCATTATTTTTTAAAATATACGTCGTGCCTGCGCTGTCCCGATACAGCTCATCACTGTCGATCAGTGCCACCAATCGATCAAATTCTTCAATCGTCCCCGGCCATTGGCTCAGCATGGCACGGCGCTCAGCAAACTCAGCTTTGACAAAACGTTGAATCGTATCGCTCGATGCTGATACGCTTTGGGTCTGAGCAGAAAGTTGAGCCTCTTCAGCCCAAATACTGCTACTCACGAACTGTGCCATTGCGCACAGCAGTGCGGCACAAAAAAATTTAAGATTCATAATATGACTTCCTTAAGCTTGCTTAAAACATCCCACATCGGGATGTGCTTACTGAAAAGCCCACAGCAATCGCAGCAGGCTCAACGCTTAAGAAAATTATTTAGGAATGTACGGACTCCAAGGTTCCGCCTTAATCACTTTTGGTGTTTTATAGACCACATCAAACTGACCATCACCACGGATTTCACCAATCATCACTGGTTTTTGTAGATGATGATTTTCAGCATCCATTTTTAAGGTATAGCCTGAAGGTGCTTTGAATTCTTGACCAGCCATCGCAACGCGAACTTTATCAACATCGGTACTGCCTGCCTTTTCAACCGCTTGCTTCCACATATTGATGCCCACATAGGTGGCTTCCATCGGGTCATTGGTCACGATTTTGTCTGCATTCGGCAGCTTATACTGCACCGCATACTGCTTCATTTTATTCACAAATTCGGTGTTGATTGGATTTTTCACCGACATGAAATAATTCCAAGCAGCCAAATGTCCAACCAATGGTTTGGTATCAATACCACGGAGTTCTTCTTCACCCACAGAGAAGGCCATGACAGGAATATCTGAAGCTTTAATGCCTTGGTTACCCAGCTCACGATAGAACGGCACATTAGAATCGCCATTGATTGTTGAAATCACCGCGGTTTTCTTACCTGCAGCAAATTTCTTCACATTACCAACAATGGTTTGATAGTTACTATGACCGAAGGGTGTGTACTCTTCCATGATGTCCGCATCGGCCACACCTTTGGACTTCAAAAACGCACGTAAAATTTTATTGGTGGTGCGTGGGTAAACATAGTCCGTACCGAGTAGAACAAAGCGCTCTGCTTTACCGCCCTCTTCGCTCATCAAATATTCCACCGCAGGAATCGCCTGTTGGTTCGGTGCGGCGCCTGTATAGAAAATATTTTTCGACTGTTCCTGCCCCTCATACTGCACTGGATAGAACAATAAACCATTCAACTCTTCTACCACAGGTAACACTGACTTACGCGATACCGATGTCCATGAACCAAAAATCACCGCGACTTTATCTTGGGTAATGAGTTGACGTGCTTTTTCAGCAAATAAAGGCCAATCAGATGCTGGATCGACCACTACAGGTTCTAATTTTTTACCCAGCACCCCACCATTGGCATTAATTTCATTGATAGTCATCAAGGCCGTATCTTTGAGTGAGGTTTCAGAAATTGCCATGGTGCCTGATAGCGAGTGCAAAATTCCGACTTTGATGGTGTCACCGCTGCTCACTGCCGCTGTTGGCTCAGACGTTGCTGTTTCCGCTTTCTCCGCAGGTTTTGAACAACCTGTCAAAGCAATAGTCCCCATCATTGCAGTTGCAAGGAATGTTTTAGTGAGTAATTTTTGTTGGAACATCTTGATTTTCTCCAAACTTGAAACTTAGGGTGCATTTTGCAATGCATGATTGTTATTCGCGCTATGAGTGCCAATTCAATTTCTATGCCAAGCAGGGTTTTATGATGTGAAAATCATTGTAAAAATTTTAATTATTTCAATATTTATCAATTATTTATTAATTTTTAAATGCACTGTATTTTAGGTAGATTTGCGCTCAAATGGCTACTTTTCTGCATACAAACTTGTATACATCATGTGTTCCAAATCAATTCATTTCGCCTAATTCAGTCGATTGATCTGGAAAATTGTGCACAGATTAGGCGCAATTTTATTGCTCATCTGCGCAGCAAAAAGCCCGCAATGTGCGGGCTTTTTGATTTTGTCCTTAGCCGTACTTAAACCACTAACTCGGCCAAGTTACCTTTCTGCTCTAACCATTCTTTACGGTCACTCGAACGTTTTTTGGCCAGCAACTTGTCCAACAAACCAGCAGTAAAATGACTGTCATCCAAATCTAATTGCACCAAACGGCGTGTGTTTGGATCCAGCGTAGTTTCACGCAGTTGGCTTGCGTTCATTTCACCCAAACCTTTAAATCGAGTAATTTGCGGGTTCTTGGTTTTGCATTTTTTCAACATGCTTTCAAGCTCGTCATCGTCCAAGGCATAGTGCACATCTTTTGCATCATCAATTCGATACAACGGAGGCATCGCCACATACAGATGTCCTTCTTCAACCAAGATCGGAAAATGTTTCACAAACAAAGCACATAGCAGAGTCGCAATGTGTAGACCATCCGAGTCAGCATCGGCCAAAATACAGATCTTGCCATAACGTAATTCGGATAGATCATCCGACCCCGGATCGACCCCAATCGCAATGGCAATGTTATGCACTTCTTGCGAAGCTAAGACTTCATCAGAAGAGACTTCCCAAGTATTTAAGATTTTCCCACGAATGGGCATGATCGCTTGGAAGTTTTTATCACGCGCCTGCTTGGCTGAACCACCCGCAGAATCCCCTTCCACAATGAACAGTTCAGACTCTTCTAAGGTATGTCCAACGCAGTCTGACAGTTTTCCAGGTAAAGTTGGCCCTGCCACAATTTTCTTACGTTCGACCTTTTTCGCAGCTTTCAGACGACGACCTGCTTTTGAGATCGCCATTTCAGCCAACTGCATGGCAATATCGGAGTTTTGGTTCAACCACAGTGCAAAAGCATCTTTGGCAATGTTCTGGACAATGCCCGATGCTTCACGGCTAGATAAACGCTCTTTGGTTTGGCCTGAAAACTGTGGCTCTTGGAACTTCAACGACAAAATATAGTTCACACCATCCCAGACGTCTTCAGCTGACAGCTTCATATTGCGTGGCAGCAAGTTACGCAGTTCACAAAACTCACGCATTGCATCGGTCACACCTGAGCGTAGGCCGTTCACATGGGTTCCGCCCTGCGCCGTTGGAATCAAGTTCACATAACTTTCTTGGACCAACTCGCCGCCATCGACATTCCAACAAATGGCAAATTCGGCACTGGCACGCTCAGCATCTCCTGTTGCCACAAAGGCTGGATGAGGCAGAATCTCACGATCCTCAATTTCATCCATCAAATAATCGACGAGGCCATTTTCAAACTGCCAAACGATTTTTTCGTCATTGATTTGGTCGACGTAATTGATTTGCAAACCTGCCGCCAAAACGGCTTTGGCTTTTAAGTTGTGCTTCAGCGCTTTCAGAGCAAATTTCGGTGAATCAAAATATTTAGCTTCAGGCCAAAAGTGAACGGTGGTCCCTGTCGCACGCTTCGGAGCTTTACCTTCTAATACCGCCAAAGGCGCAGTCGGCTCACCCTGCTCAAAGGCCATTTGGTAAAGGTTGCCTTGACGCTGAACTTCTACTTCGACTCGGCTAGATAAAGCATTCACCACGGAAATGCCTACGCCATGCAAACCACCTGAGAACTGGTAGTTGTCGGTACTGAATTTACCACCAGCATGCAGCTTGGTCAGGATGATCTCGATCCCGCTTTGACCGTATTCAGGGTGAATATCGACAGGCATGCCACGACCATTGTCTTCGACTGAGAGTGAACCATCTTTATAAACGATGACGGTAATTTTGTTGGCATGACCAGCCAGTGCCTCATCGACTGCATTATCAATAACTTCTTGCGCCAAATGGTTTGGGCGTGTGGTATCGGTATACATGCCGGGACGACGACGTACCGGATCTAAACCAGATAATACTTCAAGCGATTGAGCCGTATATTGAGACACGTTGTACTGTTTCCTTATTTTAAGCAGTCCGATAAAAACTGTAATGCCATCGGTATTTTGTCTGCGAAATCTTCCATCGCATGATTGCCTTGCGTTTCCGAGATCATGAGCGCTGCGCCATTATAATAGCGCTGTGCTTCACGATAATCCAAAACTTCATCGCCTTGTTGCAATAACACTAAAATTTTGTCTGCATCTTGCACAAATGGCAGCTCAATCTGTTCTAAATAGTCCAATTGCGCATCATCGAGCGTCCAATGCTCATTGACTTTATAGGGCAGTTGCGTCGCGCCAAATAGATCTCGGAACAAGTGCCATGGTTGCATAGCCGGATTGATCAGCACAGCCGGTACTGCCAACTTCGCGACCAGTTGTGTCGCATAAAACCCGCCTAAACTACTGCCCACCAGCACCACCTGATCCAATTCCTGAATCAAGGCGGCCAATTTTTCTAAAGCCAAATGCGGCGGCATGTTCAAGTCTGGCAAATGCACGTGCCACTGTGGACGGGATTCGCAATAGCGTTTCAGCAATTGACCTTTAATCGATAAAGAACTGCTTTGAAAGCCATGTAAATAAATAATATTCATGCTGTACATTTACTCTTCTACATCATTTTTATTGAACTCAAAAGAGATGGCTTCAGCCGACTGTATTATTTTGTATGGATATAAAAATTGTCAGACAAAAAAATAAGGTCATCTGTGTATTCATCGCTATTGTAAAAGTTGTTCGAGATGAATTAGATAAGCTAGAGTGCTAAGAATTTATACCGTGATCGTTGAAAAAAATAAAGTCCCTTTGGACACAGAAACACAAGGGTAGAAAAAATGCCAAGTTTAACGCCTCTGCACGAGACCTATTGTAAATGGGATCGTACTCCTCCCAGCCAAGCCGACCTGCTTGAAGGGATTGCTCAGTTGGTGACAACCCGCTTAGGCGATGTCGTCCACGATTTAATTCAGGCTATTCAGCGTGAAATTTTAATCAGTTTATTTGGGATGAATGAAACCAGTTCCAAGAAGTTTCTGTCGACACGGTCAATTGAAAAAATTTACCAATTTTCCTTCAATACTTTGCAAAACTACGGTAGCTATTTATTGGCGCCAAGTTTGCGTCATATCATTGAAAAATTTCCAAATTTGCATCGCAAACCCTTAACTCCAACCATGCATTATTTAGTCGGTGCAATCAATGGTGTTTTGGGCGACTATTTACTGAAATACCATAACCCTGTGGCGCTACCGATGGTGTTTTATGATCATTACGGTGCTATCCAGCAAGGCGAATTGTCTGGTCGCGTGGTGATTATGGTCCATGGTCTATGCATGAACCATTTGTACTGGAGCACGGCGCGTTATGGCGGTATAGGGGAAAAACTGCTGGCGCAACGTGCGCAAAATACCATGCTATATCTCAACTACAACACAGGTCGTCGTATTTCAGCCAATGGGCGTAGCTTTGCCAACTCATTACAAGATTTACTCAACCGTAACCCACGGATTAGCTCGATTGATCTGATTGGGCACAGTATGGGTGGACTGGTTTCACGCAGTGCGCTGTTCTACGGCAAACAAAATATGCAAAGCTGGATTCATGTGGTGGAAAACATGGTCTGTATTGGTTCTCCGCATCATGGTGCGGCTTTAGAACGTTTTGGCTTTCATTTGCAGGACAAATTGGGACGTTTCCCTTTTGTCAAAATTATTGGGCATATCGTCAACATTCGCAGCAACGGTATTTTAGACTTACGTCATGGCAGTGTGCGGGATGATGACTGGGAACATAATGAAGCGCGTATTGGTCATGTTGATGACAACCGTAAACCAGCCCCTTTGCCCTCCCATATCAATACCTTCTTGGTAGCAGGTACTATTGAGTTTGAACATCGCAAATATCGTGCGCTCAATGTGATTGGGGATTATTTGGTCAGTGTGAAAAGTGCTTTAGGCGAGCATATGAATCCACGCTTTCAACTGAAAGTCCCCGATTCACATAAAGCCATTTTCTACGGCTTAAACCATTTTGAGCTACACACCCATGCCAGTGTTGCCGAACAAATCGTAAATTGGTTCTATCCAAATCCAACTGAAACCGAATATGGTCAAGTGCATGAATACATGATCGGGCTGGACGACTTAGAAGGCATTGCACTCACCTAAATCACTGATACACCTAATAAAAAAGCCAACACGACGTTGGCTTTTTTATCTTTATTATTTTTTCTGTGCATGGCTTGGATATTTACGCAACAGTTGCCACAGGCTAATCAGTGCCAGTGCCACAAAAAACACCAAAGACCACACAGGTAAAGACTGACCTAGGAAAGTCCAATCTACCAGTGCACATTCACCTGAACCTGTTAAGACTTGCTCAAACACAGCACGCAGCGGCAAAGTGTCTAACCAATAATCCAAGCCTGGGCCACAGCTCGGCACTTGATCAGGTGGTAAGCTCTGTAACCAAACGTGACGTGCTGCCACACCAGCGGACCATAAGATCGAGAGACTACCTAAAAGAGCATAAACGCGTTTAAAACCATTCGATGCTGGGTTATGCAAAAAGGCAATCAGCGAAATAATCCCCAGTCCAATCAGTCCCACACGTTGGAACACACAGAGTGGACATGGGTTTAACTGTAGCGGGCCGTGCTCTAAATACAAGGCAAAGGCCATCCCAATGATACTGGCTAAAACCAAAACACCACTCACGAAGCGATAACTCCATTGCATGGTCAATCCTCTTAATTTTTTATCTAAATTGCGCAAGATACTGTTCAAAACTCAGTTGACTGTCTTGCTCTAATTGCTGTTGTTGTTGCAGTGATTGTGTAGCTAAATCGTCAAAATAAGCCCATGTCTCTGCACTCAACTGATGACGCTCATAACTCGATGCATGTTGTGCAGCCATTTGGCTACCAAAGCCCCATGTCCCCCCCGCTTCCAGAGTATCTTCGATCATCTGCGCCGACAAAGTATCGTCAACTTCAGCGACTCTCTGTTGCATGACTGTCATCGCTTTACTATACAGTGTGGTGTCATAGCACTGATCTAACAACACAACCAGTTCTTGCATCGCCTCTAAATGAGACTGACTCCATGCTTCAATTGGAAACGATTGCTCACCCACAGCAATTGCAGCATTCGGTGCGCGACCGCGATTGACCACTTCCGCTTGGTTTTTCTCGATTTGATCTTGCTCTGCGGCCAATAAGTCTGGGCTATCCAGCAGTAAGCAATACAGCGCCAGCACTTCTAAGAAACCTGCGGTATCTTCATTGATCCCAATTGGGCTATATGGGTTCACATCCACCGCACGCAGTTCGACATACCCAACGCCTCGATTGCTCAGTGCTTGTGATGGCGTTTCACCTGCTTGCGGTACTTGCTTTGGACGCACCAAACTGTAGTACTCATTTTCAATTTGCAGGACATGATCATTAATTTGAATCGGCTCGCCCTGCGCATCGTTGAGGCCTAAACGACTAAACGGCGCATAAGCCGTTTTGACTGCCTTTTGTAGGCCTTCGAGATAACCATCGATATTGTTGTAATGAATACCGAGCTGCTTTTGTGCTGAGTTTTGATAACCAAAACGTCCCATTCGCAAAGCAGTCGCATACGGTAAATACAAGGTCCCGCGCAGCAATGGCAACAGATGATGTTCACGCCCTGTCATAAAACACTGGCAGACCGATGGACTTGCTCCGACCAAAAACATGACCAACGGCGTAAGGCGAATAAAGTTGCGGATCAATCCAAAATAGCGGTGACTACGATAGTCTTGTGCAGATAAGGCTTTTAGTGCCTCATCTGTTTCATGTTGTTGTAATTGTTCAAACAGTTGATCTGGAAAAGATAAGTTATAGTGTAAACCTGAAATGGTTTGCATACGGCGACCATAACGTACCCCTAAACCATGACGGTACAAGGTCTTGAACTTCCCGATATTTGAGCTGCCATATTGGGCTAAGCGAATTTTATCGTCATTATCATCCAACATACATGGCATCGACAGCGGCCAGAGCTTTTCACCATGTTCCAAATGACGATGCGCCACACTATGAATGTCTTTTAAATAATGCAACGCCTCCGTAATGCTGGGCTGGGGTGGTGTAATAAATTCTAATAAAGCTTCCGAATAATCCGTCGTAATATGCGGATGGGTCAGCGCAGAACCCAAAGCTTGAGGGTGGTCAGCTTGTGATAAAAAGCCATCACTTTGCATGCGCAAACTTTCACGCTCAATCCCGCGTAACATCCCTTGCAAAAGTGATGAATTGACCCAAGTCGGTAACACAGCTGTAGATTTAGATGCGGGTTGACCCATTACAATCTCACTTTTTGGAAGAAACAATTACAACGACGAATAAAATAAAATCATCAGTTTATATCAGTATAACGTGATTTTAATTCGGCACATTACACCCAGTCCTATTTTCAAGTAAACCATCTGTTCTATTTTTTCGGAAAATATTTATCACAAAGTTACGCTATTAGACATGTCAAAAGTGTGATTGTATTGAAGAATAAATGCTAAAGAATTGTAAACTTTATGAATTATCAAGAAATTTTAGATTTTTGGTTCGATCCCAAAAACCAAAGCTGGTGGTTTAGCCAAAATGATGCGTTCGATGCACTCATCGAAGAAAAATTTAAGACAATTCATCAACAAGCGGCACATGCTGAACTATGGTCTTGGCGAAGTAGTGCTGAAGGGCGTTTGGCTGAAATTATTGTGCTCGACCAACTGTCGAGAAACCTGTATCGCAACAGTTCTTTGGCCTTTGCTCAGGACGCTTTGGCCTTGGCTTTGGCGCAAGAAGCCATCACGCTAGAACTAGATGCAGCACTGCCATCCATACAACGCAGTTTTTTATATATGCCCTTTATGCATAGTGAATCGAAACTTATTCATCAATATGCTTTAAAATTGTTCCAAGACTTAGGCAATCCGATTAACCTCGATTTTGAACAGCGTCACAAAGTGATTATCGATCGTTTTGGACGCTATCCGCATCGGAACCAAGTCCTTGGCCGCAACTCAAGCCAAGAAGAACTGGATTTTTTGACTCAGCCCAACAGCCATTTTTAACTGTTCGGCTTCTCCCTCTGTGCTAAGGAGTCTATCTCATGAAGAAAATTTTAATCGCCTGTGCACTGGCGACGGGTCTGAGTTTAGTAGGCTGTGCCTCTACCCCCTCAAAGCCCTTAACCTTCGACCAGTTAGGTCGGTTTAGTAATACGCCATTAAACACCTCGACTTATCGCATCAGTTTCCAAGCGCGCCCAAATATGAGCTATGGCACGGCTGAAGAAATTACCCTGGTCAAAGCCGCGCAAACCACAGTGCAAAATGGTTATCGTTTCTTTAAAGTACTGAATGACCCGAGCAACCAAAACCAACCGCCCCGACAAGCCGTGGTGTATTCAAACCCAATGCCTTATTACCCATATGGTTATTATTCTCGCCATCCAGCCTTTTGGCCTGATCCGTTCTACGATGTACCACGTGTAGTCGACATTGACCCCGTGCAAGTGTCATACAGCATTCAATGCTTTAAAGACCAAAAATCGGCACCAAGCGATGCCTTTGATGCCACGCTGATTTTAAAATCGCTGGGTGGAAAATACGGTTTGAGCCCAACCGGTGAAGTGCTCCCACCGCCTGAACCGAGTAGCCCCGCGTCGACCAGCAAATAAAGCATAGAGCCTGCCTATGAATGAACCTCAAGCCGTCCCATCGAGTCTGAAACGCAGCAAACGTTTTGCCACCATTGCCCTAATCACGGCAGTGGTGACATGGCTGCTGCTGATGGTCGTGGCCAAGTTTGTCCCCACAGACAAAGTCTGGATCATTCATATTTTAATGTTATCCGCAGAAGCAGGTGTAGTCGGCGGCTTGGCTGACTGGTATGCCATTACTGTGCTGTTCCGTAATCCCTTTGGGAAAATGCCAATTCCAAAGTTTTTACGCGATCACACCGAAATTATTCCTCGTAACAAAGACCGTATTGCAGAGTCTATGGGCCGCTTTGTACAAGAAAACTTTCTTTCTCCACAAGTGGTGGAAAAAAGCCTGCAAAGTACCGACCTGTCTTTGGCGGTTGGCCAATGGCTTGCCAACCCACAAAACAATCTGCAAGTCACCCAAGTCATTCAACAAACGGTGCCTAAAGTCTTTGAATTTGTGGGCCAAGAACAAATCGGACGCTTTATTCAAAGTAACAGCGTGCAGTGGGTGCGTAACACTCAGGTCAATCATTTGGCCAGTGAAATGCTGCGTGCAGTGCTGGAAAATGATTTCCATCAAGATGTATTACAACGCGGACTCGACTTGGCGCATGATTGGATGACCCAACATCCTGAACAAAGTCGTGAGTTGACCCGAACCTTGTTCAAAGAACTCGGGGTTTGGAAACTGGCCAAAGGGGCCAGTTGGATTGGCATCGATGTGCAGCAAAGAACCATCGACTCACTCATTCAACGAGTCGAGTCAATGTTGGCCGATCCTGAGCATCCGTGGCGTCAAAAAATTGAAGCGATGGGGCACGCGCTCATGCTCGAACTGGCAGACATCGACAGTAAAGCCAGCCAGCGTTTAAACCAGACCAAGGATGCCCTACTGGATAGCCCACAAGTGCTGAATTTTATTAGCGGCGCAGTGGTCATTTTATGTGATGCCATTAAGCAAGACTTACAAAAACCAGACTCTGGCATTGCTCACAACATCCGTGTATCCATTCAACAAATTGGGGAGAACATCATCTCCAATCAAGCCGTCAGAGACTTGCTTAATCAACGCCTCAGCAGCATTGCGGTCAATCTCAGTGACCAATACAGCGAAAAAGTCATTCGTTTTATCAGTGAACGTATTCACGAATGGGACTCCAGTGTAATGATTGATAAGATCGAAAATGAAGTCGGTGGCGACTTGCATATGATTCGGGTCAATGGCGTGGTGGTCGGTGCTTTTATTGGCTTAGCACTGGGGATTATTCGCGCGGCAGTTGAACAGCTCCTATAACAGCAATCCACAAAAATGCATGCTTTACCCCTGTCCTACATGCAAAATTTGCATAAGTAAAGGGGAATGAATATGCTATTTTGGGCTGATATTTAGACACTTTTAAGCATTCATGATTCAGTTGCCTTCATCTAAACTGCCTGCACAAGGCGTCACTATTTTCAGCACCATGACTGCCATGGCACAGCGCTTAAATGCCCTAAATCTATCCCAAGGTTTTCCAGACTTCGAAGCTCCTGCTGAACTGCTGGATGCTTTAGCACAGGCAACTCAAAGTGGTTTCAATCAGTATGCTCCAGGCGATGGGGTCTGGTTATTACGCGAGCAACTGGCGCAGCAATTTGCACAACGCGATCAGATTCAGCTCGACCCGATGACTGAAATTACCATCACTCCGGGCGCAACCATTGGCCTTTTTGCCACTATTCAAGCCGTAGTCCATGCGGATGATGAAGTCCTCATTTTTGACCCCAGTTATGACAGCTATGCGCCAAGTGTTGCGTTAGTTGGTGGTAAAGCCATTCATATTCCGCTCCAACCCCCACATTTTTCAGTCGATTGGGAGCAGGTCAAATCAGCCATTACGGCCAAAACCAAACTGATCATTATCAACACACCACATAACCCGAGTGGTGCCATTTGGAGCAAGCAAGATTGGTTGACGCTGATTGAACTGATTCGCGACAGCAATATTTTAGTCCTGTCTGATGAAGTCTATGAACATCTGGTATTTGATGGTCAACGTCACTATTCGGCTTTGTCTTTTCCTGAACTGCGTGAACGCAGTGTGGTGGTGGGTTCCTTTGGCAAAACCTTTCATGTGACCGGTTGGAAAACCGGATACTGCGTTGCTACACCTACGCTGATGCAACTGTTCCGACAGGTCTATCAGTTTGCCAACTTCTGCGGAGTCACCCCTGTACAACTGGCTTTGGCCAATTATATGCAGCAACATCCTGAGCATATTCAAAACTTAGCGGGCTTTTATCAAGCAAAACGCGATCGTTTTATTGAGGGTTTAACTGGTTCACACTTTCAATGGCTGCCTTCGCAAGGCACTTACTTTCAAAATGTCGACTACAGCCGCATTCGTCCCGATTTAAACGATGTTGAATTTTGCCGCTTTCTAGCAGAGCAGCATGGCATTGTTGGCATTCCTGTTTCGGTGTTTTATCAGCAGGCGCCAGAGGCTTTGCGCATGATTCGTTTTTGCTTTGCTAAGACCGATCAAACCTTGGCTCAGGCAGCAGAAATTTTGCAAAGCGTTTAAATCTTTTTCAGCTTTGCTTTTGCACAAGAACAGGCTTCGCTTACTGAAATACATCGGCTTTTCAGCACCGAACTATGCTAGGGTAAGCCTTAGAAATGTAATAAAAATAACCTCAGGATGACTTATGTCAGCACACACCCCATTGGTGCAACAGCAAAAGCTATGGAAAGCCTTTTTTATTTTCCTGATGCCTTTGATTGCCACCAATATTCTGCAAAATCTGTCGGGTACGATTAATACCATCTTTGTCGGACAGATGATGGGTGTGCAGGCGATTGCAGCGGTTGCAGTGTTCTTCCCCATCCTGTTTTGCTTAATGGCCTTCGTAATTGGACTATCCGCGGGATCGACCGTCTTGGTTGGTCAAGCATGGGGCGCACAGAATATTGAAAAAGTCCGTGCGGTGGTCGGCTCCACTATTTTTATGACTCTCATTGGTGGCAGCTTTATTGCATTTTTAGGGGTAGTTTTTGCGCGACCAATTTTATCGGCTTTGGGTATCGATGAAGACGTCATGCATCTCTCGTTACCTTATGTGCAATGGATGTTGGCAGGTAGCCCTTTACTGTTTGTATATATTATTTATACCTCAATTTTACGCGGTGTCGGAGACAGCACGACACCTCTAATTGCTTCTGGCATGACCATCTTGATTGGGCTTTGTGTCACACCCGTTCTGATTGCGGGTTATTTTGGCTTTCCAAAACTGGGGATTGTTGCGCCTGCCATTGCGACCATTTTAGGCTTTGTTTCTGTGCTGACCTTTTTGTATTTCTATTTGAACTATAAACAGCACCCACTCCGACTCGATGCACAACTGCTACGTCATATTCGCTTTGACCGCCAGCTGAGTAAAATCATTCTGCGCTTAGGGGTTCCAACAGGTATTCAAATGATCACCACCTCCGTCGCGGGTCTTGTGATTGTGGGCCTAGTCAACCGCCACGGGGCCGATGCGACCGCAGCTTATGGTGCGGTCAATCAGGTTCTGAATTATATTCAATTCCCTGCTCTATCGATTGCCATTGCTGCATCGATTTTTGGTGCACAAGCCATTGGCGCAGGCAAATCCGAGTTATTGGCCAAAGTCACACGTACCGCGCTCGGCATGAACATCATCATTACAGGTTCCTTGGTGGTCTTGGCTTATCTTTTCTCCAAATACCTCATGGCACTCTTTATCACTGACCATGCAGTGGTTGAGCTGGGGCAACAGCTGTTGTTCATTGTGCTGTGGTCCATTTTATTCTTTGGTGCCAGTGCCATTTTTGCCTCTATTATGCGGGCCAGCGGTACAGTCACCATGCCCATGATCATCAATATCATTGCGATTATTGCGATTGAAGTGCCCTGTGCCTACTTATTTAGTGAATGGTGGGGACTGCAAGGGATTTGGTATGCTTATGCACTGGCCTTTGTCAGCTTATGCATTATGCAGGGGCTTTATTATCAATTTATTTGGAAGAAAAAGACCATTGAAACGCTCATTTAAAGTTAAACGGATATTTAATAAAACAGTTTTTTGATCATGACACTCATTAAAATTAAGCATAAAAGAACCCGCCAAAGCGGGTTTTTTACATCACAACATTAAGACTTTCTTTGGCTTAATTTGGTCGCAAAAGCCGTCACTTTTTGGTAGCCCGTTGGTAAGATGCGCTGAATCAAATCTAGCGTTTTTGCATCATTGCCAATCAATAAACGACGCTTGTCTTTTTGTACCGCCTCTAAAATTTGACGCGCCGCTTCTTCAGGTGGACAGCGTAATAATTTATTAAAGGTCTGCGCAGACTTCTCAGGGTTCATCCCGATGCTACGCAAGCTGTCATTCACTTTGGCAGCATTGGCAATATTGGTTCGAATCCCGCCCGGATGAACGCACAATGCGCTCACGCCACAGTTTTCCATATCTAACTCTTGGCGTAATGACTCGGTAAAGCCACGCACCGCAAACTTAGTGGCATTGTAAGCAGACTGAGTCGGTTGAGCCGTTAGACCAAATAAACTGGAAATATTGATGATATGCCCATCGCCTGTTTTTTTAATATAAGGCAAAAACTCTTTGGTGCCATAGACCACACCCCAGAAATTAATCCCCACGATCCATTCCAGCTCTTCATAGGATGCACCTTCTACGGTTGAACCCAAAGCAACGCCGGCATTATTAAAAATCATATTCACAGAACCATGATTTTGTACGGTTTCTTCAGCCCACGCTTGCATCGCTAAACGGTCTGAGACGTCTAATTTTTTCGTGGTGACATGTACATTGGTGCCTTGTAGCAGTTCAACTGTTTTCGCCAACCCTTGTTCATTGACATCACTCAATGACACATGACAGCCCGCCTTGACCAATAAAAGTGCCAATTGTTGGCCAATACCCGATCCTGCACCTGTAATTGCCGCAACTTTATTTTTAAAATTCTTCATGAGATTGTGGTTGTCCTTTATCTTTGTACATCGACTGTAGATGCTTTTTTTATAATTGACAATATCAATTGTCATAAATTTAATAGCCAAAAGTGTCAAGTCTATAAAAACCAGCTAGAGATTAAAGCCTGCGCATAGGTAGAGTCGTGGTTTATTGCTAAACTATGCAAAACCTTGGCTTTCAAATAGGGCGATGAAATCTGATGACGGCATCTGAACCAGTACAAAAAAACAGCGACAAAAATAAAACCAAAGAAAGACAATTCAAAGGCTTATCGCTTTCTGAACGTAAACAGCTGCGTCGTGGAAAACTCATTGAAGCAGGAATTGAAGCCTACGGCACTCACGGCTTTTTTGCCGTGACGGTGAAAGATATTTGTAATGAAGCCAAACTTACTGAACGTTATTTTTATGAGTCGTTTAAAAAAAGTGAGCAGCTGTTTCAAACCATTTTTTTAAAGCTGATCGATGAGTTACAGCACAATGTCATGCAAGCCATCATGCAAGCTTCTTCAGATCCACACAAAATGATTGATGCAGGACTGCGTGCCCTACTCACTACCTTAAAAGACAATCCCCGTATGGCGCGTATTATTTATATCGATGCGATGCTGGTGCAAGAATTACATAACCAAGCCACCATTCATGAAACCATGACCCGTTTTGACCGGATGATTCAAGCCTTTGTCATGCTGATGATGCCGCAAATTAACCGTTCCGAACGAGAAATTTCGCTGGTCGCCACAGGCCTCAATGGCTATGTCACACAAATTGCGATCCGTTGGGTGGTCAGTGGGTTTAAACAATCCTTTGAAGAAGTTTTAACCTCCAGCCGTATTGTGTTTATTTCACTTCTAGAAACCTTTTCAGACCCGAATACACGGGCAAAATTGGATGTTTAAGACTTTTCACTTGGATGAGATCGGCATTTTCAAATGCAATTTAGATTAAACTTCCATTAATTTTGAATCCCAATATGACGATTTTTTGTCACATTTTTTTGCAAATTTCATCAATCGTCTGTTTTTTGCAATGATACTGTCATAATTAATCTTTGTAATAAGCCTGTCATAAAATTAAAACGGCCTGCCGTTACCTACAATAGGATATTGCGTTGTGAAAGATGACTACATTTTAATCGTCGATGATGAACTTCCCATTCGAGAAATGATTCACACCTCGTTGGATATGGCAGGCTTTCAATGCTTACAAGCAGAAGATGCAAAACAAGCCCACCAAATGATTGTGGATCAGCGTCCTGCTTTGATCTTGCTCGACTGGATGATGCCTGGTGGTGTCAGTGGTGTAGACTTATGTCGTCGTCTCAAGCGCGATGAAAATCTCTCTGAAATTCCCGTCATTATGCTCACGGCACGTGGCGAAGAAGACCATAAAGTACAAGGTCTGGACGCTGGTGCAGATGACTACATGACTAAACCGTTTTCGACCCGCGAATTGGTTTCACGTATTAAAGCGGTTT
This sequence comes from Acinetobacter sp. BWR-L5, assembly GCF_039655985.1. Classification (NCBI taxonomy): domain Bacteria; kingdom Pseudomonadati; phylum Pseudomonadota; class Gammaproteobacteria; order Moraxellales; family Moraxellaceae; genus Acinetobacter; species Acinetobacter sp. BWR-L5. The sequence goes on along the minus strand of NZ_JAGFEV010000003.1, from coordinate 82,111 downwards.
TACGCCGCGCTAACGCGCTCAGTGGTGAAAAATCGATTGATGCCAATGGCTTAATCTTAGACCCTGTCAGCCAACGGGTCAGCTTTGGCAATAATTTCCTCGACATGGGGCCAACCGAGTACCGTTTATTGGCCTTCTTCATGACTCATCCTGAGCGTGCCTACACCCGTGCACAACTTCTTGACCAAGTCTGGGGCGGAAACGTGTATATTGAAGACCGTACCATCGACGTGCATATTCGCCGCTTACGTAAAGTGCTTGAGCCTTATGCTGCAGATCGTTTTGTGCAAACAGTTCGGGGTACAGGCTATCGATTCTCTACACGTGCGGATATCGCCCTAGGTTAATTTTGTTTTATGTATGAACCCTACCCGGTCCCTGAACTTGCACGCGAGCATAAAAAAACGCGATACAGCAGTTTATGGGGCTTTGCCAAACAGGACTTACGTCTCCTTGCCTTTTTCTTGCTGATTGCAAGCTTGATTGGCTTTGGCGTCGGTTATTTTTGGACGTGTATTTCCTTTGCTTTTGCCGTTTTTTTTATTCTGCAAATGCGCTCTTTGTATTTGGTCAATGACTGGATTTCCAATCGTCCCTACGAAGTTCCACCCAACCTTGGGGGCATTTGGGGGGCATTATTGTTCAATGTCTATCGTGCACAGCGCCAAGAACGTATTGTACAAGCGGAAATGGTCGGGTTGATTGATCGGGCGCAGTCATCCTTGGTCGCTTTGCAAGAAGCCGTGGTGCTGATCGATGACATGCAACAAATTGAATGGTGGAACCCTGCTGCAGAACGGTTATTAGGCATCGAACAAAATGACCGTGGCCGTAATATTTTGACTTTATTACGCCAACCGAGTTTTGTGGATTATTACAATAATATTGATGCTGCACCAGACGGCTTAAAAATGAAGTCATCCAGTTTTGATGAACATTATGTTCAAGTCAAAATGACCCGATTTGGTGGAGAAAGTCGTTTACTGGTCGCCTATGACGTGACCCGTATGCATAATCTCGAACAAATGCGTAAAGACTTTGTCGATAACATTTCACATGAACTACGTACACCACTCACAGTACTTAGTGGTTATATTGAAACCTTTACCGACCAAGAAGACCTCAACCCACGTTGGAAGCGGGCCTTTGACCAAATGCAGGCACAGGCCAAACGCATGAATGCCTTGGTGAATGATTTGCTCTTACTGTCACGCCTAGAAAATGACAAGCAAATTGCTAAAAATCAAATCATTGATATGCCTAGCTTAATGAACCAACTTTATGACGATGCACATGCCTATAATATTGATTATGGGCATACGCTCAATCTCGACATTGACAGTCACTGCGACTTAATCGGTTCAGATATGGAGTTAGCCAGTGCTTTTAGTAATCTGATTACCAATGCCATCAAATACACACCGAAAGGCGGAACGGTGACCATGGGGTGGCATGACAATGGTGAACAGGCTTATTTTACTGTGGAAGATACTGGCATAGGCATTGATCCTAAACACTTGCCTCGTTTAACCGAACGCTTCTACCGTGTCGACAGCGCGCGCAGTCGACAAACAGGTGGCACAGGCTTAGGACTCGCAATTGTGAAACATGTGTTAATGCAACACCAAGCACATTTAGAAATTGAATCTAAAGAAAATCAAGGCTCTATTTTTAAAGTGATTTTCCCCAAAGAACGCACCTATAATCCTGAATAAGCCTTTCTTCAAAAGCATGAAAAAAGCACCGATATCGGTGCTTTTTTGTCTCTCACCGTCCCTTTAACAAGGACGGTGACCGAGAGCTGAAACGATTAAACTGTATGTCCCATCACTTCACCCATCACCACAGTCGAGTTGGCTTTAAAGGCTGCATCCCACGTCATTTTGTCTTTTTCAAACAGTACCACAGCGGTTGAGCCTAAGTAAAAGCGACCCAGTTCAGCTCCTTTGTCCAAGAATAAATTATGCTGATTTAATTCTAAACGGCCAGTAGGCTTCACTTTTCCTGTTGCAACAGTTTCAATCCCCGCCACAATCATGGCGCCAACGAGAACTACGGCCATACGGCCGATTTCTGTATCAAATAAACAGACCATACGTTCATTTCGGGCAAACAAGCCTGGAATGTTTTCAGCAGTGGTTTGATTGACAGAGAACAATTCACCTGGCACATATAAGGTTTCCGTCAATGTGCCTGCAAATGGCATATGCACACGGTGATAATCTTTAGGCGATAAATACACCGTTGCAAACTGACCATTTTTAAACGGTTCAGCCAACTGCGGATCTGCAATTAAATTATCAACGGTGAATTTTTGCCCTTTGGCTTGGAAAATATCACCTTCCACAATTGGACCCAACTGTGAAATCGCACCGTCCGCAGGCGATACAATACTGGTCGCATCGGTATCAATATCACGCACACCCTCTTTTAATGCACGGGTAAAGAACTCATTAAAGGACTTGAACTTCAGTGCATTACTCTGCTCAGCAATCGACATATCAATGCCGTACTGCGCTTTAAATGCAGTGATGACCGCATTTTTCACAATCGAATTTTCGCTGGCTGCGACTCTGCCCACGACACGTGATAACTGATGTTGGGGTACAACACGTTGAGCTTGAATGAAAATTTGTTTTTTTAAGCGTGATGTGAGGCTCAAGACGGCATCTCTCCGGTAATGATAGGACTGTCGAGGCGGTTGCCCCATTCACTCCACGCACCGTCATACGCCTGAATATTCCAACCCAATAAACGACCTAAAATATAAGCCAGTCCTGAACGGTGATGTGACTGACAGTACACCACCACAGGTTCATTTAAGTTAAAACCCAATTGTTCTAAGCGTTGCTGCGTGCGTTCTAAAGGGTGCAATCTTAAATGATTTTCACGGTTAAGGGCAGTACTCCATTCAAAATGTAGTGCATTTGGAATGTGACCGCCGCGTCGCGCTGCAAGACGCAGCCCCGTATATTCGTCTTCTGTGCGGCAGTCCCAGAGTTGGACTTGGCTGCTTTGAACTTTCTCTAATAACTCAGCATATTCAATTCGATACTGCTGTATTTTGGCTTGATCGACCTGTACCAAGGCACTGACAGGTTCAAACTGTTCCACTTCAGAAGTGGTTGGAAGTCCTGCTGCAAGCCATGCATGAATTCCACCATTCAGCAGGCTGGTATTTTCAAAACCTAAGCAGTGTAAATTCCAAATCAAACGCCCCGCCCATGCGCCACCTTCATCGTCGTAAACCACGACATGATGCTCGGGTGAAATATTCAAATAACGAATCAGCTCTTGTAAACCTTCTACATCGGGAAGTAATCCCGTGGCTTGTTCATCTTGGCGCACCAAAAATTTTGGCTTTAAATGTAAAGCATGTGGAATATGCAATTGGTCATAGACTGAAGCTCGACTTAAATCGACGATGCGTAATTTGTCATTCCCTAAATGCGGAATCAACTGCTCTGTGTCTATCAACAAGCCAAAATCAAAGGCAGAATGTGTCATATTATTTCGTATGTTTTCAGATCATGCTTTGATCTTAGCACAACTCATTTTTACAATTATTCTGATTCTTTGCATTCTTTTAGCAGAATTATAGATATCACTATTCATCAGTTTTTTAATACAACAATGCCAGAACGGATTCTGGCATGGTATATATTCTGGATTAATTGGCTTCTGCTTCAGCAATCTCAAAAACCTGACGTAAATACGCTAAAAAGGTGTCGTTATCCGTCATGGTTTTGCCCGGACTGTCCGAGATTTTCGCAACCGACTGGCCATTACACTCGACCAGTTTAAGCACAATATTTAATGGCGTTTGCCCCATATCATTGGTCAAATTGGTACCAATTCCAAAACTGACTTGGAAACGGTCTTTGAAATAGTTGTGCAGGTCCCACGCTTTCTCTAAATTCAGTCCATCACTAAACGTTAGCATTTTGGTTTTACTGTCAATTTTCAACTTTTTATAGTGGGCATAGGCCTTATCGCCCCATTCATATGGGTCACCACTGTCATGGCGTAAGCCATCGAACAATTTGGCAAAGTACAAGTCAAAATCACGCAGGAATGCATCCATCCCCACCACATCCGTCAAAGCAATACCTAAGTCACCACGGTATTCTTGTACCCACGTTTCCAGTGCTGATTTTTGGAAATTACGTAAACGTACATCCAACGCTTGGAATGCTTGTAGGAATTCATGTGCCATGGTACCAATCGGGGTCAGACCCAATTGCTTCGCAATTAAAACATTACTGGTACCACGGAAAATATGCGGTGCAGCTTGATTAAACACTTCAATCACATGTTTTTGCCACGCCAAACTATAGCGGCGCCGTGTACCAAAGTCAGAAACTAAAAATGGGGGATCATTTGGCGTTTGCGATGTTTCATAGTGTTTTAATAAAGCCACTTTGGCCTGTAAACGACGTTCGCCCTCAGCCATGACCTCTTCGCTTCGAATACGGCGGAAATACAGCTCATTGACGATGGCAAGCACAAAGATTTCAAACATCATAGCTTGAACCATCGGCCCTTCAATGCGAATGTCTAAACGGCCTTGGTGATCGATACTGGCCACAATAAAACGGCGTTTGAGCTGAAACAACTCTAAATAATCGACAAAATCACTTTTGATAAAGCGCAAACCACGCAGGTATTGCAGCTCATCGTCTTGAAAACGTAATTGGCAGAGCAAATCTAGTTGGTGGTTTAAATCCTCGAGAATGTCGACCAAAGGATAGACCGTGTCATCCAAATTACGACAACGGAACTGGTACACACTATGCGCTTGGGGAAACTTATGCAGGACCACCTGTAGCATCGTAAATTTGTACAGATCAGTATCTAATAAGGATTGGATGATGGCAGACATATCATTTTCGGTTTTTAGCAACTTATTGCATTAAAGCACATTTTTTTAAACTGCATAGCCATGTTTTGGTAATTCGGCCTTGCTATTCGACCAATTACTCGGTACATCCCTTGTTTCTCTCTATTCAGAATCCAAGTGTTGATGCCCTTGCTGTCATCGCTTTTGGTCTATGCTCTTTTACTTAAACATTGCTGTGAATATCAACGCAATTGCCTTGTTTTTTCAATCGATATCTCTCCTGTGCTGCACTGGGTTTGCTACAATTTCAGTCTGCACAATCAAATGGTAGATAGAATCAGTCATGCGGGCCTTATTACAACGCGTTCTCGAAGCCAAAGTGGTGGTCGATGGTGAAACCACAGGCGAAATTCAACACGGTATCTTGGTTTTTTTAGGCCTTGGGAAAGAAGACACTTTAGACAAAGGCAAAAAGCTGATCGACAAGATCTTGAAATATCGTTTTTTTGACGACGAACAAGGCAAAATGGGTTGGAATGTCAGTCAAGCTGGTGGGGGTATTCTTCTGGTTTCTCAGTTCACCTTAATGGCGCACACCCAAAAAGGTTTACGTCCTGACTTTGGACCAGCCATGCCACCAAATGATGCCGAGGCCTTATACGAACAACTGGTTGAGTATGCCAAGACCCAGTTTGAGCGTGTGCAAACCGGTATTTTTGCTGCCGACATGAAAGTACATTTGGTCAATGATGGACCCGTGACTTTCAATTTAGAAGTCGAATAAAACACCATGCATAAAAAAGCCCTCGATAGAGGGCTTTTTCGATTTCATCGCTCTCAATCTCCCTTTTATAAAGGAGCAGAAATCGAGAAGTTGAAAAAATCTTTTTACTTACCCGTTTTTTCTTTCAAAAACGCGCGCGCGGCTTTAATTTTTGCTTTCACAGGCTTTGGTAACTTTGGTGGAACCAATTTTGCAACTTGGTTGAACCAAACCAATAGACCAAAATCACCTTCCATTTTAATGCTGCCGTTTTGCATGCCCGTCATAAATGCGGTTGGGTCGCCTTTGATTAAAGTTTTCACACCCTGCTCACTGTCCGCAAACTGTAAAATAAAATCTGCTTTTTCGGCATCACCTGAAACGGTATCAATCTGACCATTGTTCACAATAATTTGGCGTGCCATACCCAGATCAGTACCAATTTGAATACGGAACTGACGTTCATGAACTAATTCAATAAATTTTGGACTGGTACGCGCCAGCTGTTTCATACGAAGTGCCAAACCAGTAACCATTAAATCCAGCGGATCCGTGCTGACATCAACCAATGGAAGTTTAACCACAGGAATTGAAGATAGTTTCATGACATGAAAGCCTATTGTAATTGTTGATAAATTGACTGTTTTCAATGCTACCACAAGTTGCCATTTTTACCGCTAGGCTTTGTATAACAATCATGTAAGAACGTAAAAAAGATGCTCTAGACATCTTCTTTTACGGTATGAGGTTATGACTTAGCGGCTAGAACACTGCTGTTGGTCATCTTCATATACAGGTGTATGTTCAATACAACGGCGCTGCGCCAGAGCACGTTCTGCGCGACGGTCTTCACGTAGAAGCAACATCGTTACAATAAGCATCGCTGAAGTTAAAGCAGTTAAGTAGCTATAAGTGATCGGCATTTCAAACACTGCTTGCACACCTAGGCGAATGACTTCCAATATTCCCCAAAACACCATACCCGCCACCATAAAACTCAACCAGCGACGATAAGGCGAAAAGAAAACAGCAATTAACGCAGCGGCGACTAAACTTAAGCCAACGATGGTTGCTAAATTCGCTGTTACCATAAAAACCTCCGTCTAAGATAAATTCAGGCGACTGATACACTGTGCTGAACTCATCCCCGATACCGTTTAAAATTAATGGATTGTGTAGCTTTCAAACTCTATGCATGCATTATGAGCAGTTTTGAAAAGAAAAAAAGGCTTGTATTTTTAGAATGCGACATACCTTGTCGCCATATTATATTGTCATTACATTTTTTTAGATTTGAACTTTTCCAAAACAAAGACGCGCTCAGTCTTGGCGTGTCATTACAAAATAAAACCCGTATTTTCAGCACTTAAAAATATTTTTTCCAATTCTGTTGATCGTTGTTTTTATCGACATTTTTCACTGACCGCTCATCATTTTTCGCTTAAATTTGCAACAAAAAAACGCAGCTCAAAGGCTGCGTTTTTAATAACACAGAGATGCTTTAAGCACGATTTAAGTCTTTATCGTGCACACCCAATAAATACAACACCCCATCTAAGCCGACACTTGAAATGGCTTGATTAGCGTTTTGTCTCACCAGCGGTTTCGCACGGAAAGCTACACCTAGGCCAGCAATCGACAACATCGGTAAATCGTTCGCACCATCTCCTACTGCAATCGCCTGCTCAAGAGAAATGCCCATCTTATCGGCTAACTCACGTAATAATAATGCCTTACGTGCACCATCGACAATGTGACCTTTAACTTCGCCCGTCACCAACCCATTGTCAACGTCTAGGACATTGGCATGAACTTCGTCAATACCAAGTTTGGCTTGTAGATACTCTGCAAAGTACTGAAAACCACCCGACAAGATAGCCGTGCGGTAGCCTAATGCTTTTAAAGTTGAAATTAAGCGTTCAGCACCTTCTGTAACGGTCAGACGTTCTGCAATTTTAGGTAGGACAGAGGCATCCATCCCTTTGAGCAGTGCGACACGTGCACGGAAGCTTTGCTGGAAATCTAGCTCACCCTGCATTGCACGTTCGGTGATTTCAGCGACTTGTGCGCCGACACCCGCTTCAATCGCCAACTCATCAATCACTTCTTGCTCGATTAAAGTCGAGTCCATGTCAAAACACACCAAACGGCGGTTACGACGGTAGGCATTGTCTTCTTGTACCGCTACATCGACATTCAGTTCATGTGACAAACGTAAACAAGCTGCACGCATGGCTGCGGCATCCAGCATTTGACCACTTAAACCGAATTGAACACAGGCGCGTTTCGGCCCATCGACTTCGCCATTTAAGACTGGACGACCAGACAGACGGGTCACGGTTTCGATGTTGAAACCTTGGTTGGACACAATATTTGTAACTGCTTGTAAGTGAGACGCTTCAAGCTCTGGCGCCAAAGCCGTGACGATATAACGCGTCCGTCCACCTTCACTCACCCACTGGTCATATTCAGTTGTAGTGATTGGTTTAAAACGTACAGTTAAACCAATATCATGTGCTAAAATTAGAATTTCCTTCATGGCCAAAGCTGTTGCAGTTTGGTCATCTGAAGAAATAACAATACCTAAGGTCAATTGGTTATGAATAACTGCTTGTCCGACATCTAAAATTTGTAATGAATGAGTGGACAATACCTGCATTAATCGAGTGAACTGATTCGGCTGGTCTGGTCCTAAAAATGAAATAAGAATGATTTCTCGCATGAATTGACTCGGGTCTGAGCTACGACTATTGTTAGAATCATAATCGAAATTGAATATATTTTCTTTGGAAGTTTACGTTGAATGCGCCTAGACAAGGGCTATTTGCTAGCCTATTAATTGTAAGTTTTGCTTTACATACCTTTTTATTGGTATTGGCAACGACTCATCAACTGAATGAAAACCGTGCCAACCAAGGCCAACTGATGACCTCTCAATTGGTCACGGACAGTCTTGCAGAGCTGGAGCCTGCCAACACGGTTTCTCTTGCGCTTTTGGTCGATCGCTATGCGACCAATCCAAGCGTAGCTTCCATTCGTATTTTGGATGCCAACAATCAAGTCTTGGCGACAGGTGGCCAAGTTCGAACTCGTGATGGCGAAGTGTTTGTCCGTGATGCGCTGCAAAATGAAAAGAAAGTGGGTAGCATTGAAATCACGCTCATTAAACCAAGTATGGGTGAGATTTTACGTACTCAGTGGTTAGCGATTTTATTGTCCTTAGCGATTCATGGTTTATTGTGGCTGGCTTATCGCGCCATTGCGCGCCCAAGCCGTACCGAATATTTGGCACGGATCAATAATGAATCCCGCTTAAAACACGAAATTCAAGTTTTAACCCAAACGCTTGAACAAGAGAAACACCATACGGCAGTCGCGATTGCCCAAGCACAACAACAAATCAAAACCAGTGCGAAACCTAAAGAACAAAAACCCGTGATCGTGGATAATCATTCGGTTGCGCTCAATATTCAATTTTATGACCCGAAACAGTTGATGGACTCGGTGAATACAACCGTGTCTATTCCATACTTTAATTTGTGTCAGATTTTCCTCAATAAAAGCACAGAACTTTGTCTAAAACACTACAAACTCAACAGCTCGGACATCAGTACAGTTCAATCCTTTAATGAGCATGGTGCCACCCTCAGCATGTCGACAGACACACCGAATGCAGTGCCATGTTTAATGATGGTCAGCAGTGTATTCCAACTGCTTTCTGAGGTTTTGTATAAACGTTACCGCGAAGAAAAGCGCTTTGTTTTGCAAACGCGCTGTGGCATTTCAACCGCAGTCGATGCGATGCAGCTGTCTGCAAATCAAGCTGCTGAGCGTTTGGTCCAACAGTTGTCTGCCAAAGAAAGTGCCATACATTTAAGCAACGAATTATTGAAAGACATTTCTGAAAGTTACCAACTGGTGAATTTACCTAATCCAACCAATGTCTTGACCCGCCATGCCTTTATGGTCAATGGCATGGGTGCGGAGTCTGCAGAGTTGGCACAAAGCTTAAGAACGGAAATTTTAAAAGCAAAACAATCTAAAGCCTCTTAATGATGTCCAACCATAAAAAAGCCTGACATATGTCAGGCTTTTTTATGGCAATTGTTAAATTTTAAGTTGCTTCTGCGCAATCAAATGTTGCTGCGCACTATACCTTTGCTCTGGATCGGTACAGGCCACTTTAAGCCAATGACCATCGGCTTGTAGCTCCCAAGCATTCAAACAATCATTTAAGTAACTGATTAATCCGTCTTTATAAATCTGCTTTTTCAAAACGCGATCTAATATTGGAAAGCAGGTTTCAACACGCGAAAATAAATTACGTCCCATCCAGTCTGCGCTGGCACAGTACAGCTTTTTCTCACCGCCATGCTCAAAACAATACACACGGGTATGTTCCAGAAAACGGCCCACAATCGAACGCACACGAATATTCTCAGACATACCTTGGACCTGTGGAATCAAACAGCAGATCGAACGGATAACCAGATCAACCTGTACCCCCGCTTGTGACGCACGATACAGTGCAGCAATTAACTGAGGCTCTGTCAAAGCATTGACTTTGATGATGATACGCGCCTTTTGACCGACTTGCGCAAACTGAATTTCTTGCTCAATCAGTTTTAAAAGTTCACTGTGTAACGTAAAAGGCGCATGTAACAACGCCTTCAACTTGGCCATTTTGCCCATCCCCGTCAGTTCTTGGAACATACGGTGTACATCTTCACAAATATCAGGTTGTGTGGTCATCAACCCATAATCTGTATACATACGCGCATTACCCGCATGATAATTGCCTGTGCCCAGATGGGCATAACGGACCAACTGAGCATTTTCACGGCGTACGATCAAAATCATTTTGGCATGGGTTTTATAACCGACAATGCCATACACCACCACCGCTCCAGCTTCTTGCAAAATATTGGCCACGGTAATGTTCGACTCTTCATCAAAACGCGCACGCAACTCAATCACGGCTGTGACTTCCTTGCCATTTCGTGCTGCTTCTGCCAAGACCTGTACAATTTCCGAGTCAGGTCCACTGCGGTAGAGCGTTTGTTTAATTGCCAGCACATTTGGGTCTTTCGCTGCTTCTTTTAATAAACCAATCACAGGCTGAAAAGAATCAAAAGGATGATGCAGCAACACATCCTGTGCTTTTAAGGTATCAAAGGTACTTTTTTGTTTACGCAAAATTTTGGGAATAACGGGAATAAAAACTGGATGCTTTAATTCAGGTCGGTCACAACTGGTACTGAGACGTGAAAGATTGATTGGCCCATCAATGCGATAAAGCTCCTGCTCAGTTAAATCAAATTCCTTGAGCAAATAATCAATCACCGCTTCGGGACAGTCATCTTCGATTTCTAAACGCACCGCACGACCAAAACGGCGTGAAGACAGCTCATCTTTGAGTGCAACCGCCAAATCATCAACATCTTCCGACAAAATCAGATCGGCATTACGCGTCACACGAAAAGCATAACAACCCGTGGCTTTCATCCCCGGAAATAGATCACTGATGTGCTGCTGAATCATTGCGGTTAAAAAAATCTGCGTGTCGATATTGCCTGCCACGTTTTTCGGCATCTGAATTAAACGCGGTAATGAGCGCGGTGCAGGGACAATCGCCATCTCAATACTTCGTCCAAAAGCATCTTTACCTTGTAAACTCACAATGAAATTCAGACTTTTATTCACGAGGCGAGGAAAAGGGTGTGACGGATCTAAGCTGATGGGGGTCAAAACGGGTTGAATTTCTTTGGCAAAATATTCTGCAATCCATGCTTTATGTTTTTCTAAAATATCTTGGAACTGGATGAACTGAATGCCCTGCGCTTGTAACTCAGGCAAAATCGAATGATTTAAAACTTCAAACTGTTTTTTGACGGCACGATGAATGGATTGGGACAAGTCTTCTAATATCACTTCAGTGGGAACAGCATCAGGGGTCCGTGCTATCACATTCATATCGCGTTGTTTCATCAAGCCCGCAATACGAATTTCAAAAAACTCATCTAAATTACGTGAAAAAATAATTAAAAAAGTTAAGCGCTCCAGCACTGGCAAACTCGGATCTAATGCTTGTGCTAAAACCCGCTGATGAAACTCAAATAACGATAGCTCTCGGTTAAAATACGTCGCCGATGAATGCTGAAAATTATCCATACCCTCTCAATGCTGTTTGCAACAGTCTGTTATGAAGTGTTTGGCAGGGATGTTAGGTAGTCTTTATGACAGTTTAGTTACAACCTCATGCCAAATAGAAAATTCATCCTGACTTTATGCTTAAAGCTGCAACAGCGTATAGTATTCAAACCGACATATGTTCCTTTTCACCTTTTTCCTTGGCAGTGGCGTCTGCTTTGGCGGCCCAATAACTGGCTAAAATTGGCCCTGAAATGTTATGCCACAAACTAAAGATCGCACTGGGTACCGCCGTAATTGGCGAAGCAGCAAAATGCACAGCAGCCAAAGCCACGCCTAGTCCTGAGTTTTGCATACCAACCTCAATCGAAACCGCTTTACAGTCAGCATGTGGCAAGTGAAACATTCGTGCAGCTGTAAAGCCAAGCAAATAACCAATCGCGTTATGTAGCACCACCACAGCTAAAATCAATAAGCCTGATTCTAAAATTTGTGCTTTTGAGCCGCCAATAATAGCCGCCACAATCAGCACAATCGCCACTACAGAAATTAAGGGCATCACCGAAATATAGCTTTCAACTTTGTGTTTCAGCACGGCACGTACCACCAGCCCTAAAATAATCGGGAACAGCACCACCTGCAAAATTGAACTCAGCATCGACCATGCATTAATTTCAATCCATTGGCTGGCCAACAGATAGAAAATCGCGGGAGTCAACACAGGCGCCAATAAGGTCGATACCGTGGTACATGCGACAGACAAAGCCGTATTGCCTTTCGCCATATAAGTAATCACATTAGATGCTGTGCCACCCGGACAGCAACCCACCAAAATCACCCCGATCGCAATTTCAGTCGGCAAGCGAAATAATAAGCACAGCAGATAAGCCACGCTTGGCATCACCACAAACTGAGCCGCTACCCCAATTGCAACCGCTTTAGGACTTTGCATCACCCCTTTAAAATCTTCCAGTGTCATGGTCATGCCCATACCAAACATGATCAGCCCTAACATCCACGTGATATAAGCCTTCATCCAGACAAAAGTTTCAGGGCTTAGGAGCGCAATGCCTGCAAATAACACCACCCACAGGGCAAAGGTTTTTTGAATCCAAGCGGTAAATTTTAAAAAAGTGCCCATGACCCTTCCCTACTGCATGTTTTTATAATGTCGATATTAGTGATTGAGGTGAGCCGATTGGTTCAGCGCATCAGTTCACGGCATATTGTTGCACAATATCTTTGCAATACAGACGTTTCACACCATGGGCCAGCATCTCTTGCCATGCATGTTGTAAAGAACCATGTAAATCAATGCCTTTGGTGGCATCGGCAATCACATAGGTTTGAAAACCAAGTTTACAGGCATCCATTGCTGTCCATGCCACACAAAAGTCAGTTGCAATCCCAACAATAAACACAGTATCAATCCCACGCTCTCTTAAATAGCCTGCGAGTCCCGTCTGGGTTTTGTGATCCGCTTCTAAAAAAGCAGAATAACTATCAATGTGAGTATGACATCCTTTACGAATGATCAACTGCGCTTTGGCAAGGTCGAGATCAGGATGCAGTTCAGCATCTTGTGTGCCTTGTACACAGTGACGTGGCCAGAGTACTTGTGTGCCATAGTCCAATTCAATGGTTTGAAAGGCTTGTTGATCGGGGTGATTGTCTGCAAAAGAAATGTGATTTTCGGGATGCCAATCTTGGGTGAGTATAATAGTGTCAAAATAATCAGCCAACTGATTAATTTTAGGAATAATTTGATCTGATCCTGCTACCGCCAAATTTCCACCAGGCGTAAAACCATTTTGTACATCCACCACAATCAATGCCATATTCTTCTGCATTCTTCTCTGTCCTTTTTGTTCTGCGCTCGAAGGCCAAGCATAGCTTAATTTATAAAACAGTATTCATCCTCGCGGGTCAAAATTAAATGACCACAGCCTTGAGTGCAATGGATATTGCGGCAAATTGAAGCGAAAATAGAATACAGAACAAAATGCTAGGCATTAATCTATAACGTTAAAAGGACGATGTCACACATACTTAGAGAACTCGTATAATCATGCAAAATCCTGACGTTTATAGAAGTTTATAACCCAATATTCAATTTGATCGGCTTCTAATGCTCGATTGAGATGAAGAGCCTCTTTTTTTTTAAATGCGTTAATCCATGGCCATAGGTTATGCAAAACGCTCTTTTCAGATGCAAAATAAGATGCATTTCTTTGTCTACCATTTGAACAAGCTGTATTTTTGTAGCGACAGATAAAGTTTTTATACACTTTGACTAAAGCATATTGTTCTTCATGTTGTGTTCGTTCATAATTTGCATAAGCATTATTCAATGCATCAGCGCTTTGAAAATGCTATAAATTAAAATACGCACCCATCCAATCTTATGTTTTTCTGGCCTAACTGGATGGACAAATAGGATATTTTTTTAAAATGACTCAGCAAGCACAGACCATCCAAGGCTCAATTGTCGCAATCGTCACCCCTATGTTTGAAGATGGCAGCGTAGATTGGAAGGGTCTAGAGAAGCTCGTTGAGTGGCACATCGCACAAGGCACAAATAGCATTGTTGCTGTCGGTACAACGGGTGAAGCGTCTACTCTAAGCATGAAAGAGCATACACAAGTGATTAAAGAAATCATTCGTGTCGCGAACAAACGCATCCCTATTATTGCGGGGACTGGCGCGAATTCAACGCGTGAAGCCATCGAGTTGACGAAAGAAGCCAAAGAACTCGGTGCAGATGCTGCTCTTCTGGTTACCCCTTATTATAATAAACCGACTCAAGAAGGCTTATATCAACACTATAAAGCTATTGCTGAAGCTGTTGATCTTCCTCAAATTCTGTATAACGTACCTGGTCGTACAGGTGTCGATATGGCGAATGAAACGGTCATTCGTTTGGCCGATATTCCTCAAATTGTGGGCATTAAAGATGCCACAGGTGATGTCCCTCGTGGCCAAGCACTGCTCGAAGGCCTTGCTGGCAAAGCGATGACCGTCTATTCAGGTGATGATGCAACGGCTTATCAACTGATTCTGTCGGGAGCAAAAGGTAATATTTCTGTGACTGCGAACGTTGCCCCAAAAGAAATGAGCGATGTTTGTGCGGCAGCACTGGCAGGCGAAGCTGAACAAGCTGAAAACCTAAATACCCAAGTTGCAAATTTACACGAAATTCTATTTTGCGAATCAAACCCAATTCCTGTGAAATGGGCACTTCATGAAATGGAGTTAATCGAAACGGGTATTCGTTTACCATTAACACCACTTGCAGAACAATATCGCACACCGCTCCGTGAAGCACTCACAACAGCGGGTGTCATTAAATAAAGAGCACATCAATATGCAATTACGTTTAGGTCTTACTCTCGCACTTTCAGTTGTCAGTTTAGCGGGTTGTAGTTCCCTTGCAGTCAATAACGGTAGTTTGGACTATAAAGAAACAGCAACCTTAGAACCTCTTAAGTACCCTGAAGGCTCTATGGTTCGACCTGCAACGCCGTTGTATCCAGCTCCAACGGTTGAAGCGCTCGCTCTTGAACATGCACCTGTACTTGAAAATAAGCGCGGAAACCGTTTTGCAATGCCGCGCCCTCAAGCTGCTCAAGTCATGTCGAATGCAGAATCAACGGAAACAGTTGATACAGCTGTGAGCCGCCCTCAATTGATTATTGACGGAAATAAGAATCCGCTGCTCAAAATTGAGGGAAATTCTGCTACAATTTGGCAATATACGCTTGCCACCCTCAGCAGCCTCAACCATCAAATTGTTGGTCAAAGCAAAAATGGTTATGAAGCAACCATTAAAATCGATCAACAGGTCTATGTGTTAAGACTAACCGCGGTCGGCAGCAGCAATAACCTCGCTGTGTTCAATGCCGATAACAGTTTTGCAGCGCCTGAAAAAGCCACAGAATTGTTAACCCAGATTTACCAAAATTGGCCAGCCTAGTCGTACTAGGCATTTTTTTTTGAAAAAGGTTCCCTCATGTTAAAACAAACCTTGCTCTATACTGGTAAAGCGAAATCTGTCTATGAAACAGACAGTGCAGACCACCTGATTTTAGTCTTTCGTGATGATGCTTCGGCATTTAATGGTGAAAAGATCGAACAACTAGATCGTAAAGGTAAGGTGAACAACCGTTTTAACGCCTTTATCATGGATAAATTGGCTGCGGCTGGCATTGAGACTCACTTTGAAAAACTTCTTTCTCCAACTGAAGTTCTAGTGAAAAAACTCAGCATGATCCCTGTTGAATGTGTAATTCGTAATTATGCAGCAGGTTCTTTATGCCGTCGCTTAGGTGTAGAAGAAGGTAAGGAATTAACCCCGCCGACTTTTGAATTATTTTTCAAAGATGATGCGCTTGGTGACCCAATGGTCAATGAGTCTCAAGCAATTGCTTTAGGTTGGGCAACTGCCGAGCAACTTGAGCAAATGAAAGTCCTCACTTACCAAGTAAACGAAGTGCTTAAAAACTTATTTGACCAAGGTGGCATGCTACTTGTGGACTTCAAACTTGAGTTTGGTGTATTCCACGACCGAATTGTTCTTGGTGATGAGTTCTCTCCAGACGGTTGTCGTCTATGGGACAAAGAAACCAAGAAAAAGCTCGACAAAGACCGTTTCCGCCAAGGTTTAGGCGGTGTGGTTGAAGCTTATGAAGAAGTTGCTGCACGTTTAGGTATCGACCTTTCTGATATCTAATCTGTTACAGATTCAAAAACCGAGCTTAATCGCTCGGTTTTTTTATGTTTCACATTTTAGATCAATGCCTTGTTATAACTGCAATACAAGCCTATAAGTTCTTTTTTAATCCCCCCTCTACAACATAAATATTAAAGTTTCATGAAATTTTATTTATTTTTTTGTAAAATAGTCATTTCAATCACATGAAATGTCACATTTCTAATGATGCTTTTCTTGTATATCTCCTGATAGAAGGCCCTATGATTTATCAATTAGATGAACTGCAATGTATCGGACAAGGCTGTTCAAAAATGGTGTTTCAGCATCCTGAGGATGAAAACAAAATCATCAAAGTCATGAATCCAAATCGAGTGGATGAAGATGGTGGCTGGAAAGGACATGGCAAACTTAAACGTAGAATGTCGCAAGGCGTTTATCGCCAATTCCGCCGTGAATTATTGCAATATCTACAGCTATGTAAAAATCATTATAAAAATAATATCTTTAGCTTTCCTGTCGAAATGCCTTATGGTTTTGTGAAAACTTCTGTAGGCTTGGGTTTTGTGACTGAAAAAATTGTCTGCCCAAGTGGTGAAGGTATGACTTTATTTGAGTTATGCAAATCACATCAATTTGAGGAAAAACACGCCAAAGCTCTAGATGACTTTTTTCAGCTTTGCTGCGACTTACACATTATCTTCGGTGAGGTAAACATCGCAGGAATTATGTATACAGAGCAGCGAAATAATAAGCCCGAATTTGTCTTGGTCGATGGTATGGGTGAGAAATTATTTATTCCAATCCGGGCTATGAGCAAAAGAATTAATGCACATAATGTACGAAAAACTGAGCGAAAAATTCGCGCCCAAATGCAGCAAATGCTGAACTTAAAAGATGAGCTTCTTCCTCTAAGCTAATACCACTCCTTTAAGTTGCGTCATTCAAAAAGCCGAGCTTAAACGTTCGGTTTTTTTGTTTTCAGATCCAGTGCTATTGCAGTACTTCAGCTTACTTATAAGCTATTCAGCACTGAAAAATAGTCTTGTAAGACATTGATCCACTGTTAAAAAATCATCAATTCTGTACGCCATAGCGCACAAGACTTCAGGTATATTTCAACTATGTCTCACCTTCATTTTTTCATATGATAAAAACATATGAACAGGACGTTCTCAGATAAAAATTATTCCAACCGAAAAAATACCCTTATTTCCTCATCTCTCATGGCGACAAGATCCATCGATCTCCTAAGAGCCGAAAGCTGGTATAGATGTTGCTTTTATTCAAAAGTACTCAGTAGGGTAAGTTCTATCTTCGTCTTATTTCTTAGATTTGTTTTTTTACGGATGGCTATATTTAAAATGAAAAACTGGCAAAAAAAATTACTACTTTCCACTACATTCGTAGCCGTAGCACTGAGCAGTACTGTCCAAGCAAAAGAATGGAAAACCATTCGTTTTGGCACAGAATCCGCATATGCACCTTTTGAATATAAAACACCAGACAATAAGCTGGTCGGTTTTGACATCGACTTGGGCAATGCCATTTGTGCCAAATTAAAAGCCAAATGTGTATGGGTAGAAAACTCCTTTGATGGGATGATTCCTGCGCTCAAAGCGAAAAAGTTCGACGGTATTTTGTCTTCAATGACGGTCACTACGGATCGCGCAAAACAAATCGCATTTAGTAATAAAATTTACAACACGCCTACCCGCATGGTCGCGAAGAAAGGTTCTCCTTTACTCCCTACACCAGCATCTTTGAAAGGAAAGCGTGTGGGTGTACAACAAGGCACCATTCAAGAAGGCTATGCAAAAGCCTATTGGGCACCTAAGGGTGTGAATGTGGTTCCTTATCCAAACCAAGACGTGCTTTACCAAGACATGGTTTCGGGACGTCTAGATGCAACATTACAAGATGCGATTATGGTCGATGCTGGTTTCCTGAAATCGGCCAAAGGCAAAGGCTTTGCTTTTGCAGGCAATAATGTGGTCGATGCCAAAACACTCGGTGTAGGGGCTGCAATCGGCTTACGTAAAGAAGATGTCGATCTTAAAAAGAATATTGATAAAGCGTTAGCTGAAATTATTGCCGACGGCACCTATAAGAAACTCGAGAAAAAATACTTCTCCTTCAGCATTTATTAATTTATAGAGTGTCGGTTCACCACCGACACTTTTTAGATACTGCTGATTTATAAAATTTTATATTTTTACTCGGAGAAACTGAGTATGTTTCTGTCTGGCTATGGTCCCGTATTACTCAGTGGCACTTGGATGACCATACAGCTTGCTTTGTTATCACTGCTACTTTCGATCATTATTGGATTGTTTGGGGCAAGTGCCAAACTCTCTCGTATTCAAATCTTACGTCATGTTGCAACCCTCTATACCACGCTCATTCGTAGTGTTCCTGATCTGGTGATCATGTTGTTGTTGTTCTATAGCCTGCAACTTGGATTGAACTCGATTACCGAATCGATCCATATGGAGCAAATTGACATCAATCCCTTTGTGGCAGGGGTGATTACTTTAGCCTTTATTTATGGGGCCTATTTTACGGAAACCTTCCGTGGCGCATTTCAAGCCGTCCCCAAAGGTCAACTTGAAGCTGCATATGCCTATGGCATGACCCCATTTCAAGTCTTCAGGCGTGTCCTCTTTCCACAAATGATGCGTTTTGCCTTACCGGGGATTGGCAATAACTGGCAAGTCCTTATCAAAGCCACTGCCTTGGTGTCCTTAATTGGTTTGACCGACATCGTCAAAATTACCCAAGATGCAGGTCGAAGCAGCATGCAAGTGTTCTATTTCAGTATTGTTGCAGCCGTCATTTATCTGGCCATCACCACCCTTTCGAATTTGATTCTCATGTGGCTGGAACGTCGTTATTCTGCTGGTGTGAAAAAGGGACAACTATGATTGAAATTATTCAACAATACTGGCAGTCCTATCTGTGGACCGATGGTTTTCAAATGACTGGGGTCGCCATGACCGCATGGCTACTGGTCTTATCGATTGCGATTGGTTTTGTTCTGGCTGTGCCTTTGTCAATTGCTCGAGTTTCTGAGCATGCTTTTGTACGTGGACCTGTTTGGTTTTTTACTTATATTTTCCGTGGTACTCCCTTATATGTGCAGCTACTGATTATTTATACCGGGATTTATAGCCTCGAATTTGTCCATGCCCATGAACGGCTCGATGAGTTTTTTAGAGAAGGACTTAATTGCACCATTTTAGCGTTTGCACTCAATACAGCAGCTTATACCACTGAAATTTTTGCAGGGGCGATACGTTCGATTCCCTACGGTGAAATTGAGGCAGCAAAAGCCTTTGGAATGTCGCCTTGGAAACGCTATACCCGCATTATTATTCCATCGATGCTACGCCGAGCATTACCGTTTTATGGCAATGAAGTCATTTTGATGCTGCATGCAACCACCATTGCCTTCACTGCAACCGTGCCTGATATTCTCAAAATTGCACGGGATGTCAATGCTGCCACTTATGCCACGTTTGATGCCTTTGGCATTGCCGCTGTGCTGTATGCCTGTCTGGCATTTATCCTCATTTGGATCTTTCGTAAATTGGAACAACGCTGGTTGGCATTTTTAAAACCATCGAATCATTAGGAGAAACAATGGAACATTCAGCAAAACTGGTGATTCGAGACCTTTGTAAAAGTTTTGGCGATCATGAAGTCTTAAAAGGGGTTTCACTAGAGGCGCATGCAGGTGATGTCATTAGCATTATTGGTTCCTCGGGTTCAGGTAAAAGCACCTTTCTTCGCTGCATCAATTTTCTAGAGCAACCGAGCCAGGGCAGCATTCGGCTCAATGGTGAACAGTTAGAGACCACTTTAGATAAAAACGGCGATCTCAAAGCCACAAACCCTAAACAACTGCAAAAAATGCGTACTCAACTGATGATGGTTTTTCAACATTTCAATTTATGGTCGCATATGACGGTATTAGAAAATATTATTGAAGGACCCGTTCATGTCTTGGGGCTAAAGCGGAGTGAGGCAGAAGAGCGTGCGCGAAAATATTTAAGAAAAGTTGGGCTCGCAGAAAGTGTCGAAAAGAAATATCCGTCTTTTTTGTCAGGAGGACAACAACAGCGTGTTGCGATTGCCCGTGCCTTGGCAATGGAGCCGGAAGTAATGTTGTTTGATGAACCGACCAGTGCTCTAGATCCTGAACTGGTGGGTGAGGTGTTGAAAGTGATGCAAAGTTTGGCTGAAGAAGGCCGAACCATGATTGTGGTCACCCATGAAATGGGCTTCGCACGCCATGTGTCCAATCATGTCATTTTCTTAGATCAAGGCAAAATTGAAGAACAAGGTGATCCAAAAGAAGTTTTGATTCACCCCAAAAGTGAACGCCTGCAACAGTTTTTAGAGGGTAACTTTAAATAATTGAATAGTCTTCAAGAGCTTGATGCAGCAATGATTCAACACTCAATGCTTAGTTAAAAAGATAAAGCGCCTCGTTTGATATGATCCCGCGAAACTATATGTACTCAGATAAAAACCGAGCCATTTCGCTCGGTTTTTTACCTTTCCATCTAAGCTTTTATAGATTGGTATATCGATTTTTAGTGGTATCCATCACCAAAAAACTGGTGATCGAGCTAATGGAAGGAATCGTTCCCAAAACATCAGTATGAAACTTTTTATAAGACTTGATGTCTGCCACTTCAACCCTGAGTAAATACTCGACCGAGCCTGTAATGGTATGACACTCTGTGACTTCATCCGTTGCTGTGATCACATCCTCAAACTGACTCAAGCTTTCTTTTGAGTGACAAGACAGCCCAATGGTCACATAAACCGTTAAACCAACACCCAAAAGCGAACGGTCAATCACCGCTTTATAGCCTCGGATCACACCAATTCTTTCTAACTCTTGCACGCGTCGTAAACAGGCCGAAGGTGACAAACCCACGCGTTCTGCCAGTTTAATATTGGTTAAATGTGCATCGCGCTCAAGCTCACACAATATTTTTCGGTCTAATCGATCTAATTCAATCATTTATTGCATAAAACTCAGTATTAACGATCAATATACAACCAAATTGTGATAGATCAACAATAAAATGATACTTATTTGATTACTCCATCCCCTTTATGAACGCTTCACTGTTTGTCTCTTATCTGCTGTTCTGTGTCGTAATGACCTGCACGCCTGGGCCCAATAATGCACTGGTCATGCTGTCTGGTGCGCGATTTGGTATCCGTAAAACCCTACCTCTGGTTTTAGGCATTGCCTTTGGTGTGGCCGTGCAACTCTTCGCCATCGGCATCGGGTTAAATCAAATGTTTCTGGCCCTGCCCCAGCTCCAATTTATTTTAAGTTTAATCGGCACAGCTTATATGCTGTGGCTCGCATGGAAAATCGCGTCCAGTGGGCCACTCAACATCGAATTAGAACAAAAACCATCGATGGGTTTTCTACAAGGGGCTCTTTTTCAGTGGGTCAATCCCAAAGCGTGGATGATCTCCATCAGCACCATTGCCACTTATTTTGCTTTAAACCCTCATGTCAGTGATATTCTTTATGCGGCCCTGATTTTAATGGTAGTTTCCATTCCATGTGTCGGGGTTTGGGCTGTCGGTGGTCTTTTCTTACGCCAATATCTGATGAAACCACGCTTTGCCTTGAGCTTTAACATCACAATGGCAATCGCTTTATTAGCCGCTGTGTTACCTGCGGCATTAAAATTGATGAATACGCACATCGGAACATAAAACGCTACAGTGCTTAAAGAAAAAACTGCTCAATGAATGTGACTAAATCCTAAGCCTCAAAAAAACAAAAGCCTGATTTTTTCATCAGGCTTTTTATTACTGCTGCTGTTGCTGTTCTTGTTGCCAACGGCGTTGCTGTAAACGCTCACCCTCAACCTCACGCTTATTACGTGCCGACTCATACAGTTTAGTTCCTTTGAGCTCAGGGGGTAAATATTCTTGTATCACAAAATGCTCTGGATAGTTGTGCGGATACAAGTAGTCGACGCCATAACCCTGCTCTTTCATCAACTTGGTCGGTGCATTTCTTAAATGCAGCGGCACAGGTAAATTAGCTGTTTTCTCAGCCAAATCCAAAGCTTTGTTGATCGCAAGATAAGTACTGTTACTTTTGGCACTGGTCGCCAAATACACCGCACACTGCCCAAGAATAATTCGACACTCTGGCATGCCCACCGCTTGAACAGAACGGAAGCATTCTCCAGCAAGCAGCAGTGCATTGGGGTTTGAGTTACCAATGTCCTCAGAGGCTGCAATCAACATCCGACGGGCAATAAAAACGGGATCTTCACCACCTTTGAGCATACGTGCCATCCAATACAAAGTGGCATCAGGATCACTCCCTCGAATTGACTTAATAAAAGCCGACACCAAATCATAATGCTGCTCACCCGATTTGTCATAACGGGCAATATTTTGCTGTGCAACTTTGACCACCGTTGCATTGGTCACGATATTTTCAAGGTCAGGCTCGAAGGTGCCCGCAATCAGTTCAACCAAATTCAAGGCTTTGCGGGCATCACCTGCGGCAAACTGCACCAGTGCTTCAAATTCTTCAATTTGAATATAACGCTCTTTTAAAAACGGATCGTTCTTAATCGCTTGCAGTAATAAAGTTTGAATCGCATCGGCATCGAGCGCATTTAAGGTATAGACCTGACAACGCGACAACAATGCACTGTTGACTTCAAAAGAAGGATTTTCGGTGGTGGCACCAATGAGGGTAATTTTGCCTTTCTCCACAGCATTGAGTAAGGCATCTTGCTGTGATTTGTTAAAACGATGAATTTCGTCAATAAACACCACAGGTGGCATTAAATCTCCGCCATCAGCAATGATCTCACGGAGTTCTTTGACCCCCGTATTGAGCGCAGATAGACTGACAAATGGTCGGTCGATTGCTTGCGCCAACAGTAAAGCAATCGTGGTTTTCCCCACACCTGGCGGCCCCCAAAAAATGATCGATGGCAAATGCCCTTGATCAATCATTTGGCGGAGCGGTGCCTGCTCACCCAATAAGTGATCCTGCCCAATAATTTCAGATAAATCACGCGGGCGTAAACGTTCAGGCAGTGGAATATTGCTATCGGACATAGGGCTAGGACTTATCATGCGTTCATCGAATGCTTATGTTATGGCAAATTCAGGCAAATGACACAAGCTTTTCATGCAATTTGATTGTGCTTTTATCGACTAGCGAACCCAACGCACAATATAGTCTTCGATGTCGTCATCCTGAATCTCTTCTTCAGAAATACAACGTCCTGCCGCAGACTTTTTCGCTTTCAGAATACTTTGACGTGAGCCCGTGTTCAGATAGTGCCATCTGGGCAAATTTTTACCTTCATGCAGACGACGGTAAGCACAGCTCGGTGGTAACCAATGAATCGTGTCTAAAAGTTCGGGCGTGAGCTGGATACAATCGGGCACATGCTGCTTGCGGTTCGGATAATCCCGACAACTGGCCGTTTGACAGTCCAGCAGTTTACAGGCCACCTTGGTATAGGCGACTTCTTGGCTTTCTTCATCTTCAAGTTTCACCAGACAGCATAAACCACAACCATCACACAACGCTTCCCACTCTGCTGAACGTAGCTCAGTGAGCGCATAATGCTTCCAAAACTCTGGTCTTAATTCGTTGGACATAACCACTGCCAATAAAACTGAATGCACTATTATAACCTATAGTCATATGGCTTTCAGAGCTATCTAAAGTGTCAATATTTACATCATATTCATAAACTTAAAATACAAACAGAACACTTTTTAAACAAAAGCAACACAGTGTGTCCGAACCTTGTTTCTATACTAATAGAGTAATAAATAAGAACATCTATGGAGAAAAATTATGTTTCGTTGGGCGATTATCTTCGCAGTGATTGCACTGATTGCAAGTTTACTTGGTTTTGGCGGCGTAGCAGGTTTATCCAAAGACTTTGCGATTATTTTATTGGTGATTGCTGTGATTCTTGCGATTGTCGGCTTTTTATCTCGTGGCAAAGTCTAAAGCACACCACTCTTAACGACAAAAAAGAAGGGTTCAGATCCTTCTTTTTTATGTGTGCCTTTAAAAATAATTTCTCACACTTCTCATGTACATCGGAATATTTTTCAAATCCTTATAAAAGTTTTTATGCTTTAATCAGAACAGATCATCTATCAGGATTTGAGCATGACAATCAGTATTCAAACTCGAGAAATTCAATATAACGCCGCCGATGGACAACGCTTAGTTGGTTATTTTGCAGCACCAAGCTCTCAAACACCGCATGCAGGTATCATCGTTGCACCCGAATGGTGGGGCCGAAATGAATATACTGAACAACGTGCTCGCGAACTGGCTGAACACGGTTATGCTGCACTGGCGATTGATATGTACGGCGACAAAAATGTCACCACAGATGCGAAACAAGCCTATGAATGGATGATGCAAACTTTTGCCGATGCAGACACCATCGTCAACCGTGCGCAAGCCGGTTTAGATACGCTTGCAGCCCAGCCTGAAGTGAATCCCACTCAACTGGCGGCGATTGGTTTTTGTTATGGCGGTAAAGTGGTTTTAGACTTAGCTCGCTCAGGTGCACCGCTTAAAGCAGTGGCGACTTTCCACGCGACATTGGCACCGAAAGCCCCCGCGGTCGAAGGTCAAATTCAGGGTGAAATTTTAGTTTTACATGGTGAGTTAGACAGCATGGTCACTTTGGATGATGTTGCCAGCTTCCGTGAAGAAATGCATGCTGCAAAAGTGGACCATGAAGTCATCATTTTTGAAGATGCGAAGCACGGTTTTAGCAACCCATTGGCCGATGAGCGTGCCAAAGCCAATGGCGTAGACTTGGGCTATAACCCAGAAGCAGAAAGACAAGGGCTAGATGCAATGTATGACTTGCTAGAACGCAATCTCAGTGCTTAACTAGAGCTGAAAAATCAAATATTTGATTTTTCAGATCCAACAGGATACATAATTAGATTTTAGAGGAGATAACAATGACTGAGACCCACTGCCAATATTGTAATTTTGATGAATATGACGTGCTTGATAAA
Source organism: Acinetobacter sp. BWR-L5 (assembly GCF_039655985.1). Lineage (NCBI taxonomy): Bacteria > Pseudomonadati > Pseudomonadota > Gammaproteobacteria > Moraxellales > Moraxellaceae > Acinetobacter > Acinetobacter sp. BWR-L5. Next base: position 56,575 of record NZ_JAGFEV010000003.1, on the reverse strand, counting down.
AATGACTTTGGGGTAATTTTGCCCGAACCCAATGCATTGTCTAAAGGTCACTGTGTCATTATCCCTCTACGTCATGTGAGCTCATTTTTTGACATTACCGACAAAGAACGTAAAAGTTTAATGTCTTTACTGGAACTGGCACGCAATGAACTCCAATTGCGTCATCAACCTTCAGGCTTTCATATTGGTTTTAATGACGGTGAAATATTTGGGAATGTGTCTGAACACTTACATATTCACATTATTCCACGCTACAAAGACCAAGAGCTCAAACTCGATGCACGTTGGGGCATGACGAAAGACTAAGTTTTTATGGTTTTAAATGGCGCATAAGCGCCATTTTTTATGCGCAAAAACTCGGGCTCAGAAAAGACATTCAGTTATACTAAGCCGAATTTTTTGCTTGTGCCTCAGATGTCTCCTTTCTCTTTTTCAGATGCGTTACTGACTTGGTTCGATGTTCATGGTCGACATGACCTGCCATGGCAAGTAGCCGATGATCCCTACAAAGTCTGGGTGTCTGAAATTATGCTGCAACAGACCCAAGTCAAAACCGTGCTGCAATACTTCGAGCGTTTTATCGAACGCTTCCCAACGGTTGCAGCTTTAGCGACAGCATCATGGGATGAGGTCGCACCCTACTGGGCAGGCCTAGGCTACTATGCCCGTGCACGTAATCTACATAAAGCCGCAGGGGTTGTGGCACGTCAGGGGCACTTTCCTCAAACTTTAGAGGACTGGATTGAACTGCCAGGCATTGGTCCATCTACCGCAGGGGCGCTGATGTCTTTGGGTTTACGTCAGTACGGTGTCATTATGGATGGCAATGTAAAACGCGTGCTCGCGCGTTTTTTTGCCATTGAGGATGATCTAAGCAAACCTGTGCATGAACGCAGCATGTGGCAACTGGCCACTGAACTCTGTCCAACTGAACGTAACCACGACTATACCCAAGCCATCATGGATTTGGGAGCAACCGTCTGTACCCCTAAAAAACCGCTGTGTTTATACTGCCCAATGCAGCAACACTGTAAGGCCCATGCACAAGGTCTAGAAACTGAATTGCCGTTTAAAAAGCCCAAGAAAGCTGTACCTGTAAAGTCTGCCCAAGTTTTGGTGCTGCGTCATCACAATCAATGGCTGTGGCAGCAGCGTCCCAATAGTGGACTGTGGGGCGGTTTATGGTGTTTACCTATTTTTGAAAATCGTGATGAGTTCTCGCAACTGTGCCAAAGTCTAGGACTGAAACAAGTCTCGCAACGCGCTGACATTTCGCATAGTTTCACCCATTTCACTTGGCAACTAGAAGCGCTTTGCTTTGAAGTCGATGCCGACCAGCTCGAACATTTAAGTATAGAATTGGCCAGCACATGGCTAGACATACAAAACGTCACAGAAATGGGCATCCCAACTGCGATGAAAAAATTGATCTCGGCAATTCAACTGTGACATAGTTGGGTGATCCATTGGGTTCACCCTGACACTTTAAAATTAGATCACTGAAATAATAAAGGATTGTTCGTGCGTAATTGTTTGCCCAGCCTTTCTGCGCTTGCCAGTTTAAGTTTTGTGATTCTGTTACTTGCAGCTTGCCGCACCACGCCGCCTGCACCGAGTGGAAGCCATTTCCCTGCCTCACAAGTCCAACAGCTGAAAAACATGCGTTTAGCTCAGCAACTGCCTGTACCCGTTCAAGGTATTAAACGTCATGGACTCACAGATACTTGGGGTGCATCCCGCAGTAGCGGACGGACGCATGAAGGCATCGACATTCTGGCTCCACGTGGAACAAAAGTTTTTTCTGCCACAGAAGGTCTCGTTGCAGACTTACGCAATAACAATTTGGGTGGTAAAGTGGTTTGGATTATGGGGCCAGCAGGCACTTGGCATTACTATGCTCATCTTGATGACCATAAACGCGGCTTAAGTGTCGGCGACTATGTCAAAAAAGGCGACCTGATCGGCTATGTCGGCAATACAGGCAATGCACGGCACACAGCCCCACATTTGCATTATGGACTTTATTTACAAGGTAAAGGCCGTGGTGCAGTAAATCCCTATCCTTATTTACGTTAACTTTAGGAATTTTTCATGTCAGAAGCGTTGATCAACCGTCTGGTCGAATTTGCTGAATCAGGCAATCAACAAAAAATCATCTTGGCTGGACAAAACCACCAAGGTTGGATCATGGAAATTACTGAAGATGCGCTTTTAATCAGTACTGGATTTGCTGAAAAAACAGGAAAAGATGTTTGGATTAACTTTTCCGACCTCGAACACGCCCAATTATTTTATTGGGACAATCAACACGACCAATGGGCACCCTTTACCCTATAAAAAGATCAGGAGCATGTTCATGACCACTCAACGCTGCGGATGGTGCTCCTCAGACCCACTTTACATCGACTACCATGATCATGAGTGGGGTAAACCACTACATGATGAAAGCCAATTATTTGCGATGCTCTGCCTCGAAGGTCAACAAGCGGGGCTGTCATGGATTACCGTTTTGAAAAAGCGTGAACATTATCACCGCCAGTTTTTCCAACATTCCATCGAGCAGATTGCGGCTTTAAGTGATACCGACTTAGCCGAAAAAGTCCAAGATATCGGCTTAATTCGCCATATCGGGAAGCTGACCGCCATTCGTGACAATGCGATTGCATGGCAAGCCCTGAAACAACAAGGCATTAACCCCGTTGAGTGGCTCTGGAACTTTGTCGAGCAACACGCCATCAACAATGATGTCCCTGACTACCGTACAGCACCTGCACAGACATCTCAAAGCCAAAATATGTCTAAAACCCTAAAAAAACAGGGCTTTAAATTTGTCGGACCCACCACCTGCTATGCCTTTATGCAAGCGGTTGGCATGGTCAATGATCACGAAAACAGCTGTCATTTTAAGTAAAAGTACATAAAAAACAGGAAAATAAGGATATAGAATATGACGAATAATACCATTCGTGCCTATGCGGCAATGCAAGCAGGCGCAGCGTTACAACCCTATCAATTCGATGCGGGTGAACTGCAACCACATCAGGTCGAAGTCCAAGTCGAATATTGTGGATTGTGCCATTCCGATGTTTCGGTCATTAACAATGAATGGAACTCTTCGGTCTATCCCGTTGTCGCTGGTCATGAAATTATTGGCACCATCAGTCGCCTAGGCTCCGAAGCCAAAGGGCTTAAACTTGGACAGCGCGTCGGTATTGGCTGGACGGCAGAAAGCTGCCAACACTGTGACCCCTGTGTATCGGGTCAACAAGTACTCTGTACAGGTGGGTCAACAGCAACCATCGTCGGTCATGCAGGTGGCTTTGCCGATAAAGTTCGCGCCGGTTGGCAGTGGATTATTCCTTTACCTGAAGAGCTAGATCCTGAGTCAGCGGGTCCTTTATTGTGTGGCGGTATTACCGTTTTTGATCCAATTTTAAAACACCAAATTCAAGCCATTCACCATGTTGGCGTGATTGGCATCGGTGGTTTAGGGCATATGGCTATTAAGTTACTTCGAGGATGGGGCTGTGAAATTACGGCGTTTACCTCGAACCTCGACAAAACGGAAGAACTCAAGGCCATGGGTGCAGATCATGTGGTGAATAGCCGTGATGTGGATGCGCTTAAAACCCAGCGAGGCAAATTCGATCTATTGCTCAGTACGGTGAATGTCACGCTCAATTGGCCTGCCTATATCAGTACGTTGGCACCGAATGGCACGATCCATCTTCTAGGCTTGCCCCTTGAGCCCATCAAGTTAAATGCAGGTAGTCTAATTGGTGGAGCAAAGTCTATCACGGGTTCACCCACTGGCTCACCTGCGGCATTACGTCAGCTACTCAAATTCGCTGCACGTAAAAACATTGCGCCACAAATTGAACTGTATCCTATGTCGCAGTTGAATGAAGCACTGGAACGGTTACATTCTGGAAAAGCCCGTTATCGTATCGTTCTCAAAGCCGATTTTTAATCCATAAGCGCCTCAAAACAGGCGCTTTTTATACCGCTTGTTTGACCAACGTCGAACTACTGAGTTGCGCTTTCACCCAATCGGCCAACAAGGTGACTGCCGCGCGAATATCTGTTGAAATTTCATGACCTGCATTGAGGCGGATACAGTTTTTATAACGCTGCCCTTCACCAAAGACTTCTCCTGGCACTATATTGATGCCATGCTGCTGAGCAAAATAGTACATATCTAAACCGTCAATACACTCTGGCAGCTGTAACCACAGTGCATAGCCGCCTAAGGGCTGGTTGATACGTAACTCAACTCCGATAAAGGCATGCTGAATCATGTGTCGGTATTGCTCAACTTGCTGTTTCAAAATCGGCTTTAACTGCTGTAGATGCTCCCGATAAGCACGACTATAAATGAGATCGGCCAGTGCCAACTGTAAAGGTGTATTCACTGTAATATTTTGCATCAATAACGTAGCCTTCAAATGCGCTAAGCGCTGCGGAATACAGAACCAACCTACCCGATACGCAGTTGAAAGGGACTTGGAAACTGAACCACAGAAAATCACATAACCCTGCTGATCCCAATATTTAATCGGCAGCGGACGACTCGAGCTGAAACTACATTCACCATAAATATCATCTTCAATCACATAGCACTGATAGCGCGCCGCCAGTTGTGCAATTTTTTCTTTTTCTGCATTACTTAAGCAAAACCCCAATGGATTTTGATAATTGGCCGTGAGTAAGCACGCTTTTGCGCCTGAACTTTGCATGACCTGCTCTAAACGTTCAAGATCAAAGCCTTGAGTATCGGCTGGAATTTCAATAATTTTTCGCTTTAACCCCGCCAGCATTTGCAACTGACCATTAAAATTTGGGGTAGGTACAATTACGCTGTCGCCTTCCTTGCTGAGGTGTTGGATCATCACCGACAACGCAGGCATACAGCCATTGCTGATGTAGATATCATCCTGCGAAATATAGAAGCCATCTTCAGCCCAATGCTCAGACAAAGCCTGCCGCAAGCGAATATGACCTTGCTTATCGCTATATAAAAAATCTTCAGGTTGACTGTGTTTTAAAGCACGTTGAATGGAGCGGCGGAGTGCTTCTACAGGCACATGTTTTGGAGAAAGCTGAATCGCTCCCAAATGGATGAGACGGCTATTAATGGAAGACTGTTGAATTTCCAGCTGTAGCTCTAAGTTAGAAATATCACGGGCTTGAGACTGAAAATCAGGATGCTGCGGTACGGGAATAGATGGACTGGTATTTTTTTGATAACTGACAAAATAGCCCGACTTATTTTTCACATGAATATACCCCTGCGACTCGAGTAGCTCATAACAGCTCTTGGCCGTATTCAAGCTGACCTTTTGTAAGTTGGCAAACTGGCGTAACGACAACAGCTTTTGCCCTGCGGGTAATTCAGCATTTTGAATTTTTTCAAGCAACTGTGCAGCCAAGCTTTGATACTGAAATGCCATTCATCTGTACCTATTTTTTTAACTTTTATGTATCTGTATCCATTATGCCAACAGAATTATGCTTCTGTCATTCGTTCACAACCATAAATAGGCACTTTTATGAAAAAAATAATCATATCTCTCTTTTGCTTATTGAGCTTATCGGCTTGCCAACCGCCACATATTTCGCAGCAGGTACAGCAGCAGAATTTTATTTGTAAAGCACTGATTGAAGGGTTTCTGAAAACGCAAAATTTAACTGATTATCAATTTTTAAGTTTAGCGCCGAGCTTGACTGAAACCTCGACCCAACGAACCTATCAATATCGGTTGAACAATGAACGTGAAATGCAGATGAACTTGCCCCGCCAGAAAAATTTACAGTTTCAATGTGACCAAAGTAGTGCTGAAAACTTCAAGATCTCGCTCGCTGGTGAAGGACATGCCATGCTTAGTTTAATCCAGTTAGACCTGCCTAAGGCTTCAACCTTAGAGCTGCTGAACGCTTATCAACAGCCTTAAGTTTTAAAACATAAAAAAGCCTGCATTACAGGCTTCTTCGTCTTTAAAATTAACGTAAGGCAGCTGGTAAATGGGCAGGAGTATCTTCTTGTTCCAGCAATTGATTTTTCATTTTTTGCAGCATTTGATAGGGTTGTTGTTGGACAAACATATTCACAAACTTCAGTGGTATCGATCCCTCAGGGTTGGCATAACCTGAGGTCGAAACCTTGACTTTATTTGGTCCCAGTTTCTGAAAGGTCCAATCGCCCTCATAATGATTGAGGCGCACATAATCTGGGTTTTTAAGAATGTTTTTATCAATCGCTTTATTTTTAATGCTAATGATGCCCTGATTGTCCTTGGTCATTTTCCCCTGCACCACCAAGTCGCGGTCTTTTAAAGGAAAAGGAAAATCGAGAACCATATACAGTTGAAACTCGCCTTTTTTATCATCGCGCGACAAGACTTTCACACTACCCATATACGGCACCCATTTCACCGCATGGTCAACATCTAAGATCAGTGATACTGCTTTTTCAATCGGCACATCAAACGTGGTTTCTGCCTTATATAAAAAGACTGGGTTTTGCGCATTTTGATAGGTCCAAACTTTAATATTATTTTTATGAATACTGAGTTTGGCTTGATCCATAGGTTTGGCCTGTGCTGTTGTCATCACGGCAACAACACAAGCCATATACATGACTTTTTTCATTCTATTCTTCGTCTTATTTTAGTTTTTTATCTTGTTTTTATGGCGAATGAAACAGGTTTTTAAACTTGAATGTCGTTAAAACCCAGTACATCTTTCATGTCATATTTACGTGCTTCACGTCCTACCACCCAAGCCGCAGCACGTACCGCACCCGAGGCAAAGTTCATACGGTTAGTCGCTTTATGAGTAATTTCAACACGCTCACCATCGGCAATAAACATAGCCGTATGTTCACCGACAATATCGCCGCCACGAATGGTTTGGAAACCAATACTTTGACGCTCACGAGGTCCTGTATGACCTTCACGGCAATACACTGCATCAGTTTTCAAGTCACGCCCTAAAGCACCCGCAATAGCCTCACCCATCATCAATGCGGTGCCTGATGGTGCATCGACTTTATGACGGTGATGCGCTTCAATCACTTCAATATCCACTGTGTCACCAAAGACTTTAGAAGCCAATTCCAACAGTTTAATCGAAACATTAACCCCCACAGAATAGTTCGCTGCATAGACCACAGGAGTCTGTGTAGCCGAGTCATCCAAATAAGCTTTTTGTTCGTCATTCATACCCGTGGTCCCAATGACAATGGCAACCCCAGATTCACGACAAATTTTTAAATGCTGAACGGTCGCTACTGGTGCAGTGAAATCAATGATCACATCACAATCTTTCACTACCGCTTCCAGACTACCCACCACCTTCACGCCGAGGCTGCCAATACCTGCAAGCTCACCTGCATCTGTACCAACCAGTGAGCTTTCAGGGCGTTCCACTGCCGCAGCCAGTTGATAGCCTGCTTCGTGTACCGCTTGAATAAGGATGCGACCCATACGACCGCCGGCACCTAAGACACCAATGCGTGGAGCTGCTGACATAACATATTCCTAATCTAGCTTCAAAATTGCTCTTACTATAGCAAAACTGATTGCCCAGACTAAGGTTTGTTGGCCATTTTCATCGAAAAAATCGCTTTATTTTCAAACATGATTTCTCAAGCTTTTCACAAATTTGCAATCAATCTTACGCAGACTAGGTTCGCGTTTAAAAACAACTTTAAAATGAGGAAAGTAGAATGAAAGCAAAGGTACTTTTTCTAGCGATGGCGTTTGGGGGCAGTTGGGCACAGGTTCAGGCTGAACCCGCTGTTCAAGCAGGCGACACCTTAGAAAGTTTGTCACAGGTCAAGATCACTACTAGCACACATCCCAAAGCACAGGCCGAGCAACAAGTACCAACTGCTGCACCTATGGCTGAAGAAATGGTGTCGGTTGAAGAGATCGATCAACCTGAGCTGCCAACAGAAGCGCAATAACATAAAAAGAGCGGGAAAATATTCCCGCTCTTTTCAACACCAATTCAGACGTGCCGTATTCAATTAATCAAACAGTCGGTCAAAGAAAGACTTCTTCTTCGGTGAAGATTTGTGATCATCTCCATCTAAAGTTTCTTGCAACTCTTTTAACAGTTCACGTTGACGTGCTGTTAAGTTGACTGGCGTTTCAATCACGATACGGCAGAGTAAGTCACCTTGCATACTGGTACGTACAGGTTTAACCCCTTTGCCACGTAAACGGAACATTTTACCCGTTTGTGTGCCTTCAGGAATTTTCAAACTCACACGACCTTCGAGTGTCGGGATTTCAATTTCTTTACCCAAAGCAGCATCGGCAATGCTCACAGGGACATCCATATACAGGTCTGCACCATCACGTTGGAAGATTTCGTGCTCACGCACTACTACTTCTACGTACAAGTCGCCTGACTGACCATCACGAATCGCTTCGCCTTTGCCCGTTAAACGAACGCGGTCACCGTTGTCGACGCCCGCAGGAATCGTCACTTCTAAGGTTTGTTGACGGTCTTTAACACCTGAACCATGACAGGTATTACATGGGTTCTTAATGATCTTACCTTGACCACGACAGGTACTACAGGTCTGCTGTACAGAGAAGAAACCTTGCTGCATGCGAACCTGACCTGCTCCATGACAAGTTTTACAGGTTTCAACATCGTTCGGGTTTTTAGAGCCTTTACCGTCACAGGTTTCACACGGTGCTGGTGCAGTAAAGGTAATGGTTTTTTTCACCCCTCTTACTGCTTCTTCCAATGTCAGTTCCATTACATAACGTAAGTCAGAACCACGACGTGCACGCTGTTGACCACGACCACCGCCGCCACCAAAAGCGCCACCGAAAATGTCACCGAATTGACTGAAAATGTCTTCTGCGCTGAAACCACCACCGAAGCCGCCTCCGCCGCCCATACCACCTTCAAAGGCTTGATGCCCCATACGGTCATACATGCTGCGCTTTTCGCTATCCGATAAAATTTCATAAGCTTCAGCCGCTTCTTTAAATTTCTCTTCAGCTTCAGCATTGTCAGGGTTGCGGTCCGGATGATATTTCATCGCCAACTTACGGTAGGCTTTTTTAATTTCATCATCACTAGCGGTTTTAGCAACACCTAAAACCTCATAATAATCACGTTTAGCCATGTCTGGCGATGCTCCTCACGGAATTTATTTAATACTCAACTGTGGTCTGAAATTGGGTTCAAACCAAGTTTTACAAGGGGGTGTTTGAAAAAAAATCAGTAGAATTAGAAAACTGCTTTATTTTTCAAAAATTTAGACAGGCCTTTAAACCATGCATTTAGAAGGAAGAGAAATGCAATACAGCTAAAAACCACACCTGCAACCGTGCATCCAGTCACCCACAATGCACTGTCCCAAGTGAAGAAAATAAGAGGAATAAACCACAACGCTGCAAATAACGCCAAAATGCTATAAATTACAATATTGCGCATGACCCAAAGTGCTTGCGCTTGTAACCATACTTCAGCATGATCAATTTGCGTGACTTTTCGGGCATACCAGTAGGAAAATGCGCCGCTAATCACAGTAAACAAAGCCAAAAACATGAAGACATAAGAAATCGCGATAGAGCGGCGATACTTGGTTACATTGTCTTGCATCATGCGTTTAACCCCATTTGCTACATCGTTTATTTTTTAATGTGTAGCAAAAAACTGCTTTATAAAAATGCCATAAATTTCAGGTGCTACTATATTGAAATTTTCAACGTTTCGCACCTGATATTGGCATAAATTTACAGCTTATGGCTAATTTTTTTTACTTTAAACCACTGCGCGTACAAGGCCGGTAAAAAGAACAGGGTTAATAGCGTCGCCACAATCAGTCCGCCCATGATCGCAACGGCCATAGGTCCAAAGAAAATACTTCTAGACAATGGGATCATCGCCAGAACTGCTGCCAATGCGGTCAGCACAATTGGACGACAACGTCGCACTGTCGCATCGATGATCGCATCCCATGATTCATGCCCCGCTTGAATGTCTTGCTCAATCTGATCAATCAAGATCAGCGAATTACGCATGATCATGCCCGACAAGGCAATGGTACCCAACATTGCAACAAAGCCAAAAGGTTTATTGAACAGTAGTAGGAACAACACCACGCCAATCAAACCTAAAGGCGCGGTGAGCAAGACAATCGTAGCACGAGACATACTGCGCAGTTGAATCATCAGCAAAGTCATGACCACGGCCAAGAATAAAGGCATGCCTGCTGCAACCGATTTACCCCCACGTGCAGACTCTTCCACTGTACCGCCGACTTCAACCAAATAGCCATTCGGCAGTTCCGCACGCAGCTGATTCATCTGTTCGGCCATTTCATCCACCACAGTGGCCGGCTGTAACTTGGTCCGTATATCTGCACGTACCGTAATAGTCGGTAGGCGGTTACGATGCCAAATCAAACCTTCTTCGAAGCTATACTCAATTTTTGCAATTTGTGCCAACGGTACTGTTCCGCCATTTGAAGTTGGAACGGCAAGACTCACCAGTGATGCTACTTCAACCCGCTCGGTTTGATCGCCACGTAAACGGATTTCAATCAGCTCACGTTTCTCACGGTACTGGTTAATGGTGGCACCCGAAATTGAGCTGTTCAAGAAATTGGCCAAATCTAAACTCGATACCCCCATTTGGCGGGCACGGTCTTGGTCAATCTCTAAATTGATCATCTTGCTTGGTTCACCCCAGTCCAAATGCACATTGGTGGTGTTGGGGTTAGCACTCAGCATCGCTGCGACTTTATCCGCCCAAGCACGCACTTGAGTTAAGTCTTCACCCGACACGCGATATTGAAGTGGATAACCGACAGGGGGACCGTTTTCAAGTAAAGAGACGCGAGTACGCACATCGGGCAATAACTGGCGGATTTGGGTGTCTAAGGATTTACGAATTTCATTGCGATCATCCAGTGAAGAGGCCAAGACCACAAACTGAGCAAAGCTGGCTTGCGGTAGCTGCTGATCGAGCGGTAAATAAAAACGTGGCGAGCCTGTGCCCACATATGCCACATAATTATCTATGCCTTCTTGCTTCGATAGGAACTGTTCAACTTTTTTCACTGCATTTTCAGTTGCCGTTAAAGATGCACCTTCTTCAAGTTTTAGGTCGACCAAAATCTCGGCACGATTTGAAGGCGGGAAAAACTGCTGTGGTACTAACTTAAACAGCAACACCGAGAGCACAAAAATAGCCACCGTCGTTGCAATGACCGTTTTGCGATAGGTCACACACAGATCGACCCAACGGCGAAAACCTTGATAGAACTTGGTTTGATAAGGATCGTGATGCTCACCTGCATGATGTACCATCGGCTGAGGTTCTGTCTGTTTGCGCAAACGTGCCCACAGATGACTATACCACGGCGCTTTTTGAATCAGCTCTTTATTAAAATCGGGTAAGAGTTTGTCACCCAAATAAGGGACAAAAAGCACCGCTGCAAACCATGACACAATTAAGGCAATGGTCACCACTTGGAAAATAGAGCGAGTGTATTCACCTGTACTGGACGCTGCTGTAGCAATCGGTAAAAAGCCCGCAGCGGTAATCAAAGTGCCCGTCAACATTGGGAAAGCCGTCGTTCGCCATGCATGCCCTGCTGCTTGTAGTCGGCTGTAGCCTTGTTCCATTTTGATTGCCATCATTTCCACAGCAATAATGGCGTCATCGACCAAGAGTCCGAGCGCCAGAATCAGCGCACCCAAAGAAATTTTATGCAGTCCAACATCAAAAATGTTCATGCCCGCAAAGGTCATGGCCAAAACCAGTGGAATAGATAATGCCACCACCAGTCCAGTACGGAAACCCAGCGAGAAAAAACTGACCAGCAAGACAATAATCACCGCTTCAGCCAAAACTTTCATGAACTCGTTGACACTACGCTTTACAGCAACAGGCTGATCTGAAACTTTTTTCAGCTCCATACCTAAAGGTAAGGTTTTTTGCAGCTTGGAAAACTCAGTTTCTAAGTTTTTACCCAAAGCCAAGATGTCGCCACCTTTACGCATCGACACCGCAATCCCAATGCCATTTTCCCCCATAAAGCGCATACGGGGTTGCGCGGGTTCACTAAAGCCACGATAGACGTCGGCAACATCGCTGAGCTGGATGGTTTTCCCATTGACCAATAAAGGCATACGTTGCAGTTCTTCAACGCTCTTAATTTGCCCTGTGACTCGGAGTTGAATACGATCCGATTCTGTTTCAAAAAAGCCTGCACTGGCCATGGTATTTTGCTGTTGCAAAGCTTGTTGTACCGCTGTCACAGGAATGCCTAACTGCGCCGACTTGGTGTTGGAAATTTCAATCCAAATCTTTTGATCTTGCAGCCCAACCAAGTTGACCTTAGCGACATCTTTGACGCGTTGCAGTTGTAACTGTAGACGGTCGGCATATTCTTTCATCACCGCATAATCGAAGTCTTTACCCGTCAGCACATAAATGTTGCCGAAAGTATCGCCGAATTCATCATTAAAGAATGGCCCTTGCACCCCATTGGGCAGCTGATGTTTGATGTCTCCAACCTTCTTGCGTACGTCATACCACACATCCGGTATCTCACTGGAGCGCATGGCATCTCGTGCCACAAAAGTCACCATCGACTCGCCGGGTCTGGAGTAGGCCATAATGCGCTCATACTTACCCGTGGTCATCAGCTCTTTTTCAATACGGTCGGTAACTTGTTCAGACACCTCACGCGCTGTTGCACCTGGCCAATAGGTCTGTACCACCATCACTTTAAAGGTAAAAGGTGGGTCTTCGCTTTGTGCAAGTTTGGAATAAGACACCACACCCACGATGCCCAGTAACAACATCAAATAAAGGACCAAGCCCTTATTCTTTAAGGCCCATTCCGACAGGTTATAGTTCATGCTTAACTCCCTGTCGCAATCTTGACCGTTTTGTTGTCACGGCTAATCGGTTGAATTTTTTGTTTTTCACGCAGTAAATGTACCCCACCCACCACGACATAGTCCTTTGGCTGTAAACCTGAACGAATGGTAACGCTGTCTCGACCATACTCCCCCACGCTGACAGGGACTTTACGAATGCTGTTATCAGTATTCACCACCCAGACATAGGCATTTTTACCCGTAGCGGAAACACTGGCTAACGGTACACTCAACACATTGCTTTCGGTTGAGCTGAAAAACACCCGAGCACTCTGTCCCAGTTGAATCGTATTTTGTCCTTCACGCAAAGCCACTTTGACACTAAAAGTACGTGACTGATCTGCGGCAGGCGAAATTTCCCGGACGTAGGCAGCAAAACGTTCATCGGGTTTGGACCACAAAGTGACTAGGGCATCTTGTCCAACTTTAATCTGAGCAATGGCTTGTTCAGGTACACCAATCACCACTTCACGATCACCTGAAATGGCCAACTGGAAAGCCGGTTGTCCTGCTGAAATCACCTGTCCAATTTCAATATTACGCTCGGTAATCACACCGTTTTTATTGGCAATCAGTTGGTTATAACTGGTTTGGTTTTGCATAACGTTATAATTGGCTTGTGCTTGTTTCAAGCTCGACAGCGCAGCTTTATATTGATTTTCAACGCTGTCGTACTGTGATCGACTCACCGCATTACTCGGTAACAATTGTTTAAAACGTTTGAGTTCATCCTGCGCATTTTTTTCAGCCGCTTGGGCACTTTCTAACTGTGCTTTGGCTGCATTTAATTGCAACTGGGCATCCTGTACATCTAAGCGCGCTAAAACTTGTCCGACTTTGACTTGGTCACCCACATCGACCAGACGCTCCGTAACTTGTCCCCCAACACGAAAGGACAGTGCCGTTTGTTGGCGGGCTTGCACTTCGCCTGCATAGCTTTTTTGTTCTAGATGCGTGGTATTCGGTTGGCTCACCATTACCAAAGGCACCGACTCTGGTTCGGTCGTGTCTTTGCTACATCCCCACAAGGTGATACTACACACCACCATCATACTTGCCACAAGGGTCTGAATTTTGCTCATGAAGTCTGCTCTTCTTCCATAACCACCAATTAATCAGGCACAATATCCAGACTTAACTTGGTTATTTTTTAATTAATATACTGCATAGTACACTAATTAAAGATATGCTCAGATGTAAATGACTTTTTGAACTTTTTTTTAGGAAAATGTGTGCAAGCTTCAGCAGGACGTCCCAAGGATTTAGAAAAACGGCAACGTATTTTGGAGGTGGCACGTCAGTTGTTTTTACAACATGGCTACCACGGCTCCAGCATGGACCATATTGCCAAGGAAGCGCACGTCACCAAACTCACGGTGTATAACCATTTTCAGGACAAAGCCAATCTGTTCAGTTGTGCAATTGAGGAAACCTGTGAAAAGCTGATGCTGGGTCGTTCATTTCAATTGCAACGTGCCGAAGACTTTGTGCCCATGCTCGAACAAATTTGTGCACTATCGATGCATATTATTAACCTGCCTGAGGCCATCAAGCTGGAGCACCTACTATTGCAGCTAGCCGCTGAACAAAACCCATTGCTAGAGAACTTCTATAAAGCCTCTCACCTCAAAATGCGGGCGATTTGGGAACAGTTCTTTGACCAAGCCCAAACCTTAGGCGTTCTTCAGTTTGAACAGGTCAACGAGGTCATCACCTTATTAATGTCTTTGCTGTTTGGATATCGTCACCAAGAAATGTTGTTGGGGATGAATGAAGTGCCCAATGCCGAACAACGCGAGCAACTGATTCAAGAAGCCATTGCGATTTTTTTATTAAAATACCCCTTACAAAAACCTTAAGATTCGGTTAATTAAATTTATATTTTTTATAGTTAATTCAAATGCTTGCAATTAAAAACTCTCTTTACTTTAAAACAATTTCTTGCCCTAAGTTGCTCATTTGATTCTAAATTCAGCAATTAATCCCCTACTTTTGTCTGCCCCTACTTGGATTGTCATCGAATCGGGGTATAGTCAAATTAAGAACAACGAGGGAATAATAATCATGATTCAACAAATTGATGCTCCACTACGTGAAGATGTCCGATTACTCGGCAACCTATTGGGTGAAACCCTCAAGGAGCATGCAGGACAAGATTTGTTTAATCAGGTCGAGCAAATTCGGGCCTTATCCAAAGGGGCGCGGGATGGTCAAGTTGAAGCCGAAAAGCAGCTGGAACAACTATTTTTCAGCCTTGAAGATGATGAAATTCTGCCGCTGACGCGTGCCTTTACCCACTTTTTGAACTTTGCCAATATTGCGGAGCAATACCATGTGGTCCGTAGCCGTCGTCAAAGTGAATTTGATGAGACCGCACCTTCTCCAAATCCGCTCGACCACCTCTTTGCTAAATTTAAAAATAACGACATTTCAACCGATACGCTGTTCCAGCAAATCTGTGATTTAAATATTGAACTGGTTCTGACCGCTCACCCCACTGAAGTTAGCCGCCGTACCCTGATCCAAAAATATGATGGTATTAACGATGCCTTATTTAAAATGGATCAGCAAAAACTGACCCCTCGTGAACGCCAAACAGTCCTTGAAGACTTAAAACAACTGATCTGTTCGGCGTGGCAGACCGATGAAATTCGTCAACACCGTCCAACCCCAGTCGATGAAGCAAAATGGGGTTTCACCACCATTGAGCAAACCTTATGGAATGCCGTGCCGAAGTTCATGCGTGAACTAGACGACATGGTAATTGAGCACTGTGGGCAACGTCTGCCTTTACATGTGGCACCTGTACGTTTCGCTTCATGGATGGGTGGTGACCGTGATGGCAACCCGAATGTGACACACAACATTACTCAAGAAGTCCTGTGGCTATCGCGTTGGAAAGCGGCTGATCTTTACTTACGTGACATTGAAGACTTGCGTTGGGAACTGTCGATTCAAAGCTGTAGCGATGAACTGCGTCAAGCCTTGGGTCAAGACCATCCTGAACCCTACCGCGAATATTTACGCGATACCCGCGAACGGCTAAAAGCTACGCGCCATTGGCTCGCAGAAAAACTGCGCGGTGCCGATGCCGATGACAGCTTGGTGATTAAAGCCAAAGAGGAACTGCTCCAGCCTTTATTGCTGTGTTATCGCTCTTTGATTGCCAGCAATCTGCCTGAAATTGCCAATGGCAAATTGCTGGACTTTATCCATCGGGTGAACTGTTTCGGGATTGAACTGCTAAAACTGGATATTCGCCAAGAGTCAGGACGTCATCGCCAAGCGATTTCCGCGATTACTGAATATTTGGGTCTGGGTAATTTTGAAACGTGGACCGAACAAGCGCGTCAAAACTTCTTATTGCAAGAGCTACAAAGCAAACGTCCGCTGTTGCCCAAGCATTTAAATGAACCTGCGCAAAGTTTAATTGAACAACCTGAAGTGCAAGAAGTGTTTGCCACCATGCGTACTTTGGCAGCGCAGCCTCAAGAAAGTTTAGGTGCCTACATTATTTCGATGGCTGAATATCCTAGTGATGTGCTGGCGGTACTGCTTTTGCAAAAAGAAGCAGGCATCCAACATCCACTACGTGTGGTGCCATTGTTTGAAACATTGAAAGACTTAGATGGCGCTGCAACCACCATGAATACCCTATTCAATATGCATTGGTATAAACAGCATATTCAGGGCAAGCATGAAGTCATGATTGGCTATTCTGACTCAGCAAAAGATGCAGGTTTTATGTCAGCCAATTGGGCACAGTACCGTGCGCAAGAAGAATTAACCGCGATTGCAAAAACGCATGGCATACAACTCACACTATTTCATGGTCGTGGCGGTTCCATCAGCCGTGGCGGTGCGCCAACGCAACAAGCCCTGTTTTCACAGCCACCTGGTTCGATTTCAGGTGCAATTCGAGTCACTGAACAAGGTGAAATGATTCGCTTCAAGTTTGGCTTAGAAGGCATTGCGCTGCAAAACTTAGAGATTTATACCGCTGCCACTTTAGAAGCCACTTTACTTCCACCGCCCGTCCCAAAACCTGAGTGGCGCGAGTTAATGCACAGCATGACCGATTTGTCGGTACAGGTGTATCGTCAGACTGTGCGAGAAAACCCGCACTTCGTCAAATATTTACGTACCGTCACGCCAGAGCTTGAACTGCAAATGTTACCGCTTGGCTCACGTCCAGCAAAACGTAAAGTCACTGGCGGCATTGAATCCTTACGTGCTATTCCTTGGGTATTTGCGTGGACACAGATTCGTTTGATGCTACCCGCTTGGTTGGGTACTGGTGCGGCAATTAACCAAGTGATTGATCAAGGACATAAGGCTACCTTAGATGAAATGCTGGTGGCATGGCCGTATTTCCAAACCCTGATTGATATGTTGGAAATGGTGCTTTCGAAATCTGATGCTCATGTGGCGCTGTATTATGAGTCGCATCTGACCGATGATGAAGACTTGAAAGTGCTCGGTGAACATCTGCGTCAGCGCTTAAAGTATGCGGTGCAAACCCTGTTAGCGCTTAAAGGTGAGTCTAAACTCCTCAGCAGTAACGAAGTTTTAGATCAGTCGATGAGAGTGCGCAAACCGTATTTATTGCCCCTGCATTTACTCCAAGCAGAGTTAATGAAACGTCGCCGCCGTTACCTAGAAGAGCGTCAGGAAACAAATACACCTGTAGATCATGCACTTATGGTAAGTATCGCAGGCATTGCAGCGGGTCTTCGTAACACGGGGTAAAGTTTTAAGCCCGCTCCATTTAAAGCACATCAGCATGATGTGCTTTTTTATTGAACGCATGGTCAAACCTTTTATAATTTTTTTTATCAATCCAATCATAAATATTTATGAATGTGCGATTGGCTAAATTTACCAATTAAACCTTGATTTATCATTATTTTTAAAAATATAAAGTTTTACCATGCGGTAAAAAGTTCTGAAAAGTCATAAGATTAGTTTGAACAATTTTTTGTATCACTGATTAAATCTTCTAAAAAACAAGAGTATGATGTGCACAATTTATCTTTAGAGTGCTCAAAAAATGTCCAATTGGTTTCCCAAATGGCGCCCGTACGAAGGCAATATCGATGCACGTCCTGTTGGCACAAGTGAATACCTCCCTGCTTCACAAAGTGCAATTTTAGGTGTGCAGCATGCCTTTGCCATGTTTGGAGCAACGGTTCTTGCACCTTTCTTGATGGGCTTCGATCCCAACCTTGCTATTTTAATGTCCGGGATTTGTACCATCTTGTTCTTTATTATGACGGGTGGACGTGTTCCGAGCTATTTAGGTTCAAGTTTTGCCTTTATTGGGGTCGTGATTGCAGCAACGGGCTATACCGCATCGGGCACAGGCGCACTCAATCCAAATTTAGCTATGGCGGGCGGCGGTATTATTGCCTGCGGCGTGCTCTATACTTTGTTTGGTTTTATGGTCATGGCAACGGGCACTAAGTGGATTGAAAAACTGATGCCGCCTGTGGTGACAGGTGCTGTGGTGATGATTATTGGTCTCAACCTTGCCCCAGTGACGGTCAAAGGCGTTGCGGGCAATTCCTTTAATATGTGGATGGCACTGGTTACCGTGTTATGTATGGGCTCAATTGCAGTCTTTACCCGAGGTTTATTGCAACGTCTCTTATTATTAATTGGTCTGTTACTGTCTTACTTGGTCTATTTCATCGTGACCAATGTTATGGGCTATGGCACAGCGATTAATTTTGCCCCGATTCAACAAGCCGCTTGGTTTGGTTTACCGACTTTCCATGCGCCTGAATTTAATGCCAATGCCATGATGATTATTGCACCAATCGCGTTAATTTTGGTGGCAGAAAACCTCGGTCACATCAAAGCCGTGAGTGCGATGACTGGTGAAAACCTTGATCCGCACATTGGTAAAGCGTTTGTTGCCGATGGTGTCGCAACGACATTAGCGGGGGGTGTCGGTGCACCAGGCATGACCACCTATGGTGAAAACATTGGAGTCATGGCAGTCACACGAGTTTACTCGACCATCATTTTTGCCATTGCAGGTGTGTTTGCCATTTTCTTAGGCCTATCACCAAAGTTTGGTGCCATCATCCATACCATTCCGACCGCGATTTTAACCGGTGCATCGATTGTGGTCTTTGGTTTGATTACCATCGCAGGTGCAAAAATATGGATTGAAAACAAAGTCGATTTTTCACAGAACAAAAACCTGATGGTCGCTGCAGTCACCATCATTTTAGGTACAGGTGATTTTGCCTTACAAATTGGCAACTTTAACTTGGGTGGTATTGGTACTGCTACGTTTGCAGCGTTGTTCTTAAACTGGTTCTTCAGCTTAGGGCAAAAAGATTAATCTGCCTGATATTTTGATTATCCATTGTTGATCGCAGCCTTCGGGCTGCTTTTTTTGGTCTAATACTCTTGCTCCGATTTCACATACCACTATGCTAAAGGGATGTCTCAAAACGCAAAAAGGACTAAGATAAAGTAACCTTTTCCGCTTTGACCCTGCCATGCGCCTTGATTTTTTTGATCTGCAATTGTTTATCAATATCCTGAGTACAGGCAGTCTGACCAAAGGTGCAGAACGTTCCGCCATTTCTTTACAGGCCGCCAGTGAACGGATTAAAAAATTAGAACAGCATTTTGAAGTCAGTTTATTTACCCGCCATGTAACCGGGGTGAAAGCGACCCTTGCTGGACAAACCTTTGCGGAACATGCGCAGCACTTACTGCAACAACAGCAGCAATTAGAACAGGCCATGTTGCCCTTTGCCCACAGTGCAACGAGCAACATTATATTGTGGTGCAACTCATCGGCACAGAGTGAGTACTTACCGCACTTATTGCCGCAGTATTTAATAGAAAATCCGAAGATTCATATTGAATTGAAAGAAGCCGAAACCAATGACATCATTCAAGCCCTCAGTACAGGCACGGCGCAGTTAGGACTGATCTCTGGTTTTTTTGATGCGGGACAGCTTGAAACTCAAGAGTTTGCTGAAGACCCTTTGGTACTGATCTGCCCAAGCCAGCATCCACTTGCCACTGCGGCTCAACTAGAACTGGGTGAATTATTGCAACATCCGTTTGTAGGCCTCATGCCATATCACTCCTTACAACAGTCAATAGAAGCGCAAGCCAAACGCTTAGGCTGTGACATCCACTATCGTCTACGGGTGCCGAACTTTGCTGCAATCGCCCAAGTCGTTGCCAATGGCGTCGGCATTGCGATTATTCCCAAACGGGCAGCACTGCGTTTAAAAGCACAGTATGATTTTCAGCAAATTGAACTCTTAGGCAAATGGGCCAACCGCAAGTTGCTATTAGCAGCACGGTGTTTTGATCAGCTCCCAGTAGATTACCAACGCTTTAGTCAATTCCTCTTGAGCCAACATGACCAACTCATTGCTCATTAAAGCCAGCCCAGCTGATGTAAAACCATATAACTGCCAAATAAAACTAGGCCCACAAAAAACACCTTACGAAAGGCTTGCTCAGGGATGCGGTAGCGAATTTTAGTGCCCAACCACATTCCGAGCAATGCAGGCAGCAGAGCGATCAACGACAGTTGATAGTCAATTGGGGTGTCTTCAACAGGATTTAGATGTAAATACGTGGCCAGACACAAGGTTGAAACAGTAAAGGCAAGACCGAGCGATTGTACCAAATCATCCCGTTTCAAATGCAAGGACTGCAAATACGGCACCACGGGAATCACCACCACTCCTGTCGCCACCGTCAAAGCACCGCCCAAATAGCCCATGATCGGTGATAAATATTTTTCATACGGGGCTAAGTTGGGCATGTTTTTGGCAAACAAACCATATAGACCGTAAATGGCCAGCATCCCGCCCAACAGCGCTTCACTTTGAAATTCGCCATGTCCGAGCGTAGGAAAAACACTCCAAACTGAACCAATGATCATGCCCACCAGCAACGGCCAAAAGCGTTGTACCAGTCGCAGTACACGCCCTTCTGCAAACAATTGCCAGAAGTTTGTGACCATGGAAGGGATAATCAGCAAAGTTGCCGCTTGAAATGGGCTAATTACCAAAGATAAAAGTCCCATCGACACAGCGGGCAAACCCAGACCAATGGTACCCTTAATCATGCCTGCGACAGCAAAAACAAAAATAACAAAAGCAAGCATGACGCTTCTCTCTAAACACTTAGCGCCATGCTATAAAATTTAAATCTGGACTCATATCACTGTTTTTAGAAGTAAGCCTCAACCAAAAATTGAGGCTTACTGGGAAGAATGGACTGGACTCAACTGTTATTGAATCCAGATGTGATGCAGTGCGATTCTGCTTAGTATTTGAAATTTAGGCTGAAGCGGAAAGTACGTGGATCGCCCCAATTCACCAATTGCGCATTTGGTGTGGTTCCGACTAAATACTCTTTATCAAACAGGTTTTTTACACTGAACTTTGCGCCCCAATTTTTCGCTTCATAACCGGCACTGACGTCGTACAGCGTATAGCTCGATAGTGGCACATAATCAGTCCCACGTTGTGCTGTACGCTCGCCTTGATAATTCGCACTGGCACCAATATTCCAGCCCAATTGCTCATCTGCAAAGAAGTATTGGGTTGATAAAGAGGCGGCATTTTTAGGCACATGGTTAATTCGTTTGCCGATATCACTGCTGGTGGTACTTTCTGTCGTTTCCGCAGTAGGAATATAACTATAGGTTGCGGTCAAGTTCCATTGATCCGTCAACGCAGCAGATAACTCAGTCTCAAAACCTTTGGTTTTTTGTTCACCGATTTGCACAGAATAACCGAGGGTAGAATCCGACTCAGTCACGTTCTGACGGGTTAAATCATAATAAGCCACATAGCCTTGCAGTCTTGATTCAACCCTTGGAATTTAACCCCAACTTCAGCTTGTTTCCCTTCTTCTGGATCAAGCAACGAACCATTTTCACCAGAATCAGTCACCGGCATAAAAGAGGTTGCATAACTGATATATGGTGCAAACATATCATTGATACGGTACATCACCGATGCACTACCCGTAAAAGCATTATCTGAGTTTTTAGTTGTTGTATTTGTTAGGATATTGTCAATTTCAACTTGAGTCCAGTCATGGCGTCCAGAGAGCCCAATAATCCAGTCATCATCAATTTTAATGGTGTTTCTTAAATACAAACCTGCATATTGGCTATAGGTGATTTCTTCCGTTGGCACACCTACTTTTTTGATACTTATATTTCCATAGCTTGGATTATCTGCATCAAAGTCATTATTGATCGTATCGGTACGACGATAATAATCACTACGCTCACGCATCATATCTAAACCAACCATTACATCATAGTTTATATGCTCGAAATTGAAGTTTCGCTGTAAATTATTATCCAAAGTATAATTAATATCTTGTTTATCTTGATTGTTGATTGCTCGTTTAATTGTAGGTAATGTACTTCGACCAGATGCTAAAATCGAATCACCCAATGTCTCGGTTTTAGTCACAGCAAAGTTTTGTTTAAAAGTCCAAGCATTATCAAAATAATGTGCATAGTTCGAACCTAAACGATAAACATCGACGTCATAACCATAGTCAGGATCGCCAAAAAACAGACTATGTGAATATTTCTTATAATTTCCACCACTATATGGAATACCCTGTTGACGGACATATTCACGGCGCTGGTAACTGGCGATGACAGACAAATCATCTTTGTCGCCTAAATCAAAATTATAAGACGGCGCAATATAATAATTTTTAAAATAAACATGATCTGTTGGATCATCCTGATCAGACACTCTCCCAACAACACGAAACGCACCTTTATCAGTATTATTTGGTGCATAGTTAAGATCGAAAGTGCCTTCTTTTAAACCATAACTACCGTAGCTTAATGTGCCTTTATAAGCAGTTTCTGCTTGTGGCCGCTTTGTGGTTAAGTTAACTAAACCGCCCGGTAAAGCTAAACCAAAACCTACAGATGTAGGACCTTTCACCACTTCAATTGACTCAAGACCTGAGATATCTTCTGCTCTTAAAACATTATCCGATGCTTGTATGCGTAAACCATCAATATACGTTTGCGAACTCGAAATTTGCCCACGAATAATAAAATCATCCCAACCACGACGACCATACTGTCCTGCGGTGACCCCCGCTACACCCTGCAAGGCTTCAGACAGTGTTTTCGCTTGTTTCTGTTCGAGTTGTTTTTCACTAATCACGCTGATCGATTGCGCAGTTTCAAACAGCGGTACATCTGAACGCAAAACAGCTGATGCAGTTTTTGCTGCATATGCCGCTTTTTCATCTGCATCTTGGGCTTCAAATTGCAAAGTCGGTAAAACTTGGGATGATGCTGTTTCTTGTGTCTCTCCCTGAGCAAACGCTGCTGTAGTCATCACGGCCAGAATGGATAAACTCAAAGAAGAAATATGAAAACGCATAACATCGATCAACAGACAGAAAGAATGCCAATTATAATCATTTTCATTTGGAAGCCTATTTATTAATAAAATTTAACAATGAATTTAATTGTTAAACCTCATTAACATTATTAATAAGCACTTCAATGACTCAGCCTAAAAACACCATCGGCTTTAGGTTTCATGTGTCATTGGACTGTTTTGATCAATAAGAGGTATACAAAACTCAGCCTTCGCTTTCATCCACAGGGTCGGTTTTATATTGATCTTCCAGCACATTACTGAAAATACTTTCAATCATCCAGACGCGATACAGACTATTAAAGACATAGCTCTGCCCATCCACACGCAGTTCAATCACGGGGAAATCAGGCTGGGACTTCATTTCACAGAGCATGTCATTTTCTTGAAGCTTGGCTTCCACATCTTCGGTGATCAATGCTGTGATTTCCAATTCTTGCATCAGTTGATCAAAATGCGATTTAAAGGATAAATCTTTGCCTTGGGTCCAAACGGCTTTCAAAATCCGATACATGGCATCAACGCGTTGCTCTTCAGGCACGCTATAAAATAACTGTGCCATCGCCAAAGTGGCTGCTTGCGTCGGACGGCAAAACGGTGTGAATTTGATTTCTGTCCGTTTGGATAAACGCGTTGCCAAACTCCAATCAAACCCGTCTCGACCGTGATAGCTGAGCGGATAGACATTGAGCTGAATATTATAATAATCGGCCAGTTCTTCTTTAATATAAGCCAATAACAACCATGAAATTGGATCTTCCAGCGCAACGTATAGGTCTAACTCTGGATCGAGCGCCTGAATTTCATTTAACTCTTCAGCATCACTAATCAAATGCTCACGCCAATCAATATGATTGATCAAGAAAATTGGGTTATCGGTAAATAATTTTTGTTGTTTTAAACGGCGCGTTAAACGCAGCAGATCATCGACGGCATGATACTGACGGTCACCGAGCTGGAAGTAACTGGCCAGTACCGCATCATCATTAAAAATACGTTCTAGAAAATGTTGCTCTTGATGGTGACGGCTGGCCATCGCATATAAGGTGCGCAGCTTACCTTCTTGTTTTTGCCACAGCATGTGAAACACATCTTCCAGCAAATACAAAAAGTCCTGTCCACGCAGCGGCGTATGCCGCAAGATAGTTTCCGCTTGGCTCAACGCCTCAGGACTGGGTTGTTCTGGCGTTTCATGAAAGCTAAAACGGTGCTGGCGCGACAGAATTTTGGCATCATTTAAACAATAAGTTTGCCACTCCAAAGCCGACATTTGATTCGGGGGTTCAGCAGCCTGACTGGAAATGACCACCTTCAATGGTTTCAGTTCGTCCGCTAAAATTTCTTCAATTTGTGGTAACTGCTGAACCGCTAAATAGCTATATACATCGTCGAGGCGTAAATGAATACTCAAGCCTTGTTCAGTAGATACGACCGTTTGACGAATCGGTTTTTGGTAAAACCAACGCGATCGAATCGGATCGAACCATCGACGCAACAGTGACATGAGCAAAGCCTCTAAATTAAACCCTTGAAAGTACTACAAGGGTTTATATCAATTCACAGCAAAATGATCAATTAGACATCTAAATTTAGATCAGTTACCGCGCCTTTTTCCGCACCAGTGGTCAGTTTTGCAAACTTGGCCAAAGCCCCATAACGATAATTCGGCTGCGGTTTCACCCACGCAGCTTGACGCGCTGTGATCTCTTCTGCCGAAACATGCCACGTCATTTCGCGGGTTTCTGCATTAATCGATATTTTATCGCCATTTTGCACTAAACCAATTGGCCCCCCTTCATAGGCTTCTGGGGTGACATGACCAATGACAAAACCGTGACTACCTCCTGAGAAACGACCATCGGTGATCAGCGCCACAGATTTACCGAGACCTTTACCAATAATCGCAGAGGTCGGTTTCAGCATTTCTGGCATGCCCGGTCCACCTTTAGGCCCTTCACCACGAATCACCACCACTTCACCCGCTTGAACTTCGCCATCTAAAATACCACGCATTGCACCAATTTCACCTTCAAAGACACGTGCTGGTCCTTCAAAGTACAGGCCTTCTTTGCCAGTAATTTTAGCCACCGCACCTGTTGGAGACAGGTTACCTTTAAGCACCACCAAGTGAGAGTCTTTTTTAATTGGCGCGTCGAATGGTAAAATAATCTGCTGACCTTCTGGATAGTCTTCAACCTCAGCCAAATTTTCCGCCAAGGTCTTTCCAGTGACCGTTAAACATGAACCATCGAGCATGCCAGCATCCAACATGCGCTTCATCAGCGGTTGAATACCCCCAATCGCGATCAACTCAGACATCAAATATTTGCCAGATGGACGCACATCGGCCACCACGGGAATATCTTGCCCGATACGGACAAAATCATCCAAACTCAGTTCAACCCCAGCGGTATGTGCCATCGCCAGTAAGTGCAGCACACCATTGGTCGAACCACCCAAGGCAATCAGCACTTTAATTGAGTTTTCAAATGCAGCTTTGGTCATAATGTCGCGTGGTTTCAGGTCTAAGCGCAGTAAATTCATCACCGCTTCACCTGCTTTTTGACAGTCGATCCGCTTGTCATCCGAAACCGCTTCTTGTGCAGAGGAGCCCGGCAAACTCATGCCCAAAGCTTCAATCGCAGAAGCCATCGAGTTTGCAGTGTACATACCGCCACATGAACCCGGCCCTGGCAGCGCCACTTCTTCAATCTGTTTGACTTGAATGGCACTGATTTCACCTTTGGCGTGCTGACCCACGGCTTCAAAGACAGAAATCATGTCGGTATGCCCTGCGCCCGGCTTAATAGTTCCGCCATAGACAAACAAACCCGGACGGTTTAAACGCGCTAAGCCCATGATGCAACCCGGCATATTTTTGTCACAACCACCGATCGCGATCACGCCATCATAAGCTTGGCATCCCACCACGGCTTCTATCGAATCTGCAATAATTTCACGGCTCAGCAATGAATACTTCATGCCTTCGGTGCCGTTAGAAATACCATCTGAAATGGTGATGGTATTAAAAATAATGCCTTTACCGCCAGCTTGATTGACCCCTTTTTCGGCCTCGCGTGCCAGTTCATTAATATGCATATTACACGGCGTGACATTGGCCCAAGTAGACGCAATACCGACAAAGGGACGAGTAAAGTCTGAATCTTTAAAGCCTGTGGCGCGCATCATGGAACGTGCAGGCGCATTTTCAATGCCTTCATAAACAGGAGCTGAATGTTCGCGGATATTGTCTTTACTCATTGTATTTGTCCTTAGCGATGGCTGCGTATTGCTCTACAGTCTTGGCAATTTTTTCTGTTTTTATTGTATAGAAAGCAGGCTAGACATGAAAGCGACTCACTAGGAATTACATGAACCCATTTATTGTGGTTCTACCCAAATCAGGTCAAATAATGAAGCGACATGGATGTCGCTGTTTCACTGTATGGCAGGGATGCCATATCAGGGGAACAAAGGCATTTTGTTACTTTTGTGCCGTCAAAAGTAAAACCTCGTCTACGCAATAACAGTACAAACCGTACTGTAAAATGTGACTGTGCTATTTTCATTAATCCATAAAAAAGCACCCCCAAAGGAGTGCTCTTTCTTATCCGTAAAACCTACCGATTAAATTTCACGTACTGCGCCTTTAGACGCACTGGTGGTATGCATTGCATAAGCCTTTAAGGCTTTAGACACTTTACGTGGACGCTGTTCAGCAGGTTGCCAGCCTTTGGCTTCTTGTGCTTCACGGCGCGCAGCCATGGTTGCTTCATCCACCGCTAAGTGAATACTACGGTTTGGAATATCGATTTCGATACGGTCGCCATCTTCCACCAAACCAATTGCACCGCCTTCAGCCGCTTCAGGAGACACGTGACCAATCGATAGACCTGATGAACCGCCCGAGAAACGACCATCGGTGAGTAAAGCACAGTCTTTACCAAGGCCTTTCGATTTTAAGTAACTGGTTGGATACAACATTTCTTGCATACCCGGACCACCACGCGGACCTTCGTAACGAATCACCACCACATCGCCAGCAGTGATTTTGCCACCTAGAATCGCTTCTACTGCAGTATCTTGGCTTTCAAACACACGTGCCGTGCCGTTGAATTTCAAGATGGAGTCATCCACACCAGCTGTTTTCACAATACAGCCTTCAAGTGCAATGTTACCGTACAGGACAGCCAAACCACCATCTTGAGAGAAGGCATGCGCAGCATTACGAATGACGCCATTGTCACGGTCACCATCTAAACGAGAGTAGTAACGGTCTTGTGAAAATGCGGTTTGCGTCGGTACACCGCCCGGTGCTGAACGGAAGAATTGATACACTTCTTCGTCTTCAGTACGGATGATGTCCCATTTATCTAAAGCGTCTTTTAAGGTTTTTTCATGCACAGTGGGTACAGACGTATCCAACAACCCTGCACGGTCTAATTCACCCAAGATCGACATGATGCCACCTGCACGGTGTACATCTTCCATGTGCACATCTTGTTTTGCAGGTGCAACTTTACACAGCACAGGCACTTTACGTGACAAACGGTCAATATCGGTCATCGTAAAGTCAACTTCAGCTTCATGCGCCGCTGCCAACAAGTGCAAAACGGTATTGGTTGAACCGCCCATTGAAATATCAAGCGTCATGGCATTTTCAAAGGCTGCTTTAGTGGCAATTGAACGTGGCAACAAGCTGTAATCGTTTTGTTCGTAATGACGTTTGGTAATTTCAACGATCAAATGACCAGCGCGTTCGAATAATTTTTTACGATTCGCATGGGTCGCTAAGGTTGAACCATTGCCCGGAAGGGATAGGCCCAAAGCTTCGGTTAAACAGTTCATTGAGTTTGCAGTAAACATACCTGAACATGAACCACACGTTGGACAAGCTGAACGTTCGTATTCCGCCACTTCTTCATCGGTGAAACTATCATCTGCTGCGACAATCATGGCATCAACAAGGTCAATCGCGTGTTCATTTCCACGGATTTTTACTTTACCCGCTTCCATCGGCCCACCAGAAACGAACACCACAGGAATATTCAGGCGCATAGATGCCATCAACATGCCCGGGGTAATTTTGTCACAGTTCGAAATACACACCATCGCATCAGCACAGTGTGCATTGACCATGTATTCCACCGAGTCCGCAATCAAGTCACGTGAAGGCAATGAATACAGCATGCCATCGTGGCCCATCGCGATCCCATCATCAACGGCAATGGTATTAAATTCTTTAGCTACGCCACCTGCCGCCTCAATTTGGCGTGCTACAAGTTGACCTAAGTCTTTTAAATGAACGTGACCCGGTACAAATTGAGTGAATGAGTTGACTACCGCAATAATCGGCTTACCAAAGTCTTCGTCTTTCATCCCCGTTGCGCGCCATAAGCCACGCGCACCCGCCATGTTTCTTCCGTGTGTTGATGTTTTTGAACGATAGTCAGGCATTGTACTTTTCCAACATAGTTGTGCTTGAGATGAATGTCCACATTCACTCTGGCTAAAATCTGAGTTCTGAGAGTGTCAAACTGTCAAAAATTTAAACATAGCATATTCGCATTCTGCGTAAATCTCGTTTTTAGGCATCTCGACCTAAATTACCGAAGGCAGTAAGTTTGCGCGCTACATTTTAACCGATGAGCTGACATTCAATTGCATATGGAAACTACTATAACGCGTTCAATCGCCTTGCAATACAAAACTTCTATGAATAATTTTTAAATTTTGCATGAGTTTTATTTATATGAAATACAGATTTTGAGCGATGTGCCAGCAAGGATCCTTGCGCTATTTTTTGAATAAAACTCTCGCACATCATCTAGTTAGAACTACTCTATCGGCTTTTTATGCAGGATAAATCTGTAGCTGCTCGAGTTTTGCTATAATTGTTTTAATCTTCTCCTTTTTTCCGAGTATTTCTTGAAAATCATCTTTGCAGGCACGCCCGAATTTGCGGCTGTGGCATTAGACGCTCTCCTAAAAACAGAACATGAAATTGTAGCCGTCTATACGCAACCTGACCGTAAAGCAGGTCGTGGGCAGAAACTTACCGCTTCAGCCGTGAAGCAGTTGGCTTTAGCGCATGATATTCCTGTCTATCAACCACTGCATTTTAAGTCTTCAACCGAAGAAGGTCTGGCTGCTCAAGCTGAACTCAAGGCCTTAAATGCAGATGTCATGGTGGTGGCTGCTTATGGCCTGATTTTGCCGCAAGTGGTTTTGGATACGCCTAAATATGGCTGTTTGAACATTCACGGTTCACTGTTGCCGCGCTGGCGGGGTGCAGCGCCTATTCAACGCGCAATTTCTACTGGAGATACCGAAACTGGGGTCACCATTATGAAAATGGCCGCAGGTTTGGATACGGGCGATATGATGTATAAAACCTACTGCCCCATTGAAGCCACAGATACCTCCGCAAGCTTGCATGACAAATTGGCACAACAAGGGGCCGAGGCGACGGTCAAAGTTTTAGCCTCTGAAAGCACATTGCAGCACTATTTAGACAACCGCGAAGTGCAAGATGAAGCTTTGACAGTCTATGCACACAAACTCTCTAAGGCTGAAGCGAAAATTGATTGGACTTCAACAGCGGTACAAATCGACCGTAATATTCGTGCATTTAACCCATGGCCTGTCGCATTTATCGCACTGGATGAAAGCAATAATCTGCGCGTTTGGGGTTCGATGTTGTCTCAAGAAAATGCCCAAGCTCAAGCTGCAGGCACCATTTTAGCCATTGATAAACACGGTGTTCATGTGGCTTGTGGCGATGAACACGCGGTGTGTTTAAGCTCTCTGCAATGGCCGGGTGGTAAACCCCTAAATGCCGTACAAATTTTACAAACCCAAAAACTGAATATTGGACAAATTTTATAATGAAACAATCTCCCCACGCCTCAGGTAAGACTCTAAACTTACGTGCTCAGGTTGTTAAAACGTTATTGGCTGTCCAAAATGGTCAATCACTGGCATCGGTGCTTCAGCAACACATGGCGATTGTGTCTGACAAAGACCGTGCCTTGTACCATGAATTAGTTCTTGGCTGCTTACGTCAATGGCATGCACTTAAACAAGTGACTTTACCGTTGTTGACTAAGCCACTGGAAAACCAAGTCGTTGAAACCTGTTTATATGTAGGTTTATACCAATTGCTATGTACCCGCGTTGCAGCGCATGCCGCGATTTCTGAAACGGTAGAAGCAGCCAAACAATTGGGGATGGAAAGCTTAAGTGGTGTGGTGAATGCCATTTTACGCCGTGCAACACGTGAAACAGAACAATTCTACGATGTTTTGGAACAAGCCTCGAATCTGCCAAGTTGGTTATCCAAACGTTTGAAAAAAGACTGGGGCGAGCAACTGGCTGAAATTAGCTATGAGCTGAAACAAGTTGCACCCTTAACCTTGCGCGTAAACACCTTACAAGTCAGCCGTGACGAATATCTTGAAATTTTAGAAGATGAAGGCATTGAAGCCCATGCCTGTGAACTTTCAAATGTTGGCATTGTGCTGGATGACAGTCTTCATATCCCAAGCCTGCCGGGTTTTGAAGTAGGTGGCTTTTCAGTCCAAGATGAACATGCCCAACTCTGTGCAACTTTGTTACCCGACTTGAATGGCAAATTTGTAATTGATGCTTGTGCAGCACCTGGCGGCAAGACAGCGCATATTTTAGAGATGTATCAGCCGAAAAAACTGATTGCACTCGACCAAGATGAAAAACGCTTAAAACGTGTCTCTGAAAACTTAGAGCGTTTGGCTTTAAATGAAAAGTATGTCGACATTATCACTGCCGATGCAGTGAAATGGACATCGCCTGAACTGGCGGATTGTATCGTTCTCGATGCACCCTGTTCTGCCATTGGAGTAATCCGTCGCCATCCCGATATTCGTTTACTGCGTCAGTCAGGCGATATTGCTAAAACAGTACAACTCCAAAAGCAAATTCTTGAAAATATGTGGCAACAACTCAAAGTCGGCGGCACATTGCTATACATCACCTGCTCGATTTTGAAAGCCGAAAATGAACAGCAAATGGTCGACTTCTTTGCTGAGCATACGGATGCGAAAGAAATTAAAATTGATGCCGATTGGGGTGTTGAGCAGATTCATGGTCGCCAACTACTCCCACAAGTAGGGCGTGGCGATGGTTTTTATTATTGTCGCATTGAAAAAATTTAAAAATAAAAGGAGCTGAAAGGCTCCTTTTTTCATGTGTGTACTGATTGCAGTTACTGCAATTTTTCTAAAAAGCGAACTGCTTTAAGTTAAAGTGTGCCACAGTTTTCAGATAAATATGTGGCTTGATCCATCAACCGTTCTGCAGAAGCAAAAATCTCACGCGAATGATGCCAACCTAATTCACGGTACTCAGCAGCCGCCCAAACCAAATTCACTTCAGCTTGTGCAAGTTCTTTATAAGCACACTGAAATCCAGTCTGTGTTTTTATGGTTGTGGCACGCGTCCATAAATCACGGCGCATCAGTTGGGAAAATGGTAGCATTGGTGTTTCTATACTTAACGTTGCACGCTGATCTGCATATACAATGTCTAAGACCTGCTGATAGATCAGATCAATATTTTGACGCTTCGCTTTTTCACTATATTCATGGTCAGCATAACTCAGCCATGTTCGTGCTTTTTCTAACTGGTACTTGTCTCGTACGTCCATCGCTTGCTCAATTGCAGTGTGCAATTGCTCATGCACCTGCTGCTGCGAAACTGGATAATTTGAGCTGACAGGGACCTCTGCAGCATGCGCCACCACCGTACCCAAAGCCAGAAGCCACAATACATGTTTAGCATAGTGTTTCAACATTATTTAGGCTCCAAGGCTTTATTGACTGAAGGCTTATTTTTGTTAAATAGGTTTTCGTCAAATTTGAAGCGGAAACGGAAATATGCACCATCCATCGTTGTATCACTATCGATCAGATCTTTATCTTGATAGCCCACAAAGTTATATCCACCTGAAACCCAAAGGTTCGACGCTAGTAGATAACCCACTTCAACCCCTGCCATCAACTTGGTTCCATCCGAAACACTGTTCCACATCACGCCAGCATTCACACCTGCATCCCAACGCTCATTAATGTCATACATAAACCGGCTGTTGAGCATTTGAGTCATACCACTGGTTTGCAGTAGATCATAAGTTTCATCCAAATATTTAACCGCATATTGCCCAGATACATGCACCGAACGTGTTGGATGATAATTCATATGATGAGACATGATATAAACATTGCGCTCATATGGATCATTCAGCGTTGTTTCATTTTTCTCGTAGCGATATTCAATTTTGCTCAATGAGTCAAAACGATTGGTTGCCAAATCACGATATGCAGCACCGACCTGAACACGGTCAATCACGCGATCGCCAGAATCTGCAGACTTATTGTCGGTAATATTCAAAACATTTTTAGCCAATAAAGTCACTTCGTCTGAATACTTGTATGCTGTACCTAAAGTATTTAAATAGCTATCACTTTGATTAGACCAGCGCCCTTCTATACGTGCCACATTTTTCCAGCGTGGATTGGAAAGGTGTTCAAAGCCCAAAGTCGCCGCAGTGGACTCTAGTGAATCTTTATTTTCACCTTCAAAGACTTTTACTTTTTCAAAACTGGTATTAAAGAATAGACCTTCTTTAAGCTGCCAACGATTACGCACACCCATCGCGGCTTCAGCTTCACGTGCGCTCATACCATCACGTACACGATATTCACTAAACACAGAGCCATCACGCATATATTCACTGTCTAAACCAAAAACGGTGGTATTACGTTTTTGCGTGTCATTGAGTTCGTATAATCCGCCTATACTTGAAATGAACTCATGGCGCGCATAGGCATGAATATTTTTATAAACTTGTGCATCACCGCCCACAGCAAATACACGGCGGTCACTATCCGCGATGTCTTGCTCATATTCTAGGAAAGCACTTGAACCATCAAAAGGGAGTGCTGTTTTTAATTTGGCGCGCACAGTGGTGCCGTCATATGGCGTTTCAACACTTTGGGTTGAAGCACTGGCTGCATTGGCTGACTCATTATAATAACGTGCACCCAGCTCTAAACTTACAATACGGTTAATCGCTTTCTCAATCGAAGCGCTCACGCCATGGCGAACACCTTCATTCACGCTATCTTCAGTTCTTACCGCTTCAACACGTAAAATACCAAACTGATCTAAACGTGCATTGAGTTTGACTGCACTTTCTTTGCGCCCTGAACTGATTGAAGACGCCGCATTACGGAAACCTTCATCTGCTTGTTGATGGTAAGCACGTAAATCGACCTTGTCATTTTTGTATTCCAATTCAACGCGTGCCGCTGTGCCATCACCAGATGTGTCTGTACTATTTGACGCATTCACATCTGTCAATTGGTCAAGGTTTAGGGCATCGTGGTCAGAATATGCATATTCCGCAATCAGTTTGGTCTTATCATTCCAATGAATGACGGTATTGACACTGGCAATTTTCTCTTGATCCATAGGATCATCATTTTGAATATAAGAGCCACCCACCGTCACTTTGTCATTGAGTTTATAATGGCCATTCACGCCAGCAACGGTATATTCCTGCCCCCCTTGATCCGACTCTACCGTAATCCGTAGATAAACAGGATTCAGGTTTTCATCAATACTGCTCAACGGTGAGGTCAGGTAAATACTGTTGGTATAGGTATCTACTTGGTAGTCGCTGAAGCGATTTAAAGTACGCTGCGCAATAATCAAACCTGGATTGTTACGATCACGAACAATCACTTCCACCTTTTCACTATTTTCTAAAATATCGTCGGTATCAATACCTAAAGAATATGGGCCAGAAACCCCCATTGCACGTAATTCATTCACGATTTGCGTTGCATTGGTTCGTGCTGCGAAGCCCGAAACTTGGTAACGATCCCCTTCAACAGTTGACTTCAGACCTGTCAATGAACGGCTGTATTGCCCCAGTGAAAGCCCTTCGTCATTTTCAGTACGTGTAACATAGTCCCCATACATGGCATAAGAACGTCCCTTATCCACACGGACATACAGTTTACTGGTGGACTGCGCATCAAACCCTTTTGCCGATGCATCACCATACACGGGGTAATATTCATCTGGGCGAATATCACGGAATAGACGCTGATTATTTTCTTTGCTTGAGTCGTAAGCTAAAGTCAGTAAATAATCCCCACGTACCTTGCCTTTCAGGAACAAGGCTGCACGACCACGAATCGCAGTTTCACCATCGCCTGAACTGGATAAATCATTCAGTTCTTCTTCAAAGCCATCTTGAGTCGAACTCTGTGATAAATTTTTTGGGTCGAATTTGTTCATTGCAAATGAACCTTCGATAATCCCCGCAACCAACATTGGGCGTAATTCTGCTAAAAAGCGAACTGGAACAGTCTGCTCATAAATACCACTACGAATACGCAGCACACCTGAACCTGCTTCTAATGGCGCAAGGACTGGGATCACCAGTGAGCCACCTTCAGCAAAAACTTGAATACCCGGTTTATCTGGATCTAAATCTTTGAGTTGAACCGTTCCCACCGATGTTTCTATCGTAATTGGGGTACGTGTTGCAACAGCCGTGCCATTGCGGTCAAGCACCTTAACAACAACTTGATAAACGTCTTTGCCATTGGCATAAACCACTTGTTCTACAGGCTGTGCAGCCAGTTGACTCATTGCATCTGGTGCGATTACTGTCACTTGCTGTTGGTCACGTAAATTGCCAAAGCTGTCATACTGGCGAACTGCAACTGTGTTTTTGCCTGCAAGTAGCGGCACACCAATAAAGTCTAAACCAGCAACACCATGCTCCTGATAAGCTGCTTTTTTACCAATACGTTTTTCAGAAATTTGCTCATCATTCACAAATAAACGGATGTCGGTTCCTAAAGCACCTTTCACCTGAATGGTTGCTTGTTGTGAAGGTAGTACTTGCTGTTCATTTAAGTTCAAAATTGCAAGTTGGTTCGACTCAGAACGTTGTAGTTCTTGCTCTAAATCTAAAATCGTTGGTGTTTTAACGGGTTCAACTTGAACCGTTTTAACGTCTTTAATCTGTTCTTTTTTATATTCAATATTACAGTTTGCCGAAGCCCCTGAAGCACTAATACAACCACTTGCAGGCTGACCTTGAACATCAGTCACATAACTGCTCTGTGCATCTACGTTTAAATCTTGGCGTAAGGTTTGCTCAAGTGCATCAAGTTGTGCATCAATTTTGCTACGACGGACTTCAATTTGTGTTGCCAATGCCTGACTACATTCGCCTGCGGTATCTGCAATCGCGAAATCGGCACGGTGCAATTCACCACGTTTTAGGTCCACAAATCGGCTGGCTGGATCACCCGCTTGACGGTTACTAATCAGTACCAATTCGGCATTATTCGGTAAAGTGGTATTGTCGACTTTCAGGACATGCGTAATTGGTTTAATGCCATAGAAGTTATATTTCCCTTCACGGTCAGTGACCACAAAGTTACCATCTTCCATATAAATACGAACACCTGGAACACCAAGCTCGCCCGCATCTTGCACCCCATTGCGGTTACAGTCGGTAAAGACTTTTCCTACCACAAAACCATCTGGACTAAATACTCCCGGTGTCACTTTGACTGCCGCTTGCGCTTCATTTGAAGTCGTATTTTTATTGTCCTGCGCGTAAACACGGTTAATCCCATCGCCACTTAAAGCATTTGGCCCGACATACACACGGTATTGAACTTTCGCTTCTTGTTTCGGTGTCAGTGTCCCTAAACCTAAAGTTAAATAAGGACCTTTGCCACCCTGTGGGTCGTTACTCTTTTGACCATTAACACGCGTAGTGCCTGATACATACACAAAACCACGTGGCAAAGTATCTTTCATATTGACGTCATACAGAGTTGAGTCACCCATATTGGCAACCGTCACCATATAATCTTTAAAGTCACCAATCTCAGCTGTTTTATCGCCCACTACTTCTTTTTTAATGACCAATTTGTCATTAATTGGCGTCACAATATCAACTGGGTCGATTGGGATATCAATATTGAGTGCAGCATCACCTGTTTTTAAAGTGAAGTTTCCGCCATAAGACCATGAAGCATCGACCACACGCTGATCAAAATTATTATAAATGGTTTTGTCACTGGTAAATTTATAGCGGGTTCCACCCTCAATCGTCGACGTGTCGATATATAAGCTATAAGTACCATTTTCAACATAAGGGTAAATAAACTCACCATCACTATTGGTTACCTGCTTTGCAGGAATAGCAACTTTGTCCCCTGTGGTTTCATCTAGTTTATAAGCAACATTTTCAGCAGGTTTACCATTGGCATCCAATAAAGTAACGGTTGCACCCGCAACAGGTTGATTGGTTTTGGCATCAAAAACCACACCATATGGATCAATGAGTACATTGGTATCTACATCACTGATACTGGTTGTGGAGTTACCATTTTCATCCAAGCAATCCGTTAAGCTAACAACCACTTGATCGCGCTTAACCGTTTGTAGAGTTTGATCATTCTGCTGTGCTGTCGCAGACTCCTGCGTAGGTAATGAAAAACGGAATATGCCTGTGTTGATGCCTGTTTCAACACCCTGTACATATTCAACATCACCAGTTTTCGTCGATTGAACTTTGATTTTAACTTTGTCTACACTGCTGCGCGTGGCATTACACATGGCACTATTTGCAGCAATATACAACGGCTTAGTTAAACTGCCAGTCGCTAAAATATTAGAATAATCTTTGCTGTTATTAGTGATGGAAGAGCGTCCACCCACCGTGGTGACCACTTCATTCGACAGAGTCTTTTTAATATTTGAGACTAGGCCATGCTCAACACTAAAGATGTTGGAAATCGATGTACGACTAATATTAGGGTTCATCGTCACAACCAGTTCAACCGTTTCAGTCGCATTGGCTGCTAACGCTTGCGGATAAGCCACCACTAAAGTATTGATGAGTGATTTATCATTCGGGATCTGCTGGGTAAATTTATCTTGCCCTAATGGATATAGCACTAAAGCTTTTGAGTTATTTGCTTTTGCTGATTTAAACGTGGTGTTGGCTGGTAACTCGTCCAATAGCACCACAGCATTAATGGTTTGCCCATCGACCTCAATCGGCTTAGTACCCGAGTTGCGCGTAGAGGTATTTTTTACGTTTAAGGTATAAGTTAAATCGTAAGACTGACCCGCTTTGGGTTCGAAACTACTTTTATCGACAGCCTTGGTTGCCGTTAACTGAGGTAAAAAACTAATTAAGCCGTTAACAGCATCTGCAATAGCTGTTGGATCCTGAATGACATATGCACGCAGTGGTAAATCAACTTGTTGACTATCATTCAAAGAGCTCGATGAATCAGCGATGACCCATAGGTCAACTTTTTGACCGCTTTCTAAACTCAAATGCCCTGTCACCAATAAGTCTGAACGATCAAACTCACCATTTTGATTACTGTCGACATAAATTTTTATATTGGATAATTCTGGAACCGAATTTTTATCAATTGAAATATCGGCTTGTGTATTACTGTGATTAGTTAAAGTGTTTAACCAAATAACTTTTGCACCCGCATTGATTTCCTGACGAGCTGGTGAAGTCAGACTAATGACATATTGGGGATTAATCGTCACTTGAACAGTATTGGAAACGGCCTGACCAATCAAACCGTCCTTTTGTACAAAACTGGCATACGCAGTATTGGTGATATTTTGCCCAGCAGCAGGCATCACAGCATAAGCATGATTTACCAAAGCCATAGCGGTTGCTAAGCTTGAGAAAATGAGCTTGATCTTATGATTATATAGCGGCTGAACTCGTTTAATCACGAAAATACCCCAATACCAAGTAAAACAAGGTTAAGGGATAGGCATTTTGACAATGCCTATCCACAAAAATAGTTATTAATGTTATGTCTTAATTATTGTCCATCGACCTTAACGCTGAACTTCATTGTGACCGTTTCAGAAGGTGCTAAAGCAAACTCTGTTGATTTCAAATTGTTTGCTGTATTCGATACCGTACCTTTTGATGCAGGATCTAGTGCAGCTGCTGGTGTTGTACCTAAAGTGGTATAACTTGGCACAGCATCCGTGATCACAACTTTAGTTACTGCTTGGTTACCATCATTCACCGCCTTAATTTGGTAAATGATACAAGCACCTGGTTTTGCTTGAAGCGTCGATGTTCCGAAATTGCCTTCTTCAGCGCCATTACAATCAGCGTCTAGCGCTTGTAATTTTTCCAAACGGACTTGACCAATGTTCACTGTAGTTTTATCAGTTACAGTGACAGCAGCTGGGGCAGCAATACTGTTCAACTCACCTGTCGGAGTGATGGTTACAATAGATAGATCGGCCTGACCCGCAGTTGCATTACTTGGTGCTTCAACTTTCACCAAAATACTGACGCTTTCATTTGGCGAAAGACCATCTGCACCATTCGTCGCTGTTAGCCACGCATTAAGATCAGCACCAGTAACCAACTCACTCGCGTCGGCAACACCATTATTGTTTTTGTCCACATAAACTGAGGTTACAAAGCCACTATTTGATGGGTCATGCGTGATTGCAAATGGAAGTGTACTTCCCCCTGTCACCCCTTCTACAACGTTACCGTTGTTGGTCAAAGTATGCTTATAAACAATCGTACCGCCTGGAGCGACCTGACCTTGTTGATCAGCTAAGAACGACAGTCCACGAACAGCTTCTACAACAAGACGATCTTTCATCTTGTCAGTTAAGCCAGTTGCAGGAGAGTTAATCGTGAAGACAATATCTTGGCTATTTGCAGGTGTTGCATCGGTTGATGGCGTCACTTTGGCACAGAAATAAGCCGTTGCATTTGGCTGAATTGCACCTGTGTTGGTCACTTTAGTTGAAGAACATACACCAGTTGAGTCAGCAACAAAGTACTCAACAGTCCAACCTGATGGTAATGGTTGATCAGTACCAAAGTTATAATTGTCTGCAGTTGAACCACCATTGGTCACAGCTATCGGGAATGTTCCTGCAACACCAGGTTTAGTCGTTACTGTCGTTACAATATTAGCCGCAACATATGCACCTTCACCTGTAAGTGCAGTATCATTTTCTATATAGTCTTTATTACCCTTACCATTACTCAAATCGACTTTAGAAGTAGTGATGTCAGTAATACGTAAAGTGATCTTATCTGATAGAGTTCCATGTACAGGTGTAATGGTTAAGATTGTATCTAGGCCAGGAGCTGTAATCGGCCCTGTATACCCATTAGGCAAAGTAATACGTGCAGAAATTTCAAGATGGCCACCAGAAGCCAATGGACCACTATCTACACTTGCATCACCATTGGTATCCGTTAATGGTGTATTACCATCCGACTTTAACAATTCAACGATAGAACCTGCTGGTAGCTTAGATTTATCGACTTTAATGTTATATGTCTCAGTCACATTACCTAGGTTATGAATCCAAATATCTTCAGTTGAGCTTGAAGCACCAAATAAGATAGGTGAACCTTGAACAGCAGTGGTAGAGATTAAGTCATCTTTAGAACCCGCGACTTCAGCATCTGAGTAAGGGTCTGTTGCTAAATCATTGATCGTACCAATATAAGTCGACTGAACTGTGACATCATACGGGTTAGTAGGTTGAGGACTTTCTGTACCTGGTCCATCTGGGTCAAATGTTGCAATGTTGGTAATTTTACCCGCTGGTGCGCTTGCGTTGACTGTTACTTGGAATGTTAATTTTCCTGTGCTGTTACGTGGTACTGATGCCAATACCAATTGCGCTTTACCATTGGTAAATTCGTACTTCGCTGCTGTTTCGTCACCAGTAGCATCTGTCAATGCCGCTGTTTGACCACTCCAACGCGCAGACCCAGCAACGTACGTCACACCTGCTGGCAGGATATCTTCAATGGTTAAATTTGTTGCGTCAGCATTACCTGTGTTTTTATAGGTCAACTCATAAGTCACCGTATCACCACGAGTTACAGCAGTAACATTGGCAGATTTTGTGACTTGAATCACCGCGCCGCCCACGATTTTCACTGTATCCGTGTTAACTTTGATATCACTTGAACCGATGAACGTACTTTCTGCTGATAAAGTCAATTTACCCAAGTCATTTGCCTGAGCTGTTGATGCCGTTGTACCCACAACCACTAAACCTGCAGACTCACCCGCATTTAAGGTAATAACCTGCCCCATTAAATTGGTGTTGTTATCAGGCACGCCGTCTTTGTTCGCATCTAAATAAATCGCAATATTTGAGAAATCAAATGCATCACCAGCGATGTTTGCCAAACTTAATGTGAACTTATCTGTTCCATTACCAGTGTTGGTCAAGACGTGTGATAGAGTCACCACACCGTTCGGATTCGCAGTCGCACTACGGTCTTGTTCAAGTGTGAAACTACCCACTTGTAAAACAGTCGTTTTGACTTCATTCGAAGTGACAGTGCGTGTGGTCGACGTACCATCCACATACGACGCAGTTGCAATGTTACTAATGTTCGTACCCGCAGCTGGTGCAGCTGCATATGTGGTGCCTGTAGCAAAGAAAGCAAACCCACCTAAGACTGTCGCAATTGACAAATAAAGGTTATTTCGCTTTGTTGTTTTCAAATTCATAGACATGAAAGTCCCCCGACTCCATCGGAATGATGTGTGTAAAATTTAGAAATTAATCGTTTGAAGTATTTACTTTGGCTTGTGCACTAACCGTTACGGACTTTTTTGCTGGTAACTCTGCAATCTGCCACTGTAAAGCACGGTATTCTTTCAATGGAATATTGACCAACTTGCCATCTACTTTTTTCTTTAATGGCATTGCTGCAAAGTTGACACCATCCGTGCTTCCCAATGCACCAGAAGGCAAACTTGCACCCAAATATTGGGTATCGGCTGGAATCGGTAATGTCGCCTTTAAGCTTTTGATATTACCTGTCGTGTTGTTGGTATAAGTCGCACGATACTCAATCACATCCTGCGGTTTAATTGAGTCTGCAGCTTTAAATTGTGCATTCCCCTTATTGTCTACAACTTTTTTAAACGCTTTAAGCTGAACAGAGACAGGCTCATTATTGGTCGCTGCAGTTGCCACCATCGCACTGGCAGCAACCCCAACAAACATCAAACTAATTGTCATTTTTTTCAGCATAGAATTTTTGTTTAACATGATTTTATCCACTGCGAACCAATGCGAACTTTTTGTGACACTAATCACTTTTTTATAAATTAATGCAACAAATCTCAAAGCAATATTAAACAAAAATCACACAAACAACCATACATTATTTAAAAAAAATGTTAACTAGTTCACCTTGTATTATTTTTACTGGATACAAAAAATCACACAACAACAATCAAGTTACTGATATTTATTATATTTTTATTTTAAAACCAAATTACATAGTGAAACATTTGTAAAAGATACAAAAAATAACAGCTGCT
The DNA here is from genome assembly GCF_039655985.1 of Acinetobacter sp. BWR-L5. Classification (NCBI taxonomy): domain Bacteria; kingdom Pseudomonadati; phylum Pseudomonadota; class Gammaproteobacteria; order Moraxellales; family Moraxellaceae; genus Acinetobacter; species Acinetobacter sp. BWR-L5. The sequence goes on along the minus strand of NZ_JAGFEV010000003.1, from coordinate 14,779 downwards.
AGTAAAAATTTTAATGCTCTGTAAGAGTCCTAAATGTTATTTTTCTGAGAGAACCATCTGGACAAAATAGACGCTATAACTGTCTTTAAATTATTCAACCCACGCTTATTATTTAATATATTTTTCAAGTAAATACATAAAAAAAACTACATCTCCCTTTTATAAAAATGAGCAATAAAAAGCCCCTTCATGTAGATCCCAGAAGGGGCTTGCCATATCAAAAATTAATTAATCGGGAATGCGTACACAGAAGCCCACTTGCCCCTTTTGTTTCGGTGCCAAGACACCAGGAATTGTCCATTTCAACTGCCCTGCATTTGCCTCAGTTTGACAACCTGTAGCTGTACACGACATTGCTCCATAAACCGTACCCACGGGAACACTATCTTTTAAAACAACATCAACTAAGTTTTTGTTCGAATTGTTGGTATAGGTGATTTGATATTCCAAATAATCCCCTTTCGCAGCTTGGTTTGACACAGTAAACGGCGTCGTATTATTGCTAGGTGCGGGACATGTAGATGTTTTTCGAACCAACTTACCGATGTTTAAACCTGCTGTCCCAATAGTCGTAATGTCATTCACACTATTACTTTCTTTCACAGTGGCAGCGCTATAAGTTCCTTTTCCATTGACCTTAAAGCTCGTAATAAACCGATCACCACCTTGCGCTGTGGTTGGTGAAATTACTCGCTGAATCAAACAAACTTTTTCATTGGCTTTGATGGTGCGACTCGTCAGTAAACTCTCACCTTGATCTAACTGTGCATTACAGTTGCTGTCCACGTAAACTAAACTCTGCCAAGGCTGATTATTTGCAGGTTGCTGTTCTTTACTTTCCGTTAGATTGAGCACATTCATCACACTTTTAGCCGTCAATTCATGCGGATAATCCACGACATCCCCAGCCACAATAGTTTTTTGTCCATTTTGGCTTAAGATCAATTTTAACTCGGCATCACCAAACAAAAAGCCTTCATAACTGGTGACATTATTTGCTTTTGGAATCGTAAACTGATCATTTGTGCTATCTGCTGTCGCTGTGACATTACTTACTTTTGCAGAACTTACTGAATCATAGCCTGTCACATTATGTTGCATGAGACAGACATTACTGCGTCCTACGAATACATCTTGCAATGTTTGAATTCTAAACTCACCATTGGCATTGCTTGTAGCAGAGGCCAAAACGGCTTTACTGTTACAATCTTGTAATTCAACAATGCTGCCTGCTATTCCCAACTCACCCACATCTACGACACCATTATAGGCCTTTGATGTATCTGAAGTTGTGCCACTGTTATCATTAAAAACTCGGCCAGAAAATACATAGCCTGCATTCTTACTGTTTGTCACGCGGCAAATAAACTTAGACGCAAATTTCACGTTTGCTGCTGGAATAGTTTGAGTCAGTCCACTTAAGCTTCCCAAATTACCTGAGCTATTCCCTGAAACAGAGGCATTGCTATCGATACACTCCACACTCTTCAGTGCATATAAAGTTAAAGCAGACTCAGTAAAACTAATTGCGGTGTTTGGGATTGCATAGGCTACAGTTGAACCTTGCTCAACAGGTGATGTACTGGTTTTTAAGCGTACAGACTGAGCTGTTCCAATTACAGTTGTAACCACTTCACCGCTAGTAATGATTTCAGCATTGTTATTTGTCAAATTTGAGAACGCGTTGAAGTTAAAGCTATCGGTGCCATTTTCAGATACTTTGTTCATTTGGAAGGTCGGCTTTAAACACGCATTCACGTCATTTAAACCAATACTAATATCATCACCTGCTACACCCGAACCTGCATAACTCTGGAACTCGGAACGTACAACTTTAATATTCGTCACAGATGTAGGGAGTGTAATCGTAAAGTTAATACTTCCCGGATCTGTTTGATATGAAGTTAATGAATAGTCTGATTGTGAAACTTGCGCACCATTTAAGGCATTGAACGACGCTGTTGTATTTGCACTTTTACCTGGTGTTACCAGAACAGCATAAGCTACTCCATCTACCAAGACTCGAATGGTCACCCCTGTTGTGTTACTGCGTGGGTAGCCATATGACCAACTCAATCGCCCTCTCACTTGCAAAGCACCATTTGCTCCTGTGCCATACATGATGCTATTTGGAAGTACTGTTGGACTGCTCCCTGCTGTTTTTAAATTATTATCAAAAGCTGCCAAAGTATTGTCGGCATCATATTTTCTAAAAGTTGTATCAGAAACAAGATTTACTGCTTGACTGACTAAACACTGATTTTGCGAACTTCCCGTAGTAATTGGCGTATTCTGCGTAATCGTCATGTTTGTCGTAGCACTATTATTTACAGCATTTGAATCAAAAACACTGGTAGAAATAGATGCAGTATTGGCAACAGAACCGGCTTTATAAGCCAAGCCAGATATAGCGAACTCTAAATAATTGACATTTTTTCCATTTGCAGGAAGATTCAATCCTGTTGCACTTAGACTGTTACTGCTCTCTGAGCTGGTCATAGACGTTGGACACACTGCCGTCCCATATTTGGTACAAGTCCAAGTTAAACTCGAAATATTGGTAGGAACTGCATCTGTTAATGTTGCATCTGTAACTGCAACACCCCCATTATTCCAAGCCTTAATCGTATATTTCACGACATCACCTGTATTGTATGTCGTCTTATCGGAAGTTTTCGAGACTTCCAAATCTGCCGATGCCAATACCGTATCTTGATCTGTTGTTGTACAAGCACCTGTGTTCGAGTTAAATGAACGAGTAATACCGTTGGCATTTAAAGTTGTACAACTTGCCCCAGTTGAAGAACCTAATGTTGGCACTTCTACTGTAGCTGTGTTGGTTACCGTACTGCCCGCTGCCGCATCAACACGTGCAGTCACTAAAATTTCGTAAAATTCACCAGCAGCTAAGCTTCCTGTATCAATAGAAGCCAAACTGCTTAAAGCTGGAGCTGTGCTACATTTATTATTGGCAACTGTACTACACGCGACGGCGGTCGCGGTAAGCCCTGTGCCAACCACATCCTTAAGCAATGTTCCTGTATAGGTATCGGGTCCATTATTCGTGACACGAACTGTATAAGTCGTCGTACTACCTGCATAGACTTGAGTCGCATTGTTTGTTTTGGAAACCACCAAATCACCAACCATAGAGTCGACACTAGAACCACTAAAAACAAAGGCATCCTGTAATCCACGACCAGTTTGTGATCCTTCCTCAATAACCCCTCTCGTCCTATCTGTTCTAAAATAAACTTTAAATTTCAAAACAGTAATAGGAGCTGAGGTTAAAACTTGAATACTTCCTGATGCTCCTCCATCACGTGCATCTGGCCAAAGCGATGTAGAAGTATTTCGAATTTCACCATTGGGAGTCACAGAAAAGTTTGTACCAGATAAGGCATATGTACGGATAATATTTGTAGTGGTGGTTAACTTGAATTGTGCAGATATTCCTAAAATACTATTGCCAGATATGGTACGAACAGCACCCAAACCAGATATATTAATGACTGGATTTGTCACAGCTCGATCCCAAGTTAAAGTGACCTCTCCAACTTCATAACCTAATCCTCCATTTACATTCGTGGTATCTACTGAAGAACCAAGGTATTTAGTGGTATCCGCAGTCATACGTAAACCATAGTTTGAATTAATATCTATCCCTTGGTTTAGCAAAGTTCTGGTAGACGAAAAATGAGAACTCTCTGGTGCTCCTTGATCAGCTAGTTTTGGAAAAACCGTAAGATTGGTTCCACCAAAAAACAATGCTGGCACACCCGCCGCATCATACTGCTGATTGGTCAACGTATAATTTAGATTAACTTTGGGGAAATAATTCAATGTACCTGAATTATCATTCGGATTATTTGCATTAAATACATAAGTGTGCCTTTGTGCTGATGTCGTACCTCCCACATAAGGTGTTCCACTATACGAATTAGACATGATCTCAAGCGTCGGCGTTGCTGCATTCACACTTATCCAACAAAGCGTACTGGCAATAAACAGCAATACTGGGCGGCACACCTGCATATGTTGAAGCTTCTGAGTAATGGTCAAAAACAACTTTACTGGTTGTTGGTTAGTTCCCCACATATTTCACCCCAAACTCTAAGCTATGGCTTTCATTGCTTTTAATGGCTGCAACTGAACCTTTCACTGCACCTGTTTGTCCCAGTGCTGGCGCAGTTAATGAGCCCGATTCACAACTGGTACAACTTGGTGCTTTACTCATCACCATCGCCTCTGGCGTGTAATCATAAAAATTAAATCGCCCAATGGCCGAAGCCCCCAAATTTTTCACGGTTAATTGATACAGAACACATTGCCCCGAACCATCTGCATTACGTGTAATCGGCAACACATTTGAGGTATACGCGCCATCCGCTACGCCATCACAATTATTATCTTTGGCTTGTAACTTGGTTAAACGCACAGGCGCACTGGTAATGGTCGTAATGTCTGTTGCCGTATCCAATACCGCTGCTGCACTATTTTTTAGACTAATCACAGAAGTATTCACAATCCCTACTGTATTGTACGAGGTATTTTCAACTTTATTAAAAATACGGATTGGTGCTTTACTGGCTAAAATAGATGCGCTCACGATAGCTAAGTTTTGGATGATTGGATCAGAAGCATCAAGCTGCCCATCATTATTCGCATCATAATATAAGGTTGTCGTAAAACCAGTTCGATCATTGGCAACACTTAAACTATCCGTTGCTGACAATACAGACGTTCCCCACGGTTTTAAGGTGTGGGTATAAACAATACTGCCTCCTGGGGCAATTTGCCCACGTAAATCGGGTTCTAAGCTTACTCCACCTTGACTCGCATTCGAGTTAATCGTAATGGCATTTTGAATCACATCATAGCCATTGTTTGGTGCTGAGGTCGGTAAAATAGAAGAAGCCACTTTAAAATAAATTGGAATCGGCTGGGTTGTACTTTTTGCATCTGCTCGAATTTCCACAACCGCACAATAGAGCTGAGATTCACCATTATTTAACAACCGCGTTGACGTAATTTCTGCTCCAAGCACCGAGCAGTCTGTGGTTGATGAAGCAAAATAACGCACCGAACTGACATCGCTTGGCAATGCAACCGTCGCAAAATTGTTATCAGCATCAGCACTAAAGTTATAACTCGTCGCTTGACCGGTATGGCGTACTGTAAGCGGGAACACCACCGTTTGGTTATTCACCCCAGCCAAAGTTTTCCACGGCGAACCGCCATTCGATACATTGCCATTTCCTGTCCCATTTGCTGTAGTTTCAGGGCTATTGATCAAGTCCACTAAGCGAGAAGCTGTACCTTGTATCAGTGAGGTTCGATCTTGTACCGTATCTGTTTTGCTATTGTCTGTTATCGACTGTGCTTTAGGCACAATGTTATATGTAGTATTGGCTGTATCAACATAGTCTGCTGGGAACGTAATTTTCACAATTATCGGAAGTTTAGCACCAGCATCTAGCGTTCCCGTATCAACAATCCCATCATTATTGCTATCAAACAGAGGGGTGACACCATCTGCACGATAGAACTCCAGCACACTCCCTGTGGGTAAATTATGGCTAGCAAAACTTAAATTGAACCGATCTGCCACTGTGCCAGTATTCCACACATAGTTCTCAAAACTAACTGTACCACCACTACTGACCGCAGATTTAGTCAGTAAGTCTGCGCCACTCACACTATTTACATCCGCATTAATCACCACCCCATAAATCGGTTTAATGTTTAATACTGCGGTGTTGGACTGCGTGGTTAAATTTGCTGTAGTAGACAAACCATCATGGTCATAGTTCATATTGGCAAAGTTGGGAATCTCACCGGGTGCAGTACGAGCAACCCGAACACGGAACTCAATATAGCCTTGCGCATTCGCAGGGACATTGGTGATTTGCGCACGAATAGTTTTACCATCCGTATCAAGGTAATAATTAATGCCTGTTGGATCATTACTGCCTGTCGCAGAATTCAGTGCTTGCCCATTCCAGTTTTCATTACCCGTGACATACGTCAACTGCGTGGTATCCAACAAGTCACTAATATTCACTACACCGCTGTTATTACCATTATTGAAATAGGTTAAACGGACGGTCGCGATATCCCCATTCACAACGGTTGTTTTATCAAAACTCTTGGTTAAATTTAAAACTGCCTGATCCGTGATGCGAGATGTATCAATGTTATTTTGAGTCAGACTAGGTTGTTGTGTAGAGGTCGCTGTGAGTTGAATCTGACTGGAGCTATTTACGGCTGCTGATGAAGGAATAATGGCTTTAATAATCAGTGCAACCGTCTCTCCAGCATTTAAGCTATATTGGCTCATTGGCGTATTATTGTCTGCAACACCATTGCGATCGGCATCTAAATAAATTTCAATATTGCTATGGGTAAAACTCCCCCCTGCAATTTGACTGCCCAACAAATTATAAAGATCGCGTTCGTTCCCAGTATTGGTTAGAACATGGTGATAATAGACCGCCTGCCCTGGGCGCACATATTCCGTTCGGTTATCTTTCAAACTGAGGTTATACACAGGAATAACAGTGGTTTGAACCAAATTGGAACGCGCCACTTGAACAACCGTAGAACCTTCTTCCTTGTATTCACCCACAGCCATGTTACTGATGACCAGAGCATCAGCAAAAACCCAAGTCGATGCTGTTGCCCCCAATAAGCTCAGCATGGCAATACGCATATTTCGAATCATTTTCTTTTCTGCAAACATTTTCCGAGCCTACTCTTAAGGGTTAACACGAATAACAAAGTAGAAATTGGCTTCTTGGCTTGGATCTAAACTACTCACCAAAGCAGAAACTTTGTCACCAGAAGATAAATTTGTACCTGACGGAACAATGACAGGCGTTCCTACTAGGCTGGTATAAGCTGGAACAACATCATTAAACTGCACATTCTTCACCACTGAACCACCATCATTTTTAAGTGTCAGCTTATACACCACACATTGATTTGGCTTGACTGAAACCAACTGGGTGGAATAGCTCAAAGATGCTAAATTAGTGGTGGTACAGCTACTATTCGCTGCTTGTGTTTTAACTAACTGTAAATGCCCTGTTGCAACCGTGGTCACATCTGTATTTTTTAAGTTATCTAAATGAATGCCATTAAAATCAGACACTTCAACCACGATATCCGCCTGACTCACCACACCTTCTGTTGCAGAAGGGGCCGCCTGCACTTTAAGTAAAAGTTGAATATCAGCCTGCGCCACTAAACCCGCACTACCCAAAAGCTGATTTAAACTGGTTGTTGCGCTAATAATTTGGTCTGCACTATCAATCTGACCATTTTTATTTGCATCATAATAAAGGGTATAAACAAAGCCATCATTTCTAAGTGGTACAACTTTCAAATTCACTTGAGAACCTGCGTTTGCCCCTTCTGCCATATTGCCCAAATTCTTTAAAGTATGCGCATAGACAATCGTGCCACCCACACTCACCTGACCTTGCTGATCATTGGTCAGGGTGAGTAAGCGTGCGACATTACTTTCAATTTGGTTCTTAATCGAGTCCGCTTGTTGATTAACCGGTGATTGAATCGCAAACCAAATCGGCGCTGTAAAATTCTGTTGGCTTACGTCAACATCAATCACTGCACAATATGCCTTGCTTGCTCCTGCACCTAAGGTTCCCGTATTGGTAATTTGCTTACCCACCGTTTGACAGCTGGCATCACCTTCATAAAATTTGACGCTAAAACCTGTTTTAGTGGTAGGCATAATATTGGCGACATCAATCGCGCTAAAGGATGCATACAAATTATAGTTATTGGCTTGGGTTGAATTATTCTTTGCTACCAAAGGAAAAACCGCTTTACCCGAAGTAACTTTAACCGTACGTAAGGGTTGACCGGCGTTATCCACGATCCCCACGCCTAAACCCGATTGGTCAGCATTATATAAATCACTACTGCTGGATGCAGCAGTTAAAGCTGTAATTTGGTTACGAATCGGGTCAGAGACTGTACTTGAAGCAATGGATGTCGCAACCACATCAATATTGATATTGCTGACACTGCTGCTACAGCCTGTAGAGGCCGATACTCCAACCTGAATTTGTTTTACCGCCGCATTTGAAATCGAACCTGTGTCGACTTTACCGTCACCATTGGTATCCGTAAGTAAAGTTTTTCCGTCCTGCGTGTAAAAATTAACTTTGGCACAGCTAGGCAAATTGTTTGAGCTATAACCTAAATTATAAGTATCTGTGGTATTACCAATGTTCCAAACATAGTTATTAAAGAAAACCTCTTGCCCTGGTTTCAAACTGGCTTGAATCACTAAGTTATCAGGACTGTTATTCGGGTTACCGACGTTCGTTGCTGAACTAGATTTATTATTTAAAACCACCCCATAGACAGCAGCCAAATTATAGATCACGGTATTGGAGAAACTGCTCAGTTTTACCGTGGTATTATCCATGTCATATTGTACAAAACCTGCCGTGTTTGGAATTTTATTGGCAGCACCTTGTTTCACTTTGGCTTTAAAAGCCAATGTGCCTGATGTGAGTGGTGCAACAGCCGTAATACTGGCTTCTAGACTCTTCCCATCAGGTTTAAGTTGATAGGCTATTCCTGTATTCGCAGATCCTTCTGTATCATTTGCATCGGTGAGTGCTGTGCTATTTTGATTCCAAACTGCCGACCCGGATACGTATTCTAAAGAATCATCCAACACATCTTGCAGCACGACACGACGTGTTGCTGTCCCTGTATTTCGATAGGTCAAAGTATAGGTGATCAGGTCACCAATATTGCCTTCACTTGCACTTTGCGCTTTAACGAGAGAAATCACAGCATCATCGACAACGCGAATCGTATCTGTGACTTGTGCAGAAAGCGTAGCACTTTGTTGGCTCACAGCTTTGAGGTCTAAACTACTGAGCTGATTAAAAGACACATTGGTCGGGATACTACCTACAATCACAACTGCTAAAGATTGACCCGCATTGAGCTCAATTGATCCCACCAATAAGTCTTCGGTATTATCTGCTAAACCATTTTGATCGCGGTCTGCATAGACCTTCACATTACTTAAATCAAAATTATCAGTGCTACTTTGTACTAGACCCAATGTATATCGATCAGCAGTATTACCTGTATTGGTTAACACATGTGGCAGATTTACCGCCCCACCAACCACACCATATTGGTTTTGATTTTGTACTAAAGTCAGTGAGTACGTTTTTTGCACTTCCAATGCCACGGGATTGGAATTGACCAATAAAACATTTCCCATCTCATCGGTATAGTCCCCAGATGCAACGTTAGAAATATAGCTTCCCGGTTGTGGAAATGCATGTGCTTCTAATGAAAAAAAAAATAAAAACGACAGAGCAGAAAATTTCTTTTTGTTAATTTTCATATGAATTAGCCAGCAAAAGTACAAACTGTGTCACAATTCTATACTATTTTGTATCATAGTTGTTATTGTGATTGCATATTTATTAGATAAAATTTGTACAGCATACTTTTTGTGCTTTCTGGTCGTTTAAATTCTTATTTATTTCGAGCCAAATGGACGTGAACAATAAGCTCCAAATCAACTCATCAAAAAAGGCTTATCGAAGCTGCCAACTCGCTTTACCTCCATAGAAAAAAATAACGCCCAATGAAGCTCATCGGGCGTTATTTTAAATAGGTAAATACCTATTTTCAGGGTTAAATTTTATATCAGGTATTACAACGTATGCTGGTCTTTCACTTCTTCAAGAACATCATCGAGCTCTTCTGGATTTTTCATCAAGTGGAGAATAGACAACACAAGTCCTCCCCAAACAAACAACATTGAAATCACCATCATTACGATTGCTGAAGTATTCATTTTTTTCTCCTAGCGATCTTTAACTTTGCTGAGTACGATTGCGACGACAGCACAGAAAATCACACTGCCCCAACCAAATAGCCCTTGCAGACTCATGCTATAGGTATCGTAACCATTTTTCACCAAATTAAATAACGTCATGCTCAACGTCGTTAATAACACGAGTGAAGTAATCACGGTCAAGGTAAATGCCCAACCCTTACCGAGTTGAATTGTGGAAATACGATTTACGTGATCACGCAACTCAATCAATGCTGAACGCTTAAACCAAGTAATACAAAGAATAGAAACAAGTGCGCCACCCACAATGCCAATGTTATTGATAAAGTGATCCACGATATCTACCAATTTAATCGCATTCACACTTGAGAATAAGATCACTGAAACCAGTGCACTACCACCACCGATAATGGTAACTGCTTTTTTACGGCTCCATTTTAACTTATCCTGCATCGCTGCAATCGGCACTTCCAAGATACTGACCATGGAAGAAATACCGGCAACAAATAATGATGAGAAGAACAATAGACCGAATAAATCAGCACCTGCACCAAGACTTGAAATGATTTTCGGGAAAGCAATAAATGCCAAACCGATACCACCACTCACCACATCTTGAACTTCTTTGCCTGCGGCATGCGCCATAAAGCCCAATGCAGCAAAAATACCAATACCCGCCAAGATTTCAGTTGAAGCGTTGGCAAAACCAACGATTAAACCTGAGCCTGTCAAATTGGTCTTTGGCTTTAAGTAAGATGCATAAGTCACCATGATCCCGAAACCCACAGAAAGCGAGAAGAAGGTATGACCATACGCCGCCAACCACACTTTATAGTCCATCATCGCAGACCAGTTCGGCGTAAAGAATGCATTTAAGCCTTCTGCTGCACCGGGTAAACGAAGTGATTGCACCACTAAAATGGTGAATAAAACGAATAGCAAAGGCATGAAAATCTTATTCGATAATTCAACACCTTTTTTAACCCCGCCAAACAGAATAATTAAGGTCAGTGCCCAAATTCCCACGATTGGCCAAAATAAATGGCTTACAAACTGTAAATCGAAACCTGTTGCTTTCGAAGTTTGTAAGTAGGTATTAAAGAAGAAACTTTCAGGATCACTGCCCCAAGTCTGACCAATCGAGAAGTAAACATAGCTTCCCGCCCACGTCAGTACGCTGGCATAGTACAAACCAATGATGATACACACACAGACTTGCCACCAACCCAGCGTTTCACCGCCTTTAAACAAAGCCCGATAGGCTTTAGGTGGTGACCCCGAACTACGATGCCCCGTTGCATAATCTAAAAATAACAGAGGTAAACCAGCGGTAATTAACGCCAATAAATAAGGAATAAGAAAGGCACCGCCACCATTTTCATAAGCAACATAAGGGAAACGCCAAATATTACCTAAACCTACAGCCGAACCTACAGCTGCAATAATAAAACCAGATCGTGATGTCCAGTTTTCACGAGTTCCTGACATAAAACACCTAAACCTAGGTCCCTTTTAATTGCTTTTTATTTGGTTATCTCGCAATAGAAAAGAACCATTTAATATTAATCTTGAGTGTTTGATTTAGCTTCGACCTTTTGGGTGCAAGGTTCTAAATGACAAACAGAGGAGTTTTCACAAAACCTTGGTTAAAGTGTGTCGATTAAACTTCCCTTTTATATGGTTCAACAATACTCACTTTTATAAAAATATTCTGTAATTTCTGCTTCAAATATTCCATTTTTATAATGTGTGCTGATTCAACCGTTCAATTAATCAGCTTATTTATTGTACAAAATTAGTTATAAATTAACAAACTTTTTGGAATGATTTATTCCACCTATTTCGCTGCATAAAATTTTAATATCCCTCAACGATGTTCAACCTACTAAAAAAATCAATCTAAAGGCTGCTCAAGCCATCAATTGTATGTATAAAACATTACTTTTCACATTTTTATTCAAATATCCACTCCATCGGAGAAGATTGATCATGTTTCTGATGAACATCACATGCATGCATACAACTTTTTAATATTGTTATGTACTTACAACGCAGTCGTATTTACAACCGCGCTATACCAGTGATGCTCTATATTTAAAAGAGAACCATCAAAGCCAGTCATTTCGTAGAACATCCTCAGTTTCACTAGACCAATCCAGTATTCATCAGCCTATTTAAACGATGCTGATTTAAAGCAGTAAGCAAAAATTATATAAGCCATTTACTTTTGTCAGCTTAGGCTTACAAATAGCGTGGTTAAAATGCTGTTTGAACAACAGCCATCACCATGTATATTTAAACCATCAGGAAACAGGACGTTTCCCAAACTTAAAACAACAATAATCAGTTTGAGCATCAGGATGTGAGATATGACAGGAGTTGTATCTAAACACTGAAATACAAAGAAACCTCGACAGGATGTCGGGGTTTCTTTTTATCTCTATCCCACAGTTAAAGCTGAATATAAGTCCGAAATCCTCGACTCGCATAGTACGAAGCAGCGCCATTATGATAGGTAAACGTACGACCATAGCGCTGATCACAAAAAATTGCCCCGCCTTGTTGACGTAATTCAGCTGGAGTCTCAACCCAACTGGATGTTTTCAAGTCAAAATTAAAGATCTGCTGTAAAAGATAATACTGTTGTTCCGTCACTAAGCTTAAGCCATACGCCTGTACCCAATCTAGCACTGTATTTTCAGGCGGATGATCCTTACGACTCAATAATGCCTCTCGGTCATAACACATGCTCCGTCGCCCCTTCGGTGACTCAATTGAACAATCAAAAAAATACACATCTTGTGTATTCGGTAAAGCCACGACATCGGGCTCACCACCACTTATTTCCATTTGTTGTAACGCATATAGTTTTTCAGGAGAGTGCAAAAGTTGTTCTCGGACAAATGCCCAACTAATTTGCATATGACGTTCAGTATGCTGTTGAAACCGTTGTTCTAAGGTATTGAATAAATGTTCACTTTGCTCAGGTTCGAGTTTTTTCTGCTGCTTAATCATTGTTATTGTACTGCCCTATTTAATGCTACCTTTAGCATAGCACTCTCCTTCAAACACGACCAAATATCACCCAACGGTACACCCATTTTGCAAAAATAAAGGCCCTCAAAATGAGAGCCTTTTATCTTTTTGGGATTTGATTAAGAAGATGCTTTGATTGAACTCGAAACTTTCACCTGAGTTTTAACTGCTTCTTCAGCACTATTTAAACGGATAAAAGAAACCGCTATCGCAGCAAGCACCGCAGGAATCGCCACAGCAATAAAATTCAACTTATGTGGTAATTCCATGCCCAACAATACACCAATGACAATTGGCCCCACGATTGCACCCACACGGCCAATCCCTGATGCCCAACCCAACCCGGTTGAACGAACAGCCAATGGATAATATTGCGCCACATAACTATATAGCAAAATACTACAACCAATCGAAGCCGCTCCTGCAAGTGCAACCAATAAATAAATTACAGGTTGTGGTGAATTAAAGCCTAAACCCACCAGTGCAAATGCCCCGACAGTCAACATGCTAATAATGACAGGTTTCAAGTGGAATCGATCCGCGAGCACACCACCACCAGCAGTGCCGATCACCGCGCCAATATTTAAAGAAAGGAGGAACATTAAACTGCTGCCCATCGAATAACCCGCAGCCATCATCAGTTTTGGTAACCAGCTTCCTAAGGCATAAACCATCAATAAGCACATGAAAAAGCAGCACCAAAATAAAACTGTACCCATACCACGGCCATTTTTAAACAAGGCAGCGACAGACGCATCAGGTACTTTCGCTTCGTTCAGCACTAGAACAGTATCTGAAGTTACAGTCTCTTCAGGTACCAGTCGTTGAATAATGCTGCGTGCCTTTTCTGTCTGCTGGTCTTTCACTAAAAAAGTAACTGATTCAGGTAAGAATTTCCATAAAATAGGAATAAACAGTAATGGAATACCCGCAATGAAAAACATGATCTTCCAGCCAAAGGTTGGCGTAAACGCAACACCCAGAAGTGCTGCCATAATCCCACCCATTGCATAGCCACTAAACATCGCAGTCACCAAAGTACTACGAAACTTCTGCGGCGCATATTCCGAAGTTAAAGCGACCAAGTTCGGTAATACACCACCAATTCCAAGACCCGCGATAAAGCGTAAAATACCAAATTCAGTCGGGTTTGAAGCAAAGCCACCCGCAAAAGTGAACCCACTGAATAACGTAACACAGATAATAATGACTTTTTTACGGCCAATTTTATCAGCCAGCATCCCAAATAGCATTGCACCAAACATCATGCCTGCTAAGGCAGTACTGGCTAGCATTCCCGCTTGAACAGCCGTCATGCCCCACTCTTTCATTAAAAGTGGTAAAGCCACACCGTTAATTGCTAAATCATAGCCATCAAACAAGACGACGAATAAGCACCACAAAACAACCGTTAAATGAAAAGGCTTAAACTTAGCCTGATCGATTACAGCATTTACATTCATTGTTGTCGCTGTCATTTTTCCCTCACCTCCAATTGTGAGCTTTATTATAAAAAGTGAATCCAAATTCACTTTTATATAAAATGAATCATAATTCAGTTTTTGTCTATAAATAAAACAATTGAAAGGGCTTTTTTTGGAAAAACTAGACCAAAGTTGTATAAAAATCACACAAAATAATTTGCATTTTTCGAATTCTTTGATAAATAATAGATATTTCACATAATTTTAATTTATATAAATGCATTTTTTTATAATTTAACACGCATTCTCCGCTCTACTCTTTTTATTTTTAATATTTTCAGCATAAAAAAATCCCCCTCTGCATTAAGCGGAGGGGGATTTTGAATTAATGAGCTGGCGATGACTTACTCTCACATGGATAACTCCACACTACCATCAGCGCTAAGAGGTTTCACTT